>NZ_JBVHNK010000003.1:0-600779 GCF_055556615.1 Pseudomonas sp. PME37.24/025
AGTGTCCACGTATTTTTAAGTGGAGAACATCGCCCTTATCGCGGGGATCGGGTAGGTGACTTTGGCGGACGGTTACAGTCCACGGACAAAGCAGGCGCAACCTTCAGGATCGGACGCTGGCCATTTCACTGTGATCGATTGCTCACCAAGCGGCAGCTCAATGGTCGCCAACGCTTCCACCTGCCGTTTAGGCGTAGCTTTCAACGGAACGAAAGCCGGCAACGCCGCTGGTAGCTGATCTCGATAAAGCGGTAGCCACTTGCGGATAACGTTGGCATTAATGCCGTGGCTGATGGCAACGCTGGATAGTGTTGCGCCCGGTTGCAGACATTCCTGAACAACCTGGGCTTTGAACTGTTTCGGGTAAGAGCTTCGTTGGCGCATGGAAATCCTGACGTTAAGGGCGATCGCGTCCGCTTAAAAAAACGCGGACACCATCGCCCTTAATGCTGGAGTTCGGAAGGTGTGTTCGCCGGCCCCTTACTCATAAGCGTCCCCACCATGATCTAAACGATCAAAAGATTGAGCAGTTTCAGACGTTTTCACACAGCGTGGGTCGGAAGTTGCCTGTCGTGATGAGCTGCTACCAGTCTTCAGTTGAGGAGCAAAAAACGGGGCCAAATACACCTATCCCTAATTTTTTTGCTTGCTCTTCAATTCGGCCAGCCTGGAGCACATCATGCTTAGTGGGAAAGTGGCGTAAAAGGAAGTGAGCGTTTTGTCTAACGCGTTCGGGCACTTCTGTGTCGCGAGCAAGTTCCGTCAAGAAAGCATGAGTTTGTGCGACGGACCTGCTCCGTTCAAATGGCATCGTCATTTAAGCCTCCACACGTTGAGGTCGTCAGTCCAAGACAAGGCGACCAAATTCGGTCACCTATAATCGCTCTATAATCGCTCTATAATTCCCTATAAACCTGCGCCGTAAGCGGCCGCCTGTAGCGGTCTAATGGGCAGATCAGGAACGCGTGTTCGAAACGTGGCTTCAAGGCTCAAGCTTCCTGATCTTACCCGTCTCTATCCTTTCGAGCAGCATCGACAGTACTTCAGCGGCAGCCCCCATCAGCATGAACTCCCTCGGTTCACCCATTGCAACGTCGACCTTGTTCACATGAATGACCGAAGCTCCCGACGCCAATGCAAGGTCGGGAAGGCCTGCGGCAGGCATAACGATTCCGGAGGTGCCGACTGAGACCAGCAGATCGCAATCCTTCACCAACTGCACTGCGGCCTTCCAAGCTTGGGGCGGCAAATCCTCACCGTACCAGACCACCGCAGGACGCATTTTGCCGTTACAACGCTGACACCTAGGCGGCTCGATCAGGGCGCCCTCATCCGGCACTGCTGATTGATCGGGTGACACAACCGCAGGCCGGTGGCAGGCGAAGCATTTGGGCATTGCCAAACTGCCATGCAAATGCACCACATTGAACGAGCCGGCTCGCTCATGGAGGTCGTCAATATTCTGGGTGATAACAGACACCTGGCGCTGGGAGTTAGCTAGGCGAGGTATTGCACGATGTGCGGCATTGGGCTCTGCTTGAGCAACGCGAAGCCGCCGCCACAGATACCATCCCCAGACCAAGGCGGGGTTCTCCCGAAAGGCCTTGGCCGTCTCCAAATCCCTTGGATCGGATCCTGTCCAGATTCCAGACAGTTTTTCGCGGTACGTGGGAATGCCGCTATCGGCGGAGATGCCAGCACCGGTGAAAAAGACCACCTTCCTGGCCTTTTGCAGTGCGTCTACAGCTTGCTCTATGACTGTCATGCTACCCCTCCCAGCCTCAGTTGCTTTCCACAAGTAGCAACTGGCAGCTAATTGCATCGAAGGCCGCCACGCCCTGCTACGCTTTGCCCTTCACGGAGGAAACACCATGCCCACCTCAGACCTGCTGCCGTCCCTGTTGTCCAAGCTCAATGAAAACCAACTCGCCTTGGAAGCAGCCATCCTAGAACTTTCAAACTGGGTAGAGCAGCGTGGTGCGGTAGAAGTCGCGGATAACGTACGCGGCGCCCTGGTGGCGATCGACCGAAATGAAGAATTCATCAAGCTGACCCTCGCGTTAATGATGACGCCAGAGTGAAGATCGGAAGCGAGCTGTGTCCCGCGAAATACGATAACGGGGGGAGTGATCTACCCCTTCAACACAGCCGGAGACAAGAGGTCATCGTCTGTCGATCCGCTTTTGTCACTGTCAGGACTGCTGACTTTCGGTTTTCGACGACGAGTGTTGCCAGACGGGAGATCCGTACCTAGTCCCGCCAGCGGGCCGGATGGCTCCAGGCTTTCATCGCGATGGCGCAGGTTATTGATCAGCCGCTCATCGAGTGCGCCAAATCCCAAAGTCGTTTCTTCCCCCTCTGGCTCAACATCCTCGGCGTCTGGGGCCAAGTAGCCAGGGCTGAGCAAATAATGCGAAAGCAGTTTGTGCTGGGGATATCGATTCTCAAAAAGCGGTAACAACCCATTGAAAATTTCTTCCCCGGCGGGTGCCCCGGCAACCCGCCGAATTACAAACTCGGCGATGGCCAGGCGGACCTCGATCTCGCTCGAGTTAAGCGGAAGCTCCTCTGCGGTTTCTTCAAACCATTGGTAACTACCGTATCTCAGAGGCTGATCAGACATCTTCGGACACCCGTAGCGAATGGATCGCCGCGATGAGCAAGACCGTACACCAACATCCGGCCAATCGTTATCAGCTGGCTGTCGTTAAAGTGAATGCGGCAGCGAAGTCCAACATACTTCAAGCGGGAGGCCAATGAAACCACCGGAATCCTGTGTACGCCCGCGGGAGGGTCGCAGCCGTACATGCGGCAACAAGCGCCAGGATGACGACGTCGAAGATGGTCGCCAGAGTGAACGCTCTTGCCAGGCCCCTCCTCAGCCATTTAACCGTCGAGGCCGCCTTCGGGTCTGGCCCAGCTCAAGCTCGACCACCTCCGCGAATGACGCATTCGGGTTTCCCTTCAGCTCGAAGCCGGCACTAAACGACGAAAAAGGCCACTTCACAGGCACGCAAACACCGTGAGGGCGGGCGGCTTATGCATCCGTCGACCATCTATTTACTGCGCAGCGGAAAGACAGCGGCATACTTTTGCAAGGTGTCGTATTATTGTATGTAACCAAGCATTGGCCGATGTTGGAGTATTAAACGTCCAATCGGCATCAAAACTTCTTGGAGGTTAACAATAGGTTATAAGTGAAGCCGTCATTGCGGCGAATGACCGCGAGGGTCTACGCCCTGAATAATCGCTGGTCACCCGTAAAATGATACCGAATTTTCGACTATTTTCCCGATAAACGGTCATCACCTTGGGTAACTTTAGATTATCCCGCATCAACAAGCCTTACAAACTAGCGTTCGATCACAAACTTTGTACACTGTAATTACATGCAACGTACTACAGTTCAAAAAAGTATTGTGTATGGCATAAAGACATCAATACCCCTTGAGGTAAAAAATCAAACAAGGTTGGTGGCCTAATGCTAGCGCTTGGCTACTGCTGCCATAAGCAGTCGCACAGGTGGTTGAATGCTCCGAAGGACTCGCCAAATCACCGGCAATAACATGTGGCACTTGGAATTTTGCAAAAACCAGCGCTAGCGATGCCCCATAAGCAACTGACTTGGTATTAGTGCAGCTCTTGCTCGCGAATACGTAAGGTGAGCGGGCCCGCGAAAGCAAACGGCTCAGCAGATATAAAGGGAGGAACGACGCTTAAACATGCAGCGACTGCTATACAAACAATAAAACTGCTATGAAGTTAAAAGCGGCGTTAAAAAGACAAAAAAATTAACTAGCCGCCTTATCGAACGCAGCCAAGCAACATCTTCAATTAAGCATAAACTTACCAACTAAGTGCGAGCTCGCAGATTACGACACACCTAGATCTAAAATCGGTTTACATATCCATCTTCTTCAGAACACATAAGACCAACACACCATCCCCTGAAGTAAAACCATCTATCTCAGATATACGAACCCCCTTCAAAAAAGCGAATGAAACATATAATGAAAAGTGGGACAAGTACAAAAATACTGAACACAGCTAAATTAAACCAAGCCTGTGACTAACCAGCCAACTATAGCGGGAGTAGTAAATTCAGTGTCTAGCTTATCTGAACGAAGCCCTTTAACTTTCAAAGCGGGAAGCGGCGAAACAGACTCCTGCAATAAATCACGTCCAGTAATACTCCCAACCGAACGCGGTGCTAGTCCGATACATCGAGTCGTCGGTTGATCTAAGCGAAACACATCAATGGTCAATCAATGGTCGCTAAGGAATGGCGCCCCAGGCGCAAACTCACGTCAGCTTACCTTTACAGCATGAGCACTGCGCCAAGCCACTCTCCAGACCGGTCCGCAAACGCCAGCCGATTGGTGCCATCACCACCATCCGAAGTGTCAACACTTTTTGGCACGCGTGAAAACGAACACTGATCACTGGCACCGCAAAGCATTTACCAACCAAGGTAAACTTTTACCAACTAAGGTAAATAACTTACACACGAAGCAATATAACTCGTTCTATTTATTGATATTTTTGAAAATTGTAACAATCATCGTTTACCAGTAGAAAAAAGAATGAACCAGGCGTACATTTACCCTCATCAAGCAAAAGCAATCATTACCATCAGCCACCAATAAAGGGCCGTCATTTAAGATCAAATATCATTTCATCGCCATTCAAATGAGAGGCATTTAAACCAATTTTTATTTTTCTAGAAGGACGAGTGTTTAGTATTTGTTGAATCCTTAAAAATTTTAGCTATCGAGACCCGCTTCTCAACAGTCAACAAGGGATGGAAAAACGCCCAAGCTCTTAGAGGACATTTACTACAGAAAACACGCGACGATAACGCGAAACAACTTAATACGGTCATCGCTTCATCATGAAACCAGAGGGTGGTCATCATGTTTGATCGAAACTGGCGGCCTTCGCATGCCGCCCCTGCACGCGACGTACGTAAAAAACGCTTCGGCAAATCGTTGGTCTACTTTCCATCGAGAAAAAATCACGTCCAACTCATCTGCGAGAGTCACAACGAAGCCTATATGTGTTGGCTTTTGGAGTATCAACACCACGTCACTCAATATTACATACAACCCGTCAGTTACAGGTATGACTCCACCAAAAAATCTTGTCAATATACGCCAGACTTTTTCGTTAAATGCGATGACGGCCATGCTTACTTTATTGAGTTAAAGGGAAGCCTGTCAGAACTTTCCAGCCACTATCACTCCGTATTAGACAGTTTCGCAACTGCGGCGGCCATGTTGGGCTATGGCTTTGAAACATTCAACCTGGCTGAGTTTGCTAAGGATGGTACCCTAGATAATCTCGCACTCCTATACTCGCGTTCGCACCGGGTCACAGACTATGAGCTACGGCAACTCATGAGTTGTCTCTGCACATGGACGGGGCCGCTCTCGATCTCACTCCTGCTTTCGCACGAATCACACCCATCATTAAGGGCAATATGCTCCGCTATATTTGATCAACAGCTAAATTTTGATCTCCGTAACACACTCACCTTGAACACGCCGTTATTCAAACCGAAGATTCAAGAGCCTTAAAAGTTTATTAAAGTATAAATCGCTGCTTAATCGGCGCATTGAAACATACGGAATATCTCCATTTCCACGGCATAAAACTCAAACATGAGTGTAGTCATGGATACCTACCCCATAATTCACCCCGGCAGCCAATACAATCTTTATGGAAAGGTATATGAAGTAATCACGGTCGAAACAACTCGAATCTCGCTCCGCTCAGTACAGAGTAAACACCCACTATTCTTCAGCCCAGAATTATTTAACGCTTTAGCCTTGAAGGGCGAAATCCGACTGCATGCGTCGGCCCTCATCGACCAGTCCTATGAAATTTGCCTGCAGTGCCTTTCAACAAAACAGCAGATGGCGGCACAACGAAAAATTTATTATGTCAGAGGTCTTAATGAATATTTTCAAGGGCCATTACCAAAGAGTGAGGTTAAAATAGAAGCAGCGCGCCTGGCGAAGCTTTATAACAACGACAAACCGCCTTGTTACACTTCCCTTTATACGTGGTGTCGAATTTACCGTGAGTCCAATTTTAGTCTAGCGTCGCTGATCAAAGCTCCCAGCCGTCGAGCTCGAGGAAAAAAACTTAGCTCAGAGACAGACACAATAATATCAGACTTCATCCATAAATTTTATTTGCAACCCAAACACCCAACCATAAAAACACTGCAGAAGCTTATTCACGCGTATATCGACAACGAGAATGATGCCCGCAGTGCCTATTCGACGATAAAAATTGACGTACCATCGACATCCACTGTCAAAAGACACATTAAACGCATCAATGAATATTACAAAGACATTAAACAGCTTGGCCGAAAGCAAGCGGAGAAAAGCAATAACTACAGTACAAAACAAACCCCCTCGAATGTATTGTTGAGACTCGTCCAAGGCGACTCACATGAAATGGACATTCTGATTGTTGACCATATAGGTAGAATTCTCGGGCGCCCTTGGTTACATGTCTTAGTAGAAGTGTCCACACGTTACATCATCGGATACGAACTCTCGCTCACGCCCCCATGTGCTGAAAAATTTCTAAAATCACTTCGCATGGCATTAACATCTGAAGACGAATCGCGTTACGGTGGTCGAACGGTGGAAATCACCGTTGATAATGGCGCAGAGGCCGCCAACGGCTCAGTCCAAAATGTCGGACATTTACTTTGTATCAATATCCACTACGCACCTCCTGGTACGCCTAATGCTAAAGCAATAGTCGAGCGTTTCTTTGGCACACTTAACACTCAACTCACTCACGCGATGGAGGGTTCCACAGGGTCTAATCCCGTCATTGGAAATTTTTACAGCTCTGAAAACGGTGCCTGTTTTCAGCTTAGTGAACTTGTTCAGATTTTTGATCGCTTTGTTTATGGCGTCTACCACAACGAATACCACCAGACAATTCGCACGTCACCAAACGAAGCATGGGCTTCCGCGCTACGCAATCAATTGCCACCTGAGCGCTATACGTCAGCAGCACTCAACGGTCTTTTCCGACTACCGTTACATAAACGCATAAATAACGGCCGAGTTCAACATGCGAATCTCTCCTGGACCGGTCCCGCTCTACCAGACATAGCTACCCGATTAAGCGCAAAACAAAAAGCAACGGTTTATCTTGATATTACTGACCTTTCAACTGTTTGGGTGGCTCACCCAGACAAACCTACCGAACTGTTCGAAGCCTATGCAACCGCACCTCTCTATCAAAACAACCTGACACTGTATGCACATGAACTTGTACAGAAACAACTGAAATTAGACGAAAAGAAATTTGACGCAAACTTGGCACGCCAAGCCCTCCTGGAAATCTACGACATGATATGGGAAATCAAATTCAACGCAAAATCAAAATCACGCAATCCAAGTCGACAAGATAAAAAACTGCTACAAGCAGCAGAAAGATTAGGAATATCAAAGACATATAAACAAGCAGCAAATGCACAAATAGAAACCACAAGCGCTGCTCAACTGCCATTAACATTTGTCAACGAAATCGCCCCAACACAATTAGACGAATTCCCGACCTATATTCTTCCATAGGTGACACCATGATTTTATCCACTGCTATGCAAATGAAGATATTAGAATTTAAAAAAACTATAGTCATGCACCCCCAATATTCTACTGCAATTGAGACTATGCTTCACGGAATGGACGCTACGTATCTTCGAGGCGAACCTTGTTCAACGCTGTTGATCGGTGAATCCGGCACCGGGAAAAGCACCGCATGTGCACATATGATTAATATCGTTGGCGGGAAACAAACGATTTACTGTGATACCGGATGCACGAAACAAGTTCATGCCTTTGACTGCGCAGTACCAGCAACCTACTCGATAAATGATCTATGCATCGAGATGCTGAAACAACTCGGTGACGCCCCTGAAACTGGCAAACTCTCAACACATCAAAATAGACTCTTTCGGTTGCTGATTACTTGTGAAACCCGATTGATTATTATCGATGATATTCACGACCTCCTTAATCGCGGCGCCGAAAAAACCTGGAAAAACGTCTGTAAATGGATCAAGTATATTGCCAACACTACGGGTATACCAATTATTCTTTCCGGCAAATCCAAAGCAGAATCATTGATTAACCAATATGAAGAATTGGACGGGCGCTACCCGTACCGCGCCCGATTGCACAATATTAAATACGATGAAATATTTGTATCCATACTTTCCAAGCTAAACTTGGAAATGAATCGTTTCGGCGAATTTACCACCCCACTGCATATAACAGACAGTCAAATTTCAGGGGCCTTCTATCTTCATACTCACGGAAACATGCGAGAACTCAGAACCATTCTGCTTGAGATCATGCTTGCCGCGGCAACCCGCGGTGATCATACGGTTATTCCTAGCGACTGCATCTACGCGGCAGACAAACTCAATAAAATGGCCCCGGATCTTAAATATATCAATCCTTTTAAGTTGCCGTGGTCGCTAATCAAACAAAAAATTGAAGAACTTGAAAATGCTTAATCTTATATTTTGGCCGAAACCTTATCACAACGAAAGCCCTTCCAGTTTATTCTCAAGAGCTGCGTTTCACAATGGCTATAGCAACGCTAGGTCTTTCGCACGATCCATCGGACACAACGTATATATTGGATTTAACAATCTATTTAACGATCAGCAACTCAGTAATTTTTTCCTAAAAAATAACGATAACCCCTATTCAGAGTACGATATTTTTTATTTCCAATCGTTGCAACTCAAAGCAACGCATCGTATAAATATTGCTGGGATGACAGTACCATCAAGCGCATGTCGATTTAGAGCTCATTTTTGCCCTCTGTGTCTTCAAGACGGGTACTGGAGATTCATTCAAGATATTGAGTTTATAAAGGTGTGCCCCTATCACCAGGTGGAGTACCTTAATAGCTGCCCGGCGTGCGGAAAAAAATATGACTGGTCATCCGTCAATGGCCCCTATTGTAGGTGCCACTATGATTTACGCCTCGCCGACACTGTTCACTCTGACGATGTCGGCCCGCTAAACTTTCTAAATTTATTTATTTCTGGCGATCAGGATGCAACAGATCGTTTTTTTGCCGCCATCGATTGCCTTAAATATCCGCTATTAACCTCGAAAAAAATAGATAACGAGCTGATTCTCGCCACCAATATCGCAGAAAAGCATAAAAATTATTTTCATTTTTATATTGCTACCAAAATCAAAAATCATCCCAACCTTAGCCCTAAGACTATATTATCGCCATGGATGCTTAGTCGAGATCAGTGGATCCGTGACACTGCCAATAATTTTGTATCAACGCTGCGATCAACCAATCAATACGGTTGCTCAGAAAGTAACTGCTGCGGTGCGATCGCCTTTACTTTTAACGAACTGTGTTCCGTATTGCAAACGAATAGAGAAGCAACTCGATCGATTATCACAAATCATAAATTTGAAAAAATCACCATTTCTGACAGAGTATTTTACAAACGTAATAATATTTGTAGATCGATCAAAAACAGTATTGAAGAAAGGACTAGGGTTCCGATCCCGGAGACACACTTAAGAGAAGAGTTTGAAAGCATTGAAGAGATCCAACTCACCCACCGTCTTTCAGCTACAAAAATTAGGAAGCTCATAGACTCCGGATACTTTCATGACGGAATCATTTTTGGAAAAAGAGATAGTATTCTAATTAGCAAAGACGCATTGGATCATTTCGCTCAGCATTATATAACAGAAAACTTCCTGTCACGGACATACTCACTAAACATATTCACAATACGCGCTATATTAAAACACGCAGGAATCTCAGCATCATCTGGCGACCCAAACATTGCTGACTTGCCCTACGTCTATCAGCGACAGAATATAACTGGTGATATACAAAAACTGTTGAAAATACGCGCAAACAAGCCAAAACACATTAGAACATTGGCCAGAGGTCCGACTTCTGCCTGGCACTTTGCGGACGTCCTCAACATCGAACGACGTACCTTATACACAATCTTGGATAAGAAAATCATCGAGGAACTCAACTCACTTTACAACGCCCAGACCAAAACTTTTGCGCAGCCAGAAACGGCGATGAATATTCTTGTTCACTGGCGCGACCAGTTCAAAACCAATGTGGAACTGGCAAAACATCTCAACATTGATTGCAACCTTCTCGGGAGAAGATTTGAACATATCAATGCTACTAAACCAGTTATCATTGGCACACAAAAATTTTACCATTCCATTATATGGAAGGAGATCGAACGCCAACTTATGCTTTACGTTCCCGCATGTGCAGTAATCTCCCATGCGCACCTTTCCACTTATAGCTTCCGCAGTTTGATAAAAAACGGCTTTATTATACCAATTGACTCGAACAACCCTGCTTACTGCCCCAAAATGTCTTTATACAATCTATCTGACGTCCTTTTGCAATCTGAAACTCGCTAGACCAATCATATTCCAATGCCTGCCATTGGGGTCTACCCCCTTTTTTTAGCAATTCAGCCCACAGTAAACGCGCAATCTCACTGGCATTGAGTTGAGAAAGCTTTCCAGCGCGCTCCCCCTGCCCACTCTCTAAGGCCACTCCAGCCAAATGTTAGATAGTATTAATGGCCTATACGCTTTGAAACAGTTCAGTCGAAGGGCTATCGTTCGTCTTTGCGCAGCTTAATATTTTGTGCGAAGCACGAACCGAGCCTCCCAACTGCTCATGTTGAAACTAGCTTTAAGTTAAAGTACGTACAACACCCTGAAAATATTATCATAAAATAAATTCACAATTAAATGGACCAAGACCTTGAAAATTCAGGATCTATTGGTTTTTTATTTCAAATTAATGATCCAACCACCCTTCCAACAGCTCTAAATCACGCCCCTCGATTCAAAATCTAATGATTCTCGTTGTATGGCTTCACCCAATTGACTGCCACTGACAGTGCCGAAGCCGCCTTGCAACAAATGCTCAAGGCTGCGCAACCGTTCGATATTCTTTTGTGCGACCAATGCCTGCCTGACCTTCCAGGCCTCGACTTGATCGAATACGCCAGTCGCCGGGGGATGATCAGGCAGGCAATACTTTTGAGCAGCCTGACATCCGTCGAACTGGACCAACTTAAAATAATGGCCCACGAACATGGACTGCCCTTGCTCGGTTACTTGATCAAACCATTGAAACAATCAGACTTCAGAAACTTGTTGACCTTGGCCTCATCATAAAAACGCAAAAACCCAAACGCACTAAAGCCATGACAAGAATAAAGACCCACAGCTCTAACTCAATATTTTTAATCTCTTGATTACCCCTCAAAACTTTTGCCCTTCCTCATGCAAAACCTAGTTGATACGTAGTCCGATTCCTCTTCGGTTGTAGGACTTTTCCTGTATTGCTGCTACAGCCCCCTCAGTTCATGCGGCGCCTCAACTATCTGAGCTAAGGTGCGCGCTTTATTTGTGCACGTATGGGATTTGATTATGAACTCCGTTTTTATTGTCGACGATCACCCTGTTATCCGCCTTGCCGTTCGAATGCTGCTGGAACATGAAGGTTACAAAGTCGTCGGCGAAACTGACAATGGGGTCGATGCAATGCAGATGGTTCGCGAATGCATGCCTGACCTGATCATCCTCGACATCAGCATTCCCAAACTGGATGGGCTGGAAGTTCTTTCCCGTTTCAACGCCATGAGTACACCCTTAAAAACACTGGTATTAACTGCACAGTGCCCAACACTTTTTGGTATTCGCTGCATGCAGTCCGGTGCATCGGGCTATGTCTGCAAGCAGGAAGACCTCAGTGAACTGATGAGTGCGATCAAAGCGGTCTTATCAGGTTACAACTACTTTCCCAGTCAAGCCTTGAACCCTGTTCGTCGTGACGACGCGCGCTGGTCCGACCTGGAATTGTTTAAATCTGTCAACGATCGAGAGCTGATGGTATTACAACTTTTCGCCCAAGGTCGCACCAACAAAGAAATTGCCAAGGGCATGTTTCTCAGCAACAAAACGGTCAGTACTTATAAAAAAAGACTCATGCAGAAACTCAAAGCCAAATCCCTGGTTGAACTCATCGATATGGCAAAACGTAACGCGTTAGTGTGAGAAACAGGATGCCCAGCCGCTTGAAGGATCATCTAATACTCATGGCCGCGGGTTTATGCCTGAGCACCTCATTACTCGCGGCCAAGACAGCCGGCGAGCATTACTCCCTGCTCAGTCGCTCGACGGCCGGGCACATGGAAGTCCAACTGGATACCTCACAACGACAATGGGTTAAAGACAAACGTGAATTGATCCTGGGTACATCGGCCCCGGATTATCCTCCTTTCGACCTGACCCTCAGCGGCCACGACTATGAAGGTTTGACCGCCGATTACGCTGGTATCCTCGGCAAGGCCATAGGGTTGCCGATCAAGGTGCAGCGTTTCGCATCCCGGGGGGCCGCGATCGAGGCGCTGGAAAAAGGCCAGGTCGACATGCTCGGCACCGCCAATGGGTTCGAAGCCGACAACGCTGACATTGCCTTATCCATGCCTTATGCGGTGGATCAACCCGTACTGGTGACACGAGAAGGAGAAACCAGATCGCTGACCGATGGACTTGCCGGCATGCGGCTCAGCATGGTGTATCACTATCTGCCTCTGGATGAGGTAAGGGCGCTGTATCCGAAGGCCATCATTACCTCCTATCCGTCCTACCAGAATGCGATCAATGCGGTTGCCTTCGACCAGGCCGACGTTTTTCTCGGCGACACCATTTCAACCCACTACATGATCAACAAGGGGTATCTGAACAACATCCGCATGGCCAACTTCGGTAAACACGAAGCCCATGGTTTCAGCTTTGCCGTGCAGAAGGACAACCCGAATCTGCTCGCAATCATCAACGTGGTACTCAAGACCATCCCCACCAGCGAGCGAGAAAACATTGCCAAACGCTGGAGTGCCGGCAGCGACATTCTTCTCACCGATCACAAACTGCAACTCAGCCACCGTGAAGAACGCTGGCTGGCACAACATCCGGTTGTGCGTGTCGTGGTTAATGAAGCGTTTGCGCCGTTGTCGTTTTTCGACAGCGACGGCAACTTTCGAGGTGTCACGGCTGATCTGCTCGAGCTAATCAGATTGCGCACCGGTTTGCGTTTCGAAATCCAGCGCAGCCGAAGCGATGACGAGATGATCGAGCAGATCGCTAACCATCAGGCTGACCTGATCGCCGCCCTGCTCCCCAGCATCCAACGTGAAACGACGTTGAATTTCAGCCGCCCCTATCTGGAAAACTCCTTTGTGCTGCTGACGCGCAAAGCGGCCGACAGCCCGACAAATCTCACGCAATTGCAGGACAAACGCCTGGCCATCGCCCAAGGCAATCCACTGGTGGATTACCTGCGTAGCGAGTTTCCGCGGATCAATCTGGTTGAAACTCCGGACACGTTCAGCGCCGTGGAGTTGCTCGCCGGGGGCCAGGCAGAAGGTGCGGTGAACTCACTGGTGATCGCCAACTACTTCATCTCATCGCGGATCTTCGAACAGACACTTCAGATCAGCACCACCATCGGCACCCGACAGGCAGCGTTTTCCCTGGCGACCGGGCGCGACGCCAAAGAATTGAATGCCATCCTCGACAAGGCGCTGCTGAGCATTGCACCGGAGAAACTGGGCATCATTAACAACCGCTGGCGTGGCTATTCGACGCCCTCGCAGAATACTTGGCGCAACTATCACCGAGTGTTCTATCAGATCGTTACAGGCGCTGGTGTTTTACTGCTGATATCCGTTGCCTGGAACGCCTATATGAGACGTCAGATAAAACAGCGTCAGGCGGCCGAACGCGCATTGAACGATCAACTGGAATTTATGCGATCACTGGTCAATGGCACACCTCATCCCATTTATGTCCGTGATCGCCAGGGGTTGCAGCAAAGCTGCAACGACAGTTACCTGGAAACCTTCTGCGCGAAACGCGAAGACATCATCGGTAAAGGCGTCACGCAGGGCTGCTTCAGCAACGCCTTCGAAGCACGGGAATATCAGGCGGACTACCAGCGCGTCATGGCCGAGGGTACGCCGCTGATTTTCGACCGTCCGTTGCACATCGACGACCGCAAGCTGACGATCTATCACTGGATTCTTCCCTATCGCGACTCGAGCGGTGACGTGCAAGGCATCATTGGCGGCTGGATTGACATCAGCGAACGGCGGCAACTGTTTGATGAGTTGCGGGCAGCGAAAGAGCGCGCCGATGAAGCCAACCGAGCTAAAAGCACCTTTCTGGCGACCATGAGCCATGAGATCCGCACGCCCATGAATGCAATCATCGGCATGCTTGAACTGACACTCAAGCGTATCGATCACCGTCATCCGGATCGACCAGCCATCGACGTCGCGTACCACTCGGCGAAAGACCTGCTGGAACTGATCGGGGACATTCTCGATATTGCGCGTATCGAATCCGGGCGTCTGAGCCTGAGCCCGGAGCGCGTCAATCTGGCTGAAACCGTCGCCTCGGTGGTGCGGATTTTCGACGGGCTGGCCCGGCAGAAAAATCTCGGGCTGCAACTGGAGTTCAGCCCTGCTAAACCGACGACTGATGTCCTGTTGGACCCGATGCGCTTCAAGCAGGTGCTGTCCAATCTGATCAGCAATGCCATCAAGTTTACGCAACAGGGCCAAGTCAGGATCAGCGTAGAGTTGCAGCCGACCGACGAGCCCGAGCGAGTTGACCTGCAATTGCTGGTTGAAGACAGTGGTGCAGGAATCAGCGAGCAGGATCAACAGCGGTTGTTCGAGCCTTTCGTCCAGGCCCATAACTCCAGCCAGTCAGCCAGAGGCGGCGCGGGGCTTGGCCTGGTGATCAGCCGCAATCTATGCGAAAGGATGGGCGGCAGCCTGCAACTGAACAGTCAGCCGGGAGTCGGCACACAGGTTCGGGTTTCACTGAGCCTGGCCACCCTGCCAACGGAACGGATGCCGGAACCTGCCGAGCCGCGAATCCACCCGAGCGCGGCCCCCTTGAACGTGCTGGTGGTCGACGATCACCCGGCCAATCGCTTGCTCATGTGCCAGCAACTGGAGTTTCTGGGGCATCGATTCAACGTCGCTGCGGATGGCGAGGAGGGGTTCGAGGCATGGAAGAATCAGCCATTCGATTTGGTGATTGCAGATTGCAACATGCCGATCATGAATGGATATGAGCTGGTCCGTGCCATTCGCCAATATGAACAGCAACTGCAGCGCCCTCCCTGTACCGTTTTGGGTTTCACCGCCAACGCGCAGCCGGAGGAAAGACAGCGCTGCAAACTGGCCGGGATGGACGATTGCCTGTTCAAGCCCCTCAGCCTGACGGCCTTGAGCCAATGGGTCGAAGGCATCACGCCGAGGGTCCGCGAGCCGGCCTTCAGCCTGGAGGGGCTGCACCTGTTGACCGGTGGCAACCCGACACTGAACCAGCGATTGTTGACCGAACTGCTGAACAGCAACCGCCTGGACCGCAAAGCGCTGCTGGCGTTATCCGAGTCAAAGGACCGGCAGTCATTCCTCGACATTGCCCACAAAATCAAGGGCGCGGCCCGAATCGTCCAGGCCTCCCGACTGATCGACAGCTGCGAGGCGCTTGAACAGGCCTGCAACAACAGGTTCCACCACGATGAAGTGGCCGATTGCAGCAAATCCATGGAGCGCGCCATGCTCGAACTCGAGCAGGCGTTGCAACAACAGATGGCACGCCATGACAAAAGCACAATGCAGGAGCATTAACTATGCTTGGAGGCTGAGCAGTGTGTTAATCATCATGGAGAAAGCTGCAATGCCCAGCCCACTGCGCCCGGATCAACGCCGGTTCCCTCTGCACATCCATATCAGCGTGATGTTCACCTTCCTGTTGTTACTGACCGGGGTGGTACTGGGCATTTTCAACTATCGGCAAACCACCCAGATCATTCTTTCCAGCAGCGAAAAACTCTTCAACCGCATCGAGCAGGATGTCCGTCTGGACCTGCATCGCACCTATCAGCCGATTCGCCATCTGCTGAGCCTGCTGGCGGATATTCCGGCGACCCAGGCGCCCGACCTTGAAAAGCGCCTGGCGTTGCTCAAGCCCTTCAGCCAATCACTCAAGGACAACCCCGATCTGGCCTCGTTATATCTGGGTTACAGCAATGGCGACTTCTTCATGGTTCGTCCTTTGCCGACCGGAGCCCTGAAAGCACTGGTCAAGGCACCCGACACGGCGGCGTACCAGGTATGGAGCATCGAACACTCAAGCAGCGGCCAGATCCGCTCCCAATCATTGTTTTTCGATCAGAACCTGGCCCTCATCAGTCATCAGGACAACCCCGACGAAACCTACGATCCTCGTGCCCGCGCCTGGTTCTCCAGCGCCCGCGGCAACCGTGATCAGATCACCACCGAGCCCTACCTTTTTTTCTCCACCCACAATGTCGGCACCACACTGGCCCGGAGCAGTGGCAAGCATGCGGTGATCGGGGCCGACCTTACGCTGGCTGAACTGTCGGCGACCCTGGCCGAACATGTGGTGACCCCCAGTACCGAAATTGTGCTGTTCGATGCCGAGGGTAATGCCATCGCCTACCCCGACAGTAGCAAACTGATTGTCGACGACCAGACGGCGCGGTTGACCAAAGCCGCAGACCTGAGCCCCACACTCGCGGCGCTGCTCACCAGCCCCGCCGAGGTCAATCGATTGAACGCCGCAGGTCGTCAATGGATCGTGGCGCGCAGCAGCATCCAGGAGGGTGGCCCGCAGGGACTGCAACTGGCACTACTGGTGCCGGAGGACGAATTGCTCGTCGATGCCTACCGCATGCGCTGGCAAGGCGCGTTGATTACCCTGGCGACGCTGCTGTTGTGCCTGCCGATGGGTTGGCTGACCTCGAGAATCCTGGTCAAACCCTTACGCGCCCTCGTGCAGGAAGCCGATGCAATTCGCAGTTTCGATTTCAATTTTCCGTCCTCCCGTCGCTCGCCGGTGCTTGAAGTCGACCAATTGAGCGTGTCGATGGCGCGCATGAAAGACACCTTGGCGAGTTTTTTCCAGATCACCGACAGCCTGAGCGCCGAGACCCGTTTCGCCCCGCTGCTGCAACGGGTGCTGTTTGAAACCGTGAAGATCGGCCAGGCCCAGGCCGGTCTACTCTACCTGCGGGAAAGTGATGACGATCGCGTGGAGCCTCATGCGCTAGTCATCAATGGCGGCTCACAGGCATTGCCGTCATTCGCCATTCAAGGACACACGCCTCAGGATCTGCAGAGCCCTCAATGGATGCAGAAATTGTCGAGCACCAACAATGTCGTCACCAGCCTGGGTTTTGAAGAGGCGGGGGATTTGCAGAAGGTTTTGCTAGCACTGGAGTGCCCACGGGTTCATCTGATCGGTATCCGGCTGCACAATCGTCATAACGAAACAGTCGGGCTGCTGATCCTGCTGCTGGCCGACAGCGGCACGCAGGACGACCTGGAAAAACTTCGCCCGGACCGCATCGCGTTTCTCCAGGCGGTTTCCGGTGCCGCCGCAGTGAGTATCGAAAGTCAGCGCCTGCAAGCCAAACAGAAACAGTTGCTGGACTCTTTTATTCAACTGCTGGCTGGCGCGATCGATGCCAAGAGTCCCTATACCGGCGGGCACTGCCAGCGGGTGCCGGTACTGACGCTGATGCTGGCGCAGGCGGCCGCAGCCAGTCAGGACCCGGCTTTCAGCAGCTATCAGCCCACAGAAGATGAGTGGGAAACCCTGCACATCGCCGCCTGGCTGCATGATTGCGGCAAGATCACCACGCCTGAATACGTGGTCGACAAAGCCACGAAGCTTGAAACCCTGTACGACCGCATCCACGAAATCCGCACCCGTTTCGAAGTGCTCAAGCGTGATGCCTGGATCAACTATTGGCAGGCCATCGCCCAGGGAGGAGACGAACAGCATCTGGCGCAATTGCGCAATGCGAACCTGGCGGCGCTGGATGATGATTTCGCGTTCATCGCCCGCTGCAATCTCGGCAGCGAGGCCATGGCCGAGGCCGATCTGCAACGCCTGAACACCATCGCCCAACGCACCTGGACCCGAACCCTGGATGATCGACTGGGGGTTTCGTGGGAAGAGAACCGTCGCCAGGCCCGGACCCCGACGCCGACCCTGCCGGTCAGCGAGCCGCTGCTGGCGGATAAACCCGAACACTTGCTCGAACGCGCCGACAGCGAACTGATCCCGGCCGATAATCCGTGGGGGTTCAAGCTCGACGTGCCGCGCTACAAGTACAACCGGGGCGAGCTCTACAACCTGAGCATCACCCGAGGCACCCTGACCCGCGAGGAGCGTTACATCATCAATCATCACATGGTGCAGACGATTCTGATGCTCAATCACCTGCCCTTCCCCGGCCACCTCAATAACATCGCGGAGATCGCCGGCGGCCACCACGAGAAAATGGACGGCACCGGTTATCCCAAACGGTTGAAACGCGAAGACATGAGCTTGCCGGCGCGGATGATGGCGATAGCCGATATTTTCGAAGCGCTGACCGCCGCCGATCGCCCCTACAAGAAAGCCAAGTCCTTGAACGAAGCGCTGGGCATCATGGCCACCATGTGCCGTGACGCCCACATTGACGCTGAGTTGTTCGGGCTGTTCATCAACGACGAAGTCTACTTGCAGTACGCCAACCGTTTTCTCGACCCACGACAGATTGATGCGGTCGACCCGTCAAGCCTGCTGATCAAGGCCGGCTTGATGGCCTGATCAGCAGTCGGTCAGACGCAGGAAAATCGCCGCCAGTTGTTCGATACCGGCCTGATCGTCAGCGGTAAAACGTGCGAGTTTCGGGCTGTCGAGGTCCAGCACACCGATCAGTCGACCGTCCTTGACCAGCGGCACTACCAGTTCGCTGTTCGAGGCACTGTCGCACGCGATGTGCCCGGGGAACGCATGTACATCTTCGACCCGTTGAGTCTGCAAGGTGGCCGCTGCCGCCCCGCACACACCGCGACCGAATGGAATTCGTACACAGGCGATCTGCCCCTGAAACGGGCCAAGCACCAGTTCTTCGTTGCGATTAAGGTAGAAACCGGCCCAGTTCAGGTCATCGAGCTGGTTGAACAAAAACGCCGAAAATTGTGCGGCGTTGGCGATAAAATCACGCTCGTCTGCCAGCAGTGATTCCAGCTGTGCCCATAGCATGCCGTAGCCCTCCAGGCCCTGGCCGCTCTTTTGTAAATCGATCATGCCCTGTGCTCCAACAGCTTCAGCCCGACCCAATAGCGGGCAAATTGATACGCGCAACGTCCGTTGCGATTGCCCCGGCCCGTGGCCCAGCGCACTGCGAGGATGTCCAGCGCTTCGTCACGCTGCCACTCAAGGCCGGCCTTGTCAGCCAATTGGCCGATCCAGTGTTCGACGACGTTGAGGAAATGTTCCTGAGTAAATGGATAGAACGACAGCCACAGACCAAAACGATCCGACAGCGCGATCTTGTCTTCCACCGCCTCACTGGGATGGAGTTCGCCATCGACCCTTTTCCAGTTCTCGTTATCGCTTTCCTTTTCCGGCACCAGATGACGGCGGTTGGAAGTGGCGTACAGCAGAACGTTGTCTGGCGCCTGTTCGAGCGAACCATCGAGCACGCTCTTGAGCACGCGGTAATCGCCCTCACCCGATTCGAACGACAGGTCATCGCAGAACAGCACAAAGCGCTGCGGCAACTTGGCGATCTGCTCGACCACGCGCGGCAAGTCCGCCAAGTGATCGCGTTCGATCTCGATCAGCCGCAGGCCGCTTTTGGCGTGTTCCGACAGCAAGGCGCGCACCAGCGAAGATTTACCAGTGCCACGCGAGCCCCAGAGCAAGGCGTGGTTGGCCGGCATGCCGTCGAGGAACTGTCGGGTGTTGCGGCCCAATTGCTCCAGTTGCCGGTCAACGCCGATCAGGTCGGACAAACGCGTGTCGAGGCTGACTTGCAGCGGCAACAAAAAACCGCTGCGCCCCTCGCGCTGCCAGCGTGCGGCCAGGCAGTGCGTCCAGTCGATGGCTTGCCGAGGCGCGGGAAGCAGCGGCTCGATACGGGCCAGAACGGCATCGGCGCGTTCAAGAAAAGCATTCAATCGGGAATCCACGTCTTCTCCTCGGGCACGTTCACGGTAATGATGGCGGTACAACGACGAAACACAGCATCTACACCCCCTACAGGTGTTTTGCGAGAACATCGGTATCCATTGATGATCGACTATGCTTGAGCAGCGAAGGGAAACGGAAGTGGTTCAACATCCCATGGATATCAAATTCAGCCACCGGCTGTCGTACAAACAAGCCAGGCTTACGGTACTGGCCGGCTTCATTCTGGGCACGCTGCTCAGCCTGCTGCAAATAGGCATCGATTATGCCAGCGAAGACGCCTCCATCAACCGCGAAATACTGTCGTTGCTGGAAATCAGCCATAACCCTGCGTCCCGCATCGCCTACAACATCGATGCCGAACTCGCTCAGGAACTGGCCCTGGGTCTGCTGCGCTCCCCGGCAATCATCGGCGCGCAATTGACCGACAACAACAATACCGTGCTGGCCAACGTCAAACGTCCTGGCCTGGAAAACAATGACCGGATGATCAGCGACTTCCTGTTCGGCGCCAACCGGCAATTCGCAGACCGCCTTTACCTGGACCACTTGCCGGACGAATCCCTCGGGACCTTGCACCTGGAAGTCGATACCTACACCTTCGGCAGTCGTTTCCTGCGTCGGGCCGAAGTGACCCTGCTCAACGGCTTCGCGCGCAGCCTGATTCTCACGGGTATTCTGCTGGCGCTGTTTTACGTGATGCTGACCAAACCGCTGGTGCGGGTCATCCGCGAACTCAGTGGCCGTGATCCGCGCAGCGCGGAACCGACGTTGCTGGAATGTCCAACAGGGCATGAAAACGATGAAATCGGGGTCTTGGTCGAGGTCGCCAATCAGCAGTTCGAAAACATTGCCACCGAAATCCAGCAGCGGCGCAACGCCGAAAACCGCCTGACCGACTACCTCTCGCAACTGGAAAACATCGTCTCGGCCCGCACCGCGGAACTCAAGGCGATCAATACCCGCCTCAGCCAATCCAACGAGGAACTGGAAGTCGCCCGCAGCACTGCCCTGGACATGGCCGAAGCGCGCTCGGTGTTCCTGGCCAACATGAGTCATGAAATCCGCACGCCCCTCAACGGTCTGCTGGGGATGATCGCGCTCTCGCTGGACGGCCCGCTCAATGCCGAGCAGCAGCAACAGCTGTCCATCGCCCATGACTCGGGAAAAGTGCTGGTGGAACTGCTCAACGATATTCTCGACCTGTCGAAGTTCGATGCCGGCCAGCTCGAACTCGAACACATTCCATTCGACCTTGGTTCGCTGATCGAAGACACCGCCAACCTGCTGTCCCAGAACGCCGCGCCGAGTGTCGAGTTGGCATGCCTGATCGACCCGCAATTTCCCGCACTGGTGCTCGGCGATCCGACCCGGGTCCGGCAGATTGTCAGCAACCTGTTGTCCAACGCCCTCAAGTTCACCCGTTTCGGGCGGGTCGATGTGCGACTTTCCACGTTCGAAGACGGCGTACGGATCGAAGTCTGCGACACTGGCATCGGCATCGCCCAGGATGCGCAGGTCAAAATCTTCCAGCCATTCACCCAGGCCGGTGCCGGTATTACCCGGCAATTCGGTGGGACCGGGTTGGGTCTGGCGCTGACTTATAGCCTCTGCGAAGCCATGCAGGGGCGTTTGACGATCAGCTCGGAAGCGGGATTCGGCAGTCAGTTCTGCGCCGATCTGCCCCTACCCTGCCATACCCGGGCCATTTCCCCGGCAGCGCTGCGGGGCAACATCGTCGCGATCACCGCCGCCAGCAGCGGTCTGGCGGAATTGTTGAGCAGTCTGCTGCCCGGCTGGGGGCTCGACTATCAGCAGCGTTCCATCGATGACCGGTTGATCGGTCTGGAGCCGGATGTGCTGATTACCGACTGTCCCGAATGCCTGTTTGGCCTGCGTCCTGGCTTCACCGCGCCGATTCTGCTGGTGACCGCTTACGGCAGTTTCCTGCCCGGCGAGCAAGCCAACGCCCTGGCGCCCTTGCAGCAACAGGCTAGGCCTCTGGCGCGCAATGCGCTTTACCAGGCATTGCGGCGGATCTTGCAGCCGGAACTCACCACGATCAACGGCGCCCGGATCGAAGCCATCTCACTCCAGCGACGCGGACGCATCCTGCTGGTGGAGGACAACCCGGTCAATCAGTTGGTGGCCAAGGGAATGCTCGGAAAACTCGGTTGCGAGGTGAGCGTCGCGGCCCACGGCGGTGAAGCGCTGGATCAACTTGAGCAGAGCGAATTCGATCTGGTGCTGATGGACTGCAACATGCCGGTGATGGATGGCTATGAAGCCAGTCGGCAGATTCGTCGCAGCGGGCGCTGGCCACAGTTGCCCATCGTCGCCCTGACCGCCAACGCCATGTCCGAAGAACGCGAACGCTGCCGTGCGGCGGGCATGAGTGACTACCTGGCCAAACCCTTCCGCCGGGAAGAACTGGCCGCCCTGCTCGACTTGTGGATACCCACTACGACAGCGCTTTGATTTGCCCCAGCAGGTGATCGAGGCCATCGCGCAGATCATTCAGGCGATCCAGATCGACGCCGCTATCGCACAACAGCCGGGCCTTGAGCGGCCCGACCTGATCGCGCAAGGCCTTGCCGGCGGGCGACAGGCTCAAGTGCACCTCACGTTCATCGCGCGCCGAACGCTGACGCTGCACCAGCCGCAGTTGCTCAAGCCGTTTGAGCAGTGGCGTCAAGGTCCCGGAATCCAGCGCCAGACGCTCACCCAAGGCCTTGACCGTCGGCTGCTCCGGCGCCGCCTCCTGCCATTCCCACAGCACCAGCATCGCCAGGTATTGCGGATAGGTCAGGCCCAGCTGATCGAGCATCGGCTTGTAGGCTCGGATCACCGCCCGAGACGCGGCGTACAGCTTGAAGCAGAGTTGACTGTCGAGCTTCAGCGAATCAACGGACAACGCGTTCATTTGAGCAGGGCTTCGATCTCGAGGCTCAGGTCCTGCGGTTTAGTCGCCGGAGCGAAGCGCTTGACCAACTGGCCGTCCTTGCCGATCAGGAACTTGGTGAAGTTCCACTTGATGCCTTGGGAACCCAAAACGCCCGGTGCGCGCTTTTTCAGCTGAACGAACAGGGGGTGGGCGTCGGCACCATTCACTTCGATCTTCTTGAACAGCGGGAAGCTCACCCCGTAATTCAACTCGCAGAATTCGGAAATCGCCCCCTCGTTACCCGGCTCTTGCTTGCCGAACTGATTGCAGGGGAAGCCAAGCACCACCAGGCCTTGATCCTTGTACGTCTGCCACAGCTCTTCGAGGCCTTTGTACTGCGGGGTGAACCCGCATTTGCTGGCGGTGTTGACCACCAGAACCGCTTTGCCGGCGAAATCGGCCAAGGTCTTTTGCTCGCCCTTGATGGTGGTGCAAGGGATGCTCAGCAGGTTGTCGCTCATGGCACGAACTCCGAGTGGAAGAACAAAGACCAAACATAGCGAGCAATTGAATTGTGCGCAATTTAATAAATCAATAGATGCCCGCACGCACTCCTCATCTACGTTAAGCAAGGTACATCCGCGCCCCTGCGCAACGATGCAGATTATTCGCGGGGAACGAGGTCCAGGCACACCGAGTTGATGCAATAACGCAAACCGGTTGGCGGGGGACCGTCCGGGAACACATGCCCCAGGTGAGCATCACATTTGGCGCAGACCACTTCGGTGCGGATCATGCCGTGGCTGACATCACGGATCTCGACCATCGCGCTGTCGCCGATCGGCGCGTAGAAGCTCGGCCAGCCGCAGCCGGAATCGAACTTGGTCTTTGAGTCGAACAGCGGCGAGTTGCAGCAGATACAGTGGTAGACACCGTCGACCTTGCTGTCGTTGTACTTACCGGAGAACGGCCGTTCGGTGCCCTTGAGGCGGCAAACGTTGTACTGCTCCGGGTCGAGCATTGCATGCCATTCTTCCAGGGTTTTTTCCAACTTTTCCATTGTTACACCTCAGCAGCTGAAAAAGCCCGATCTGTACCTTTTCCACGGATCGGGCGGCACGTATGATTGCGCCTCGTCAAACGCCAGTCTGGCAGCCAGACCACGCGCATTCAAACGGATTATGAGTGCCGCCATTCGAGGCGTCAGGCCTGTGTGAATACGCAGGATTCCCAGTACGGTCGTTCATACGCCGCCTGGATCGTTCATTTTCGGGAACACATCGCCATGCAGGTCAGCAAATCGAACAAGCTCGCCAACGTCTGCTACGACATTCGCGGCCCAGTGCTCAAGCACGCCAAACGCCTGGAAGAGGAAGGCCATCGCATCCTCAAGCTGAACATCGGCAACCCGGCGCCCTTTGGTTTCGAAGCGCCGGATGAAATCCTTCAGGACGTGATCCGCAACCTGCCGACCGCCCAGGGCTACAGCGACTCCAAGGGGTTGTTCAGCGCTCGCAAGGCTGTGATGCAGTACTACCAGCAAAAACAGGTGGAAGGCGTCGGCATCGAGGACATCTATCTGGGCAACGGCGTTTCCGAGCTGATCGTGATGTCGATGCAGGCCCTGCTCAACAACGGCGACGAAGTGCTGGTGCCGGCTCCCGACTATCCGCTGTGGACCGCCGCAGTGAGCCTGGCGGGCGGCAACGCGGTGCATTACTTGTGCGATGAACAGGCCAACTGGTGGCCAGATCTGGCGGACATCAAGGCCAAGATCACCCCGAACACCAAGGCTCTGGTGATCATCAATCCGAACAACCCTACCGGCTCGGTGTACTCGAAAGAAGTCCTGCTGGGCATGCTGGAACTGGCCCGTCAGCACAATCTGGTGGTGTTCTCCGACGAGATCTACGACAAGATCCTGTACGACGACGCAGTGCACATCTGCACCGCCTCGCTGGCGCCGGATTTGCTGTGCCTGACCTTCAACGGTCTGTCCAAGTCCTATCGTGTGGCTGGCTTCCGTTCCGGCTGGGTCGCTATTTCCGGTCCGAAACATCATGCCCAGAGCTACATCGAAGGCATCGACATATTGGCCAACATGCGCCTGTGCGCCAACGTGCCGAGCCAGCACGCCATCCAGACCGCGCTGGGCGGCTATCAGAGCATCAACGACCTGGTACTGCCACAAGGGCGCTTGCTGGAACAGCGCAATCGCACCTGGGAACTGCTGAACGACATTCCGGGCGTGAGCTGCGTCAAGCCGATGGGCGCGCTGTATGCGTTCCCGCGGATCGACCCGAAAGTCTGCCCGATCCACAACGACGAGAAATTCGTGCTCGACCTGCTGCTCTCGGAGAAGCTGCTGGTGGTACAAGGCACGGCCTTCAACTGGCCATGGCCGGACCACTTCCGCGTGGTCACCCTGCCACGGCTCGACGATCTGGATCAGGCGATTGGCCGGATCGGTAACTTCCTCAAATCCTATCGCCAGTAAGTGGCCTGTCACCGTGCGACGCTGGCTAAAGTCGCACGGTGATTAATTCTGCAACATATCTTTGCACCCTACCCTGCATCGCTGTTTCAAGCACTGACTGACGACACGTTTCATGCCCGCGTCTAACAACGGCGGGGGCTTGCGACGCTAATTGACTGACAACCGTTTCCCATGCCGACGTCGGAAATGCCTTTCAAGCCGCTAGACTGTTGCTGTAGGACACAGTTTGAAATAGTCACTCGGTTGAATAGCCCGGTGCAGCACCTTATATACCCCGCAGTACGCTACATCTTTAGCACGAGGAGATTTCTACAACCATGATGCGCATTTTGCTGTTTTTGGCCACTAACCTGGCGGTCGTGCTGATTGCCAGCATCACCCTGAGCCTTTTCGGCTTCAACGGGTTCATGGCGGCCAACGGGGTTGATCTCAACCTCAATCAGCTGCTGATTTTCTGTGCGGTCTTTGGTTTCGCCGGTTCCCTGTTCTCGCTGTTCATCTCCAAGTGGATGGCGAAAATGAGTACCAGCACCCAGATCATCAGCCAGCCGCGCACCCGGCACGAGCAATGGCTGCTGCAAACGGTCGAGCAACTGTCCCGCGAAGCCGGGATCAAGATGCCCGAAGTCGGGATTTTCCCGGCCTATGAAGCCAACGCCTTCGCCACCGGCTGGAACAAGAACGACGCACTGGTCGCGGTCAGCCAGGGCTTGCTCGAGCGTTTCTCGCCGGATGAAGTGAAAGCCGTTCTGGCCCACGAAATCGGCCACGTGGCCAATGGCGACATGGTCACCTTGGCGTTGATCCAGGGCGTGGTGAACACCTTCGTGATGTTCTTCGCCCGGATCATCGGTAACTTTGTCGACAAGGTGATCTTCAAGAACGAAGAAGGCCAAGGCATCGCCTACTACGTAGCGACCATCTTCGCCGAACTGGTTCTGGGTATTCTGGCCAGCGCCATCGTCATGTGGTTCTCGCGCAAGCGCGAATTCCGGGCCGATGATGCCGGTGCGCGCCTGGCGGGTACCAGCGCAATGATCGGTGCCCTGCAGCGTCTGCGTGCAGAACAAGGGCTGCCGGTGCACATGCCGGACACCCTGAATGCCTTTGGCATCAACGGTGGCCTCAAACAAGGGTTCGCCCGTATGTTCATGAGCCACCCGCCGCTGGAAGAGCGCATCGACGCATTGCGCCGTCGGGGCTGACAGGCTCTGCACTAAAAGGAAAGGCCCGCAGTGAATGCGGGCCTTTTTTTGTCTGTTTGATTAATTCGGTGCTCTTCAGGCCCTCATCGCGGGCAAGCCCGCTCCCACAAGGATATGCGTTTGTCGATGCACCACCATCCCCTGTGGGAGCGGGCTTGCCCGCGATGAGGCCAGCACAATCAGCAGCTTTTACCGACTGGAAACCCGATAAACCCGCTCTTCAAGCCGCGTCACACCGGCCTCGAGAAACTTCCAGCTCTCGCCCAGAACGTCCTGGTCTTCCAGAATCTTCAGCGCCCACACATCGCCGAACAACCGTTGCACTTCGTCATCAAGCACAGCAAACGGCGGCCCGGCCATTTGCGCCTGGTCGTAATCCAGCGTAATCAAAAGCCCTAAAGAATCCTTCGGCAGAATCCGAATCAAATGAGCCGCATATTGCTCACGCATCGCCGGCGGCAGGGCAATCAACGCCGCACGGTCGTACAGCCCACTGCAATCGGCGACATCGCCTGCCGTCAGCTCAAAGAAATCGCCACACCACAACTCGATTGAACCGGCGCGGTAGACCTTGAACGGCCCCTGCTCACTGACGTCCGGGTCAAATTGATGCTCACTGAAGAAATCCTCCACGGCCTTTTCTGACAGCTCAATCCCCAAGACCTCATGACCTTGGTGCGCCAGCCACAACAGATCCAGACTTTTCCCACACAGCGGCACCAGCACGCGAGCGCCCTCTTCCAGGCTCAACGCTGGCCAGAACCGTTGCAGATAAGGATTCACTTCCGGCAGATGAAAGCCGATCTGATTCGACGCCCATCGTTTGTGCCAAAACTCCGGCTGCATAATTAACCCCGAAAAATTCGATCAAAAGACCCTAAAACTTATATTAGATTTAGATCAATGATCTGACTGAAGATGGTGCCATCTTACTCTCAGGAGCTCATTCATGTTCCCCAGCCTGTATATCTCTCATGGCTCCCCGATGCTAGCCCTGGAACCCGGTGCCAGCGGACCTGCTCTCGCGCGCCTGGCCGCGGCATTGCCAAAACCTAAAGCCATCGTGATGGTTTCCGCGCACTGGGAAAGCAGCGAACTGCTGGTCAGCGGCAACCCTCAGCCTGAAACCTGGCACGACTTTGGCGGTTTTCCGCAGGCCTTGTTTGAGGTGCAATACCCGGCCCCCGGCAATCCGCAACTGGCAGCGGAGGTGGTCGAGCTGCTGAGGGCCGATGGCCTGCCGGCGCGCATCGACTCCCAGCGGCTGTTCGACCATGGCGTTTGGGTGCCCTTGTCGTTGATGTATCCGCAAGCGGATATCCCCGTGGTGCAGGTCTCGCTACCCACCCGTGGCGGCCCTGCCCTGCAAACCCGCGTCGGCCATGCCTTGGCCAGCCTGCGCGAGCACGGCGTGCTGCTAATCGGTTCCGGCAGCATCACCCACAACCTGCGCGAACTGGACTGGCATGCCGGCCCGGAAAGCGTCGAACCCTGGGCCAAGGCGTTCCGCGACTGGATGATCGAGAAACTCGAAGCGAACGACGAAGCCGCCTTGCACGACTATCGTCAGCAAGCTCCGAATGCTGTGCGTAACCATCCGAGTGACGAGCATCTGCTGCCGCTGTACTTTGCCCGCGCGGCCGGGGGTGAGTTCAGCGTTGCGCATCAGGGGTTCACCATGGGGGCGCTGGGGATGGATATTTATCGCTTTGGCTGACACAGGCAAAAAAAAATCCCCGAACCAGTCGGGGATTTTTTATGTGCGATCAATCAGCTCAAGAGCGGATCAATCTTCGCGATAGCGACGCAGCTTCAACTGCTTACCGGCAACGCGAGTGTCCTTCAGTTTGGTCAGAAGTTTCTCCAGACCATCTTCCGGCAGCTCGACGAGGCTGAAGCTGTCACGCACCTGGATGCGGCCGATGGCTTCACGCGCCAAACCGCCTTCATTCAGGATGGCACCCAGCAGGTTCTTGGCAGCGATACCATCACGCGCACCCAGCGCGGTACGGCAACGAGCACGACCTTCGGCCAATGGAACCGGAGCACGACGCTCGCGATCACCACGGTCCGGACGATCACCGGAACGCTCTGGACGATCGCCACGCGGTGCGTTGTTCGGCACCAGTGGACGTTCTTTCTCGATTGCGGCCAGGGTCAGCGCCTGAGCGTTGGTTGCCTTGCGCAGCAGAGCAGCGGCCAGTGCACGCGGGGTGCAACCGATGTCGGCGGTCAGGCGATCCAGCAGATCACCGTGAGTCGATTCGGCATCAGCGACCAGCGGCGACAGGCTGTTGGTCAGTTTCTTGATGCGGGCATCGAGAACGGCCTGGGCGTCCGGCAGACGAACTTCGGCAACCTTCTGACCGGTTACACGCTCGATCACTTGCAGCATGCGGCGCTCACGAGGAGTCACCAGCAGCAGTGCACGACCTTCGCGACCGGCACGGCCGGTACGGCCGATACGGTGAACGTAGGACTCAGGATCGTACGGCATGTCAACGTTGAACACGTGAGTGATGCGCGGAACGTCCAGACCACGAGCGGCAACGTCGGTCGCCACAACGATGTCCAGACGGCCATCCTTGAGGGATTCGATCACGCGCTCACGCTGGTTCTGAGCAATGTCACCGTTCAGCGCAGCGGCTTTGTAGCCTTTGGCTTCCAGGGCACTGGCCAGGTCCAGGGTCGCTTGCTTGGTACGCACGAACATGATCAGGGCGTCGAAATCTTCCACTTCCAGCAGGCTCAATACAGCCGAGGTCTTCTGGTCAGCGTGAACCAACAGGTGAGCCTGTTCGATCGCGGTAACGGTCTGAGTCTTGGTCTGGATCTTCACGTGTTGCGGATCGCGCAGATGGCGTTCGGCAATGGCACGGATCGACTGCGGCAGGGTGGCCGAGAACAATACGGTCTGACGGGTTGCTGGCAGGGCCTTGAAGATAACTTCGAGGTCGTCCATGAAACCCAGTTTGAGCATTTCATCGGCTTCGTCGAGAACCAGGTGGTTCACGGTAGCCAGAACTTTTTCGTCACGACGCAGGTGGTCGCACAGACGGCCCGGCGTGGCGACAACGATCTGTGCGCCATTACGGATTGCTTTCAGTTGTGGGCCCATAGGCGCGCCGCCGTAAACGGCCACAACGGTAACGCCCGGCATTTGCTTGGCGTAGGTTTCAAAAGCGGTTGCTACTTGCAGCGCCAACTCACGGGTTGGCGCCAGGATCAGGGCTTGCGGCTCGCGCTTGGCAGGATCGATGCGGTGCAGGATCGGCAGGGCGAACGCGGCGGTTTTACCCGTACCGGTTTGCGCTTGGCCAATCATGTCGTGGCCGGCCATGATGATCGGGATCGATTGCTGCTGAATAGCCGAAGGCTCTTCGTAGCCGGTCGCAATGACGGCTGCAAGAATATTCGGATTAAGATTAAAAGCGGCGAAGCCGCCGGTTTCCTGGGTCATGGGTCTGCCTCTAAGTGCATCCGCAAAGACCCATGCTCCAAAGCTGCGCATGCCGTGTAAGACTCAAGAGTCGCCCTGGCTGCTTTGTCGGCGGGGATTTGCGAAAACGAATGAATGAAAAAGATTCGTCAAGGAAGAGTCCGCTGTGCGGACGTGCAGCCGAAGCTGGCTTCGGGGAATTGCGCTACCTAAACGCGGCCCGGTTAAAGGCCGGCGCGCACTATACCGGAATTAGCCCGAAAAGGGAGCTTTTTTTATCGGAAAAAACCGGCGCATAGCGTTGTGTCACGGGCTTTGCGGATATTCGTGCGACGGTCTATTTTGCAAAGGCCCGGCCCTGCTGACGATGGCGCTAAAACGGTTCACTCTTGTGAGGCAGACCTTCGGTCTGACACCCCCCTTCCCGCCCGAGGAAATCTTCCATGAATCAGCCCAGCCCCAGTCGTGTAACCCGTGAACGACACGGTCATGTCCTGATGATCGGCCTGGATCGGGTGGCCAAACGCAATGCCTTCGACCTCGACCTGCTCAATGAACTCAGTCTGGCCTATGGCGAGTTCGAGGCCGACAGCGAGGCGCGGGTCGCGGTGGTGTTCGGTCATGGTGAGCATTTCACCGCCGGGCTGGATCTGGTCAGCGCCGGCGCGGCCCTGGCCGAAGGCTGGCAGGCACCGCCCGGTGGCTGCGACCCCTGGGGCGTGCTCGCAGGCCCCAGGGTCAGCAAACCGGTGATTGTCGCGGCTCAAGGCTACTGCCTGACCGTTGGCATCGAGTTGATGCTGGCCGCCGACATCAACCTGTGCGCCAGCAATACCCGTTTTGCGCAGAAGGAAGTGCAGCGCGGGATCTTCCCGTTCGGCGGCGCCACCTTGCGCCTGCATCAAGTTGCCGGCTGGGGCAATGCCATGCGCTGGTTGCTTACTGGCGATGAGTTCGACGCTCATGACGCCTTGCATCTGGGGTTGGTGCAGGAGGTCATGGCCAGCGAGGACTTGTTGCCGCGGGCGGTCGAGTTGGCTGAGCGAATCGCCCGGCAGGCACCGCTGGGGGTTCAGGCAACGCTGATGTCTGCCCGGCAGGCGCGCTATGAGGGTGAAATGGCGGCAGCTCAGGCTTTGCCGGCGCTGGTGAAGACATTGCTCAATAGCGAGGATGCCAAGGAGGGTGTGCGGTCGATGGTCGAGAAGCGGCCGGGCGTTTTCAAAGGCTGCTGACACGTCGGCTTTTGTGGCGAGGGAGCTTGCTCCCGTTGGGCTGCGAAGCGGCCCCAAAAAATCTTGGCAATCAATGCAGATTTTGTGAGTGCTGCGCACTCAAGCGGGAGCAAGCTCCCTCGCCACAGATGACCTCACCGCTTCACGTCGCCGGCCGAATCGCCTTGATCAACGACTGCAACGAATACCCCAATCGCGGCGCCAGGCCTTCAGCGCGAGCGATCAGCCCATCCAGATCCAGTTCCTGATCCAGCTCGGACGGCACGATCAGAATCACGTTGCCCTCCTTCACCGGCAACTCCCAGTAATGCCGGTGATAGAGGCCGCGCAACAACGCCGCCCCCAACGGTCGACCATCGTCGGTGGCCCACTGGTTAATCACCAGCCAGCCACCCGGATTCAACCGTTTCTGACAGTTCTCCAGAAAACTCCAGGCCAGATGCCCGACACCCGGCCCGACATCGGTATAGAGGTCGACGAAAATCAGATCGGCCGGTTCAGCCGTATCGAGCAACTCCAGGGCATCGCCGACGCGAATGTACAGCCGCGGATCATCATCGAGCCCGAGGTATTCGATTGCCAGGCGCGGCACGTCGGGACGCAGCTCGATGGCTTCGACATCTTCCAGCGGCAGGAACTTGAGGCACGCCTGGGTCAGAGTGCCGGCGCCGAGCCCGAGGAACAGCGCACTTTCCGGTTGTTCGTGGCACAGCGCCCCAATCAACATCGCCCGGGTGTAATCGTACTCGAGCCAGCTCGGGTCAGCGGTGAACACGCAGCTCTGTTCGATGGCATCACCGAACTCCAGAAAACGGTAATCAGCCACTTCCAGCACGCGAATCACGCCGAATTCATCCTGTACCTCGGCGAGCAGATGCTCGACGCGCTCCTCAGTCATTTCGTCTCCTGATGTCACCGGGCCTGCAATGTAATAAATAGCAGTGCAATAAGACCGCGTGGGTGGCGCGGCAAAGGCGCGATTGTCCGCGAAGCGACGGGAACAGGTCACGCACTAATTGCTGATAACATAACCGTCCGAGCGGAAAACACTAGAGACTGCAATGAGCCAACCCTGGAGCCCTGACAGCTGGCGCGCCCTGCCGATCCAGCAACAACCCCAATACCCCGACGCGGCGCATTTGCTGCACGTCGAGCAAACCCTGGCGAGCTATCCGCCACTGGTGTTTGCCGGTGAAGCACGGGAGTTGCGCCGTCAGTTTGCCGAAGTAACTCAGGGCCGGGCGTTTCTGTTGCAGGGCGGCGACTGCGCCGAAAGCTTTGCAGAATTCTCCGCCGCGAAAATTCGCGACACGTTTAAAGTGTTGCTGCAAATGGCGATCGTCATGACCTTCGCCGCCGGTTGCCCGGTGGTCAAAGTCGGACGCATGGCCGGCCAGTTCGCCAAGCCTCGCTCGGCCAACGATGAAACCATCAACGGCGTAACGCTGCCGGCCTACCGTGGCGATATCGTCAACGGCATCGGTTTCGACGAAAAAAGCCGCGTACCGGACCCGGATCGTCTGCTGCAGTCTTACCACCAGTCCACTGCAACCCTGAACCTGCTGCGCGCCTTTGCCCAAGGCGGTTTTGCCGACCTGCATCAGGTGCACAAGTGGAACCTGGACTTCATCGCCAACTCGGCGCTGGCCGAGAAGTACAGCCATCTGGCCGATCGCATCGATGAAACCCTGGCCTTCATGCGCGCCTGCGGCATGGACAGCTCGCCGCAACTGCGTGAAACCAGTTTCTTCACCGCCCATGAAGCGTTGCTGCTGAACTACGAAGAAGCTTTCGTGCGTCGCGACAGCCTGACCAACGACTACTACGACTGCTCGGCCCACATGCTGTGGATCGGCGACCGTACCCGTCAACTGGACGGCGCTCATATCGAATTCCTGCGCGGGGTGCACAACCCGATCGGCGTCAAGGTCGGCCCGAGCATGAACCCTGAAGACCTGATTCGCCTGATCGATGTGCTCAACCCGGACAACGACCCGGGTCGCCTGAACCTGATTGCGCGGATGGGCGCGAACAAGGTCGGCGATCACCTGCCGCAGCTGATCCGCGCGGTGCAGCGTGAAGGCAAGCAGGTGCTTTGGAGCTCCGACCCAATGCACGGCAACACCATCAAGGCCAGCAGCGGCTACAAGACCCGCGACTTCGCGCAGATCCTTGGCGAGGTGAAGCAGTTCTTCCAGGTTCACGAGGCGGAAGGCAGTTATGCCGGCGGCATCCACATCGAAATGACCGGGCAGAATGTCACCGAATGCATCGGCGGCGCGCGGCCGATTACCGAGGATGGGTTGTCAGACCGTTACCACACCCACTGCGACCCACGGATGAATGCCGATCAGTCGCTGGAACTGGCGTTTTTGATTGCCGAAACCCTGAAGCAGGTTCGGCGGTGAGTCAGTAGTTTTTTATTGCCTGACAGGCCGCCATCGCGGGCAAGCCCGCTCCCACAGTGACCGCGTCGCTCACAAATTATGTGTCTGGCGCTAACCCTGTGGGAGCGGGCTTGCCCGCGATGGCGTCGGTTCAATCACCATCAATCTGTGCCAATGCCACCCGCAATCTTGCCGCACTCGCCCGCGGGCAATTCAACTGAATCTGCTCCAGCCCCAGCCAATCCGCCATCTGCCGCAGATTGACCGCCAACGCCAGCATCCCCGCCTCATCCAGCCCCGGCTCTTCCTCATGCACGGCATGCACCGCCAACCGGTTCAACGCCCGTTCGGCCCGCAAATCGACCCGCGCAGCAATCCGCTCATTGTGCAAAAACGGCAATACGTAATAGCCGTAGACGCGCTTGTGCTGCGGTGTATAAATCTCCAGCCGATAACGGAAATCGAACAATCGCTCGGTGCGGCTGCGCTCCCAGATCAGCGAATCGAACGGTGAAAGCAGCGCACTGGCCTCGACCTTGCGCGGCACTCTCGGCCCTGCCAGGCAATAGGCCGGTTGCCGCCAGCCTTCAACTTCACAGAGCAGCAGATCACCCGCCTCGACCAGCTCCGCCAGACGCGGTCGGCTATCGGCAGGGCTCAAGCGAAAATAATCTCGCAGGTCTTTTTCCGTGCCGATGCCCAAAGCCGTGGCGGCGTGCAGCAGCAGACCGCGCTGAGCCTCGGCTTCGCTAAGCAAGGGCTGCTGGAGAATCGCCGAAGGAATCACCCGCTCCGGCAAATCATAAAGCCGTTCGAACCCGCGCCGACCGGCCACGGTCACTTCACCGGCAGCGAACAACCATTCCAGCGCATGCTTTTCCGCGCTCCAGTCCCACCACGGTCCTGCCCGCTCCTGCCGGGTCGACAAGCTGCCGGCCCCCAGCGCACCGAGTTCCTGTACCGACGCCAGCACGCGGCGAATCGTGTCTTGCTGCTCATGACCGAAGCGCGCCAGTTGCTGATAGATGTCTTCGCCGCGGGTCGCGCGCTGCATACGCCAGCGCATCAAGGGGTACATCGACAAGGGCAACAAAGACGCTTCATGACCCCAGTACTCGAACAACGTGCGTCGACGGCCCTGACTCCAGGCAGCCTGATCAAGCAAGTCGGATGGGTAATTGCCAAGACGGGAAAACAAGGGAAGGTAGTGCGAACGCACCAACGCATTGACCGAATCGATCTGCAGAATGCCCAGGCGCTCGATCAGCCGGTTGAGCTGAACCGGTTTGATCGCCGCCGGCGGCTGGCGCCCGTTGAACCCTTGGGCAGCCAGCGCCAGACGCCGAACCTGTTTGAGGGAAAAAGACAGTGTGGCGGGCATGAGCATCTCCTTGTCTGCTCGCAACCTACCTCACCCGTAAGCGGTTTGTGTAGCGATGGCATCATCATTTATGCATCGGATCATCCCAGAACGGTCTTACCGTCTCATGCTCCACATCCGCACGGCTCACGCCGATATCCTTCAGTGCTTCGTCGCTCAAGCCCGCCAACATTTCACGTTCACGGTGAAGTTCGTACCAGCGACTAAACTTGTGCAGCAGTTCGGATACCGCGTGGATTGAGAATTTTTGTTCCGTTACATGCTCGTTGTGACCTTTCATCGTATTGCCCTCCTTTTGGGATGGCTCAAGTCTCGCGCCAGCGATAAGATCAATCCAACGAATGTTTCTGATGATATACATCTCGGAGATTGATGAATGTCCGCTTACCCCAGTATCGACACCGATGTACTGCGCACCTTCGTCGCGATCGCCGATCAGGGCGGTTTTACCCGCGCCGGTGAAATGGTCAACCGCACTCAATCGGCGGTGAGCATGCAGATGAAACGCCTGGAAGAGGACGTGTTGCAGCGCCAGCTGTTCGAACGCGACGGGCGCCAGGTCAAGCTGACCGCCGAAGGCCAGGTATTGCTGGGCTATGCGCGGCGCATCCTCAAACTCCATAGCGAAGTCTTCAATACCCTGCGCGAGCCACACATGGTCGGCACGGTGCGCATCGGCACGCCTGATGATTACGTCATGCGTTTTCTGCCGGGCATCCTGTCGCGCTTTGCGCAGTTCTACCCATTGATCCAGATCGAGGTTCATTGCGAATCGACCCGGCAACTGTTGCAGCGCCAGGACCTGGACCTGTCCATCGTCACCCGTGAGCCGGGTAACGAGATCGGCCAGTTGTTGCGCAAGGAGCGTTTTGTCTGGGCCGAAGCCCAATGCTTCAGCGCCCACGAACAAACGCCGCTGCCGCTGGCGATGTTCAACAGCGATTGCTTCTGCCGCCTCTGGGCGTGCAATGCCCTGGACGCCATGGGCCGCGACTACCGGATTGCCTACAACAGCTCCAGCCTGTCGGCGTTGATGGCCGTGGTCAGCGCGGGCCTGGCGATCACCGCGCAGCTGGAAAGCCTGATCACACCGGACATGCGCATCCTTGGCGCCAACGAAGACCTGCCGCTGTTGCCGGAAGCCAGCATCATGCTGATCCGCAACCTGAACAACCCTTCACCTATCACCGAATGCCTGGCCGAGCACATCGTCGAAGGTTTCAAACTTTAAACGCGAGCATCACCGCACAGACCACCAGAAAACCACAGAACAGCCCGCGCAGGAGCCGCTCCGGCAATGCGTGGGCAATTCTCACGCCCCAACTGATGCTCATCAATCCACCGACCGCCAACGGCACACCGATCGCCCAATGCACTTGATGGTGCACCGCATAAGTCGCCAGGGTGACGCCCGTACTCGGCAACGCCAGCGCCAGCGCCAACCCTTGAGCAACCACTTGAGTGGTACCGAACAGGCTGGTCAACACCGGCGTTGCGACCACCGCCCCGCCCACTCCAAATAGTCCGCCCATCGTCCCGGAAGCCGCGCCGAGCACACCCAGCCACGGCCAGGAATAGCGCATCTGCGAAGAGGCCGGTGCATTGGTGGTGAACATTCGCATCAGGTTGTAGGCCGACAGCGCGATCAGAAAAGCGACGAAGCCCAAGCGCATGGTTTGCGCATCGATACCCACCGCCCAGATCGAACCGATCCAGGCGAAGAAAAATCCCATCGAGGCCAGTGGCAGCGCATGCCGCAATTCGATGCGATTGCGCTGGTGATAGCGCCACAGCGCCAGCATCACGTTCGGCACCACCATCACCAGCGCCGTGCCTTGGGCGATCTGCTGATCAAGACCGAACCACACGCCCAGCAGCGGGATCGCGACCAATCCGCCCCCAATGCCGAACAGACCGCCGAGGGTTCCCAGGGCCGCGCCAAAAACCAGATACATCAAGAACTCAATCACAGGCGAATTTCCTTTTGTGAGGCTGTTCATCCTACGCAGTCGGCGCTGGCGGGGAAACGCACAGCAACGCACAATGGCTGTGCCAATTTCGCACAAGCATCGACGAAACCATGAACCCCAACCAATTGACCGAACAACTTGGCCTGTTTCTCGATGTGCTGGAAAGCGGCAGTTTTTCCGCCGCCTCCCGCCGTCATCCATTGACGCCTTCGGCCGTGGCGCGACGCATCGACAGCCTCGAAAGCGCGGTCGGCAGCCAGTTGTTTATTCGCAGCACCCATGCCGTGCGCGCGACCCCGGCCGGTCTGGCTTTTGCCGAGCGTGCGCGGCGGATCGTCGCTGAACTGCGCCTGGCCCGGGCGGAAGCGGTGTCTCTTAGCAGTGCGCCGGAAGGCTTGATTCGGGTGGATGCGCCGGCAGCGTTCGGACGCCGACACTTGGCGCCGGTGATTGCCGATTTCCTGACGCTTTACCCCGGCCTCGACGTGCAGTTGCACCTGATCGACAGCTTTGTCGATATGCAGGGCTCGAACCTGGGCAAGGTCGATCTGGTGTTGCGTGCAGGGCAGATGGCCGACACCCGGCTGGTGGCGACACCGCTGGCGAGCATGGTGCGCATCGCCTGCGCCAGCCCCGATTATCTGCAACGCCGTGGCGTGCCGACCGACCCTGCGCAGTTGGTCGACCATGATGGCCTCGACTGGGAAGGCCTGGCTCCGCCGTTCGCCTGGCGCTTCGAACGGGAGGGGCAGATGCACTTGCACCGACCAGCGCGAATCCGCATGAGCGCCAACAATGCCGAGGCGCTGGTGTGCGGCGCACTGGCCGGATTGGGCATCGCGCACTTGCCGACCTGGCTGGCCAGCGAATACTTATTACGCGGCGAACTGCTGCCGCTGTTTTGCGAGAATGGTTTGCCAAAACCGGAAAGCACCGGCATTTACGCGTTGCGCCTGGAGCAGCAACCCAGTTCGCGCAGCCGTTTGTTGCTGGAATACCTGAAGACCCGTTTCAGCCCCATCCCGCCGTGGGACCTGGCGCTGCAAACCAACCTGGACCGCCACTAGTCCAGAATTATCTGGCGCATTAAAGATTCGCCCGCTAGATTCATGACGATCACTGATCAAGGCTTTGAAATGAACACCGAGCGCAACAACCCGGACAACTGCGACGACCTGCTGCTGGACAATCAGGTCTGCTTCGCCCTGCATTCCACCTCGCTGCTAATGACCAAGGTCTACAAGCCGCTGCTGCAAACGCTGGGCCTGACCTATCCGCAGTACCTGGCGATGATGGTGTTGTGGGAAAAGGATGGGCTGACGGTCGGCGAAATCAGCACCCGACTGCTGACCGATCCCGGTTCCCTCACCCCGCTGCTCAAGCGTCTGGAAGCCGAAGGCCTGCTGAGCCGCACCCGCAGCCGTGAAGACGAGCGAGTGGTGATTGTCGAACTGACCGAGCAAGGCCGTGCGCTGCGAGACAAGGCACGGGGCATTCCCCAGTGCATCCTCGGCGCCAGCGGACAAACGCTGGAACAGTTGAAGAAGCTGCAAGCGGATCTTCAAGCGCTGCGTAGTCATCTGCAAGACAGCCTCTGACCTCCAAAACACCACCAATCCCTTGTGGGAGCGAGGCTGCTCGCGATAGCGGAGTGACATTCAGCATTGATGTTGACTGACACACTGCTATCGCGAGCAGGCTCGCTCCACATTTGTTTTGTAGCGCTCTCAAAAATCCGCTTCGCCCACCCTGTCCTCGAAAAAAAATCCCCCGCAAAAATCCCGCCTCGACAGCTCTAACTCAACACTTTTAGTCGAGCGCGTTCAGTGCGGGCCAAATTTTCTTCAAAATTTATATTGCGCACTAAATACTTGCGAGCCACATTCACCTCGCACTTACTTAGCGCGCAAACATTTAGCGCAAAAACATCCAAATCCGAATGAGGCTCACACCATGCAAACTCTCTACACCGCAATCGCAACCTCCACCGGCGGCCGTGACGGTCGTGCGATCTCCAGTGACAACATCCTCGACGTCAAACTCGCGACCCCGAAAGAACTCGGTGGTGCTGGCGGCGCGGCAACCAACCCTGAACAACTGTTTGCAGCTGGCTACTCCGCCTGCTTTATCGGCGCGTTGAAATTCGTCGCCAGCCAGACCAAACGCAAAATCCCGGACGATGCATCGATTACCGCCCATGTCGGCATCGGCCAGATCCCTGGCGGTTTCGGTCTGGATATCGATCTGCACATCAGCCTGCCGGGTCTTGAGCAAGCCGATGCACAAAGCCTGGTCGAAGCTGCCCACCAGGTTTGCCCGTACTCCAACGCCACCCGTGGCAACGTCGATGTGCGCCTGCACGTTACCGTCTAACCGCTGACTTCAAGGTCGAACAGGAAATGAATATGAACACTGTCAGCAAAGTCTTGACCGGTACTCTTCTCGCCCTGTCCATTAACAGCGCATTCGCAGGCAACGGAGTTGAACACAACACCCAGGCGTTCCTCGATGTACTGAATGCCGGCACCGGCAAACCGATGGAACAGCTCACCCCTGCCGAAGCCCGTGCGGTGTTGGTGGGCGCGCAGGCAGGGGTGAAACTGACACTGCCCAAAGCCGATGTCAGCGAGAAGACCATCCAGGTCGACGGCCAACCGATCAGCCTGACCATCGTTCGGCCGGCCGGGGTCAAAGGCGAGCTGCCGGTGTTCATGTTCTTTCACGGCGGTGGCTGGGTGCTGGGGGATTTCCCGACCCACGAACGACTGGTTCGCGACTTGGTAACGGGTTCGGGCGCGGCGGCAGTGTTCGTCAATTACACCCCGTCGCCAGAAGCGCATTACCCGGTGGCGATCAACCAGGCGTACGCCGCGACGAAGTGGGTGGCCGAGCACGGCAAAGAGATCAACGTCGACGGCAAACGTCTGGCCGTGGCCGGCAACAGCGTCGGTGGCAACATGGCAGCCGTGGTTGCGTTGATGGCCAAAGTCAAAGGCACACCGGCGATCAGGTTCCAGGTGTTGTTGTGGCCGGTGACTGACGCCAGCTTCGAGACGGCGTCTTACAACCAGTTCGCCGAGGGACACTTCCTCACCAAAAACATGATGAAGTGGTTCTGGGACAACTACATCACCGATGCCAAACAGCGGAGCGAGATCTACGCCTCACCGCTGCGGGCGACCACCGAGCAACTCAAGGGCTTGCCTCCCGCCCTGGTGCAGACGGCTGGCGCCGATGTCCTGCGCGATGAGGGTGAAGCCTATGCCCGTAAACTCGATGAGGCTGGCGTACCGGTCACGGCAGTACGCTACAACGGCATGATCCACGACTATGGTTTGCTCAACGTAGTGAGCCAGGTGCCCGCGGTGCGCTCGGCCATGCTGCAGGCATCCGAAGAACTCAAGCAACATCTGAAGAAATAACGCCGCTCCCACAGGGTTTTATGCAACTGGCTTGAATCTTTCTGACAGGCACAAAAAAGCCCGACTCAATGGTCGGGCTTTTTCATTCCTCAAGCTGTGCTTATTTAGCACGGCCTTTGTAGGAACCGCCTTCGCGGGTGTCGATCTCGATCTTGTCACCGATTTCGATGAAGTCAGCAACTTGCAGTTCAGTACCGTTGCTCAGCTTGGCAGGCTTCATCACCTTGCCGGAAGTGTCGCCGCGAGCCGAACCTTCGGTGTAGTCAACTACGCGCACGATAGTGGTCGGCAGTTCTACGGAAACCAGACGCTCTTCGAAGAAGATCGCTTCGCAAACATCGGTCATGCCTTCTTCAACGAAAGGCAGAACGGCTTCGATGTCTTCAGCGTTCAGCTCGTACATGGTGTAGTCAGTGGTGTCCATGAACGTGTAGGTGTCGCCGCTGATGAAGGACAGGGTCGCTTCTTTGCGGTCGAGGATTACGTCGTCCAGTTTGTCGTCAGCGCTGTAAACGATCTCGGTCTTGTAACCGGTCAGCAGGTTTTTCAGCTTGGTCTTCATGATCGCGCTGTTACGACCAGATTTGGTGAATTCAGCTTTCTGAACCAGCCAAGGATCGTTTTCGAGACGGATCACGGTACCGGGTTTCAGTTCTTTACCAGTTTTCATTGCGAATATCCGAATTTGGATGGGATTTACAAAAATCTAGGCCGCGTATCATATCCAATTTAGGTAAAACTGTACCAGCGCTGCGGCAAGATCTGCCTGCAAGGCTTGTTCCAGACACCATGTCTCGGCATGTTTTTCCAGTTCAGGCCAGTGTTTGCGGGTTGATTTCCAGTGATCCGCCATTGTCTCACCTGCATTCCATGCCCGCCATAGACCGCTGATCGCCTCGCGGGCAGGCTCGGACAGGCCTTGGGTGTACAGGGTCAGGAAAGCATCGAGCTTGTCCAGATGGATGTCTTCGTCCTGCCGATAGATGTGCCAGAGCAGCGGACGGCCAGCCCATTGGGCGCGGACAAAGGAGTCTTCGCCGCGTACGGCGTTGAAATCGCAGCTCCACAGCAGCAGGTCATATTGATCCTGTCGGACGAATGGCAGCACTTGCACGGTCAAGGCATCGCGCACATACACCGCCCCGGCCTTCAGCCCATCCACCCCGAGCCAACGTTCGACATCGCCGAGAATACGGCCTTCGGGTACCAGCAAATGAGTCGGCGTCGAATCGGCCACCATCGTGTCGAGCCAACTGGCCAGCCCGGTATTTTCGTAGGCGAACAGCGAGATCAGCTGTGCATTCGGCGCGCGATCAACTCCCAAGCCTTGCAGGAATTCCCGCTGAGCTTGCGGACTTTGCTGAAATTGCCGACGCCGCTCCAGCAATCCGCTTTCGCGTAGCAAGCCACCGGTGCCCTTGCGAAAGCCCGGGAAGAAAAAGAACTTCTGCACATTCTTGTACTTCACCGATGGCAAGCCGTGACAGCCAACGACCCAGTCTTCGGCACTCAGATAATCGAGGTTCATCCACAGCGGCGGTTTTTCCCGTGCAGCCATGGCCTCCATATAAGCACTCGGCAACTGGCAGGCGAATGCGGCGATGACGACATCAGCGGCTTCGGTGGGCTGCCAGTCGGCCGACCACTGTCGCACCTCGACGCCCTGTTGCCACTGCTGCGCAGCGTTGATATCGATTTGCGGACACAAACGCTCGAAGGCCCGCAGGTCGTCGACCCACAAGCGCACCGTCACGGCATGTTCGGCCACCAGTTGTCGGGCCAGGCGCCAGGTCACACCGATGTCGCCGAAGTTGTCGACTACGGTGCAAAAAATATCCCAGCGGGTTTTCATTTCAGGCATTCCAGGCTCCCGTTGGCAAAGGCGCCGATTGTCCGCATAAATTACCCCGTGCAGAAGAGCCGACGGCGATTAATCTTCATGCGACAATCGCCACTTGCCCGCGACTACCCGCCAGGAGGCAGTAATGCCCTACCGTCCCAACCCGCGCCGTCCCTTGCCGATTCAGTTTAATGCGCTGCAACTGACCGGCAGCATTGCCCTCGGTTTGTGGCTGGGATTCATCGCGATCGCACTGACTTGCTGGCTCGCCTGGCGCCTGTTGTTCAACGAGCAATTGGCGCCCTTGGCCCAGGCGGTGGAACAACTGGCCAAGCCACCGGTGATTGAGCAACCGGCCCCGCAGAACCCGATGTTCGAACAGTACGAGGACCACCTGCGCAGGAATGAACAGCAGCAAATGGTGGAACAGGCCAGAAGCAGCAAACACAATCTGTCCAATCCCAAATGCCAGTTCTGGCTGCAGCAGAATCAAACTGCGCCGAGCGAAAAAAGCCGCGCCAACGTCCTTCAGTTCTGCGATTGATCATGAAGCTCTCTATGCACAAGCCGACCGTCCACCAACTGATTATCGACAAGCTGCGGATCGATCTCGACATCGCCGAGCGTGCCGCGCAAACCGCTTACGAAACCGCGACCCACGAAGAAAACATAGCCGAAAACAAGTACGACACGTTGGGGCTGGAGGCGTCTTATCTGGCGGCCGGACAGGCCAGACGAGTGGAAGAAATCAGGCAGTCATTGACCCTTTGCCAGAACCTGACTCTGCGGCCTTATGACGATCAGCGCGGTATCGAAGTCGGTGCACTGCTCGGTCTGGAAGACGAAAAGGGTCGCGAGCAATGGCTGTTCCTGGCCCCTGACGCGGCCGGGATGAAGGTTGATCTGGTGGGACAACTGATTACCGTCATCACCCCCCGTTCGCCGCTGGGCAAAAGCCTGCTGGGCAAGTTCGAAGGGGATGAAGTGGAGATTCTGGTGGCGGGCGCTCGGCAACAGTTTTCTGTTACCGAGGTGGTCTAGGCAAGAAGATTGACGATTAATGCACCGGCAGTTCGACGCCGTCGAACAGCTCTTCCAGTTCCTGTTTGTTGTGGCACTGAATGGCCTTGGCCATGACTTCGCGGGTCAGGTGCGGAGCGAATTTCTCGATGAAGTCGCACATGAAACCACGCAGGAACGTGCCGCGACGGAAACCGATTTTGGTAATGCTGGATTCGAACAACTCGCTGGCATCGAGCACCACCAGGTCGCTATCAAGCTTGGTGTCGACCGCCATTTTCGCCACGATCCCTACGCCCAGGCCCAGACGGACGTAAGTCTTGATCACGTCCGCGTCGGCCGCGGTGAACACCACTTTCGGTGTCAGGCCACGATGGCTGAAGGCTTCGTCGAGTTTCGAACGGCCGGTGAAACCGAACACGTAGGTCACGATCGGGTATTCGGCCAGGGCTTCGAGGGTCAGCTTCGACAGCTTGGTCAGCGGGTGACCCTGAGGCACGACCACGCAGCGGTTCCAGCGGTAGCACGGCATCATCACCAGGTCACCGAACAGCTCCAGCGCTTCGGTGGCGATGGCGAAATCGACGGTGCCGTCAGCGGCCATCTCGGCGATCTGCATCGGCGAACCCTGGTGCATGTGCAGGGCAACGTCCGGGTATTGCTTGATGAAATTGCTGATCACTGGTGGCAACGCGTAACGCGCCTGGGTGTGCGTGGTGGCGATCGACAGGGTGCCCTTTTTCTCATTGGAGAATTCCTGGGCGATCTGCTTGATGCTTTCAACTTTGCGCAGGATCTCACCAGCGGTGGTGATGATGCGCTCGCCGGCCGGGGTAACCCGGGTCAAGTGCTTGCCGCTGCGGGCGAAAACCTCGACCCCCAATTCGTCTTCCAGCAGACGGATCTGTTTGCTGATGCCCGGTTGCGAGGTGTAGAGGCTTTGGGCTGTAGCTGAAACGTTGAGGTCGTGGTGCGCCACTTCCCAGATGTAGCGCAATTGTTGAAGCTTCATATGAATCCCTCAAAGCAGGTAGACGCCACGGGCATCAGCGACGATATATAACTATATTAATGGTTTGATTAATAAATCTAGAACTTTTTTATCAAAATGCCATTATTCGTGTCCTAGCGATCCCCTTTGCGCCGACGCTCCATCAGCGGCACCAGATAGACCGGCACCCTGGACAGTTGCAACACGCGCGCAGCTGTTCGGCCCAATGGCGTTTCCGCGCCAGCGCCATGACTGTGACTCCCTACGATCAGCAAATCGACGGAGAGTTTCTGCGCCTGGTCGAGAATCACCTGCGACGGATCGCCCTGCAGCACCCGCACTGCCCGAATCCGTTGCAAATCCTGCTCCCCCTCATCCCCCAGTTCTTCGCGAAAGCTGTCGAGCACCCGCTGCTCGATATTGGCAATTACCGTATTCAGACCCTGACTGTGAAACTCGTTCAAGGCCTGCTCATCGAGGTAACTCTGAAGCACCGATTCGGCGAACAACCCCATCGGCTCAACCGCGTGCACCACATACAAATCGGCATTGAATGTTCGAGCCAGTGCCAACGCATGCTGCATCACAAAAGGTGCATACAGACCGAGGTCGGTGGCATACAGCATCGAATGAATCATAGTGACCTCCTTTAATGCCAACATGGCGGAGATTGATTCAGCTTAGCAGTGCCGTGGCGAGTGCGGCGTTCGGCTCCGCGCATCGAACCGCAGCGCTTTAAATCGACGGCTCGTTACTGATGCCATGCGGCACATGACCGGTGGCGACCACTTCGCGGGCGAGCTCGCAATGGCCGGCCTGATCGTCGAAAAATACGTCGGCGGCAAAGGCTTCGAGAAAAGCCGATTTGGTCAGCCCCCCAAGGAACAGCGATTCGTCCAGACGGATGTCCCATTCGCGCAAGGTGCGGATCACCCGTTCATGAGCCGGCGCCGAGCGCGCGGTCACCAGCGCGGTGCGAATCGGACAGGCATCATCGGGGAACTCGCGCTGCAAAAGATTGAGCGCTGCGAGGAAGCCTTTGAACGGTCCGCCACGCAGAGGTTCGCGGGCTGACTCGCGTTCGCTGGCCTGAAACGCCGCCAGACCTCCCGACTGATAGACCCGCTCCGACTCATCGGAAAACAGCACCGCGTCACCGTCGAAAGCAATGCGCAATTCATCACTGGCGGCGCGACTGGCACCGCCCGACAGAATAGTCGCTGCGGCGAAACCCGCATCCAGCGCACTGCGCACATCGTCGGAATGGGTCGAAAGAAACAGGTCGCAGCCAAAGGCCTTGAGGTACGGATAAGGGCTGCGTCCGCCGACAAATGCCGCACGCGAGATCGCCAGGCCATAGTGATGAATCGAGTTAAAAACCCGCAGGCCGGTGTCGGCGCTGTTGCGCGACACCAGGATCACCTCGACCCGGGCACGGCCGAGACTGGCGTTCAGGTTCAGGAGTTTTTCGACTAACGGGAACGCATCGCCGGGTTCAAGAATTTCGTCTTCGTGTTCGATCTGGTATTGCCGATAGGCCTCGACACCACTCGACAGATAAACCTTGTGGCTTTCACTCAAGTCGAACAGCGCTCGCGAAGAAATCGCCAGCACCAGTTTGTCGTCTATGCCATTTGCCATGCCCTTCCCTCTCCTTTGACCGACTCAGTGATTACGTCGGTCGATAAAACTCAAGCTGCGATACAAGGCTTCTATTCGTGGCATTTCACATCCCGCCGCCTGCGCCGCTGCCAGGGGTCGAGTGTAGATCGCGTCCAGTTCCAGCGGTCGCTTGTGCAGGAAGTCGTGGTACATGCTCGGCCAATAGTCGGGCATTTTCTCGGTCATCATGAACAGATAATCGGCGTAACCCGGCGGCATGTCGTGACCACAGGCCTTGGCCCCCTGAACCACCTCGGCCATCAAGGCCTGAATCAGCGCGCGGCTGTCGGCATCCGTCATCAATGGCGTAGTGCTGGCTCCCAGCAGAACCGACAGTCCGTTGTAGGGGATATTCCAAACCAGTTTCTGCCAACGCGCCTGATGCAGGTTCGGCATGGCCGAGGAGTCGATGCCCGCACTGCGAAACAGCCCGGCGCCCTCCTCGACGATATTCATGCGCGTCTGTTCATCGGCGGCGGGGCCGCTGTGATAGCCGACGTTCACGGCCCCGAGCGCCTGATGGGTAATGACCCCTGGGCCGGCGCGATGGACGCAGATCAGACAGAGCCCGCCGAGCAGGTTCAGCGAATCGGGGAGCAACTCGCGCAAACCGTCTTCAACGTCCAGGCCATTTTGCAGCAACAGCACTTTGGCATCGGGTGCCGCGGCTTGAATAATGGCCGGTGCCAGGTCCGCGTTACTGGTGGTCTTGGCGCCTACCAATAACCAGTCGCAGGGAGGCATGTCTGCGGCCGACGAATACGCCTGAACCGGATTCAAGACCAGCGGGCCCAACGACGCATGGTCGAGATGCAAACCGCGTTCGGCCACCGCCGAAAACTCACTGCGCAACAGGAAATGCACATCGAAACCGGCACGCGCCAGCATCAGCCCGTAGAAACCACCGATTGCGCCGGTCCCTATGATGCCGATTCTCGGCTTGACCACTGTGTCTGTCATGGCAACTCCTCTGCTTGTCGACTCAGCGCCTGACTCACGGCCTCGTTGAGCGCCGTGCGGGTCAGACGCGACTGTAGCGCCCCGAAGAACTCACCGTCGCGCACCACAAACAGCGCCGGCAAATGAAAGACCCGATAACGCTCGACCACCCCGCCATTGTTTCCGGCATCGATCCAGCACAGTCGATCGACCGCCAGATCGAACCTGGGCAGTTGCTCACGGGCAAAACGGCAACTGGCGCAGCCGACGCTGGTAAAAATCACCAGGGAAATGCCGTTCATCGCCAGCAACCGTTGGTCGGCGTCGAAATCGGTCAGTTCCGATTCGACCACTATACTGGGAGGAACGATGTCAGATGGCCGACACAGGGAGTCCGTGTTCATGAGACGTTATCTTCCTCATCCTGATGATGTACCCGTCGAATTAACATTGTTCCAACATGAGTGTATTTCGCGACAACAGCTGCACACTATCAGCCTCGGTGGCATGGCTTGCAATTACCACCGCGCGTGGCGCCACGGTACGGCGCTGGAAGTACGCATGCCGACCCTGAACCCGGACTTGCGTTTTCTGGGTTATGTGGCGTGGTGCCTGCGACGCAAGCGCGGCTATCTGGTCGGCATCGCCTTTGTTGACGAACAGATGCTGTTCAGCGCCAGGATGGGCGAGCAGGTGTGTCAGATCGAACGTTACCGCCGCCAGCATGACGCGCATGACGACCTGCAGGATATTCAGGCCCTCGCTCTCGAATGGGTCCAGCAGCACGCCGACGAGTTCTCCCACGATACCGTTCGCAAGGCATTTGCATAGCCAATGCCCCCTAAACCGGTGTCTGCCCATTGTCGAGCCACGGTGTAACGCGCTAAGGTTCAGGTCCCCCGACGCGCTTAATTTGCTGTGCTCCGCCGCGCGGGTTCGCTGGCGGCCGGCACCCGTGACCTGACGAGTAAACGATGGCTGATTTACCGATCAACGACCTTAACGTCGCTTCCAACGAGACACTGATCACTCCCGATCAGCTCAAGCGTGATATCCCTCTGAGCGATGCGGCCCTGCGCACCGTCACCAAGGGCCGCGAAGTCATTCGCAACATTCTTGATGGCACCGACCACCGCCTGTTCGTCGTGATCGGGCCATGCTCGATCCATGACATCAAGGCTGCCCACGAATATGCCGAGCGCCTGAAAGTGCTCGCGGCGGAAGTGTCCGATACCCTGTATCTGGTCATGCGCGTGTATTTCGAGAAGCCACGCACCACCGTCGGCTGGAAAGGCTTGATCAACGACCCGTACCTGGACGACTCGTTCAAGATTCAGGATGGCTTGCACATCGGTCGTCAGTTGCTGCTGGACCTGGCCGAGATGGGCCTGCCGACCGCGACCGAAGCCCTCGACCCGATCTCCCCGCAATACTTGCAGGACCTGATCAGCTGGTCGGCGATCGGCGCACGCACCACTGAATCCCAGACTCACCGTGAAATGGCTTCCGGCCTGTCCTCGGCCGTCGGCTTCAAGAACGGCACCGATGGCGGCCTGACGGTGGCCATCAACGCCCTGCAATCGGTCTCCAGCCCGCACCGCTTCCTGGGCATCAACCAGGAAGGTGGCGTGTCGATCGTCACCACCAAGGGCAACGCCTACGGCCACGTGGTGTTGCGCGGCGGTAACGGCAAACCAAACTACGATTCGGTCAGCGTCGCGCTCTGTGAGCAAGCGCTGAACAAGGCGAAAATCAAGCCGAACATCATGGTCGATTGCAGCCACGCCAACTCCAACAAGGACCCGGCCCTGCAACCTCTGGTGATGGAGAACGTTGCCAACCAGATCCTCGAAGGCAACCAGTCGATCATCGGCCTGATGGTCGAAAGTCACCTGAACTGGGGCTGCCAGGCGATCCCGAAAGACCTCGCCGACCTGCAATATGGCGTGTCGATCACCGATGCCTGCATCGATTGGACCGCCACCGAAAACACCTTGCGCAGCATGCACGCCAAGCTCAAGGATGTACTGCCGAAACGCGATCGCAGCTAATCGCCGTTTCGCTTCACGCATAAAAAAACGCCAGGTTTAAACCTGGCGTTTTTTTATGGGTTCGCTTTGTTCACAGCTTGGCGGCATGCCGCTGGTGGCGTTCCATGTAGCGCTCCACATAGGAGCACGATGGAATGACCGTGTAGCCCATTTCCTCGGCGTATTGCAGTGCCTGCTCGGTCAACGCCGCCGCGATGCCGCGACCACGCAGCGCGTTGGGCACAAAGGTACGATAAATATCCAGGGTCTGTTTTCCCAGATCCATATAGGTCAGGTAGGCACGATAACCGTCCACAGTGGTCTCGAACTGATGACCAGCCTGGTCATGGTGGATGGACAACGCCTCGCTCATCACTACTCCTCGCGGGTCTTTAATTCTGACCCCTACCTTACCGATGTTTTTCCGGCGAAGGAACATCTACGCCACCCCGTGCCTGAATGGACACCGAGAGAGCAACACCAATCTCGCGCAACCGAGCACGTATCAAATAGTAGGCACCATTGGCAGAAATGCTCAAGGGACGCTCGTCATGCTGGCAGGCGGGTGTTGCCTGGGGTAATGCAGGGGCGGCTCGACCGGAATCTTCCCGAGTCCGAGCCTGAACATTGCCGGATATTGAGACTTAAGACGAGCGCCCTTTGTTTAAGTCACCTCAACATGGATAAAGATATGAGAGCCGCCGCGCAAAATCCGAACAAAAGTGCAGGCGATTCCATCTAGACAGACTTTAGTCGAGACTGAAAAACAGCTGCCGACACCGGGAACTTTTCCTCGGCGGCTCGCTCAGTTCGGGCCTCGCAGCTGGATATTTTTTATACAATGCAGTTAAAAGTTGCTCGAAAAAGAATCAACGCCTACAATTTTTTTTGCTTCTTGCTCTACGTCAGTTTACTTACTACAAGTAATGGGTAGTATGTACGCCGGCTATTTCCTCAATCTGAGGAGACAGCTACTTAATAGAAAGTCCTTGAAGGGGAACACGATGAACAACGTTCTGAAATTCTCTGCTCTGGCTCTGGCCGCAGTTCTGGCTACCGGTTGCAGCAGCGTATCGAAAGAAACCGAAGCACGTCTGACTGCTACTGAAGACGCAGCAGCTCGCTCCCAGGCTCGTGCAGACGAAGCTTACCGTAAAGCTGATGAAGCTCTGGCTGCTGCTCAAAAAGCACAACAGACTGCTGACGAAGCTAACGAGCGTGCTCTGCGCATGCTGGAAAAAGCTAGCCGCAAGTAATAATCCTTCGGGATTGTTATCAAGCCGACCCATTTTTTGGGTCGGCTTTTTTATTGCCCGCCGTTTCTGCAGGCCATAAAAAACCCGCCGACGCGGCCTGCGTCGGCGGGTTGCTTTAACGCGTTACTGCTGCAGGTCGATCGGCGCACTCGATACCATGGGTGCCGACGAATTCGGCACGGCGATTTCCACCGGCAGGCCATCTTCAGCGGCAACCACGTCACGCACAACATCCCAGTTCATGCGCAAGTTGTTGGTGATGTCCTCACGCTTGAGCATCGCATTGATCACTGCGGTGTGCTTGTCGACTACCGAAGGGTTGCCCTTGTCGTCCAGCGGCGTGTGCGCTTCCAGATAAACCTTGCCGCCACTGAGGCCGAACTTGTACGGGTCGTTGAGGATGCGCACCGACGTCCCTACTGGCACCATGCCAGCCATTTCCAGCACATTGTTGTTGAACATGCGGAAGCAACCGTGGCTGGTGCGCATGCCGATACCGAACTTCTTGTTCGAGCCGTGGATCAGGTAGCCCGGAGTGCCCAGTGTGAACTTGAACGGCCCCAGCGGGTTGTCCGGGCCGGCCGGCACCACATTCGGCAATGGATCACCATCAGCGGCGTGCTCTGCCTTGATCGACGCTGGAGGCGTCCAGGTCGGGTTCGGCGTCTTGGCGACGATGCTGGTGTGGGCAATCGGCGAGCCCCAGCCTTCACGACCGATACCCAGCGGGAAGGTGTACACCACGTTCCGGCCTTTCGGGAAATAGTAAAGACGGTACTCAGCCAGGTTAATGACGATGCCTTCGCGCGGGCCCGGCGGCAAGATGAAGCGTGTCGGCAGCACGATTTCGGTACCTGCGCCCGGCAACCATGGATCAACACCAGGGTTGGCCGCGACCATTTCCGAATAGCCCAGATCGTAGGTGGTGCCAAGGTCGGCGAAGGTGTCTTCGTACTTGGCCTTGATCACTTGCACCTGGCCGATGATGTCTTCACCAGGGGGTGGCAGGGGTAGCTCCAATGCTGCTACCGGACCCGCGACACAGAGGGCGGCAAGAGACAGGCAGCGGGTGACGGCGGGAAAGCGCGGCAACATCCGGAAAATCCTTCGCATGATCGACAAGGGTATAAAAACGGGATTGTACACCGCCGCCCGTTATTTCGGGGAGACGTAAAGACCTGTGGTTGGGGGGATCGGCGGTGAGGGGTTTGCCTGTGGGGAGGGGTTGCCTGTGGAGAGCTTATCTGTGGCGAGGGAGCTTGCTCCCGCTCGGCGGCGTAGCCGTCGTGAAACCGGTAAATGCGTTTTTACTGTAAAACCCCGGTGATCGGAATTTAGGCCTGCTTCGCAGTCCAACGGGAGCAAGCTCCCTCGCCACAGGCAAGCCCCCTCGCCACAGGGACCTAAAGCTCGAACCGCAACTCGGGCCAGATCGGCGAGGTGCCACGTTTTTGCGATTCCAGAATGGCGCGGCACAGCGAGCACAGACGCTGGTCCTGGAACACTCTACGGTCGACGCTCGACCAGCGCGGTTGCGCCGGCAACAGGCTGCCGCACAAGGTTCGGTCCGCCGAGCCGCCCAACTCCAGTTGACGGGTCACCAGATGTACCCGCACTTCCTGGCAGGCGAACAGATCCAGCTGTTCGTCAGGCTCGATCAGTTGGTAGGCAAAAAGGGACCAGGCAGGACGCGGCATCGGGGGCTCCAAATCGGGGGCGCCACCTTAGCCGAAACACCGCCGCTAGAAAAGCGTCAAAGCAGCGGTTTCAGTGTTGGCCAGACATTTTCCAGCAACTTGTCCTGAGCCGCCGCAGCCGGGTGCAGACCGTCGCCTTGCATCAGGTCCGGATGACCACCCACACCGTCGAGAAAAAACGGCACCAGCGGGATTTTTTTCTCGCTGGCTACCTTGGTGAAAGCCTCGGCAAAGGCCTGGGTGTAACGCGCACCGTAGTTGGGTGGCAGTTGCATGCCCAGTAGCAATACCTTGGCACCACTGGCACGGGAGCTGTCGATCATCGACGCAAGATTTTGTTGCAATTGTGTTGGCAGCATTCCGCGCAACCCATCGTTGCCCCCCAACTCGAGGATAACGAGCGCAGGCTTATGCTCTGCAAGCAGCGCCGGCAGGCGCGCCCGGCCTCCGGCACTGGTGTCGCCGCTGATGGATGCATTGACCACTTTATCGTCGAAACCTTCGTGCTTGAGCCGTTGCTCGAGCAATGACACCCACCCCAAGCGGGTATCCAGGCCGAAACCGGCGCTGATACTATCGCCAACGATCAGGACTGTACCCGCCGCTGCGTTCTGGGCCATGCACATCAAGGCCAGGCCAGCACTCAAAAACCACACACGCATCGGATTCTCCATGGGCGTAAGCATTCTCACCGCGAAGAACCTCAGCAAAGTGGTTCCCAGCGCGGAAGGTGAACTGACTATCCTGCACGAACTCAGCCTGGAACTGAACAAGGGCGATAGCCTGGCCATCGTCGGCGCCTCCGGTTCCGGCAAATCCACCCTCCTCGGCCTGCTCGCCGGCCTCGACCTGCCGAGCAGCGGCGAAGTCACCCTCGCCGGGCAAGGCCTGAGCAATCTCGATGAAGACCAACGCGCCCGCATCCGTGCCGAGCACGTGGGGTTTGTCTTTCAATCATTCCAGCTGCTCGACAGCCTCAACGCTTTGGAAAACGTCATGCTGCCGCTGGAACTCGATGGCCGCAAAGACGCCCGTGAGCGCGCCACCGAACTGCTGCAACGGGTCGGCCTGGGCCAGCGCCTGACTCACTCCCCGCGTCAGCTTTCCGGTGGCGAGCAGCAGCGCGTGGCGATTGCCCGGGCGTTCGCCGCCGAGCCCGACGTGCTGTTCGCCGATGAACCCACCGGCAATCTCGATAGCCACACCGGCGAGCGCATCAGCGATCTGCTGTTCGAACTCAACCAGGAAAGCGGCACGACCCTGGTGCTGGTGACCCACGACGAACGCCTGGCACATCGCTGCCGGCGCCTGATCCGCCTTGAAGCCGGCCTGCTGGTCGCCCCTCTGGAGCCTTGATGGCACGCTTGCCGCTGTTGCGCCTGTTCAGTCTCGCTATCCGTCAACTGTTGCGCGATGCCCGCGCCGGTGAGTTGCGTGTGCTGTTCTTCGCCTTGCTGGTGGCGGTGGCGGCAAGTACCGCCATCGGTTACTTCGGCGCTCGCCTGAACGGCGCCATGATGCTGCGCGCCACCGAATTTCTCGGCGCCGACCTGGTACTCGAAGGCAGCTCGCCGGCGCGGCCCGAACAGATCAGAAGCGGCACGGAGCTGGGCCTTGAGCACGCTAAGGTGGTGGAGTTTTCCAGCGTTATCGCCACCGACAACAGCATTCAGCTGTCCAGTATCAAAGCCGCCGATGACGTCTACCCGTTGCGCGGCGAACTGAAAAGCGCCCCCGCGCCCTTCGCGCCGGAAGAACCCGGTGGTGGTCCGAAACCCGGCGAAGCCTGGGTCGAAGCGCGACTGCTGACCGCACTGGACTTGAAGATCGGCGACAGCATCGACGTCGGCATGAAAACCCTGACACTGGCGCGGGTGCTGACCTACGAACCGGATCGCGCCGGCAATTTCTACAGCCTGACACCGCGGGTGCTGATCAACCTTAGCGACCTTGAGGCGACCGGCGTGGTGCAACCCGGCAGCCGGGTCAGTTACCGCGAACTCTGGCGCGGCAAAGCCGAGGCGCTGGAAACCTATCGTCAACTGATCAAACCCGGGCTGGCGGCCAACCAACACATCCAGGATGCCCGGGACGGCAACCGGCAGATCGGCGGCGCTCTGGGCAAGGCTGAACGTTATTTGAACATGGCCAGTCTGGTGGCGGTGCTGTTGTCCGGCGTGGCAGTGGCGTTGTCGGCTACACGCTTCGCCACGCGCCGATTCGATGCCAGCGCATTGCTGCGCTGCCTGGGCCTGTCCCGTCGGGAAACCATGGTGCTGTTCAGTCTGCAACTGACGGTACTGGGATTGCTCGCCAGCATCAGCGGCGCCCTGCTCGGCTGGCTCGCGCAGCTCGGGTTATTTGCGCTGCTGGGTGACTTGCTGCCGACCGATGTTCCACCGGGAGGCCTGTTGCCGGCCATCGCCGGGATCGGCACAGGGTTGGTCGCGCTGGCCGGTTTCGCCCTGCCGCCACTGGCCGCTTTGGGTCGAGTGCCACCGCTGCGCGTATTGCGTCGCGACATGCTGCCGATTCCGTCCAGCACCTGGATTGTTTATGGGGCGGCATTGGGCGCCCTCGGTCTGATCATGTGGCGCTTGAGCCTGGACCTGTTGCTGACCTTCGCCCTGCTCGGCGGCGGTGTGATCGCGGCACTGGTGCTTGGCGGTTTGCTGTTGCTGCTACTGAAGAGCCTGCGCCGGATGCTGGCGCGCGCCTCATTGCCTTGGCGCCTCGGGTTGGGCCAACTGCTGCGCCATCCACTGGCGGCGGCGGGTCAAGCCCTGGCCTTCGGTTTGATTCTGCTGTCCATGACGCTGATCGCTTTGCTGCGTGGCGAATTGCTCGACACCTGGCAAAACCAGTTGCCGAAAAATGCCCCGAATTATTTCGCCCTGAACATTCTGCCGGCGGACAAGCAAGCCTTTACCGATCGACTGATGGAGGTGTCGGCACAATCGGCGCCGCTGTACCCGGTGGTGCCGGGACGCCTGATCAGCATCAATGGCGAACCGGTGCAGGACATCGTCAGCAAGGATTCGGCCGGTGATCGAGCCATTCAACGCGACTTGAGCCTGACCTGGGCGGCAGACCTGCCAGCGGGCAACAAGCTCACCGCCGGCAACTGGTGGGACCAGCAACCAGCGGATGAAATACCCGGTGTTTCGGTGGAAGGTAAAGTCGCCGAAAGCCTCAAACTCAAGCTCGGCGATCACATGGTATTCACCGTCGGCGGGGTCAATCGGGAGGCGAAAGTCACCAGCCTGCGAGAGATCAACTGGGACAACTTCCAGCCGAACTTTTTCATGATCTTCCAGCCCGGCACCTTGAAGGACTTGCCGGCGACCTACCTGACCAGTTTCTATCTGGCGGCCGGTCACGATCAGCAGATAGTCGACCTGTCCCGCAGCTTTCCGGCAGTGACCATTCTGCAAGTCGAAGCCTTGCTGGCGCAGCTGCGCAGCATCCTTGGCCAGGTCACCCTGGCAGTGGAATACGTACTGTTGTTTGTGCTGGCGGCAGGGATGGCGGTGTTGTTCTCCGGTTTGCAGGCAACGCTGGATGAACGCATTCGCCAAGGTGCATTGCTGCGAGCGCTAGGCGCCGAGCGGCAGTTGCTGGTCCGGGCCCGGCGGATCGAGTTCGGCCTGCTCGGCGCGGTCAGCGGGTTGTTGGCGGCACTGGGTTCGGAACTGGTGAGCCTGGCGCTCTACCGTTATGCCTTCGACTTGCCTTGGCACCCGCATCCATGGCTGTTGGTGTTGCCGCTGATCGGGGCCGTGCTGATCGGCGGGGCCGGTGTGTTCGGTACGCGCCGCGCCTTGAACGCCAGCCCCCTGACAGTCTTGCGCGAGGGTTGATAAACTCAAGCGCTCTGATCACGCACTCAACCACAAGAAGTCGTCATGAGCCGTTATCGCCCTCCCCGCACCGCAAGTGACGCAATCGGTCAGCGAGGCGGCGGCACAGGGCGACCGCTCGGAGAACGCCGAGTACGCCGAGTACGCCGAGTACGCCAAAGCATGGCATTCTCCATACTATCGCCTCTGAAAGCCTTTAAATCCGGGCATTCGACAATAGTATCCATACTCAAAAAACCATACTATTTTTCGTAAAAAATCTCGTTAATCCACCACAACATTTCTCCGCCCGGGGTCTGCACAACAGCCTCATCCCCCACCTCTTTCTTCAAAAGCGCACGTGCCATCGGCGAATCGATGGAGATGTAATCGTTGCGACCGTAGATTTCGTCATACCCCACAACCCTGAATTTCTTGATTTCACCTGCCTCGTTTTCGATCTCGACCCAAGCCCCGAAAAAGACCCTGCCTTCCTGCTCAGGTGAGTACGCAACCACCCGGACATCTTCAAGGCGCTTGCGAAGGTACCGAACACGTCGGTCGATTTCCCGGAGCAGCTTCTTGTTGTATTGGTAATCCGCGTTTTCGCTACGATCGCCGAGCGACGCCGCCCAAGTGACCTTGCGCGTGGTGTCAGGACGCTTTTCCCGCCAAAGGTAGTCGAGCTCCTGCTTCAGAGCCTCATGACCTTCCTTTGTGATGATGTTCGTACTCAAGATGGATTTCTCACTAACGATTTATCTCCAGCAAGGCTGTATCGGCTCTTGGAGCCCCAGATCGCACTCAGAACGCACTTAGATGGATCGTAAAGCCGGAGAATTATCCTCGAAGCGCACCCGCGCATCACTGAGAACCCGGTGAATCGCAGCCCCCGCAGACTTAGGGATTTTCAGTGTTCTGAGCACACGATCCCAGTCATCAAGCGCCGCGAGGGTTTGGTCGATGTATTCATCAGGCTTGAGGTACTTGTAATCCTTGCACAGATCTCTGATGACCTTTCGTGTCGGTTTACCATGACCTGAAAATGCAGTGGAGTGCTCGCCCATCCCATCGGAAAAAGTAAGGTCGTACGCTGGAGACAGCGTCCAGGCTCCCTGCCCGTTTTTGTCCTGAGGTTCGTGATACAGAAACGCAAAGTTTTTGGTGTGATCGTCGTAGTTGTGGAACACCGCATTGAAGATCATGAGTCTTGCCATTTTCTCAACCTCGGCAGCGCTTTTCGTCAGTGCGCTTGTCAGCTTGAGTATCTGGCTGTAATCCATCGTCGGCGCCCGGAAGTCTGCGTAGACCAACGCTGAGAGGGTAATCATATGAATCTTGCGATCGCCATCACGATCGAAACGTTTGGCTGCGAAGAATCGCTCAAATCCTCCCTGACGCATCTGCACCTCTAGCAGTTCCGTATGCGCCATATTCACCCCAGCCTTTCTGGCCATCACTGCATACGCTTGCTCGATACCGCCAGTCTCCAAAGGCTCACTCAGAGCCCTGAACTTCACAAGCCAGTGAGCGTATCCAGGTGGAAGCCGGCCAAAAGCTGAAGTCGCAGCCTCAAGATCGTGTGACAGTGCGGCGATTGCTTTGGGGCGAGCACCACCGGGGGAGCCACCCGCCAAGCGTAACCCCTTGAGCACTCCTGGGGTGTCTCCTTGTTGTACCTCGACAGATGCCTCGAATAGGCGAGCAAGATTCACTGACTCGGCGGCGACCTTTTCTGTTTTGGGATGGTACTCAAAGATTCCCATAGCTCGATCACCTATGTAGGCCAGCCGATCTAGCGGACTGAGCGTCAGCGAGGTGCCAGCTCCAAAGGTCGCGTCGAAGAATCTATCCATCAGCAGAAGCCCCCAGCCGTCCGGCAAGGAATCTGCAAATGGGCCATGCAGGCCCTTGAACAAACGACTTTCACGAGCGAGTTGTGGCTTGTCATCGAATGTCATTGTCAGGGGAGAAAGGTCGAACCCCTTGGCCAGCCATTCTTTGTCGTACACAAAATAGATGCCTTTCCCCTCGACACGGCTCAATTCGCCAACCATTACACCATTGGCGGTGACGGTGAGCGATTCGGTGGGCTTGAACCTGGGGATAGGCGAGCTCATTTGGTGCCTCGTTTACGCTTAAGATTTTTTAGCTCGTCGATTGAGCCTGGATGCGAGGGTTTGAAAAGACTCATCACCGGCGTTAGCTCATCGAGCGCCGTGGCCAAGAGAATCATGGACTCAAGGGTAATCGAGCCTGAATGTTCGAACCGCTTGATGGAGGACTCAGACACTCCTGATTGCTCAGCCAAGGTTTTGCGAGAAAGGTTTTTGGACAAGCGTAACGATTCGGCATTTTTCCCCAATTCGCGTGCGATTTCCGCCGGGCTGTACAAAAAATGCATAAGCGACATAGCTTTCTCCGATCACACTATTGGTCATAGCTGATCCATTATGATCAATAACATCAAACAAAGGATCTATTCTGACCAATTGCATCAATAACAATATATGTAAATTACTATATTAATGGTCATATTTGACCAATTAACGTCAATAAACAACAATAAAAGGTCAAATGCGACCAATAGCATTGAAATATCTGGTCAGCTTATTTAGACGCGAAAGGTGCCCGAACCACAACCGAAGAAAGAGCTCGGAGGCGATCAAGAGTGGTGATCATGAATCTGCCCTCCATCAGGTCATAGCTCCTGACGAGTACGAACAAGCGAGAGGCAATGTCAGGCAGCTTGCCGCGACAGTGCCAGGTCGACAAGCGCCCTGAATCTCAGCGACGGGTAATCAGCCCTTGGCGAGCCACGCGAGTCAGTTGCCTGATCACTTCCGGCGCATCCTCGGCGTTGGGTGCCAGAATCACCGCCAGATCGAAACTGTCGTTGGCAAACCGTGCCAGTGACTCGCCGTCGTCGACAAACTGAATCAGGAAGGCAGCAGGCCCGCCGGTGCGACGTGGCCAGCCATCGAGGTAACGCAGAAGCGTCGGCTGATGTTTGCCGCCAAGCAGGATTTTTGGATTGCGCTGGGAGAGGTGTGCCGTGATCGGCGCGGGGCGTACAACGGGGCTTAATGCATTCATTGTGTCGTGTCTCTGCCTCAAAAGTCTGCATGGCAGGTGAGAGGCAACACCGAACCAGCGCTTTAGCGGTATTTCGAAGCCTGTTTCAAGCTTCTATCGGCAACTGAATGAGTCACCTGGCGCCCCGCAAGTAGCTGTTTAAATCGGCGCATGAGCAGCATCCTAGAGAAGCTGACCGGACAGTGTCAAGAATCACCAGCAACAAAAAAGGCCTGCACGGTGCAGGCCTTTTTGTTGAACCAGAGCGGTCAGTTGGTGATGGCGCGGTCGACCGATAGCTTGCCTGCACCTTCGATCAGCACCGCGAGGCTGCCACCAAGCAAAGCCAGGGCGAACTCATAACCGTTGTTAGCCATGAACAGACCGTTGCTGATGTGCACCGTGAAAATAGCCACCAGCGAGAGGAAGGTCAGCCCCAGCGCTGCCGGACGGGCCAGCAGACCGATGATCAGCGCCAGACCGCCGAAGAACTCGGTACCACCCGCCAGGATCGCCATCAGGTGACCAGGTGCCAGCCCGATGCTTTCCATGTACTGCGCGGTGCCGGCAATGCCGTAGCCGCCGAATGCACCGAAGAGTTTCTGTGAGCCGTGGGCCGCGAAGATGATGCCGACGAAAATGCGCAGAATCGTCAGACCGTAGCCCGCGCGAGTGAACAGTACCTTGTTGATCAGTGTGCTCATGCTGTGTTCATCCATTGTGAGTGTGTGTTGGTTGGCCGCTATATTAATCAGTAAAACTCATGTTAAAAGCGCAAAAAACGCACCATAACAATCAGCTTAGTCGATCATTTCCGCGAGACCACTTTTTGCCCCTGAGGCTCCAACGACTCCCGCTCCCGATCGAACGCCAAATAATACTTGTTCACGCTATTAACATAGCTGACAGCCCCCATTCCCACCTGCTCCATGGCGATGCGCTCGACCTGGAAAAACCACTGATTAGGATTCAAGCCGCGTCGTCGGGCTTCGGCGCGCATGCCTTGAACCCGCTCCGGTCCCATGTTGTAGGCCGCCAGCACAAACGCCATGCGCTCGCGCTCGTTGAGTTTGGGGCTGGCAAAAAACTTGCGGCGGATCATCGCCAGGTACTTGGCGCCGGCCTGCACATTGGCGTCGAGGTTTTGAATATTATTCACGCCAACCCGTTGGGCGGCAGACGGGGTAATTTGCATCAGGCCGGTGGGGCCACTGCCACTTCTGGCGCTGGGTTGCAGCGCCGACTCCTTGAAGGCCAGCGCCGCCAGATTCAGCCAGTCCATGCCTTGGGCTTCAGCGTGTTTCTGCAATACCGGGCGAAGTTTTTCCAGACGCTGCCGATCGGCCTTGGCCAAGGGATAGTGCACTTGATACAGGCGTCGATAGATCCGCAGGAACGCTGCATCCTGATCCGACGGTTTCTTGTAGGTAGTCAAGAAACGATCGATGCTCGAACGCAGCATCGAGGCGTCGCGGCGCACGAACCAGTATTCCTCGCCTGGCTCGCTGATAAGGACCTGACGATCGAAACGCAATTTTGGCAGGATCTTGCCCCAGCGTTCGGCAATCGGTTGCTCGACAATCGTCAGATGAAAGATCCCGCCCTGGACCATTTCCAGCACGTCCTCGACTGCCAGGCTTGGATCGACCCACTCGATCTTCACCGGAGGCAGTTTGTGCAGCGCGAGCTTCTGATTGATCTGACTGACCGCATCCCCGGCGGCACTGCCGGTGGGCAATGCCAGGGTTTTGCCTGAGAGTTGTTCGAGATGGGTGTAACGTCGTTCGCCTTTGATCCCCACCAGCAGCAACGGCACATCGCTGGCAATCGGTTGACTGGTGCTGACCGCGAGGCCCGATTGCGGATCAAGTAATTCCCCCGGCGCAACCAGATCACCCTCCCCGCGCTGTAACGCGCCGAGCAGTTGATCCTTGGCTTTGGGAATGATCTTGAGGGTGATTTCCTGGCCGTCACGGGCATGGCCGTTGAGGTATTGTTCGAAAGCGCGCAGGCGGTGATATTCGACGCCGATGGCCTGGCCCTGGACTTCGCCGGAGCTATTGCGGCTCTGGTTGACCAACACCCGCAACACGCGGCTGCTGCGAATCTCTGCCAGGTCGCGGACCTTGGCCGCCGGTACGGCTTGCAACGGCCCGGCCAGACGCGCAACCGCCGGCATAGGCAGCAGCAACGAGCAACACAGCAGCAACAAAACCGAGGGACGAATCATCCACTCTCCGGAAAGAATACTGGCCGACCTCATGGGTGATTTCATGACGTCGAGCGACAGAAACAGAGCGCGTGAAGCGCTGATAAAGTGCGTGAGAGTGGCACAGTGATGGCAAATCTACCAACCCAACCTGTCTCGCGGCCTCAACAGACAGCTTTAACTCGTTGTAGTTCTTGGTTTTTCTTATAAATCTACAGCTCTGATATGCTTTCCGGCCTTTGGTCCGAGGTAGCACCATGCAACTCATCGATATCGGCGTCAACCTGACCAACCCCAGTTTCGCCGACAAACACCAGGCTGTACTCGACCGTGCCTATGCTGCCGGGGTCTGCCAACTGGTGCTCACCGGGACCAGCGTCGAGGGCAGTGAACAGGCTCTGGAGCTGTGCCAGCAACTGGACGAAAGCGCTCAGCGGCTGTTCGCTACGGCCGGTATTCACCCGCACTCGGCCAGCGACTGGAACGCCGACAGTGCTCAGCGTCTACGCAGTTTGCTCAAGGAGCCGAATGTGGTGGCCGTGGGTGAATGCGGCCTCGATTTCAATCGTGATTTCTCGCCCCGCCCGCAACAGGAAAAAGTTCTCGAAGAACATCTGGCGATGGCGGTCGAGCTGCAATTGCCGGTGTTCCTGCATGAGCGCGATGCCAGCCAACGATTGCTGGAGATCCTGCGTGACTATCGTGACCAGTTACCGGCCGCCGTGGTGCACTGCTTCACCGGTGAAAAAAAGGCGTTGTTCAGCTACCTCGATCTGGATTTGCACATCGGCATCACTGGCTGGATCTGCGATGAACGCCGGGGCACGCACCTGCATCCGTTGGTCAAAGAGATTAAACGCGGGCGCTTGATGCTGGAGAGCGATGCGCCGTATCTGCTGCCCCGCAGTCTGCGCCCAAAGCCGAAGAATGGTCGCAACGAGCCGGCGTATCTGACTGAAGTGTTGCGTGAGGTGGCGTTGCATCGTGGGGAGACAGAGGAAGATTTGGCTGCTCACAGCACGGCTTGCGCACGAGCATTTTTCGGTCTGCCCTCAATCCCCCAATAACCACAAATCCCCTGTGGGAGCGAGCCTTTGTGGCGAGGGAGCTTGCTCCCGTTGGGTCGCGAAACGGCCCCAAAAAATGGGACTGCTGCGCAGTCCAACGGGAGCAAGCTCCCTCGCCACAAAGGCCTGCTCCCACAGGTTGGCGGTGGTGCCCGTTGATCCACATCAAGATTCGACGTCCTGAATAGCGGCACAATGCTGGCACCTTGCCAAAACTGTTTCCGCTATCAGAGAAGACCTCCATGGGTGCCTGGCTTAGCAACATCTCGCTGAAATACAAATTCTGGGCGGTCAACGCCGTCGCCTTCGTCACCACCCTGTTGCTGGTGCTATACGCCGTGCAGCTTGAACAACAGGCCCGCAGCCATGCCGCCCAGGCGTCGACCCAAGCCCAGGTACGGTTGCTCAATGCCTGGCCTGTCGGGCAGCCGCTGCCCAAGGCCGAGAACCTGCTGACCTTCAATCGCGGGCAGGCGCCGTTGCTGAATGGGCAACCGCTGCTGGAGCTGACCGATACCAACGGTTGGGTCGAAATCAACACCATGCCGCTGTTCGGTGAGAACCCATTGATGGGCGCCGAGGTATTCACTCGCCCTGACGGTCAACAGATCGCGGTGATTGCTTATGGCCCGAGCCTGAGCCAAGTGTTCGGCGAACGCTTCACCCACTACGCGGTAGCGGTGTTCATCCTGATGCTGGCGATGCTCGGTGCGTCGCAACTGTTGATCTGCTTCCTGCTCAGCCAACTCAACACGTTGAAAGACGTGATGCTCCACGTCGAGAAAACCGGTGACCTGTCGGCCCGTGTCCCGCTGGCCTGCAAGGATGAAGTCGGGCAGATGGCCAACGCCTTCAACGCCATGCAGGCCGGTTACCAGCGGGTAGTCAACACTGTCGCCAGCACTGCCCGGCAACTGGATGTCGGCGCCGCGCGGCTGGCGTCGAGCATGAACGAGGTGCGTCACGGCATGCTCGGTCAACAAAGCGAAACCGATCAGGCCGCCACGGCGATCAACGAAATGACTGCCACGGTCCATCACATCGCCCAACACGCCGGCGCCACCCGCGACCTCTCGCAAACCGCCGACACCTTGGCCGGCAGTGGCCAGGAAGTGGTCACTCGGGTGCAGAAGTCGATTGGCGGGTTGTCCACTGGCGTGCAGCAAACGGCCGAGATGATTCAGCGTCTGGCCGAGGACAGCCAGAAGATCAATGGCGTGGTCAGCGTGATCCATAGCATCGCCGAACAGACCAACCTGCTGGCCCTTAACGCCGCCATCGAAGCAGCCCGGGCCGGTGAAATGGGCCGTGGGTTTGCAGTGGTCGCCGATGAAGTGCGTAACCTGGCCAAACGCGTCCAGACGTCCACCGACGAGATCACCACCATGGTTTCAGCGCTGCAGGCCGGCACTCGGGACGCTGTGGACTTCATGCAGGAGAGCTCGTACAAGGCGGACGACTGCATGCAACAGGCTCAGGAAGCCAGCGTGGCCCTGGCCGAAATCACCACTGCGGTGGCGCAGATGCGTGAAAGCAACACGCAGATCGCAGTGGCGGCCGAGCAGCAGAGTCATGTGGCGGAGGAGATGAATCGGGCGGTGGTGAGCATTCGCGACGTGACTGAAAACACCGTGCAGCAGACCGTGAATTCGGCGATTACCAGCAATGAGCTGGCGATGTTGGCGGGGGAATTGAGCAAGGCCATCGGGCAGCTGAAACTGTGACGGCCCCATCGCGGGCAAGCCCGCTCCCACAGGATTAGCGCTATTTTAAAATTTGCGCATTACCTGTGGGAGCAGGCTTGCCCGCGAAGGCGTCAGACCGAGCAACATCAATCCTGACCATCACACCTATTGCGCCGATAGCCAGCCTTGATTCGCCGACGGCCCGCGCCAAGCCTATTCTTTATTCAAACGCCTCAACGAATCAAAGGATATGCATCATGGGCAAACGTCATCCCAACCTTCCCGCCTGGCAATGGCGAGCGTACCCGCATAATCACCAGCACCCGACCAATCTGGTGTTGCACCTGATTGCCGTGCCGCTGTTCATCGTGGCGTTTTTGCTGATGGTCTCGGGGGTGTTCAGCCTGGATCTGGCGAGCATCGCGATCGGTATCATCGGCCTGCTCGCCGCCCTTGGCTTGCAGCGTCAAGGTCACCGCCTGGAGGCGCAAGCATCCGAGCCGTTCAGTGATCGCAAAGATGCGGTATCACGCCTGATGGTCGAGCAGTTCCTGACCTTCCCACGGTTTTTCTTCAGTGGCGGCTGGTGGCGCGCCTGGCGTGAACGCCACCGTCGTCGTCACTGATCAGGCGAAAATCGTTACAGTCTGCCGGCTCATGGCGATCAACTGACCGTCTTCGCTCCACAGTTTTGCGGCTGCGTGCCCGTAGCCGCCAGCGGCATACTCGATTTCCACCAGGTACTTGCACCAGTCCAGCGTGCTCAACGCGAGCAACGGCTGGACGAATTCGATGGTCCAGGTCAGCGTGCTGCCTGCCGCCGGTTTCTTCAGATGCGACAACAAGGACGGCGGCCAGGCGTCGACCAGCGCCAGAATATGCGCCTCGTTGACCACCTCGTCCTTCATCTCTCCACGCAAGCGCACCCAACCACCCATATCGCGGGAGGTGTTGCCGGTGAACGGCAGGCCGCCGATGCTCCAGCGCATTGCCAAGTGACGCATGAATTCCGGGGTCACCCCTTTGATATAGGGCATTTCCTGGCAGTCGTCCCAGTGCTTCATCTCAGGCGCGGCGTTAGCCGTGACCGCCACTTCGGAAGGTCGCGAGGCACCAAAGCTGCCCTGGACCAACGTCACCACTTGGCCCTTCTGCATTGCCCGGCCCAGTACCTGGCTGACGGCTTTGCCTTCGCGCAAAACATCGACTTCAAAGCTGACCGGCACATCAGGCTCGACCGGGCCGACAAAGGTGATTGCCAGTGAACGCACCGGACGATCCGCCGGGACTTTTGCGCGCATGGCTTCGTATTGCAAGGCGGCTATCAGACCACCAAAACTCGCCCGCCCCTGACCCCATTCGGCCGGAATGGACAGCTCCTGCGGCTGGCTGCGGACAGCGTCAAGCAGATCGGAAAAGTGCATGGAAACCTCAGAGGCCGGAAAATGGATGGAACGATCTTAACCAGCCCGTAAAGCCGACACAGCGCTTATTCCGGCCAAAATCACTGACAGATGAGCCGTGCCAACATTGAACACACAAACTAATGTGGGAGCGGGCTTGCTCGCGAAAGCGGTCTGACATTCAACATTTTGATTGAATGTTATGCCCTCTTCGCGAGCAAGCCCGCTCCCACATTTGATCTTTGGGGTTTTCAGGATTTGAAGCAGGCGGCGCTGAGCTTATCGAGCACGCGGTCGGCGCGCGCTTCGGCCTTGGCCAAGGTGGTTTTCCAGACCGCGACACACGGCTGCAAATCGGGTTCTTCTTTGGCGCGGGCCAGCCACTGCCAGCTGTCGTGCCAATCGCCCAAAGCAGCCTGCGCCGATTTCAGTCTGGGCAGGGCCGCGTCCGGCAAACGATCCAGTTCAGGGTAGGCTTCAATGCCATAGCGCACGCGCTTGATCAGCAGACGCAGGCGATGGCGGTCATGGGCTGGGTCATGCAAGGCCTGGTCGAGTTTCTTCCATTGTTTGCCCAGGCGTTTTTCGATGCGTTTGCGCAAACCCTTGAGCAAGCCCTGACGCTGGGAAGCCCGCAGGAAACGCGGAAAGGCGTCGAGGATCATCAGCATCTGCGCCACTTCCGGGCTCGCCGCCACGAGGGGATAAGCCTCGGCCATCCGCGCCATGCGCCGGTGCGCGGCCTCGGGTTGATCGTGCTGGAGCAGGTACGCCGCCAGCACTTCGCGATCGCGCAACGGTGTGGTCAGGTCACCGACCCGGGACGCCGCTGCTTCCAGTTGCTCGACCCCGGGCAAACCGCGCAAGGGCCGCAGCAGGCTGCGCAAACGGCGCACGGTGGTGCGCAGATCGTGCAGCGCTTCAGAATCGGTGCGGGCACTCAAGCGTGCCTGACAGGCGAGCAGGCGCACGTCCAGGCCCAGAATATGAGCCACCAACCGATCAACCATGGTTTTCTCCGTAAACAACGCCAAGCTTCAGGCAGTAAGCCAAAAACCGGCACGACGCATTTGTCGCTTGCTGCTTACAGACTGTAGCTGCTTCTATCGGCCCGCGCGGGATTCACGAATGTAGAAGCGCGCCTTCTCGGCCTTCTTGGTACAGCCCTCGTATGCTTCGAACTGCTGCTGGGTCTTGGCACCGGTCAACAACGACAGCGCCTTGGAGTAGCTGACGGTCCCGGCAAAGCCCTCGACCTTGGCCAGGTCCAGTTCATGCCAGGCGGCATCGAGCTGGCTACCGCAGCTGTCACGGTAAGCGGTTTTACCGGCACAACCGGCGAGTGCCAAGGCAATCAACGGCACACAGATCCAGACTTTCATCACTCACACCTCAAAGATAGGTAAACATGCATGCACGTAAGACGGTCTGGCGCGTGAAAAGTGCCTTGGGCCGCAGTGGAAACCCGCCGTGGAAATCACAGCGCCCGCGAGAATACCCATTCGCCATCCCGGAGTGTCAAAAAACGACGCACTGGCCTCGCCGAACGACCATTGCGATTGAAGCTTGCCCCTCGATAGGTGCATTGTTGAACCTTGTCAGAGAGGTCGATTCATGAAAAAGCGTGTCGCACTGGTGTTGGGCTCGGGGGGCGCCCGGGGCTACGCCCATATCGGCGTCATTGAAGAGATCGAACGGCGCGGCTACGACATCGCCTGCATCGCCGGTTGCTCCATGGGCGCGGTGGTCGGCGGGATCTATGCCGCCGGTAAACTCAAGGATTATCGCGACTGGATCGAGAGCCTGGATTACCTCGACGTCTTGCGTCTGGTGGACGTCAGCTTTCGCCTGGGCGCGATTCGCGGGGAAAAGGTCTTCGGGCAGATCCGCAAGATCGTCGGCGAAATCAACATCGAAGACTTGCGCATTCCCTACACAGCCGTGGCCACGGACCTGACCAACCAGCAGGAAATCTGGTTCCAGGAAGGCTGCCTGCACCAGGCCATGCGTGCCTCGGCAGCGATCCCCAGCCTGTTCACGCCGGTGATGCAGGGCAATCGAATGCTGGTGGACGGCGGTATCCTCAACCCTTTGCCGATCGTGCCGGTGGTGTCGAGCCATTGCGACCTGATCATCGCGGTCAACCTCAACTCCACCAACCAGCGTCACTATCAACTGCCGGTGATCCAGCGCCCGGCCGCGTTCAAGACCCGCTTCGACAGTTTGATCAACTCGCTGGGCTCGAAATTGCCCTTCCGCCGCACACAGGCCGAACAATTGCTGCTGCTGGAAAAGGAAGCGTTGATGGCAGAAGGGGCCGAGATTAATCCGTGGATCGAGTCCGCCGCGCCGGAAGGCCAGCAACCGGCGGCGGCCCCGGAAAGCAACGGCGCACCGAAATCCGCCACCGGGTCGTTCATCATCGACAACGTGGGGCCGGCGTCTTTACTGGACCTGATCAACCAGAGTTTCGAGGTGATGCAGACGTCATTGGCGCAGTACAAGATTGCCGGGTATCCGCCGGATATCTTGATCAACGTGCCTAAGCGGGTGTGTCGGTTTTTCGAGTTCTACAAAGCGCCGGAGTTGATCGCGCTGGGGCGCGAGATCGCGCGGGATACGCTGGATCGGTATGAGAATGAGCGGGAATCTTGAGGTTCTCGGATGAATGAAAGGGCCTCATCGCGGGCAAGCCCGCTCCCACAGAGTTTTGTGGCGGTCACATGATCTGTGAACACCCGGAGCACTGTGGGAGCGGGCTTGCCCGCGATGGCGCAGGATCAGGCACCACAGAAACTAAAGGCTGCCCTCACTCAACAACCGATACCCAACCCCCGCCTCGGTGACGATGAACCGTGGTTGAGTCGGATCATCCGCCAGTTTCTGCCGCAAGTGCCCCACCACTATTCGCAGATAGTGGCTGTCTTCGGTGTGAGTCGGGCCCCAGATGTCCTTAAGCAGTTGCTGCTGGGTGATGACCCGCCCCGGATGCCGCGCCAGTTGCGCCAGTACCGCATATTCCTTGCGCGTCAGCGCCACTTCGGCGCCGTCCAATAGCACCCGGCGATACGCCAGGTCCACGGTGAGCGGACCGAAACTGAGCGCCGCTTCCTGAGCTTCACCGGTCGGCGCCTGACGCAGCAACGCGCGTACTCGGGCCAGAAACTCCTGGATGCCGAACGGCTTGGTCACGTAGTCGTTGGCGCCGCCATCCAGGGCTTGGACTTTCTGCCCTTCGCTGGCGCGCACCGAGAGCACCAGTACCGGCACCGTCGACCACTCGCGAAACTCGCGCAGCACCTGCTGGCCGTCCATGTCTGGCAGGCCGAGGTCGAGCACCAGCAGGTCGGGTTTGTTCAATGCGGCCTGGGCCAGGCCTTCCGTGCCGGTGCCGGCCTCCAGCACTTTGTAGCCTTGGGAAACGAGGCTGATGCGCAGGAATTTGCGGATCTGCGGTTCATCATCGATGACCAAAATGGTCGCGGTCTGGCTCATGAATTCACATCAACACAAAGAAGTGGCAAGAGAGTAGCGCAGGCGAGATCAGGCTTCACTGTCCAATCCCGGCTGAGTCTGCAACGGCAGGTGCAGCGTGATGCAGGTGCCGCGCCCTTCGATGCCATCGGCGACGCTGATCCGCCCGCCATGGGCACCGACCATGCCCTGACAGATCGCCAGCCCCAGCCCGGTGCCCTGCCCGCCGCGATCGCCGCGAGCGGCGGTGTAGAACATGTCGAAAACCTTCGCCCGCTCCTCCTCCGGAATCCCCGGCCCCTCATCGCTCACCGAAAAAAACAGCTCACTGTCAGTGGCCCCGGCACGCAATTCAAGACGCCCGCGGGGCGGTGAGAAACGCGCAGCGTTTTCCAGCACGTTGACCAGTGCTTGCTCGATCAACGCGGCATGCACGTAAAGCAACGGCAGTTCGGCCGGCACTTCGGTAATGACTTGCAACGACGCCAGCACCGCACGCAGACGGTTGATTGAACTGCCGACGATGTCTGCTGGCGACACCCAGTCCCGCGCCAGCTTCAGGGCGCCGTGGCCGAGGCGAGTCATGTCCAGCAGGTTTTGAATGTAACGATCCAGCCGTTCGGCTTCATCGCGAGTGCCTTCGAGCAGTTCGCGGCGGTCCTCCAACGGAATCGCCTCTCCCAGCGCCAACAGGCTGTCGATGCTGCCGCGCATGGAGGTCAGCGGCGTGCGCAAATCGTGGGACACCGAGGCCAACAGCGCACTGCGCAGTTGCTCGGTTTCACCATGCAAGCGTGCCGCCTCAAGGTCATCGGCCAGTTGCGCACGGGCCAACGCCTGGGCCAAAGGCTGGCTCAGCGCAGTCAGCAAGCGCCGACGCTGGCCACTCAGGCTCTGACCTTCTTTGGCGCATACGCCGAGCAGTGCCAACGGGCCATCGTCCACCGACAACGGCCACCACCACCAGCGCCCGAACGGCAAGGTGCCGGTGCCCGCGCCGGCCGGTTGGTCGTGTTGCCAGGCCCAATCGGCGGCGGCGCGCTCGGTTTCGGAGAACTCCAGTGGGCCGCCGGTTTCAACTTTCCAGCCGCTCTGGCCATCGCGATTGAGCAGGCACAGTTTCAGGTCGGTCCAGCCATTGAGGTGCTGCGCCGCGGCGCTGACCACGGCCTGACGGTCGGTGGCGGCGGTGAGTTTGCGCGACAGGTCGAGCAGTTCGCTGGTTTCTTCCTGGGTGTCGCGCAACGCCTGCAGTTGTCGCCGTTGCTGTGCCGCCAGGTTGCCGGTGAGAGCCGCCATCAGCAGAAAGAACAGTAAGGTCAGCACGTCTTCTTCACGCTGGATACTGAAAGAGAAATTCGGCGGAATGAACAGAAAGTCATAGGTCAGAAACGACAGCGCCGCGCAGGCCAATGCCGGGCCGAGGCTGCTGCGCACCGCCACCAACAACACTGCGGCGAGGAACACCAGCGAAATGTTGGGCAGCGGCAAGACGCTCGACACCGCCCAGGCCAAGGCACTGGCAAGCACTGTCGCCAGCAGCGCCAACGCGTAGTCGAACCAGACCAGCGACTGCGCCGAGCGTTGGCGCGGTTGATGCTGTTGGTGATCGCTGTCGAGCACGTTGATTTCCAGCCCGCGAGCATCGCGCAGCAAACGAGACGCCAGACCGCCGCCGAACAACCGTCGACGCAAACGCTGGCGCGACTGGCCCACCAACACCAGACTGGCGCGTCGTTCAGCGGCGTGCTGGATCAACGTTTTCGCCACCTCACCGGCGCGCAGCAACACCACTTCACCACCGAGGCGTTCGGCCAGTTGCTGAGCGCTTTGCAGGCGCAGGCGCGATTGCTCGTCGCGCACACGACCGTTGTCCACATGCACCAGGCTCCACGGCAGATGCCGGCGCTGGGCGACGCGACTGGCGTGACGCACCAGACGCTCGGCCTGAGCATCGCCATCGACGCCCACCAGCAAACGACCGCGCACGGCCGGTGCGGCCTGCCCCAGCTGGCGATACCCCTGGGCCAGATCGTCATCGACCTGAGCGGCTGCGGTTTGCATCGCCAGTTCGCGCAGGGCGGTGAGGTTGGTCTGGGTGAAGAACGCATCGATGGCCGCCCGCGCCTGCTCCGGCACGTAGACCTTGCCGTCGCGCAGACGCTCCAGCAACTCGCGCGGCGGCAGGTCGATCAGCAGCAGTTCGTAGGCTTCTTGCAGCACCCAGTCAGGCAGGGTTTCACGCACCTGTACGCCAGTGATGCCACGTACCTGATCATTGAGACTTTCCAGATGCTGGACGTTGACCGTGGTGAACACGTCGATGCCGGCGGCCAGCAATTCCTGGATGTCTTGCCAGCGTTTGGTGTGACGACTGCCGGGGGCATTGCTGTGGGCCAGTTCGTCCACCAGCACCAGTTTTGGCTTGGCTTTGATCAGACCGTCGAGGTCCATTTCTTCGAGCATCACGCCGCGGTATTCCGAGCGCACCAACGGCTGCTGCGGCAAGCCAGCCAGTAGCGCTTCGGTTTCGGCGCGACCGTGGGTTTCGACCACCCCGGCCATGACCTTCACGCCTTGGCGCAGTTGAGTGTGGGCGGCCTGCAGCATGGCGTAGGTCTTGCCCACTCCCGGCGCTGCGCCAAGGAACACCTTGAGCCGGCCACGGCCATCGCGGGGCAGGTCTGCTAACAGCGCGTCGGCGCGGCCGGAGTCACTCATGCTTGAAGTTCTCTCTCATTCTGATGTTGATGCAGTGACTGTCAGGGCCTCTTCGCGGGCAAGCCCGCTCCCACAGGGATCGATGGTGGTCACAAATTTTGTATCCCTCCTCGCCTCCTGTGGGAGCGGGCTTGCCCGCGATTGGCCGCGCCACCGATCTACAGTTTTTCCAGCGCCATATTCAGCGCCAACACATTCACCACCGGCGGCCCCACCAACGGCTGCTCGATGTGCGCGTCCATCAGTTGCTCAAGCGTAGACACCGGCAGATTGCGCGCCGCCGCGACACGCGCCAGTTGATAGGCAATCGCGGCCGGTGGCAAGTGCGGATCGAGGCCGCTGCCGGAGGTGGTCAACATGGCCAACGGCACCGGACCTTGGCCAGGTATCAGCAGTTTATTGGCCTCATCGATAACCCGGGTGGCCAACGCCGGATTGCTTGGCGAGAAGTTGCTGGCGCTGCTCGACACGGTGGCAAAGGCACCGGCCGATGGCCGTGGGTGGAACCAGGCGTCGCCGACGAAATCCTGGGCGATCAGCGACGAGCCGCGGACCTTGCCGTCGGCATCTTGCACCAGGCTGCCATTGGCCTGATCCGGGAAGGCAACCTGGGCGACGCCGGTGACCACCAAGGGGTAAGCGACGCCGGTGATCAGGGTCATCAGTATCAACAGGCTCAGGGCCGGACGTATCAGTGTGGACATTTCAAAATCCTCGAATTCAGTGGAGACACACACATCACCTGTGGCGAGGGAGCTTGCTCCCGCTCGGCTGCGCAGCAGTCGTAAACCCGGCAAATGCAGTGTGCCTGAATACATACGGTGGACTGGTTTGGGGCCGCTTCGCAGCCCAGCGGGAGCAAGCTCCCTCGCCACAAAAAAGCCCCTACTCCAGCGACAGCCGTCAAACCAGATGCAGCGCCGTCAACAGCATGTCGATCGCCTTGATGCCCACGAACGGCACCAGAATCCCGCCCAGCCCATAGATCAGCAGATTGCGCCGCAGCAACGCCGCCGCACTCACCGCCTGCACCCTCACACCGCGCAATGCCAACGGAATCAGCACCACAATGATCAACGCGTTGAACACAATCGCCGATAGAATCGCGCTCTGCGGACTGCTCAGGTGCATGATGTTCAGCACGCCCAGTTGCGGGTAGATCGAGGCGAACAGCGCCGGCAGGATCGCGAAGTACTTGGCTACGTCGTTGGCGATGGAAAAGGTGGTCAGCGCACCGCGGGTCACCAGCAATTCCTTGCCGATTTGCACCACGTCCAGCAGCTTGGTCGGGTCGCTGTCGAGGTCGACCATATTCGCCGCTTCCCGCGCCGCTTGCGTACCGTCGTTCATCGCCATGCCGACGTCCGCCTGGGCCAGGGCCGGGGCGTCGTTGGCGCCGTCACCGCACATGGCGACCAGGCGCCCGTCGTTCTGCTCGTGACGAATGCGCGCCAGTTTTTTCTCCGGCGTGGCTTCGGCCAGCACGTCATCCACGCCGGCTTCAGCGGCAATCGCCGCAGCGGTCAGCGGGTTGTCGCCGGTCACCATGACGGTGCGGATGCCCAGTTTGCGCAGCTCGGCGAAACGCTCGCGGATGCCGGGTTTGACCACGTCCTTGAGGTGGATCGCGCCGAGCAATTTACCGTCGGCGCACACCAGCAATGGCGTGCCGCCACTCTGTGCAATCTTGTCGATTTCCCGGGACAGCGGCGCGGCCAGATCGGCGCGTTTCAGGCCAACGAAGGCCAGCAACGAATCCACTGCCCCCTTGCGATACACGCGGCCCTGATAGTCGACACCGGACAAACGCGTCTCGGCGCTGAAGGGCACGGCGGTCAACAACTCGGTGGCCGGCTCAGGTTGTGGCTGAGTGCCGCGCAGGTACTCGACGATGGATTTACCTTCTGCCGTGTCATCGGCCAGCGAGGCGAACAATGCCCCCTCGGCGAGTTCCTTGGCGGTGACACCCGGCGCCGCGTAAACCGCTGTGCAGCGACGGTTACCGAAGGTGATGGTGCCAGTCTTGTCCAGCAGCAGAACATGCACGTCCCCCGCCGCTTCCACGGCGCGACCGGATTTGGCGATCACGTTCAGGCGCACCAGACGGTCCATCCCGGCAATCCCGATCGCCGACAACAAACCGCCGATAGTGGTCGGAATCAGCGTGACCAATAACGCCACCAGAAACACCAGCGGCAGGCTGCCATTGGCGAAGTGGGCGAACGGTTGCAGGGTCACCACCACCAGCAGGAAGATCAAGGTCAAGCCGATCAGCAGGATATCCAGCGCCACTTCGTTCGGGGTTTTCTGGCGTTTGGCGCCTTCGACCAGCGCGATCATGCGGTCGAGAGTCGACTCGCCGGGGTTGGCGGTGATGCGCACCAGCAGCCAGTCGGACACCAGTCGAGTGTTGCCGGTGACGGCCGAGCGGTCGCCGCCGGACTCACGAATCACTGGCGCCGATTCACCGGTAATCGCCGCTTCGTTGACCGCCGCGATGCCTTCGATCACCTCGCCGTCACCGGGAATCATCTCCCCCGCTTCGACACGCACCACATCGTCCTTGCGCAGGCTGCTGGCGGGCACGATCTGAAAGCTGCCATTGGCCGTTTTACGTCGGGCACTCAAGCCTTCGCTGCCGGCCTTGAGGCTGTCGGCGCGGGCCTTGCCGCGACCTTCGGCCAGCGCTTCAGCGAAGTTGGAAAATAGCACCGTGAACCATAGCCACAACGCGATTTGCGCGGCGACGAAAGTCGGCACGGCGTTGTCGGGAATGAAGCACAGCACAGTGGTCAGAATCGCGGTCAGCTCTACTACCAGCATCACCGGCGCACGCTGCAATTGCCGTGGGTCGAGCTTTACGAATGCTTGCACCAGCGCCGGGCGCCAGAGGGCCGAGATCGCGGTTTTCGGTTGTTCCGGCGCCTTGACGACAGCGGCTTTAGTTGCGGGCATATTCATCATCGTGCTCCTAAAAAAGCGGCTCAGAAGCCCAGGCTCAAGTGTTCAGCGATTGGGCCCAGCGCCAGCGTCGGCAAGAAGGTCAAACCACCCACCAGCAAAATGGTCACGGTCAGCAAGGTCACGAACAGCGGGCCGTGGGTCGGGAAGCTGTTCTGGCCGATCGGTGCGGTTTTCTTCATCGCCAGGCTGCCAGCCAACGCCAGAACCGGAAGGATGTAACCGAAGCGCCCAATCAACATGCCCAGCCCCAGCATCAGGTTGTGGAACGCGGTGTTCGCCCCAAATCCCGCAAACGCCGAACCGTTATTGGCACTGGCCGAGGTGTAGGCATAAAGCAACTGGCTGAAACCGTGAGCACCGGGGTTACTCACCGCCGCGACCGGGCCTGGCAGGCTGGCGGCAATCGCACCCAGCACCAGCACGCCGACCGGCATCACCAGCAAGGTCACCACCAGCAGTTGAACTTCCCGGGCCTGCAGTTTCTTGCCGAGGTATTCCGGAGTGCGGCCAATCATCAGGCCAGCGAGGAACACTGCGATCAGCACGTTGAGCAACATGCCGTAGAGCCCGGCTCCGACGCCGCCGAAGATCACTTCGCCGACCATCATGTTGATCATCGCGACCATGCCGCTCAGCGGGTTGAGGCTGTCGTGCATGCCGTTGACCGAACCGTTCGACGCCGCAGTGGTAGTCACCGACCACAGCACGGTGGCGGTGGTACCGAAACGCGCTTCCTTGCCTTCCAGCGGCGCGGTCTGTTCGACGGCGACGTTGGCCAGAGTCGGGTTGGGTTGATATTCAGCCCACAGCGACGTCGCGCCGCCGATCAAAAACAGCGCCAGCATGCAGGCGATGATCGCGCGGCTCTGACGCAGGTCTTTCACGTAATGGCCAAAAGTGAACACCAGCGCCACCGGGATCAGAATGATCGAGGAGACTTCGAACAGATTGCTCCAGGCCGTCGGGTTCTCGAACGGATGTGCCGAGTTGACGCCGAAGAAGCCACCGCCGTTGGTGCCCAGTTGCTTGATCGCAATCTGGCTGGCGGCCGGGCCGAGCGGGATTACCTGATCGACGCCTTGCATCGTCACGGCATTCACGTAGTGAGCGAAGGTTTGTGGCACGCCCTGCCAGACCAGAAACAGCGCCAGCAACAGGCACAACGGCAAGAGGCCGTAGAGGGTGGCGCGGGTCATGTCGACCCAGAAATTGCCGAGGGTTTTGGTGGATTTGCGACCGATACCGCGACACAGCGCAACCAACACCGCTAGGCCGGTGGCGGCGCTGACAAAGTTCTGCACGGTGAGGCCGACCATCTGACTCAGGTAGCTCAGGGTCGCTTCGCCGCTGTAGGACTGCCAGTTGGTGTTGGTCATGAAGCTGACGGCGGTGTTGAACGCTTGCGTCCACTCCTGACCCGGCAGGTTTTGTGGATTCAGCGGCAAGTGATCCTGAAACAGCAGGATCGCAAACAGCAGCAAAAAACCCGCGAGGTTGAAGGCGAGCAAGGCCAGGGTGTATTTCTGCCAACTCTGCTCGGCCTGCGGATCGACGCCGGCCACCCGATAGCAACCACGCTCCACCGGCCCGAGGATCGGCGAAAGCCAAGTGCGCTGACCTTCCATCACCTTGTAGTAGAAGCGCCCCAGAAACGGTGCCGGAATCAGCACTACGGCGAAGAAGGCGATGATCAGCCAATAGTCATAACTGTGCATAGCCGCTCCTAGTTCCGGTCCGCGCGCAACAGCGCAACCAACAGATAAATGAACAGTCCCACTGCCAATAGCAGTGACACTCCGTCCAGAACGCTCATGGAAGTTCTCCGTGTTACGGCGTATTGCCGCGTGTGGAGTGATTGTCTGCAGGGAGGCTGTAAAGGCGCGAGATCGAGGGGTGGGGCGGGGCATAAAAAATGCGTAAAGAGTGGGTTTATGGCTTTGTTACTGCGGTGTCCGGACGGGCCTCATCGCGGGCAAGCCCGCTCCCACAGTGGAATGCGTTCGCCCAGACACTCAAAAAACCTGTGGGAGCGGGCTTGCCCGCGATGGCGGCAGAACAGGCACCACTGCCCCTAGCTGGCGCACAAAAAGCACTCATCCAGCCGCGAACATCCCCGATACGACAGCTTTCAGCGCTTTACGACACGCACCTGCAAAATGGCACGCCCACTGCACACGCCCTCCCCGAACATTTTCAAACCGTTCAGGGAGCAACGCATGAACACACAACTCAAACCCACGCTGGGCACGCTGCACCTGTGGGGTATCGCGGTCGGGCTGGTGATTTCCGGTGAGTACTTTGGCTGGAGTTATGGCTGGGGCGTTGCCGGGACACTTGGCTTTCTGGTGACCTCGTTCATGGTCGCCACGATGTACACCTGCTTCATCTTCAGTTTCACCGAGCTGACCACCGCCATTCCCCATGCCGGCGGTCCCTTTGCCTACAGCCGCCGCGCCTTTGGCGAAAAAGGTGGATTGATTGCCGGGCTGGCGACGCTGATTGAATTCGTCTTCGCCCCACCAGCGATTGCCTTGGCCATCGGTGCCTACCTGAACGTGCAGTTTCCGGCCCTCGACCCGAAACACGCGGCAGTCGGTGCCTACATTGTGTTTATGGGCCTGAATATCCTCGGCGTGAAACTCGCCGCGACCTTCGAACTGGTGGTCTGTGTACTGGCGGTCGCCGAATTGCTGGTGTTCATGGGCGTGGTCGCCCCGGCTTTCAGCTTCAGTAACTTCGCCCTCAACGGTTGGGCCGGCTCTGATGTGTTCGGTGCGCCCGCGATTGCCGGCATGTTCGCGGCTATTCCGTTTGCCATCTGGTTCTTCCTGGCCATCGAAGGTGCAGCCATGGCCGCCGAAGAAGCCAAGGACCCGAAACGCACGATTCCCAAAGCCTACATCAGCGGCATTCTGACCCTGGTGCTGCTGGCCATGGGCGTGATGTTCTTTGCCGGCGGCGTCGGCGATTGGCGCACCCTGTCGAACATTAACGATCCGCTGCCGCAAGCCATGAAAGCCGTGGTCGGCGAAAGCTCCGGCTGGTTGCACATGCTGGTGTGGATCGGCCTGTTCGGCCTGGTGGCGAGTTTCCACGGGATCATCCTCGGCTATTCGCGGCAGTTCTTCGCCCTCGCCCGGGCCGGTTACCTCCCGGCATCCCTGGCCAAACTGTCGCGCTTCCAGACCCCGCACCGGGCGATCATCGCCGGTGGCGTAATCGGCATCGCGGCGATCTACAGCGACGGCTTGATCAACCTCGGCGGCATGACGCTGACGGCGGCGATGATCACCATCGCGGTATTCGGCGCGATCGTGATGTACATCATGAGCATGCTCAGCCTGTTCAAACTGCGCAAAACCGAACCGAACCTGGAACGCACCTTCCGCGCGCCCTGCTACCCGTTGGTGCCGTTCATTGCGCTGCTGCTGGCGGTGGTTTGCCTGGTGGCGATGGCCTGGTTCAACACCTTGATCGGGTTGATCTTCCTCGGCTTCATGGCAGTGGGTTTCGTGTACTTCATGCTCACCGCGCAATTGCGAGCCGATGCGCCGGCGGATGCGATGTTGACCGGGCTCTGACTTCACACACTGCCCCCTGTAGGAGCAGCCTTCGGCAGCTCCTACGGGGAATGTGCAAGTTTCGAAGACGTGGCGCAGATGAACGGGACATAACAGGCATAGAATGGAACCACTGCGAAAATTGATCGCTCAAAAGTGGTATGCACGATCGGTTGGCGAACCCCTTGCCCACCGGTCTGCCCTTAAGGAGAACTCCTATGCCTTGGTATGCCTGGTTGATTCTGATCGTTGCCATCGGCTCGATCGTTGGCGGTTTGATGATGCTGCGCGACACCGCCAACAAGGTCGAATTGACCGAAGAGCAACGTAAACGCGTCGCCGAACGCAATGCGCAAGCGGATGCCAAGGATGCGCAGGACCGCTAGCAAACAATTGTGGCGAGCGAGGGAGCTTGCTCCCGCTGGGTCGCGTAGCGACCCTTGAGGTTCCTCGCACATTTTTTGCGCCCGCTGCGCGGTCGAGCGGGAGCAAGCTCCCTCGCCACAAAAGCGGTTCTATTTCTCCCAATCGGCCTTGGCAATGTGCAAGCCATGCAGCCCTTTGTAAGCCGCACGTTCCGGCTGGCTCCAGCCCTCAAGCAACGAATCCTCCAACCGATAAATCTCCACCCCCAGCGGGCGACACACACTCAGCGGATCCTGCGCATCCGGCCCCCACATGGCCAGGGACAGATCGCCACCCGGACACGTCGACAGCGCGCACAGCAAATCAATCTCGGCAAAGAACTCCAGATAATCACCCTTCTGCGCCGGGCAGGCTTTCATGAAGTACATGTCGTCGTGATTCAGGCCGGTGCACTGGAAAATGTTCAGCACATCGTGCACGTCAAATTCAGTCAGGCCATGGGGCAACACTGCGCGAGTCAAATTCGAGTGGCAGTGATGATGGAAGTCTTCGCCCGTGAGCATTTTGTTCACATACGGATCGCACCGCGTCCCCAGCAAGTCGTGCAAACGCCCGCCATGTTCGTCGATGCCGTACCCGGCCAGGCTATCGTCGGTGATAGTCACCAGCGGTCGTAAGAAAGGCAGGTTCGACCAGAGCCGGTCATGGGTGCTGACATGCGCGCCCTGCAACTGCCGGGTCCGCGCAGCCCACAAGCGTTCGCGCGGGTCGTGGGCATTCCAGACATTGAAGTCCCCGACTTGCGGGCCGACAGGGGTCGTGACCCTGAACACATGCCCCGCCGGCACATTCCAGGCGCGCCCGGTGCGGATCGGCACTTCGAACTGTTCGATCAGCGTGCGCCCCTCTTTCTTGTCCCGGACTCTCTCGTAGAAAGCCGTGTCTACCTGCAAGGCCGAGCCTTTGCTGACTTGATAGGCCGCCGGATAGTCTTTGTACATGGCACAAATCCTCGATCAGTGATGGGAAGAAGGGGCAAGCATCTGCAACAGGAGGTGTTCGGAGTCGTCGAGATAAAGGCTCATGGCGTCGCCGGCCGCGCGCTTATCGCCGTCGGCCAGCAAGTCATGTATCTGCCGGTCACGCGCCAGCCAGGGCGCCTGAAAACGCGATTCATCGGGAGCGGTGCAAAACACCAGGCGCAATTGCGCGACGACGTTGGTGAAGAACTCATCGAACAATGGACTGCGCAGCAATCCGACGATGTGTTGGTGAAATGCCAGGCTGTGGGTGCCGACCGCGCGCCAGTCCTCACGCTCCCGGGCCAACTCGGTGGCCTCCAGCGCTTCGAGCATCCGGTCGGACTGATAATCACGTAGCGGCTGACTGGCGCTGATGGCTTGCAACTCCAGAGTGCGACGGACCTTGAACAGATCGCGCACATCATCAGATCCCAACCTGCGCACCATCACGCCTTTGTTGCGCACGTAACGGGTCAGCCCTTCTTGCCCCAGACGGTGCAACGCCTCGCGAATCGTGTTTCGCGAGGCGTTGTAGGCCGATACCAGATCGTTTTCCACCAACGCCATGCCGGGCAGCAAACGACCGCCGATGATGTCAGCGCGTAACTCCAATGTGATGTGGTCGGCCAGGGACAGTCCGCTGCTCATACTCAACGCCTCTAGATTGTTCAACAATCGTCAGCAAATGAGTAATCACTATTCGTGCCATCACCTGTCGTGAACTAGTCCTCCCAATATTTGAACAACACGCTGGCGTTCACGCCGCCAAATCCGAAGCCGTTGGACATCGCGTACTCGATCGTCATTGGCCGCGCCTGACCGTGAACAATGTCCACCCCTTGCGCCGCCGGATCCGGGTTATCGAAGTTCAGCGTCGCCGGCACCACCTGATCGCGGAGTGCCAACAGGGTAAAGATCGCCTCGATCCCGCCAGCAGCGCCGAGCAAATGCCCGGTCGCAGACTTGGTCGATGTCACGGCTATCTTGTTGTCCGAACCAAACAACGACTTGATGGCCGCCAATTCCCCCAAATCCCCAACCGGAGTCGAGGTCGCGTGAGCGTTAAGATGCTGCACCTGCGCCGGCGAAATGCCCGCCTGGGCTAACGCCAGCGACATCGCCCGACGCGCACCGCTGCCATCTTCAGGCCCCGCGGTCAGGTGATAAGCATCGGCACTGGTGCCGTAACCGACCAGTTCGGCCAACGGCTGAGCGCCGCGCGCCAAGGCATGTTCCAGGGATTCGATCACCAGAAGGCCCGAGCCCTCGCCCATCACAAAGCCATCGCGACCACTGTCGAACGGCCGCGAGGAGCGCTCCGGAGTGTCGTTGTAACCGCTGGACAAGGCTCTTGCCGCCGCGAACCCGGCGAGGCTGACACGATCGATCGCCGCCTCTGCACCGCCACACACTGCAATATCCGCCTCGCCACATCGAATCAGCCGCGCCGCGTCACCAATCGCCTGAACCCCGGCCGCACACGCTGTTACCGGAGCCCCCAAAGGGCCTTTGAAACCGTGCTCGATCGACACATGGCCCGCGGCGAGATTGACCAGAAACGAAGGAATGGTGAACGGTGACAAACGTCGCGGGCCACGGTTGTCGGTGGTGCGCACCGCATCGGCAATCGCGCCGAAACCGCCCACGCCCGAGCCAATAATGGTGGCAGTGCGCTCCTGGGAATTGGCGTCCTGCGGTTGCCAACCGGCCTGCTCCAGTGCCTGACGCGCCGCCTCCATGGCAAACATAATGAAGCGGTCCATCTTCTTCTGCTCTTTGGGCGGCGTCGCCCGATCCGGATCAAAACCCGCCTCGGGATCTTCCGTCAGAGTCTGCACCGCGCCACCGACCTTGGTGGACAGATCGGCAACTATCTCGTCCGGTAACGCCCGCAACCCGGAACGCCCGGCCAACAAACGCGCCCAAACCGCTTCGACGCCACTACCCAACGGCGACACCAGGCCCATGCCCGTGACCACCACTCGACGATTACTCATAACGCAAATACCTCAAGCCGATTCATGGTGCCTCACTTGTAACGCGTGGCGGCCGTGCTTCTGGACAGATTCGGCGCCATCGCATGACGCGCCGCTACATAGGACTCCCACTCAGAGAGATTCGGCAAGGAAGGAATGGTGATCAACTCACCCTGATCCAGCCCCGACAACGCCGCATCGACCATCTCCCCTGCCTCCATGACCATGTCCGCCGGAATCTGGGTCGCATCGATACCGGAGCGCTCCCAGATTTCGGTGCGTGTTACACCCGGCAACACCGCCTGGACCTGAACCCCGGTGCCCGCAAGCTCGGCGTTCAACGACTGGGTCAGACTCAACACATAAGCCTTGCTCGCGCTGTACGTCGCATTGAACCGTTCAGGAAACAACGCCACCACCGACGCGATATTAATGATCGTCCCGCGACCGGCCTTGGTAAAACTGGCCGCCGCTGCCGAGGCCAGCCGCGTCACCGTGGTGACGTTCAGCTGAATCAACCGCTCCAGCTGATCCATATCAGCGTTGGCCAGCAACCCATCTGCAGCAACTCCAGCGTTGTTCAGCAACAGGCTGATGCTCGAATCGCTGCGCAGACGCTGCTCAAGCTTCAACACATCTCCCTTCTGCGTCAGATCCGCCTTCAGCACCTCCACCTGAACACCATGCGCCGTACGCAGCTTGCTCGCCGCAGCCTCCAGCCGTTCTTGATCACGGGCAACAAGCAACAAATCAAAACCACGTGCCGCCAACCGCTCAGCGTAAACCGCACCAATGCCGGAAGAAGCGCCGGTGACAAGGGCCATACCTTGGTTCTGGACAGAATTCATGACTGTGCTCCTGGGAGATGCTTCAAGAAAGCGAGCGCCTGAAAGTCAGGGCGCTTCAGCGAATGATGAATTTATTATAGGCATAATTTTAACACCATATGATAGCCGTAATTTTTTACACCCCGATGAAAGGTGCCAGATCACCCTCCGCGGCAATAAGCAAAAAGGCCGGTCAGTGACCGGCCTCTTGGCGTGGATTTACAAGCTTAGTTCACTTCCAGCTTCTCGCGATTCTTGTCCAGAATGGCTTTGCCGATCCCTTTCACTTCCAGCAATTCGTCGACGGACGAAAATGGCCCATTACTCTCACGATACGCAACAATCGCCTTGGCTTTCGCCTCACCAATCCCGGACAGCTCGCGCTGCAGAGTCGGCGCATCAGCCCCATTGAGATCGACCTTACTCGTTTGAGCCTTGGCGGCAACGTCCAGCATCAAGGGTGCCTTGGCAGCCTCCGGCGCCGCTGCCGGCGCGGCAATGGCCGCAATAGAGGCGCTGGTGAGCAGGGCAAAAACCAGAGAATAGAAATAGCCAGTACGCATAAATGAAGCTCCATGACATCGATTGAGAAAGCAGCTTTTCCGAAGCTGCCTCCCAAACTTAGGCGATGTGGTGGAGCTGTCAAAAGTGTGTCAGTTACAGGATGTGAAACAATCAGGGTTCGAGGCGGCGTTGCTGGTGGATCCAGTCGACGATCTCCCCGTCGGGGGTGTAGCCGCTGACCGTTTCGCGCAAGAGCTGGCGCACGCGGGAATAATCATCCTGCTCGACCGCCAACAACAGCTCAGCCAAGCGGCCCTTGAGCACGTCCCAGGGTAAATGATCTTCGTTGGCGGTCATGATCATCGGGTGCGGTGTCGCCGCGACGTTATCGCCGATCAGCAACTCTTCGTAAAGCTTCTCGCCCGGACGTAGCCCCGTGAACTCAATCGAAATATCGCCCTGGGGATTTCGCTCCGAACGAATGCTCAAACCGGACAGGTGAATCATCTTCTCCGCCAGTTCGATGATCTTCACCGGTTCACCCATGTCCAGGACGAATACATCACCGCCCTGCCCCATGGAGCCGGCCTGAATCACCAGTTGCGCGGCTTCAGGGATAGTCATGAAGTAGCGGGTGATTTTCGGGTGCGTGACCGTCAATGGACCACCGGACTTGATCTGACTGTGGAACAACGGAATCACCGAACCGGACGACCCCAACACATTGCCAAAACGCACCATGGTGAAACGGGTTTTGTTGACCCGGGATACATTGGCCTTGTCGCCAAACAGTACCGGGGCAACTTCACGACTGAGGGCCTGAAGGGTCAACTCCGCCAGACGCTTGGTGCTGCCCATGATGTTGGTCGGACGAACGGCTTTATCGGTAGAAATCAGCACGAAGTTGGCGACACCCGACTGCAATGCAGCCTGAGCAGTGTTCAACGTGCCAATGACATTGTTGAGCACGCCTTCGGCAATGTTGTGCTCGACCATCGGCACATGTTTATAAGCCGCCGCGTGATAGACGGTATCCACGCGCCAGGTCTTCATCACATCGAGCAGTTTGTGCGGGTGACGAATGGAACCGAGGATAGGCAGCAACTTGACCGACACTGACTCACGACAGCCCCGCTGCTCCAACTCCGACAGAATGCTGTAAAGGTTGAACTCACTGTGCTCAAACAGCAAAAGCGTGGTCGGGCCGAGGGAGAAAATCTGCCGACACAGCTCCGAACCGATCGACCCGCCAGCGCCAGTGACCATCACTGTCTTGCCTTTGATACAGCGTTCGAGCAAATCAGCCTGGGCTGGCACGGCATCACGGCCCAGTAAATCGGCGATATCCACTTCCTGAATGTCTTCAACCTTGACCCGGCCGCTGGCCAGATCGGTGAAGTTCGGGACGCTTCGTACGTGAAGGGGGTAAGCCTCCAACAGATTGAGAATTTCCCGGCGTCGTGCACGGGTAGATGACGGCAGGGCCAGGAGGATCTCCTGGGCGCCGGTGACGTCGATCATTTGCTGGATGTGTTTGGGTTTGTAGACCTGGAGGCCTGAAATAGAGCGATCGGCGATGCTGGAATCGTCGTCGATGAATGCCACTGGGCGCATGACTCGCCCCATGCGCAAGGCAGCAACCAACTGATTGCCTGCCACGCCTGCGCCGTAGATGGCGACTTTGGTTAGGCCGTCATCGCGGCTGGTGAACGGTACGTGTTGGGCGGCGGTGAACCAGTCGCCCATGAAGTACTGGCGCATGCACAGACGCAGGCCGCCGATGATGACGAGGCTTAGCCACCAGTAGTTGAAGATGATGGAGCGTGGGACGACGGTTTGGTGGTTGCTGTACCAGTAGACAACTAATGCGAGAATAAGCGAAGAAAGGCTGACTGCTTTGATAATGACAACGAGTGCGTCGTTGCCGAAATAGCGCATCACCGCCCGGTACATACCGAAACGGATGAAAAGGGGGATGGCGACAACTGGAGCACAGAGAAAAAGCCAGAGGTGAACCTTCAGTGGGTTGACCATTTCGTCGATCCCCAATCGGACGATAAACGCCAGCCACAAGGCTACCCAAACGAGAACGACGTCCGTCAGAACCTGAATCAATCGTTTCTGGCGCCGCGGCAGACCCAGCAAGAACTCGCGCAGTCTACCCATATTCCCCTGCTCCAATCTGGCCTACTCCTTTGGTTGAACCGGCGAAAGACATTGTACTTACGTACGGCGCGTCATCACAGAAAAAATGCCGCACTGGTAATGCGTGGAAAATCGGCCCGGTGTATGGGTCGTAATCTAGTAGATTGCCGCACAGAACGAACAAGGCTGCTGAGCTTAGGAGAGTTCTGCCTGCAACGCAGGCTCATCGCCGTGAAATAGCGCCTGAAGCGGAATAATCATGAACTGAAGATAGCCTGATTTTCGGCCGTGTCAGCTTTTGAGTGTGACGCACGGAAGGCATAAAAAACGGTGGGGACTTCGGGCCTCCTCTCTAAGACTGGCAAATGTGGTGTGGCGTGAGGGGTTAGATCGATTTGTAGGGTATCGCCATCAGGCTTGATGGTGACAACAGAAAAGCCCTCCCAAAAAGGAAGGAAAGTATTAATATCGCATAAGAACGCCGGTTTGTTAGATGTGTTTGCCCGCACGAACATCATCAATCAAATCGGCGTTCTTGTTTCTGTGTTTCCCGGGATTCCGTGAAGAACCTTTTTTACTATAGCGCCAATGCAGAACGCTGACTAAAAGTGGTAATCATCTTATGCGGCTTCCAAAACCTGGCGTGAAAATAAGCTTTTTGCGCGAATATGGCCTCTCTTTCGAAGAGGTTCCTCCACAAATCTGTAATTTAGTTCGGCGAGTGAAAAAACAAGTACCAGCGCAGTCAGCGCAAATTGTAACGTGTATGTCTCGTTTAGCTCGGTACCCTGAGGCTCAATCCACGCCCATATTTCACGAGTGAACCAAAATGACGGGATGTGAACAAGATAGATCGCATAAGAGCGTGCTCCTATCCACGCAAGAAAGTCTCTAGTCGGTGAGGGCTTGAAGAAATAACCCTTATCGTACGAACACAGCCACAAAATTACTGCACAAACGACTGCTGCTAGCCCAGTGTAGAAGCTAACGATCTGAAACCGAGTAGTTGCAAACAGGCTAAACAACAGAAGAGCAGGAATTACGAGACGGAAACGAGAAGAGTTGAGGCTGGGCTCCAGTGCTTTATAGATGGGCGTATTGGAAAATATTGCAATCAGAACCCCAAGTAAAATAGCATCCGTCCTGATAAACGAAAGGACTCCATTCCATTCATGTCGGGTAATGAAAAGTTGAGCGAAAACTAAGCATACAAGTACAAGAGAAAGTCGTTTTCGAAAGAAAAAAACAATAAATGGCAACGCAATGTAGAATTGCTCCTCTAAAGACAACGACCAATAGAGTGCAAAAACTCCACATTGGCCACTGCCAATTGTGCAGTTGTAGAAATGCAAATTCTCAACATGCAGGACGGCTGCGGCAATGTCTGCCAAATTCTGGGAATTGAATTGTGCGGCTTGCGTATGGATCATTAGTGGTCCAAGTGCCATAGGGATCAGTAGCCACAACCAAGCAGACGGCGTAATGCGATAGAGCCGTTTCACCCAGAACGCTCCGCACTCCTTCCAAAACGCTATACCTGTTTTGTCTTCTAGCTTTGGTAGCAGTGCTCTCGCAATCACGAATCCTGACACACAGAAAAACAGATCTACTCCAACATACAACCCTTGCCCCACCTTTGACCATTTTGTCACGTCCCAAACAAACAGGCCCGCTAGATGGTGTACGATCACAGCTAGGACCGCGATGGCACGTAACACTTGTATCTCTTGGTTTAGTCGACCCTCAGGTGGAAGCCCTATTGCGCTTTTTTTCTGTTGTGTGATGCACATGCTTTCTTGTGTCTCCATGAGCTTAAGGCGCAGTTTTCAAGCCGATTTTTCAACCTACTGGCCTGTTCTGCGTTTTTGGGGCCGATTTCTACCCTCATTTTACTGATAAGCGGGCCAGCCCCGCCTTTCAGACGGATTTACCCCGCCGCCCGTTTGTAGTGGTCAACTAATCCATCATGGCGATAACCGATGCCTGCATCGACTGCTGGAGCAGCAATTTGAAGATGTCGAGCAAATGGCGTTGGTACGAAAGTGGTCCGATAGAATCCACAAGCCACTGTAGGCCTTTGTTACTGGTGGTCTTAGGTTAGTAGGTCCACGATCAAATCGTTTGTGATCAGTCGTAAGAACCGGCTCTTCCCAAGGTGCAACCGCTAGTTCGCAGATTTACGGTATGGTCGAAACCGCCTAAACCAACGGCTAGGTCGCTTAAGCCCCGATTATACCCAACTACGCGACAAATCGCAGTGTCAAAACCTGATGCGGAAGGCTCCTCCACAGGTCAAAACCATCCAGCAGCCAATTCAACCGTAAGCGATCCATCACCTGCGCGACCGCTTGTTCGGGCGCAAGTCCGAACAGACTGTCGAGCCCAACACGCCGCAACAGGCGCTGTTCAACGAGCCCGAAAGCGAGCCGATAGCGCTCGTTGATGCCCCTGACGAAGGGGCCACTGTCGGCCGATCTGCCGCGTATAGAAGTCATCCACGAACTGCCCGAACACGAACTGACCTGTACCTGCGGTTGCCGCAAACACGCCATCGGCGAAGAGACCAGCGAGCAGCTGGACATCGTGCCGATGCAGATCCGAGTGAACAAAAAGGATTCAGAAACGAACTTACCCTCTTTGTTGCCCCTTGGATCAACCCATCCACAGATCACTATTCATATCAATAGCCAGCATTTGGATAAAGCAAGAAACGCTATGGCGTTCACGCTTGGAGCTTTAATTGCTTTAGCCACAATCTGCTGGATTATCTGGCACTCCACAATTCTCGAGTATAGTCAGCCAGCGCTCATTCCGATTCTGCCCTTCCCGCTTGATATTTGAACGCCAGAAGCACTAAAGGTGCATAGGCAAGGAAAACCCCTATCACCCCGCCCAGTCGGAATCGGGTGACACATATGGCGATCGGCAGCAACCACAGCAGATTGATTAAACCTACCGCGATCGTGACCGGCCAATGCTTGCCATATCGCCGTGAAGCAAACTGGTAGGCATGACTTCGGTGCGCCTCATAGACCTTTTCGCCGCGGAGCAATCGACGAAACAGTGTGAAAGTCGCGTCGACAATGAAGACTCCCAGAAGTATCAACCCCCCCCAAAACAGTTCGAACGACGCCCAGGCTGCCTGGAGCGTGAGGATTCCCAGAATCAAGCCAAGAAACCCACTGCCGGCATCGCCCATAAAGATACGCGCCGAAGGGAAATTCCAGACCAGGAACCCGCCCACAGAGGCTGCGAGCAACAGGGATGGCCAGATCAGGTAGTCATTGGCGCCCAGCCCATACAGCACACATGCCCCCAGACAAACAGTGACCGCCTCGACACCGGCAATACCGTCAATACCGTCCATGAAGTTATAGAGGTTGAGCATCCAGACAAGATAAAAAGCGGCCAGTACCGATCCCGGCCAACCCAGATTGATCACTTGGCCAAATGCATGAACAGGCGCCAGACCTCCTAGCCAATAGAGCGCCCATGCAGCCGCAGCGAAATGCCCCATCAACCGCCAGCGTGCAGCGATGTGGCCATGATCATCCATAAAACCAATGATCGCGACCAACGCTCCCGCACCCACCCCGGACAGAAAAAGATCAGCCGGGATCAGCCCTCCGATGAACAACAGGCAAAGTGCTGCCAGAAAGCTGACAACGATGGCCACCCCTCCACCTCTCGGCGTTGGAATGGAATGAGAGCTACGGTCATTGGGAATATCGATAAGACTTTTGGACAACGCATAACGGCGCAAGAGCGCCGTTAAAATGAAGGTACTGGCGAAAACCACTGGCACAAACCAAACGCTACTCATAATCCCAGTGGCTCCTTTGCGAAACTCTAATTCGACACTGCGTCAAAAACACTCTGAAAACCCTCTTGCCACTTGAGCTGTTGTCACACGGCAAGAGGGAACAACTACTCAGTTTTTATGAATATCCACAATTTCATGCAGAGGCCGCTTGGACAGCATTCTCTTGATCTTCTGACGCAGACCGTACGGGACAGCATTGCTGATGCGCCGCATGCCAGGCTTGCGATAAAGCGTCCAAAGAGCAAGAAGTGCGATTTCTTTGGTCGTCAATGGCACTTCGTATTCCTCCGCCGACGCATTCGATGCTGGAAGCTCGATAACGGCGACCTGATCCTGGCGCGGAACCCCGCTATTGGTCATCTGCACATACGCGACATTGTAGAAATCGTGGTTCAGCAAACTGTTACTGTGCTGCGGCGCCAGTATGACTTCTCCGGCAGCTGACGAATTCAAAAATTTGCCCATCTCAACCAGAAGCTCATCAGGCTCGATACCATACTGGTACACGAGAGTATGCTCCCGATTGGAAAGTCGCTCGGGGAATGCACCGATATCCGGAGCGATGATCGGCAGTCCCGATGCCAGCGCGTAACTCAGGGTATAGCTGTAAGTTTCTGGCCACTGGCAAGGAAACAGGATCAAGTCGAGATCATGCTCTGACATCAGCCGCTTCAAGTCATCTGCATCATATCGCCCAGTGGTGAAAACCCCTTTCAATTCTCTATACGCGAACCCAAGAAGCTTGAAGTCGAATGGCAAATTACCTGCCGCCGCCTTCGCCGCCATTTGCTCAAGGTAATCAGCCCCTTTTTCTTTCCCCAGCGCACCTAGCACACCCACGGTGTAACGCGGTTTTTGACTGATCGGCGTCACCGAAGCTGTTGCAACCCGCTTGTCCTCGACATGCAAAGCCACAACCGGACTCTGCAACGCGTAGTGCTGCTGGTAGAGCGACAACGTGTACTCAGAAGGGAAAACCACAGTTTTCGCGCTTTCGATGAATGCTCTCAACTGATCGCGCCAAGCCAGAGCTGAAACACCTTCCGGCAGAGGGAACGCAGGATTGAGCAAATCGTCGGCGTACTGGCCTGGGTAAATCCCATTCTGATTTGTCAATGTCGGGTTGCCACCGAGCCAATAGAAGTCGTGAACCGTCAATGCGTATTCAGTGCCCAGCTGCGCCGGCAGTCCAAACAACAACGGGTTCAAGCCAAGGGAATGATGGAAATGGACGAACCCGACGCCACACCCTTTAAGCAAAGCCACCAGCATCGGATATTCTTCCGGAACCCGGAACACCAACTCGTCCGCTCCTGGGAAAGTGCCCATTCTCAGAGTGACGGCACCCGTGCCCTTGAAAGGAGCAAGGATAAGATTGTAGGCGTTCGCCTGGAGTGCTTCGCTCAACTCCTCGACATGCTGTTCGACCCCACCACCGGCCTCATGTGACACCTGCAGAACCTTGGGGCGATCAAGTGTCGAAAGCAACTGAGCCAGGCGGTTGACTCGCACCGTTTTGATCGGATCTTCGGCGATGAACTTCTGAATATCCAGGTGATAGTCGGGGTGAAGTTCAACAATGGCTTTGAACGCGTTTTCAATCAAGGCTTGCTTCGTTGAGGAGAAACTGACGCCACCCTCATGGAATGCGTACAGGTTCGGCGTTATGACATTGAACCAGCCCGCCTTGAGCGCGCGCTGGCATAAGTCGTTCTCTTCGCCGTAACCACGCCCGAATTTTTCTTCATTCAACAGGCCGACAACGTCGAGGCAGTCGCGGCGCACATACATGCAGAATCCGACACCGGTGGGTGCCTTCACATTTGGCAGTCGCGCGCCCGCGAAGACTTTATCGATCTGGTGGACATCCAGCCCGAAAGCCTGTTCATTTTCGTACAGGAAGGCTGGAAAACTGCAGATGGTTGCGTTATTGGAAAACGGGGTGACTGTACCGATATCAGGGGCAATGTAGGCTTCTGCCGTGAGTCGCTCCAGCCAGTTTTCCGGAACGATGACATCGCTATTGAGGAAAACGATGTCATCCTCGGCAGCCTGGCGCATCCCGCGATTGACCGTTTTGACGAACCCCAGATTGACTTGGTTTTCCAGAACAGTCAGCACGCCAGGCCATTTCGACTCGAGCTCGAGCAGCATGTCCTGCATGCCGGCATCCGGACTGCAGTCGTTGATCGCAATGATCTTCGAATCGGCAAGGGAAAGGATTCCCGGCATCGCGGCTTCAATGCACCGCTTCGTCATCTCGATGCCTTTATAGACAGGCAGGATCACAGTGACGGATCTAGCACGCTTAATGGGTGCTTCAACTACGTAACTCTTGGCAACTGGATCAGAACCTTTCAAGTCCTGTTTACGCAGATAAGCAGTCGCCGCGCGCTTGCCACTTTCCAGGTTGGTGCGAAAGACCCCTTTCCCGTTACGCAGTGAACGAACAAGAAAGCGAATTGGCTTGGTGATAAACCAGGAGTTCGAATGGATCACATCGTTGTAGGCGGCCTGACTCTCAGCCAGCCGCACAGACAACCGATACCTTTCCGACTGAAGACTCTCAAGTTCGGATTGAAGTCTATGCGACTCAGCCTCAACTCTTTCAATTTCCTGCCCGGCAGCGCCCAACGCTGCGGTTTCAGATGCCAGAGAGGCCTGCGACTTGTTAAAAGCCGTCAGCAGGTTATCGCTGACAACCAATCGGTCTTCATCCCACGACAGGAATTCGCTAGGTTTGCGGCCATTGATAGCACTCTGGACTAACGCTTCCAATGACAGGAATTGCCGAACGTCATCCTCATTGATTGGATAACCACCCGCCTCGCAGGCGGAGAATACAAACTCTTTATAAGTTGCCGTTGCGAATTCCGCGCTTCGATTGAAGCGTGTCACCGATCCGAGCAATTGACGTAGTGCTCTGAACAACAGGAATTCGATCCGCAAATCGACAGTCAGCGACCACTCCTTATCAATCAGATGAGGTCTGCCCGCTTGATCAATCAGGATGTTCTGAGGTACGGCATCGAACAATTGACCAGACAACAAGCCGTCAGCGCCTGGTTGGCCGCTGGAAATATCTTTCAATATGTCCACGTAGTCTTTCAAGAACTGGCCGACCTTGGCATAGGCCCAGCCTTCGGTATTGATAATATCGATCAACTTTGTTGAGAGCACATAACCCTTGATATAAGGTTCGGAGGCAGTCAATTTAAATTCAATGATGGCGTCTACGGCAGGCGTTTGGTGAGCCTCAGCCAATTTTTCGTAGTGAACAATGATTGTGTTTTCAACGCATTTTTTGAACGACGAGCTTTTGCAAAATTCGGCCCGTCTATCACTGCTGTAGTGTACAGCCAGCGTTCCGTCGTCCAATGTTTTCCGGGCAACCGGCGAGGCGCCGATGAGAAAGGAGTTGGACATGTCCATGCCAAGACCATTTTTACAGATCTGCGGCCACGCCAACTCAAGAGAGAACGTGCAGAGCTCAGGTAGCTGTGGATCGCGCTGAGCGCTCTGCCACGCAAAAGCTGCTGCATCAAAATCAGGATCGTCAAACCCTTGTTCCGTGACAATCGAAACCGGCAGTTTGTAATCCGGAAACGGTGCGAAAAACTCATTCGAGGTAAAGCCGGCGCTGGCGAGCAACGAAGCCAAAGCCTGCTTGCCATAAGTCTGCGGTGTTGCACTGTTGTAGCGACCTTCAACACCAAACATCGGCGTGACAACATGGTCTTCTGGCGCACCCGCAAAGTACTTGAGACCCAACTGGTTCTCGATGGCGATGATCAACAACCCGTCGGGTTTCAAGAGGGAGCGGACCTTTTTAAGCATATTCGCGCCCGGATTTTCACCCGACACAAACAGATTGGCATATTCAAATACGCCAATCAGCGTGATGACATCAAACTGCTTGTCAATCTGGAAGCTTTCGAATGATTCGGCCAATACCGACACATTCGACAAATCTCGGGTACGCGCTCTGGCAATGCTCGCTCGACGGGTACTGCCCTCCAGCGCAAGCACGTTGCCGCCTTGTTCTCCCAGATAGCGGGTGATCGCGCCGCAACCAGCGCCAATTTCCAGGACATCACCGCCAAGATCTGCGTCAAACACACGCAGCAAATTTGCCCGAGTACTGGACAGGTAGTACAGGGATGGCCAATCCGTACACCAGCCCCGTAGCTCATCGGAAAAAACACTTACATCACGCGCTTGGTCAATCAAGAATTTAATGCGCAGTTCGGTGGTATCACCATCACTATAATTGATACTCGCATAATCCGGCCGCGACCAGATTTTGAGTTCTTCGTTTAGTTGATAGCCCGCTTGCATCAATAAAGTATTCAATTTGCAACCTTTTTGGCACGAATGCTCGAATCTAGATTTACCAGCCCAAAAAACTTGTCTGTTGGCCGAACTTGAAGGTGAATCGAATCGTAACGTCGATCCCTCGGGGTCACCTCTTCACCGTCTTTGGTCGACACACCCAAGGATATAAAGTAATCACCCGGCGCCAACTCACAGGCGATCCCTAACTCAACCTCGACAATGTCACCTTTGCGGCCAAAGGCCCGGAAATCCGGACACTCAAGGGTTTCACTGTTCACACCGTAAACAGTAACGCCTTCCTTGGTTTTTATGGTCATGCCGAGGATAGGACATACCAGCTCGGTATCGAACCTGACGAACACCGAAAGCTTGATTTTCGAACCGGTATCGACTGCAACGGGATAGTCCATCCCACTCGCACTCAAGTGGAAGTCAATGATCGTTGCCGCTCGATCGCCCCACCGGTACTCATTGGGATTGTAGTTAGGGTGTGTATCAAACACATCCATACCACCCTCAGGCGTGTGGTACGTTTCTGGCGCTTCGTCGATTTGTTCGACTTCAGTCGAAACGGAGTTCTGGGTCTTGCCGAATAGCAAGTCCAAATAACGATTCACGACCTTTCGTGGTTCACCCTGCTCCAGCTGCACACCGTCATTCAACAGGAATGCCTTGTCGCAGTGAGTCACGATCTGCTCACTTGAATGCGTCACCAGCAAGATGCTGGTGCCACTTTCCTTCAACTTCTTCAAGCGATCAAAACAGCGCGCCTGAAACTTCGCGTCGCCAACGGCCAACGCTTCGTCGACAATGAGAATGTCCGGTTCGACTTGAGCCTGAACGGAAAACGCCAGACGTACCAACATACCACTGGAGTAGGTTTTTACCGGCTGATTGATAAATTCGCCGATGTCCGCAAACTCGATGATTGCATCGTACTTCTCATCGATTTCCTCTTTGCTCAAGCCGAGGATAGTCGCGTTCAAGTAGACATTTTCGCGCCCGGTGAACTCAGGATTGAATCCCGAACCCAGCTCCAGCAAAGCAGCAATCCGGCCACGCGTTTCCACGGTACCAGCGGTAGGGTTGAGGGTGCCGCACAGTATCTGCAACAACGTCGACTTTCCGCTGCCGTTTTTGCCGACAATACCAACGGTCTCGCCCTTGCGGATTTCGAACGAAACATCGCGTAGCGCCCAAAATTCCCGGCAGTACCTTTTCTTGCCACGGCTGAGCATTTGCAGCAAACGGTCGCGCGGCTTGTCATAAATCTCATAACATTTGCTGAGATTCTGAACTTTGATTGCAATCTCAGATGACATCAGCAAATCCTTTTCGAGTTTTCTGGAACCAGGCGAAGCCCAGCCAGGCGACCACTACCGAACCCACCAAGTAGATGCCGAGAATATTAAAATCAGGCATCCGTCCCCAAAACAGCACTTCGCGTGCGTATTCGATGGTCGGCGTGAGCGGGTTCAACATCAGCAGATGCTGGTACTTTTCGGGAAGAGCACTCGCCGGGTAGAAAATGGGCGACAGGAACATCAGTACTGTGGTCAAAATCCCTATAAATTGCGCCACATCTCTCAAGTAAACGCCCAGCGATGCCAGCGCCCAGGTCAATCCCATGATCAACAGCACAAGCGGCAAAATGATCAGTGGAAAGAGCAATACCGTCAGATGAGGAGTACCAAATAGAAAGACGTAGGCAATCAGCCAGACGATCAGACTGATTACCATATGAAAGAGTGCCGAACCGAGGGTTACCCAAGGCAGGATCTCCAACGGAAATACCACCTTCTTGACGTAGTTTGCATTGGAAAGAATCAGGGTCGGACTTCGATTGAAGCACTCGGCGAACAGGTTGAATACGATCAGCCCGGCGAACAGGATGAGCGCGAACTCTGTCTTCGAATCGCTGCCACCGCTCCAACGGGCCTTGAATACGACGCTGAATACAAATGTGTAGACGATCAGCATGAACACCGGATTGAAGAAAGACCAAAGAATTCCCATGAACGATCCGCGATATCGCCCGACGACCTCTCGCTGCACCAGAGCCCTGATCATGCCGCGATTGCGCCAGAAACTGGCAACCAATTCCCTTGGGGTTATAGAAAAATTACGCATTAAGCACACACCTAAAAAAACTGAGGGAGATGAACCTCATCAGAAAATTCTCTTGTTCAAATACTGCTTCAGTGCCCCGAAAAACTCCAAAGGAGTCTTCCGTGCTCGACTAACTATCAGATTCTATTCAGGACTGCCGCCAGGATCAGGCCCAGATTGCCCCAGCGGGTCTGTCGATAAACTCTGGAGCGGCTCAGCCAGATGAACCGTGCCAGCCCCAGGGACTTTCGGGCTTTCTGGAACATATCCAGGGTCAATTGGCTCTCCTCGCTGAGCCGTGAGCGGACAGATTCCAGGGCGATGATGTTTCTCTGGTTCCACCCCTTGAAGCGTCCGCTGAACATCATGCGCAATCTAACCAAACGTGCACGCGCGCCCATGTCTGATCCAATCAAGTTAGCGTCGTGCTGCCTGTAAAGGATGGTCGGCGCGCGATCATAGATAACCCGACCTCCTGCACCGGTAATCAGCAGATAGGCCCACCAGTCATGGGAAACGATATCAAGATGCGCTCCCGCCGCTCTAAAGAGCGCCCGAGCAGCACCGTTGAACACCATCGTGTTACCTCCGGCGATACTCTGCACCAATGCATTCGAAAAACTGGCCGGACGGGCAAACAAAGGGGAGCAGCCGATAATCGCTCCTGTATCGTCAATTAATTCGGTACGCGCACAATACAACGCTGGAATATCCATCGGCAGGTGTCGCAGCGACTTGAGAGCAACCTCAAGCTTGATGTCCTGCCAGATATCGTCCTGATCCGCCCACGCATAGAACCCGGACTGCGCCGGTGCATCACAGGCGAGTGACATGAAGTTTGCGGCGAAACCTCGCTTCGGGCCCTGCCGAACGGTTAGCTTGCCCTCACCCCAGGCTTCCGAATATTGGCGCAATATTTCCAGCGTGGCATCCGTCGAACCATCGTCCGATACCACGACATCCCAATTGCGATAGGTCTGACGAGCGATCGAGTCCAGTTGTTGGGACAGGAAACGCTCACCATTATAAGTACACATCAAGATCGTGACACGCGGCGCGTGGACACCCTGGCCCTGGATAGTGGCCGCTTCACGGGAAGGTAAATCGCCTTTCTGAACATCTAGCGGAAGAGGGGCTACCACCGAGCACTCCATTGCGTTATAGATAAAATAATGACGGTGTTGGTCTGCCCAACATCAGATTGCGTGTGATCAGCAGGACAAGCCTTACATGCTCTTCTCATGAACCGCTCCCGACTGCGCAAAATTTGTCATTATAACGATTAGCTAAACCCATTTGATAGCCCAGTGATATCACTACCTCAAATACGTTCAGGCAACGTTAAAGGCGGGAAAATGGAAAATCCATCTACGTGGATTGAACATTGATAGCCCAGTAAAGCCGCATGGAGCAAGGGGTTGCGTAGGGTATCAAGCGCCCTGCATTGGCAAAAGGGTGGCATTCTGCCAATTGCCGATTGCCATTTGTTAGATCAGCCATACAACGTGTAAATTTTCCTCGTCAGGCCCGAAAAACGGGCTCCAACTCGAGCGTAGACCGGCCTCGCTAATGATTCAGGTAGTGCGCCGCCGTGACTTTCAAAGCCTTGTCCACATTGACGGGAGGCGACCACTGCAAGAGCTCGCGGGTTTTCTCTATATCGACCTGCAATGAACCGCAAAGCCTGTGTGCCACTTCGCTCTTGCCCACTACTCGCGCAGCACTGCGCAGAACCACTTGCGGCACTGGCAGCAGGAACGCAGGTTTACCCAATGCCACGGCCATGCGCCGGAGTAGCTGGGTGGTAGACAAATCATCACCATCGCTGACCAGGAATGTCTGATTGGCAGCGGCGGGATGAGCAATGCAGGTGACGATCAGATCGACGAGGTTGGCGATGGCTACCAGACTGCGTTGGTTTTTCAAAGCACCCAGTGGCAACGGCAAGCCTGTGCGCAGCCAACTCATCATGCTGAGAAAGTTGGCTTTCACGCCCGGGCCGTACACCAGAGGCGGACGAATGATGACAATCTCCATCCCTGTCTCTCGGCCGATTTCACGAAGGACATCTTCCGCTTCACACTTTGAAACACCGTATGGATCAGCCGGTGCAGGTTGATCGTCGGCCTTGAAAGCCATCCCGGGCAATGTAGCCTCACCATTGACCTTGATCGAGCTGATGAAAACGAAACGTCTGACGCCCGATTCCGCTGCATTTCGAGCCAGACGCGCTGTACCCTGGACGTTCATTTGACGGAATTTTGTCAGCGGATCCGCGGCAGACTCATTCATCACATGCACTCTTGCGGCACAGTGAATCACTGTATCGATCTGCGCGAGTTCGGGCAGCGCAACGCTTTCGCTCAAGTCAAACGGCACCACATCACAGAGACCGCTCAACCGGGTTTCGCCACGCACCGCCGCGACGGGTGCATACACCTTGTCCAGCAGCATGCGAAAGACGACGGCCTCACCTACAAAACCGGTCGCCCCGGTCACTAAAACCCGAGAAGCTGTCATCCGGCCTTTTTCCCAATCGCAGCAGTGGCACAACAAATACAGAAGAAAAACATTTTATCTCTCGTCCGCCGTCGGCAGTGCCTGGCGCTTAGTGATAATTTCAACAACTGCCTGCGACCCAGCGGCAACCACTGTCGCACAAAAGCATCATCTTCAACTCCCACCAGACGAGCGATCATCCGGACCTGGGAAAACCACCAGCCATCGTGAATCGTTTTATAACGCTCGATCAACGAGCTGATACCGGTGTTCGCCCCCACTTGATTTTGCTCGTGCTGGCGATATTGCATGGATGAAAGCGGATCTATGAACCAGCTGAAACCGTGACTGCGGGCGTAGGCGTAACAATACCAATCATGCAGGCTGACCTTCTGTAGCTCGTCCCAACTGGCGAGTATTGAAGCCTTCAACTGCGTCATCAGTCGACGCTTCATCACGTACGTGCAACCCGGGCCTGCCGCTTCAAACAAGTAATCCCAGGCAACTTGAGGCTGCCCCTTGTCGAGCAAGCAGGTTCGCCCATCAGCCCAAAAAGCGGTTACGTTGCTGGAATAAGCATCCACCTTGCGCGAATCGATCGCATGAGTCGCACGCTGGAGCTTATCGATATCCCAGACATCATCCTGATCGGCGAACGCGACAAAATCGTACTCGTCCAGAGAGACATCGCGGATCAGACGGAAGAAGTTGCGCGACGCACCGCCGAACCTGCCCGCGTCGGGTAGGACAATCACTCGAGAGTGGCCCGCGGCATAACCCGCACACCAAGCTTCGGTACCGTCAGTGGAAGGATCAATACTGATATAAACGGTTACGTCGACAGCTGACTGGTCGAGGATCGAGACCAACTGTTCCTCGATCCACCGCATGCCATTGTAGGCAGCCAGCAAAACCGCAACCTTGGGATGTTTTACTGGCATGCCATTCCTGCCTGGACCGATTAAACGCTACTGTTCGAAAGGATTGAGCTTTCGAATCAGTGGGAGGGCGAATCCAGTAGTTTCTGCAGATACTGACCGTAACCCGTCTTCTTCAGGGCATCAGCCTGAGTACCCAACTGCTCGGCAGTAATCCAGCCATTGTGGTACGCGATCTCTTCCAGGCAAGCCACTTTCAAGCCTTGACGCTGTTCAATGGTGTGCACGAAGTGACTGGCTTCCAACAGCGAATCATGGGTACCGGTGTCCAGCCAGGCGAAGCCACGGCCAAGCATTTCGACGTTGAGAGTCTTTTGCTCGAGGTACGCACGGTTAACGTCAGTGATTTCCAGCTCGCCACGTGCGGATGGCTTGATGTTCTTGGCGATTTCGACAACCTGGTTGTCATAGAAGTACAGACCAGTCACCGCGTAGCTGGATTTCGGCTTTAGCGGCTTCTCTTCGATGCTCAAGGCGCGGCCGGCAGCGTCGAATTCGACTACACCAAAACGCTCTGGGTCGGATACGTGATAACCAAATACAGTCGCGCCGTGCTCTTGAGTGGTGGCGGAACGCAGGTTTTCCGAGAAGTGCTGACCGTAGAAGATGTTGTCGCCCAGGATCAGGCAGCAAGGGTCCTTGCCGATGAATTCTTCGCCGATGATGAAGGCTTGTGCCAGACCATCCGGGCTAGGTTGCTCGGCGTAGGTCAGCTTGATGCCGTACAGGCTGCCGTCACCCAGCAATTTTTGAAAACTTGGCAAGTCTTCAGGGGTGGAGATAATCAGGATTTCGCGCATACCGGCGAGCATCAGCACCGACAGCGGATAAAAGATCATCGGCTTGTCGTAGATCGGCAGCATCTGCTTGGACACGCCGAGGGTCAACGGGTGCAGACGAGTGCCCGAACCGCCAGCGAGGATGATGCCTTTACGATTTGTCGTGGTCATTTGTTCAGAACTTCCGTAAGCATTCGGGTGACACCACTTTGCCAATCCGGCAAGTGTAGAGAAAAATTGTCGCGCAGCTTTTCAGTGTTCAACCGGGAGTTCAGAGGGCGGCGCGCCGGTGTTGGGTAGGCAGTTGTATCTATCGGATTGATCGACGTGACGGCGAGTTCTTCACCGCTGGCCTTGGCAAAACCGATCACATGGCTGGCATAGCCGTGCCAGGACACTTCGCCGGCGGCCGCCAGATGATACAGGCCCGCCAGTTCAGGACGCTGCAAGACCTGCTGAATGGCCAATGCCGTCACGTCGGCAATCAAATCTGCGCCGGTCGGGGCGCCGATCTGGTCGGCGATGACGCTCAAGGTTTCGCGGTCCTTGGCCAGACGCAGCATGGTCTTGGCAAAGTTGTTGCCGCGCGCGCCATAGACCCAGCTGGTGCGGAAGATCAGGTGCTTGCAGCCCGAGGCAGCAATCGCTTGCTCGCCGGCCAGTTTGCTCGCGCCGTAATGATTCACCGGGGCGACGGCATCTGTCTCTTGCCATGGCTTCAGGCCTTCACCGCTGAACACGTAGTCGGTCGAGTAGTGAATCAGCCAAGCGCCCAGGGACGCAGCTTCTTCAGCCATGACCTGACTCGCCTGACCGTTCACACGGTCGGCCAGCTCCGTCTCGGACTCGGCTTTATCGACGGCGGTGTAAGCCGCTGCGTTGACGATGACGTCGGGCTTGACCTGACGGATCGTCGCACGCAGTGCATCGAGATCAGACAGGTCGCCGCTCAAACCATCGACCGGGTGACGGTCCAGAGCGATCAATTCACCCAGCGGCGCAAGGGAGCGTTGCAGCTCCCAGCCTACCTGGCCATTTTTTCCCAACAGGAGGATTTTCATGCTTTATCCGAACGATCCGTGTAGTTCTGGTCAATCCATTGCTGGTAGCTGCCGCTCTTCACGTGAGCGACCCATTCAGTGTTGTTCAGGTACCACTCGACGGTTTTGCGAATACCGGTTTCAAAGGTTTCTTCCGGCGTCCAACCCAGCTCGCGCTGGATTTTGCTGGCGTCGATTGCGTAGCGCTGGTCGTGGCCCGGGCGATCCTGAACGTAGGTAATCAGGCTGGCATGTGGACGATGAGCGGAGTCAGGACGCAGCTCGTCGAGCAGTGCGCACAGGGTATGCACCACTTCGATGTTTTGCTTCTCGTTATGGCCGCCGATGTTGTAGGTCTCGCCGATCACGCCTTCGGTCACGACTTTGTACAGTGCGCGGGCGTGGTCTTCGACGTAGAGCCAGTCACGGACCTGATTGCCTTTGCCGTAAACCGGCAGCGGCTTGCCTTCCAGTGCGTTGAGGATGATCAGCGGGATCAACTTCTCAGGGAAGTGGCAGGGACCGTAGTTGTTCGAGCAGTTGGTGACCAGGGTCGGCAGGCCGTAAGTACGAGCCCAGGCGCGAACCAGGTGATCGGAACTGGCCTTGCTGGCCGAGTACGGCGAGCTTGGCTGGTACGGCGTGGTTTCGGTGAAGAGGTCTTCCGGACCTTCGAGGTCTCCGTAGACTTCGTCGGTGGAAATATGGTGGAAGCGGAAGTTGGCTTTACGCGCATCATCCAGTGCCGCCCAATAATGGCGTGCAGCTTCCAGCAAGGTGTATGTGCCGATGATGTTGGTCTGGATGAATTCAGACGGACCGGAGATCGAGCGATCAACGTGGGACTCTGCGGCCAGGTGCATGATGGCATCCGGTTGGTGTTCACGCAGGACATGATCGACTTGATCGCGGTCGCAGATGTCGACACGTTCGAATACATAACGCGAGTTCTGGCTGACTTCGGCCAACGACTCAAGGTTACCGGCATAGGTCAGTTTATCGACGTTAACGACAGAGTCGTTAGTGTTGGAGATGATATGACGAATGACTGCCGAGCCGATAAACCCGGCGCCGCCGGTAACTAGAATTTTCACGCGAAACCATACCCTTAAGTTGCTGACAGGGCCGCCAATTGCGCGCTGTCAAATCCATGAATGCAAAAGCCATCAAGTTCGCCGAGGCTTCTGACAGAGTCAGTCTGAACCGATTCGGGAATGCCCTATCGATCAAGCGCAGCATTTTACAGCTTAATGAAGGTTTTACTAATGGATATGGACAAGCTGTGACACAAACTCGATACACACAACGGGCTTGTCGCAGTCAGGCAAGGCGCTTGCGTGAGGCTCTGGACGTACGTCCCAGAAACCAGCCGAGAATCGGCCCGATCACCATGCCAACCAACAGCGCAATCACCATGATCAGCGATACTGGTAACTGTGGACCCGACCAGCCCAGGAATAGCAGTGCAACGCCTTGCTGGTTCTCAAGAACGAACGCCAGGATCGCCAGAACGAGCAATAGGACAAATACAGCGAGAAGTACGCGCTTGAGGTTATGCATCAGCGGTTCCTTGAAGTGCAGCAGCTGTCAAAGCCCTTCCTCCTCGTCCTCGTTCACGCGATCGCGCAGTTCTTTGCCTGGCTTGAAATGCGGAACGAACTTGCCGTCGAGGCTGACGGACTGACCGGTTTTCGGATTGCGACCTACGCGCGGCGCGCGATAGTGCAGGGAGAAGCTGCCAAAACCACGGATCTCGATTCGATCACCAGTGGCCAGACATTGGGACATTTGCTCAAGCATGGTCTTGATGGCCAACTCCACATCCTTGGATGAGAGCAGCCCTTGATGGGTGACAATTCGTTCGATCAACTCCGACTTCGTCATATTTTTCCCTTCTTTTTCAAGCAGCTAGGAAAAGCGCTTCAAAGGTTTTAGCATGCCCGGAGAAATTTGAACAGCTCGAGTTTTGACATATCTTTCCTTGTAATGAGGAGCCCGATTTCAGAACATCGGAACATTGCTCAAACCCGGCATTCATCTACAGATAACCAGCATGGTGCGTGTCAGATAACCCGCGGGATTGAAGCCAAAAGGGAATTCATCTTCCTCTTTCGCGTCATCGGACCTTACGACGACTTTATAGCCTGCGCCCTTGCATTCCCTGGCAGCTCTTTTGTGACACCTCTCCCATCCGGAACCCAACCCTGAACAATCGACCTCTATGCCACTGACTCCGCGTACCGCATGAGTCTTGGCATTGGTGGTACAGCCCGCCAATGTCAGTACTGCTATCACGACAATGAGCTTGTTCATTTATTTCCTTATGCCGGGCACATAGCCCGGCAGTCGTTCACTTCAGACTAAGCCTAGCCTTGAATAGACGATTGACCTGTATGAAGTTACAGACAGCTTATGTAGATCATTGGTTTCACGAAAGAAATATCGCAGCGTCAGCACGCCCGGGATTCACCAAATCGCAGACACAAAAAAGGGCGACCGAAGTCGCCCTTTTTCTATGGTCTGACAGAACTTAGTTCTGTTTTTCCATTTGTGCACGCAACAGGTCGCCCAGAGTGGTAGGACCAGCAGCGATGCTATCCGAAGGCTTGTCTTTCAAGCTTTGGATGGCTTCTTTCTCGTCTTCAACGTCTTTCGACTTGATCGAGAGCTGGATTACGCGGCTCTTGCGGTCAACGCTGATGATCTTGGCTTCTACTTCTTCGCCTTCTTTCAGAACGTTGCGCGCGTCTTCAACGCGGTCACGGCTGATTTCGGAGGCTTTCAGAGTCGCTTCGATATCGTCGGCCAGAGTGATGATGGCGCCTTTAGCGTCAACTTCTTTCACGATGCCTTTAACGATGGCGCCTTTGTCGTTCTCTTGAACGTACTCGGAGAACGGATCGCTTTCCAGTTGCTTGATACCCAGGGAGATGCGCTCGCGCTCTGGGTCAACCGACAGGATAACGGTGTCCAGCTCGTCGCCCTTCTTGAAGCGGCGAACGGCTTCTTCGCCCACTTCGTTCCAGGAGATGTCGGACAGGTGAACCAGACCGTCGATGCCGCCGTCCAGACCAATGAAGATACCGAAATCGGTGATCGACTTGATGGTGCCGGAGATTTTATCGCCCTTGTTGAACTGGCCAGAGAAATCTTCCCATGGGTTAGATTTGCACTGTTTGATGCCGAGGGAGATACGACGACGCTCTTCGTCGATGTCCAGAACCATAACTTCCACTTCGTCGCCGACTTGTACGACTTTCGAAGGGTGGATGTTCTTGTTGGTCCAGTCCATTTCGGAAACGTGTACCAGACCTTCAACGCCTTCTTCCAGCTCAGCGAAGCAGCCGTAGTCGGTCAGGTTGGTTACACGAGCGGTAACGCGAGTGCTTTCTGGGTAACGGGCTTTGATAGCAACCCATGGATCTTCGCCCAGTTGCTTGAGGCCCAGGGAAACACGATTGCGTTCGCGATCGTACTTCAGAACCTTGACATCGATCTCGTCGCCAACGTTGACGATTTCGGAAGGATGCTTGATACGCTTCCAAGCCATGTCGGTAATGTGCAGCAGGCCATCGACGCCACCCAGATCGACGAATGCGCCGTAATCGGTGAGGTTCTTGACGATACCTTTGACTTGTTGACCTTCCTGCAGGGATTCCAGCAGAGCTTCACGCTCGGCGGAGTTCTCGGCTTCGAGGACACTGCGACGGGAAACGACAACGTTGTTGCGTTTCTGGTCGAGCTTGATGACCTTGAATTCCAGCTCTTTGCCTTCCAGGTGCGTGGTGTCGCGCACTGGACGAACGTCAACCAGAGAACCTGGCAGGAACGCACGGATGCCGTTAACGTCGACAGTGAAGCCGCCTTTAACCTTACCGTTGATAACGCCCTTGACCACTTCTTCGGCTGCGAAGGCTGCTTCCAGAACAATCCAGCATTCAGCGCGCTTGGCTTTTTCACGGGACAGCTTGGTTTCACCAAAGCCGTCTTCAACCGAGTCCAGAGCAACGTGAACTTCGTCACCGACGTTGATAGTCAGTTCGCCAGCATCGTTGTAGAACTGCTCAAGCGGGATGAGTGCTTCAGACTTCAGGCCAGCGTGAACGGTTACCCAGCGAGCTTGGTAATCGATATCAACGATAACACCGGTGATGATGGAGCCTGCCTGAAGGTTCAGGGTTTTTAGGCTTTCTTCAAAGAGTTCCGCAAAGCTTTCGCTCATTTTAATTCCTGTTGAATAAGGGCGAAGGATACGCCCATCTCCACATCCCAGACGATGTGGGTTACGTTCATTTAAAGAAACGACTCAGGACTATGACTGGTCCCCTGGGTCGTTTCTTGGTCACCCGGCGATATCGCGAATGGCGATTTCACTCATGATGCGTTCCAGCACCTGATCGATGGATAATTCCGTGGAATCCAGCTGTATGGCGTCAGCCGCCGGTTTGAGCGGGGCTACCGCTCGCTGGGTGTCACGCTCATCGCGCGCACGTATCTCATCTAGCAGACTCGACAGACTAACACCATCGACTTTGCCCTTCAACTGCAAGTATCGACGGCGCGCACGCTCCTCGGCACTGGCGGTCAGGAAAATCTTCAATGGCGCGTCGGGAAATACCACCGTGCCCATGTCGCGGCCATCGGCCACCAGACCCGGTGGTTCCTGAAAGGCCCGCTGGCGCTGTAGCAGCGCCTCACGAACGGCGGGCAACGCAGCGACCTGCGAGGCGCCCGAGCCGATACTTTCGGTGCGAATGATATCGCTGACTTCGTCGCCTTCCAGAATAATGCGCTGCAGCTGACCGTCGGTCGCTGCGATGAATTGCACATCCAGATGAGCGGCAAGTTTTTTGAGCAGCTCTTCATTCGTCAGGTCGACGCCATGGTTATATGCCGCGAACGCCAGCAATCGGTACAGCGCACCGGAATCCAGCAAGTTCCAGCCCAGACGCTTGGCCAGCATCCCGGCGACAGTGCCCTTGCCAGAGCCGCTTGGCCCATCAATGGTGATGACCGGTGCGATGACTTTCACGACTGAGCCTCTTGTGCAACACGGATACCGACCTGCGCGCACAGCGCGAGGAAGTTCGGGAACGAGGTCGCAACGTTGGCGCAATCGTGGATGCGGATCGGTGCGCTAGCGCGCAAAGAAGCCACGCTGAAAGCCATGGCAATCCGGTGATCGCCGTGACCGTGCACTTCGCCGCCGCCGATCTGGCCGCCGTCGATGATGAGACCGTCCGGGGTTGGCTCGCACTTGACGCCCAGCGCCAGCAGACCATCCGCCATCACCTGGATCCGGTCCGACTCCTTCACGCGCAGCTCTTCGGCACCGCGCAGCACGGTGCGCCCTTCGGCACATGCAGCAGCCACGAACAGCACCGGGAACTCGTCGATAGCCAGTGGAACCAGCGCCTCAGGGATCTCGATACCTTTGAGTTTAGCTGCCCGCACGCGCAGATCCGCTACCGGTTCGCCGCCGACTTCACGCTGGTTTTCCAGGGTGATGTCAGCGCCCATCAGGCGCAGGATGTCGATCACGCCGGTACGGGTCGGGTTGATGCCGACGTGCTCAAGCACCAGCTCCGAACCTTCGGCAATCGACGCCGCCACCAGGAAGAACGCCGACGACGAAATATCGCCCGGCACTTCAATGTGGGTCGCGGTCAACTTGTGGCCGGACTCGACCGAGGCAGTCGCGCCGTTGACGGTCACCGGGTAGCCGAAGCCACGCAGCATGCGCTCGGTGTGGTCGCGAGTCGGTGCCGGCTCGGTGACGGTGGTCTTGCCTTCGGCATACAGACCCGCCAGCAACAGGCAGGATTTAACCTGGGCGCTGGCCATTGGCATGGTGTAAGTCAGGCCCTTGAGCTTGTTGCCGCCACGAATGGTCATCGGTGGACGACCTTCAGCGGCGGTCTCGATCACGGCGCCCATTTCACGCAGCGGATTGGCCACGCGATTCATCGGACGCTTGGACAGCGAAGCGTCGCCGGTCAGGGTGCTGTCGAAGTTCTGCGCAGCCAACAGGCCAGACAGCAGACGCATCGAGGTGCCGGAGTTACCCAGATAGATCGGGCCCGGCGCAGGCTTCAGGCCATGCAGGCCGACGCCGTGGATGGTCACGCGACCGTGGTGCGGACCTTCGATGACGACACCCATGTCGCGGAAAGCTTGCAGGGTCGCCAGAGCGTCTTCGCCCTCGAGGAAACCTTCCACTTCGGTGACGCCTTCAGCCAGGGAACCGAGCATGATCGAGCGGTGGGAAATCGATTTGTCGCCCGGTACACGAATCCGCCCAGTCAGGCGGCCACCAGGTTGTGCCAGGAAAATCAGATCGTTGGAATTCATAGCGTCCACATAGGCCCGGCGGGCCAGGATTTTACTGAAATGCTCGCGGGCAACCCGGGCGCGAGTGAACACGCCCAACAATTGGTGCCCATCCCCTGCATCGACCGCGTCGCGCAAGGCGTCGAGGTCGCTGCGAAATGTATCGAGTGTGCGCAGGACAGCTTCGCGGTTGGCGAGGAAGATGTCGTGCCACATGACCGGGTCGCTACCGGCGATTCTTGTGAAATCGCGGAAACCGCCCGCAGCGTAACGGAAGATCTCAAGATTTTCATTGCGTTTGGCCAACGAATCGACCAAACCGAATGCCAGCAAGTGCGGTAAATGGCTGGTCGCCGCCAACACTTCGTCGTGACGCTCGACCTGCATGTGCTCGACGTCGGCACCCAGTTCACGCCACAACCGGTCAACCACTGCCAACGCGGCCGGATCGGTCTGATCCAGCGGCGTCAGAATCACTTTATGGCGGCGGAACAGTTCGGCATTGGAGGCTTCCACCCCGCTCTGCTCGGAACCGGCAATCGGATGCCCCGGCACGAAACGCGCCGGCATGCCGCCAAACGCCTCGGTCGCCGCGCGCACCACGTTGCCCTTGGCGCTACCGACGTCGGTCAGAATCGCTTGCCCCAGGTCCATGCCCGCCAACAGCGCGAGCAATTTCTCCATGGCCAGGATCGGCACCGCCAGCTGAATCACGTCAGCACCTTGGCAAGCCGCCGCCAAGTCTTCTTCGCAGCGATCCACCACGCCCAACTCGACCGCCAGCTTGCGCGACTGCGGATCGAGATCGACCCCGACCACTTCGCGGCACAGACCACTTTCACGCAGGCCTTTGGCAAACGAACCGCCGATCAACCCCAAGCCGACCACCACCAGGCGACCGATCATAGGTTGCGCAGATTGCAGTGCAGTGACATCAACCACGAGCCATAACCTTGGTCAGCGCCTCGAGGAAGCGGCTGTTTTCAGCCGGCAAACCGATGGTGATACGCAGGTGGTTCGGCATGCCGTAGTTGGCCACCGGACGCACGATCACGCCTTCGCGCAGCAACCCCTCGAACACTGGCGCCGCAACGCGACCCAGATCGACACAGATGAAGTTGCCTTTGGATGGAATCCAGCTCAGACCCAGCTCGCGGAAACCCGCTTGCAGCTGCTGCATGCCGGACTCGTTCAGGCGACGGCTTTCGGCCAGGTACTCGAAGTCTTGCAACGCGGCACAAGCGGCAGCCAGCGCGAGGCTGTTGACGTTGAACGGCTGACGTACGCGATTGAGCACATCGGCGACGATGGCCGAGGACAAGCCATAACCGACCCGCAGCGACGCCAGGCCATAGGCCTTGGAGAAAGTGCGCGAGACCAGCAGGTTCGGATAAGCGGCCAGATAATCCAGGCCATCCGGCAAGTCGCTGCCTTCGGCGTATTCGATGTAGGCCTCGTCCAGCACCACCAGCACGTGTTCCGGTACGTCCTGCAGGAATTCGTCCAGCGCTTCGGCGCCAAACCAGGTCCCGGTCGGGTTGTTCGGGTTGGCGATGAACACCACGCGAGTATCGGCATCGATCGCGGCGAGCATGGCCGACAAATCATGACCCCAGTCTTTGGCCGGGATCACTTTTGCCTGGGCGCCGACGGCCTGGGTGACGATCGGATAGACCGCAAACGCATGAGCGCTGAACACCGCGTTCAGGCCTGGCGCCAGATAGGCGCGCGCCACCAGCTCCAGAATGTCGTTGGAGCCGTTGCCCAGCGTCACCTGATTCAGCTCGACGCGGCACTGATCGGCCAGCAGAGTCTTGAGCGCAAAACCGTTGCCGTCCGGATAGCGGGTCAGCTCGGTCAGCGCTTCGCGAATCGCTGCCAGCGCCTTGGGGCTGGCGCCCAACGGGTTTTCGTTGCTCGCCAGCTTGACGATATTGGCCGGATCGAGGTTCAGCTCACGGGCCAGTTCGTCCACGGGTTTGCCCGGAACGTAAGGCGAAAGTTGTTGCACGCCCGGCTGTGCCAGAGCGAGGAAGTTGCCACTCATTTGCTACCGCCCTTAGAGAACTGCTTTCGGGTAGGAACCCAGCACTTTGAGTGCTACTGCTTCCTGACTGATCTTTTCCAGCACACCTTTAATCAGCGGATCGCGATGGTGGCCGACGAAGTCGATGAAGAACACGTAGGTCCATTTACCGCTGCGCGACGGACGGGTCTCGATGCGCGTCAGGTCGATGCCGTTGTCATGGAACGGCACCAGCAGCTCGTGGAGCGCGCCGGGTTTGTTGCTCATGGAAACGATGATCGAGGTCTTGTCGTCGCCGGTCGGCGGCACTTCCTGGCTACCGATCATCAGGAATCGCGTGGAGTTGTCCGGGCGATCCTCGATTTTTTCGGCCAGACGAGTCAACCCGTACAGACCGGCGGCCATGTCGCCGGCGATCGCCGCCGAGTTCCACTCACCCTTGACCCGCTTGGCCGCTTCGGCGTTGCTCGAAACCGCCACGCGCTCGACATTCGGGTAATGGGCGTCCAGCCACTTGCGGCACTGGGCCAGGGACTGGGCGTGGGAATAGATGCGGCTGATGCTGTCGGTCTTGGTGTTTTCACCGACCAACAGGTGATGGTGAATACGCAGCTCGACTTCGCCACAGATCACCATGTCGTGTTCGAGGAAGCTGTCGAGGGTGTGGTTGACCGCGCCCTCGGTGGAGTTTTCCACCGGGACCACGCCAAAGTTCACCGCACCGGCCGCGACTTCACGGAACACTTCATCGATTGCTGCCATCGGCTTGCTGATCACTGCATGGCCGAAGTGCTTCATGGCTGCAGCCTGAGTGAAGGTCCCTTCAGGGCCGAGGTAAGCCACTTTCAGCGGCTGCTCAAGAGCCAGGCACGAGGACATGATTTCGCGGAACAGCCGCGCCATCTCTTCGTTGCCCAACGGCCCCTGGTTACGCTCCATCACACGCTTGAGCACCTGAGCTTCACGCTCAGGACGATAGAACACCGGCACTTCGCCTTCGGCCAGCGAGGCCATCTTTACTCGCGCAACTTCCTGGGCGCAGCGTGCGCGCTCACTGATCAGCTCCAGGACCTTTTCGTCCAGGGCATCAATGCGCAGGCGCAGTGCCTTGAGTTCTTGCTCAGACATTAGCCGTGTTCCTTCTCGAACTCTGCCATGTACGAAATCAGTGCGTTGACCGCAACGATGTCGACGGCGTTATAGATGGAGGCACGCATGCCACCCACGGAACGGTGACCCTTGAGGTTCAACAGGCCACGCTCTTCGGCACCGACCAGGAATGGCTTGTCGAGACGGTCGTCAGCCAGACGGAACGGCACGTTCATCCACGAGCGATCCGACTTGTTGATCGGGTTGCTGTACAAGCCGCTGGCGTCGATGAAGTCGTACAGCGTGCGCTGCTTCACTTCATTGAGCTTGCCGATGGCTTCAACACCACCCTGCTCTTTCAGCCACTCGAACACCAGACCGGACAAGTACCAGGCCAGGGTTGGCGGTGTGTTGTACATCGAGCCGTTGTCGGCCGCGACCTTGTAGTTGAGCATGGTCGGGCAGATGGAACGGGCGTTACCCAGCAGGTCTTCGCGAACGATGTTCACGACGATACCGCTCGGGCCGATGTTTTTCTGGGCGCCAGCGTAGATCATGCCGAAGCGTGAGACATCCACCGGACGCGAAAGAATGTCCGAGGACATGTCGGCAACCAGCGGCACATCACCGGTTTCCGGAATCCATTGGAATTCCAGGCCGCCAATGGTTTCGTTCGGTGCGTAGTGAACGTAGGCCGCGTCTTTGGACAGGCTCCATTCATTCTGACCGGGGATAGCGAAATAGTCGTAAGGCTTGGCGGTCGCGGCAACATTGACGTGGCCGTAGCGCGAGGCTTCTTCGATGGCTTTCTGCGACCAGATACCGGTGTCGATATAGTCGGCCGTGCCGCTTTCCGGCAACAGGTTCAGAGGAATCTGAGCAAATTGCTGGCTGGCGCCACCTTGCAGAAACAGCACTTTATAGTTCGAGGGGATATTCAGCAGATCACGCAGATCCTGCTCGGCCTTGGTGGCGATGGACACGAACTCATCACTGCGATGGCTCATTTCCATGACCGACAGGCCCTTGCCGTGCCAATCAAGGAGTTCACCCTGGGCGCGCTTCAGGACAGCTTCGGGAAGCGCCGCAGGACCGGCACAGAAGTTATAGGCTCTCTTGCTCACATCCAATCTCGCTCTGATTTGGTGGTATCACGCAGTAAATCATCAGCCGACACAGACCTCATGGGGACAGGCCTTTGTGGGAGCTGGCTTGCCTGCGATGGCATCACCACGGTCTACAAGATACACCGCGGTGCCTGCATCGCGGGCAAGCCCGACTCCCACAAAAGCCCTTCCACACAAAAATATTCTTAGGTGTCGAATTTTCAAAAGGGACAAACAACAAGGGGGCGAATTTTCATCCGCCCCCTGCTTGCCCGCTTACTCTTGTGGCTCTTCGTCAGCGGCGGCGTCGAGTTGCTGGTCTTCGGCAACGTCGTCGATCACGACTTCACCGTCGAACACTGCACCCTCTTCACCTTCGAGCCCTTCGCCTTCCAGCTCTTCGCCTTCGACTTCCGATGGCTCCTGAACCCGCTCCAGACCAACCAGTGTTTCATCGCTGGCCAGCTTGATCAGGGTCACGCCCTGGGTGTTACGACCCAGACTGGAGACTTCGTCGACACGGGTACGAACCAAAGTACCCTGGTCGGAAATCAGCATGATTTCCTCGCCGTCGAGCACCTGGACTGCGCCGACCAGACGGCCGTTACGCTCGTTGCTGACCATGGCGATAACGCCCTGACCGCCACGCTTGTACTCAGGGAACTCGGTGATCGCGGTGCGCTTGCCGAAACCACGCGCCGAAGCGGTGAGGATCTGGCTGCCTTCTTCCGGGATCAGCATGGAAATCAGCTTCTGGCCTTCCGGCAGACGCATACCGCGGACACCGCGAGCGGTACGGCCCATGGCGCGAACGTCGGTTTCCTTGAAGCGAGTGACCTTGCCACCGTCGGAGAACAGCATGACTTCACGCTCGCCATCGGTAATGGCGGCAGAGATCAGTACGTCACCTTCGTCCAGTTCCAGCGCGATCAGACCGACGCTGCGTTGACGGCTGAAGGATTCCAGCGGGGTCTTCTTCACGGTGCCTTTAGCAGTGGCCATGAAGATGAAGTGACCTTCGGTGTATTCCTCGACCGGCAGCATGGTGGTGATGTATTCATCACTGTCCAGCGGCAGCAGGTTGACCAGCGGACGACCACGGGCAGCGCGGGACGCTTCCGGAATTTCGTAGGTTTTCAGCCAGTACACTTTGCCTTTGCTGGAGAACAGCAGCAGCGTGGTGTGGCTGTTGGCGACCAGCAGGTGAGCAATGTAGTCCTCATCCTTGACGCCGGTGGCCGACTTGCCTTTACCGCCACGACGCTGAGCCTGGTACGCAGCCAATGGCTGGGTCTTGGCGTAGCCACCGTGGGAAATGGTCACGACGCGCTCTTCTTCCGGGATCATGTCGCCCAGGGTCAGGTCGAGACGGGCATCGAGAATCTCGGTGCGACGCACATCGCCGTATTCGGCGCGGATCACTTCCAGCTCTTCGCGGATCACTTCCATCAGGCGCGTGGCGCTGCTGAGGATGCGGATCAGCTCGCCGATCTGGTTGAGGATCTCTTGATACTCGGCCAGCAGCTTTTCGTGTTCCAGACCGGTCAGACGGTGCAGACGCAGTTCCAGAATGGCTTGCGCCTGCTCTGGCGACAGGAAGTACTTGCCTTCGCGCAGACCGTATTGTGGGTCCAGGGTCTCTGGACGGCACGAGTCGGCACCGGCACGCTCAACCATCGCAACTACAGCGGAAGATTCCCACGCAGTCTTGATCAGCGCTTCCTTGGCTTCCGACGGCGTTGGCGAGGCCTTGATCAGGGCGATGACCGGGTCGATGTTCGACAGGGCAACCGCTTGACCTTCCAGAATGTGGCCACGTTCGCGCGCTTTACGCAGCTCGAACACGGTACGGCGGGTAACCACTTCGCGACGGTGACGAACGAAGGCTTCCAGCAGGTCCTTGAGGTTCAGGATCCGCGGACGGCCGTCGATCAGCGCGACGATGTTGATACCGAACACCGCTTGCAGCTGGGTCTGGGCGTAGAGGTTGTTGAGGATCACCTCAGGCACTTCACCGCGACGCAATTCGATCACGACGCGCATACCGTCTTTATCGGACTCGTCGCGCAGCTCGGTGATGCCTTCAAGCTTCTTCTCTTTTACCAGCTCGGCGATCTTCTCGATCAGACGCGCCTTGTTCAGCTGGTAAGGGAGTTCGGTGATGACGATCTGCTGGCGACCACCGACCTTGTCGATGTCTTCGATCATCGAGCGGGCACGCATGTAAATGCGCCCGCGACCGGTGCGGTAGGCTTCGATGATGCCGGCGCGACCGTTGATGATCGCAGCGGTCGGGAAGTCCGGACCAGGGATGTATTGCATCAGCTCATCGACGGTCAGTTCCGGGTTGTCGATGAGTGCCAGGCAACCGTCGATGACTTCACCGAGGTTGTGCGGCGGAATGTTGGTCGCCATGCCCACGGCGATACCGCTGGAGCCGTTGACCAGCAGGTTGGGAATACGGGTCGGCATGACCGCCGGGATCATTTCGGTGCCGTCGTAGTTCGGCACCCAGTCCACGGTTTCTTTGTGCAGGTCAGCCAGCAGCTCGTGCGCCAGCTTGGTCATGCGCACTTCGGTGTATCGCATGGCTGCGGCGTTGTCGCCGTCCACCGAACCGAAGTTGCCCTGACCGTCTACCAGCAGGTAACGCAGCGAGAATGGCTGCGCCATCCGAACGATGGTGTCGTACACCGCGGTATCACCGTGAGGGTGATACTTACCGATCACGTCACCGACAACACGGGCAGATTTCTTGTACGGCTTGTTGAAGTCGTTGCCCAGCTCGCTCATCGCGAACAGCACACGCCGGTGCACGGGCTTCAAGCCATCGCGCGCATCCGGCAGTGCCCGCCCGACAATTACGCTCATCGCGTAGTCGAGGTAGGACTGCTTCAGCTCGTCTTCGATATTGACCGGGAGGATTTCTTTGGCCAGTTCGCCCATGAGAAGCCTGATTCCTTTTTCTGGTGAAACTTCGTCACATCCATATGGGACGAACGAAGCTCGCCGCTGCAGGCTGAGTGCCATGCACCGACTTACGACAAATCAACGAGTTATGCCATGGATCTGCGCAGTAAAGGCAGCCACATCAGGCTACCCTGGAAACCGCCGGATGTTATCACAAGAGCCGCCACGCACCTATCCCCCAGATGCGCATGGAGCATAGTTAGTTGACCGGTGACAGGCTTGAAAGGGACGAGAGGGGCTTAGAGCCGTGTTGAATGGAGAATTCAGGGCAGATTCGGCTTGTTTCATTGACATTCAGGGCCTAATCGCGGGCAAGCCCGCTCCCACAGGGATCGCTGCACGCCCCGAGATTTTCGGTTCGACACAGATTCCTGTGGGAGCGGGCTTGCCCGCGAAGGCGATTTATCAGGCGCCAGATATCTTTAATGCAGGCGCTTGCGGCACATCAACTGCGCCATTTTCGCGGTGTCCGGCCGTTCGACGATGCCTTTTTCGGTAACGATCGCGTCGATCAAATCCGCAGGCGTCACATCGAACACCGGGTTGAACGCATCGACATCCGCCCCCACCCGCTTGCCGCCGACTTCCAGCAACTCGCGGCCATCGCGCTCTTCGATGGGGATCTCGTCGCCGCTGGCCAGGTTCATGTCGATGGTCGAACTCGGCGCCACCACCATGAAGCGCACGCCGTGATGCATGGCGTTGACCGCCAGTTGGTAGGTGCCGATTTTGTTCGCCACGTCGCCATTGGCGGTGATGCGGTCGGCGCCGACGATCACCCAGGTCACACCCTTGGTTTTCATGATATGCGCAGCGGCGGAATCGGCATTGAGGGTCACTGGAATGCCTTCATTGGCCAATTCCCATGCGGTCAATCGCGAACCTTGCAGCCACGGCCGGGTTTCATCGGCATAGACGCGTTCGACCATGCCCTCGATGAAAGCTCCGCGAATCACCCCCAGCGCTGTTCCGAAGCCGCCGGTGGCCAGTGCGCCGGTATTGCAATGCGTGAGGATTGCCTGGGCGTTGCCCTGATGCTTGCGGATCAGATCGACACCCAGTTGGGCCATGGTCAGGTTGGCTTCGCGATCACTTTCATGGATGGCGATGGCTTCGGCCTCCAGCGCCGCCAGAGGGTCCGCGTCTTCCTTGAGGCGGTCCAGGCGGTCACGCATGCGACTCAAGGCCCAGAACAGATTAACCGCTGTTGGACGGGAATCGGCCAGCAACGCGTAATCCTCTTCCCACGCTGCCTGCCAGTCACCGCCCTCGGCAATTCGAGCGCGGGCTGACAGCACCATGGCATACGCCGCACTGATGCCAATGGCCGGCGCGCCACGCACCACCATCGAGCGAATGGCTTCGGCCACGCCCGCAGCGCTGGTGTAGGCGATCCAGGTTTCCTCGAACGGCAAAATACGCTGATCCAGCAGATACAGGGCGCCATCACGCCAATCGATGGCCTTCACCTTCTCCGCAGCCAACAGTCGATCGCGCATCCACTTACCCCGCACTCATGAACAAAAGCCGCCGATTATAGCGATCCCCCCGCGAAGACGCTCGGGTATACTTCGCCATCCTTTACAAAAGCACTGGAACCGACTTTCGATGCCGACCCCCACCGCTGCGCTCGACCTATTATTGCTGCCAACCTGGCTGGTACCCGTCGAACCGGCTGGCGTGGTCCTTAAAGAGCATGCCCTGGGCATCCGCGACGGTCGTATCGTATTCATCGGCCCGCGCGCGGCAGGCTTGAAGCTTAATGCAACCGAAATCCGCGAATTGCCGGACATGTTGCTCGCCCCCGGCCTGATCAATGCCCACGGTCATGCGGCAATGACGCTGTTCCGCGGGCTGGCCGATGATCTGCCGCTGATGACCTGGCTGGAAAAGCACATCTGGCCGGCCGAAGCTAAATGGGTAGACGAAGCGTTTGTACGCGACGGCACTGACCTGGCCATTGCCGAGCAGATCAAAGGCGGCATCACCTGTTTCTCCGACATGTATTTCTTCCCGAAGGTCGCCAGCGAACGCGTACATAACAGCGGCATTCGCGCCCAGATCGCCATTCCGATCCTCGATTTCCCGATTCCAGGCGCCGCCACGGCGGATGAAGCCATTCGTCAGGGCGTCGAATTATTTGGCGATCTCAAGCATCACGAGCGGATCAAAATCACTTTTGGTCCTCATGCACCCTACACCGTGGGCGACGAAACCCTGGAAAAAATCCGGGTGATCGCCGAAGAGCTTGACGCCTCGATTCATATGCACGTCCACGAAACCGCTTTCGAAGTAGCGCAGTCGGTCGAGCAGTGCGGCGAGCGCCCATTGGCCCGCCTTGGCCGCCTGGGCCTGCTCGGGCCGCGCCTCCAGGCCGTTCACATGACCCAGATCAGCGATGAAGACCTGGTGCTGCTGGTAGAAAGTAACACCAGTGTGATTCATTGCCCGGAGTCGAACCTGAAGCTGGCCAGCGGTTTCTGCCCGGTCGAGCGCTTGTGGCAGGCTGGGGTCAATGTGGCGGTCGGCACCGATGGTGCGGCCAGCAATAATGACCTCGATTTGCTCGGCGAAACCCGCACCGCTGCGTTGCTGGCCAAGGCCGTCGCCGGCTCAGCCACCGCGCTGGACGCCCATCGCGCCCTGCGCATGGCCACGCTCAATGGCGCCCGTGCGCTGGGGATCGAAGCTGAGACGGGTTCGCTGGAAGTCGGCAAAGCGGCGGACATCGTTGCGTTCGACCTGTCGGGCCTGGCACAGCAACCGGTCTACGACCCGGTTTCGCAACTGATCTATGCCACTGGCCGCGACTGCGTGAAACACCTTTGGGTCGCCGGCAAGCAACTGCTCGACAACCGCCGCCTGACCCGCCTGGATGAAGCGCAGCTGTGCGCCACTGCCAAGGCCTGGGGCCAGCGCATCAGCGGCCATACCGAATCGTAAGCACCGAATTGTAAGCACCCTGGACCAAAACCGGGGCAACAGGATTTTTCAAGTTTTAGAGGACTGACACCATGAGCAACGTCGACTACGCCGAAATCGCCAAATTCGAAGCCCTGGCCCATCGCTGGTGGGATCGCGAGAGCGAGTTCAAACCGCTGCACGACATCAACCCGCTGCGGGTCAACTGGATCGACGAGCGCGTCAATCTGGCCGGCAAGAAAGTTCTCGACGTCGGCTGCGGCGGCGGCATCCTCAGCGAAGCCATGGCCCAGCGCGGCGCGACCGTGATGGGTATCGACATGGGCGAAGCGCCGCTGGCTGTCGCTCAACTGCATCAGCTGGAATCCGGCGTGAGTGTCGAGTACCGGCAGATCACCGCCGAAGCCCTGGCCGAAGAAATGCCCGAGCAATTCGACGTGGTGACCTGCCTGGAGATGCTTGAACACGTGCCGGACCCATCGTCGGTCATCCGCGCCTGCTTCCGCATGGTCAAACCGGGCGGCCAGGTGTTCTTCTCCACCATCAACCGCAACCCGAAGGCCTATCTGTTCGCCATCGTCGGCGCCGAATACATCATGAAGTTGCTGCCGCGCGGCACCCACGACTTCAAGAAATTCATTCGCCCTTCGGAGCTTGGCGCCTGGAGCCGCATGGCCGGCCTGACCGTCAAGGACATCATCGGCCTGACCTACAATCCGTTGACCAAGCACTACAAACTGGCCGCCGATGTCGACGTCAACTACATGATCCAGACCCTGCGCGAGGAGTAAGCCGATGCGTATCAGAGCAGTCCTTTTCGACATGGACGGCACCCTGCTCGACACCGCGCCGGATTTCATCGCCATCTGCCAGGCGATGCGCGCTGACCGTGGTTTGCCGCCGATGAACGACAAACACATTCGCGACGAGATCTCCGGTGGCGCCAAGGCGATGGTCGCAGTGACCTTTTCCATGGACCCGGAATCGCCAGGTTTCGAGGCGCTGCGCCTGGAGTTTCTGGAGCGCTATGTCAAAGGTTGCGCGGTTCACAGCAAGCTCTTCGACGGCATGGGCGAATTGCTGGCGGACATCGAGAAGGCCAACCTGATCTGGGGCGTGGTCACCAACAAGCCGCTGCGTTTCGCCGAACCGATCATGCAGCAACTGGGGCTGGCCGAGCGCTCGGCGCTGTTGATCTGCCCGGACCATGTGAAGAACAGCAAACCGGATCCGGAGCCGTTGATCCTGGCGTGCAAGATGCTCGACCTCGACCCGGCCAGTGTGCTGTTTGTCGGCGATGACCTGCGGGATATCGAGTCCGGGCGTGATGCCGGCACCAAGACGGCTGCCGTGACCTATGGCTATATTCATCCGGACGATAACCCGCGCCATTGGGGCGCGGACGTGGTGGTCGATCATCCGCTGGAGTTGCGCCAGGTGCTGGATAGTGCCCTCTGTAGCTGCTGAGAACCGGTTTTATGCCCTGAAACTGGGTTGTCGGTGCTGACGCCATCGCGGGCAAGCCCGCTCCCACAGGTATTGCGAGATACATGTGGGAGCGGGCTTGCCCGCGATGGCCGCACCGCGATCTGTTTTCTGTTTTAGTCGAGGTTTTTTATGTTTGATTATTCCGCCCGCCCTGAATTGCTCAAAGACCGGGTCATCCTGGTCACCGGCGCTGGCCGTGGCATCGGCGCTGCTGCTGCAAAAACCTACGCCGCCCATGGCGCCACCGTATTGTTGCTGGGCAAGACCGAAGCCAATCTGACTCAGGTCTACGACGAGATCGAAGCGGCCGGGCATCCACAACCGGCCGTGATTCCGTTCAATCTGGAAACCGCACTGCCTCATCAATATGATGAACTGGCGGCCATGATCGAGACCGAGTTCGGCCACCTCGACGGCTTGTTGCACAACGCCTCGATCATCGGGCCGCGCACACCGATCGAGCAGTTGTCCGGCGAGAACTTCATGCGCGTCATGCACGTGAACGTCAACGCCATGTTCATGCTCACCAGCACCCTGCTGCCACTGCTCAAGCTGTCTCAGGACGCCTCGGTGGTATTCACCTCCAGCAGCGTCGGTCGCAAGGGTCGTGCGTACTGGGGCGCGTACGGCGTTTCCAAATTCGCTACCGAAGGCCTGATGCAAACCCTGGCCGACGAAGTGGATACGGTCGCACCGGTGCGCTCCAACAGCATCAACCCCGGCGCCACCCGCACCAGCATGCGCGCTCAGGCCTACCCCGGTGAAAACCCGCTGAACAACCCGACACCCGAGGAGATCATGCCGGTCTACCTCTACCTCATGGGTCCGGACAGTACCGGCATCAATGGCCAGGCATTCAACGCTCAGTAACGCCCGTGCGTCGCTTTTCTGCCGCGACGGCTTCCCGCCGCGGCACTCAAACTCGGTGGCAACTACCCCCTGTTCAAGTCAAATAAATGTCATCGCCCTTCGCAACTTCGCTTGTATGACCCTTCAGTATTTTGATTTTTAAAGCTTTTTTCTTCGACTGAACCGAATGGCACGACTTTCGCTCTAACTTTGTTCAGACACGCCGTGTGAAAGCAGACGGGGCAAAGCTTGAGCCGAGAGGTTACTAATCTTCGGCAAAGCGGACTAAACTCGTGCCAAATGTCCTACGGGACTGATGGACCAGTATGACGCGCAGCCCAAAGCCGCTCTCACCCAGCCTGTAAGACAGCCTTACTGCTTAGGGGCTCATGCCATATGAAATCACCTTCCCAGACCAACGCAATTGACTTCGACAGTGCCAAATTGCAACGCCTGGGCTTTGGTCAGCAGCCTCCCCTTCTGGAGCGGCCCGTCAGTCTTGCGCAGTTGCGCCAGGAGCTGGGCCTGCAACTGCAAACCAGTCTTGAGCCGCAACGCATTCTCGGACTCTTCTTCCGTGAAATTCAGCGCCTTGTGCCGCTGGATGCCTTGAGTTATGAACATCAGCCCAGCGACTTGCGCCTGCAATTCGGCTCACGGGGTCATCATTCAATCAGCTACAGCCTCAGTCATGAAGGCGAGCAATTGGGTGAGCTGGTGTTCCGCCGCAATCAGCGTTTCAGCGAACAGGAACAGGGCAACCTGGAGTCACTGTTGTCGACCCTGCTCTTCCCCATGCGAAACGCCCTGCTCTACCGAGCGGCGACCCAAAGTGCATTGCGTGATCCGCTGACTGATACCGGCAACCGCATCGCTATGGATCAGACGCTGCAACGGGAAATCGAGATGTCGCGGCGACACTCCCAACCTCTGTCGCTGTTGATGCTGGACATCGATCACTTCAAACACATCAACGACACCTACGGGCACAGCGCCGGCGATGAAGTGCTGAAGGCCGTCGCAGCCTCAATCAAAAACCAGTTGCGCAACGTCGACATGGTGTTCCGGTTTGGTGGCGAAGAATTCATGATCCTGCTGTCCAATACCAGTCGGGAAGCGGCAGCCATGGTCGGTGAAAGACTGCGGTTTGCAGTGCAGGCTCAGGACTATGAGGCCGAGGGCAAGATGATCGAGCTGACGGTCAGCATCGGTTGCTCGACCCTGCTACCCGGCGAGTCTGCCGAGAGTTTGTTGCGACGGGCCGACAGTGCGCTGTATGTGGCCAAGCGTGAGGGGCGTAACCGCCTAGCGATGGCGGGTTGATATTTCAGCAACGCTGCATAACCCATATGGGAGCGGGCTTGTGTGGCGAGGGGGCTTGCCCCCGTTGGGCTGCGAAGCAGCCCCCAAATCTCTGATGCACCAAAGATCTTGTGAGTGCTACGCACTCAAACGGGGGCGAGCCCCCTCACCACAGGCCCGCTCCCACATTTGGTTTGTGTTGCTTTCAGAGGATCAGCTTTCTGCCAACTCCATCCGCTCACGGACTACCGGGGTTTTCACTGCCAATTCCAACTGCATGCAACGTTCCAGGAACAGATACATGTAGTCGTAACTTTTGCAGACAGCCTGGCGCAATTCCACTTGCAGTGCCTTGCTCGGGTTCATCCCCGCCAGGGTGCAGATGATTTCCAGCGCTTCCCATGGATGGGCATCGTCATACTGGGCGTGCATCTTCAACCACTTCATGGCCCGCTTGCGATCTTCCTCGGGGAACGCCGCTGCGTAGACGCCAGTGGAACAGACCAGTGCCGACCACTCCCCCGTCGCCCCTTCGATGGCGTAGTTGGTGGCGGCGATGGCCACGATCAGCGAATCCGACGAACTGGTGTGCCAGCACCAGTGACTCAAGGCGTGAAGCTCAGGAGCCACCTGTTGGGCTTGCAGATCTTCCAGGCTGACACCGTGAGCACGGCTCCAGTGCACCCAGTAATCGGCATGGTTCAATTCGACGCGAATGTTGCGCATCAGCCAGCGACGCGCCATGTCTTCGCCAGGGTGGCGCGAAAAACGAGTCTTGGTCAGGTTCTGAGCCATGTATAAAGCGAACTGTTCGACCACCGGCCAGCCACCAATAAGGTACTGACGCATGGTTTTTGCACTGAGTTTGTTATCTCGCATGCGTTGATACAGTTCGTGTCCGACAACCCGGCGCTTGCTCTCGCTGCAATCCTGGATCAGTTGCTGAGCCCAGGCGGGATAACTTGCAGCTTCCATGAGTGGTCCGGTTCTGTTGAATGTGTCGATCACTGTCGCGCTCCTTTTGATTGTGATTTTTAGATCAGCAAGAGTTTCAACGGAACGTGCCGGGCGCCTTGAACAACAAAGGTCGGGGCCGGGCAGGACGACTTTGCAAACTATCCCAGGTAAACAGATGCGGGCGTTCAATCACATACCCTTGAGCGTAATCCACCCCGATCTCCAGCAATGCCTGCTCGATCTGAGGTGTTTCAACGAACTCGGCAATCGTGCGCTTACCCATGACATGACCGATGTGATTGATCACTTCGACCATGGCGCGGTTAATCGGGTCGTCCAGCATATCCTTTACGAAACTCCCGTCGATCTTCAGGAAGTCTACAGGTAAATGTTTCAAGTACGCGAATGAGGACATACCGGCGCAAAAGTCATCTAGCGAAAAATGACAGCCTAAGCCTTTGAGTTCATTGATAAATCTAATTGCACTACGCAGATTTGCAATCGCGCTGGTTTCTGTAATTTCAAAACAAATCATTTCAGGTGGAACTGAATATGCAACAAACTGTTCACGAAGGAAGTCCAGAAACGCCTCATCTCCGATAGTAATACCTGACAGATTTATCGCACACATGGCCAACGGCCCTTCGCGCTCTTGGGCGATGCACTGGGCAATGACTTTGAAAACGTTCTCCACCACCCAACGATCAATCGATGTCATCAAACCGTAACGCTCGGCGGCCGGAATGAAACTGTCCGGCAGAATCATGCGCCCCGCTTCGTCATGCAGGCGCAGCAGGATTTCGATATGCCCGCGGCCCTGCTCGTCAGCACCAAGGGGCGCGATTTCCTGGGCGTACAGGCAAAAGCGGTCTTCTTCCAACGCTACATGCAGACGCTGCACCCAGGCCATCTCGCCAAAGCGCAGGGACAGCTCCGAGTCGTCGGCGTGATAGACCTGAACCCGGTTGCGGCCCTTTTCCTTGGCCATATAACAGGCCATGTCAGCAGCACGCAGCGAAGCTTCGAGGGTGACCGGACTCTGGGCCACATGCACCAGACCGATGCTCACGGTGGTCACGAATGGCCGGCCTTTCCAGACAAAGTGCAGGTTCTGCACGGTCTGGCGCAGGCCTTCGGCGATTTTCTCGGCCGCTTCCGGTGCGCAGTTTTCCAACAGAATGCCGAACTCATCGCCACCCAATCGGGCCAGGGTGTCGCCTTCGCGCAAGCCTGATTGCAACAACGCACAGATATGCCGCAACAGCTCGTCGCCCGCCGCATGACCGCTGGTGTCGTTGACCAGTTTGAATTGATCCAGATCGAGAAACATCAAGGCATGACGCCCCACCTGGCGCGTCAGATTATGCAGGGCCTGTTCGAGGCGATATTCGAATTCGCGGCGGTTGGCCAGCCCGGTCAGGGCGTCATGGGTCGCCTGCCAGGACAGATTGGCGATGTATTGCCGCTCCTGAGTCATGTCGTGCAGCACCAGCACGGTGCCACTGACCTTGCCCGTATTGCGGATCGGGGCGCCGACCAGCGTGACCGAAACCGTGCTGCCATCCAGACGCTGGATCAGTTTGGAATGCTCGCTGCCACCGCTGAGCTGACCGCTCAAAATGTGCTCGATCAAGGTAAAACCATCAGCCTGAGCGTTCTCGTCCAGCAGATTGAACAACGCTGCCAATGGCAACCCCGCCGCCTGTTCGGCCTTCCAGTGAGTCAAGGCCTCGGCGGCCGGATTCATATAGGCAATCGCGCCCTCGACGTCCGTGGTGATCACCCCGTCGCCAATCGATTGCAGAGTGATCTGCGCCCGGTCTTTCTCCAGCTGCAACGCATCGGCGAAGGCATGGCGCTGCTTGAGCAGTTTATGAGTACGCAGCAGTGCCAACACAATCAAACCCAGCGCTGTGGCGAGGTTCGTCACCAACAGCAGCCGAAGAATCACCCGCGAGCCTTCGCCCAAGGCATCGCTGAACGCTTTGGCGGCAGGCGTCACGCCATCGTTGATGGCAAAAATCTGGTCCTTCCAGCGTTTGACGTCGGCATCGGTGGCCTGGCTATCGGCAATGCGCTGGTGCATCTCGCGCGCGACATCATCGAGTCGCACCAGGTATGCGTCACCGACCGTCCAGAGGTCGATGGCTTTTTCAAGGTAGCTGAAGTGCCGGAAATTGAGGTACAGCCAAATCACGCTGGCGACGTCGTCCGGGTGGTTGCCGCCCTTGAGGATCGCAATGCGCGCCGCGTCGATATTCGGTGGCTGATGATCCAGCGCCAGACGCAATTCATGGCCACCCTGAGGTACCGCAATCGCGTTCTGGTATTTGAGAAAAATCGTTTCGTCGCGACTGTCGGCGTAGAGATTGAGGTAATAGATGGCGTCTTTCTGGCCCTTGGACCACAGGCTTTCACCACCGACGTAGCCGCGAACCGCCGAAAGAACGTAAAGGCTGACGCCGCCCAACAATGCCTGAAATAACACGACAGCGATAAATGGCCAGACGATACCCAACAACCGTGGCGTTCCGAGAGTCCGCTTCTGCTTCATGAGGTCCCTTGCATGATCACTGCCTGATCTTCCATCTCTATCAGACCATCCCCTCAAGACTAGGAGGCGTTCCCGGTTCCGGCAAGCGGCGGATCGGCCTCATTGGAGTACAAGCGTCCCGGCATATAGGCATATATATGTACAGCCACAGCAGATTTGAAGATCGATTTACTGGGTACTCCAGGTTTTCCCTTTGTACGGGAACTCGTTCATAAGGAGTACGACATGACATCGACGTCTTTAGCTGCACCCGACACAGCCGCCAACGAAGAATTTCGCGCCAGACAAACGCTCGGACTTGATGACGGCCCGGATATCGACGCATTGATTCCCCAACCCACCACCCAGGACGGAAAACGGTTCAAGGCCTTAGTGCTCGCGACACCTGCCCTTGCGCAATCCATGACCATCGACATGTACAAGGCAAAACGCATCAATGCCCGAATCGTCGATACTGTAAAAAATTTCATGACCGGCAAGTCCTCGTTGATCCGTCACTTGAGCGGCGACATATTGCGTCTCGCGTCCGCCGAGGAACTGCGCGCGACGCCTTCGGTATTCCTCCAGCGGATACTGAACACCACCGAAACGCTCGATCTGGCAGACCGGCTGCTCAAGAAGCTCAAGTGGTACGGTGCACTGCCCGGCGAACAGACACCGGCCGCCGTACGCCATCAACTGGTTTGCAAAGCCATATGCCTTTACCTTCACGCGCCATCGGCCGACGAACCGCAAGAGCTCGCCGGCTTCCGCTGGCAAGACCCGGCACACTGGGGCAAAAGCTATCAGACCCTGCGCAGCGAATTCGAACAGCACTTACTGCACACCCGGCGTGTCATCAATACCCACGAGGCAATATTACTGGCGCACGTGTTCCAGACCCGGCTTTCAAAGGATTTCGCCGTGCGCGATATCCCGTCCGAACTTCGTTACAAGAGCTCGGTGGTGTGGGTGAACTTCATGCACGGTGTGCTATTGGCCGATGAGCTTGGCCTCAATCGATCGCAACCATTGTCCTTTCAACAGCTCGTAGACCTGCCTCTGGAGCACAGCGTCGGCGCCTCGCCCGAACAGCTTGAGACCATCGCGCGACTGCGGTTGAGTCCTGCTCTGGAATGGGCGGTCTGCATGGGGGTCGTAAAATCGCGCACGGCGTCGGATTACGACAAGGAGGATATCAAGCGGGCGATGGCAGCGCTGGCAAGCCAAAGCGAAAGCCTGAGCAAAGCCGTGATGACGCTGGATTTACCACCCCCTGAAAGAATGAAGATGGCCAAACAGGTGAAAGATGATCTGTTTGGTGCTGATACATTCGAATCGGACGGGCGCAGGTTCTTGCCTGAGGTGCAACCAAGCGGTTTGGGGTCCAAAGACATGCCGACTTTGAAACCGTCAGGCCACGCGTTTCTCGACCTCTATGCAGACGGCCAATTCGATGACGGAAAAACATGGTTTATCACCGGCTCCGATGGCAAAACGCGAACCGACCGAACGTTCATAATCGACGACAAGCGAAACTACCATGCAATGGGAAAGGACCACACTGGCGCTTCCAGAGAGATTACTTACAGGATGTCCCATAACAAGACGTTACCGGACATCAATGCGCAGTTTGAGTCCGACTTCAGAAACTATCTCACAACCATCAGGACGGCCTATCAGACCCTGATCGTCAGTCTACTGGCCTCATTGCCATTGGCTGACCGGCGGGCGCTGGAACAAGGTGACGTTCAGGTGTTGAGCCTGCGCCAGCAAGACAGGCCGGGTGGGCAATCAGAAAAGCGGCGAGCAAGAAAGGGTTTCGTTTTAGAGGTGACCCACAAGGGTGAAATCACCTATTACGAACTCATCCCGAGTGTCGGCGTCATTCGTCCACGAACCGGGTTGAGACTCTCGATAATCGACGGCGTTCGTACCGAATTCCCATTGCATGCTTCAATCCCCGGACAAACCTATGATCCTGAGCACAATATCAGCACTACGCTCCTGCTCGACTGGACCGCTCATTCAAAAGGCAATGCGCCCGCAGAACGGGTGTCCCACATAGGATTTCTCGATGTGGTGGGACATGTGCCGGCTGCTGTACTACCCGGCTCCACCGCGATCGGCAGTGAAGTATTAGCGCTGACATCCCGATTGAATGCCGTGGCCCACTACATTGCATCGAACTTTCTCTACGTCGATGAGCAGCAGTTGCGTGTCCAGGCTCGCGGGATGACGCAATTCGACATCATCAGAGCCGAAAGTGAGCAACGGCAAGAAGCGTTCGTAGCGCTTGTCAAAGGGTTCGTGCCTTTCTGGGGCAGCATTGAAGATCTAATGTCGGACGGTACCGCGAGCAAAATCCTCGGAGGGGTCGGACTCCTGTTTGATCTGGCCTCGTTCCTCTGCCCTATCGGAAAATTCATTTCGGGTTCGGTGCGTTTGATCAGGCTCGCAGCAGGGTCATCACGCATGGCCGCTAAAGCAAGCCTGCCGTCTTTTTCAACGTTGGCCGGCAGACTTCTGACCACTTCGCTGACAAACCTCAACCCGCTGGACGGCATTCCGTCGCTGCTGAAGACACTGGGAAGCGGCGCCAGGAACGGGCTGCTCACAGTTGGTCGCATAAGTCTTGGCGGCATCAAGAAACTGACAGGACATGCCGACAGCTACCGCCTGGTCCACAATATGCCCCAGGCAATCGAACCCGGGCGCTGGAGACCGCTGGCAAACAGTGATCAACTGGCGACAATCAACGGGGTTGATGACGTACTCATGCGCAATACCGGCCCGACGGGTTCGAAACGATTCCATCTCGTCGACCCGGTAACGTCCTTACCCTATGGCCCGCGTCTGCGCAATAACCACCGAAACCTTGTGCAGGGCCAATCAACCTTCAACACCCTGCCCTCTACCGAATCCCATGTGCTGGCAGAACTTCCGGAACACGCCCACGTCCGCGAAATACTTGAGGTTGATGGTCGCACCACGCTGTTGGTTGACGACATCCCCTATCAGCTGGAGGGCAATCAACTGCGCCGCGCCGACCTGATCGACGATCCGTCGCTGTTCAAAACCTTACCTTGCCGGGTACGGCGCATGCCGGGTTCCGACGTATGCAAAACCAGTTACGTCACCCGAGATCCGGCGCCGACGCCTGCCATCGGCAGTTTCGACGAAAACAAAGGCTGGGCGCCCTGGTTCGGAGACAGTATCTATACGCCAGCCACTGCGGATCGGGCGATGTTGCTTAAAACCTTGAAGAAAAAAAGCCGACTCCCGGCTACGGTGGAGTTCCAAAAAGGAATTTATGGGAGGATCAAGGTGAGTCTTCCCTACAGGAACCAGAATCAATTTGATACCTTTCAGGCCGGTGCCACCATCATCCCGGCGATAGACGACTCGAAGCGCTATGTGTTCACCCGGCTGGATGCTGGATCTTTTTACGTCGCCGAACTGGCACAAGGTCAAAGCATAAGAGACACGCTGAATTTCAAGAAAGCTTCCACATTGCCGGAAGATCTCAAAGCAGAATTGCTGACTGTCTACACCGGATCGTTGAATGCCAACAATATGGCAAGGATTTATGGCACGGAAGCGGTGGAACGTGCGTTGAAAACAATGGAAGAAATTGCCATTCCGATTGGCGGTCACGTGAACCCGCCCGATACGCTCAAGCTGCTCAAGGTCGATACCAGTCCTGGGGAGGCGGTTCTGTTCGATCACTCTACTCGAATGATCGTCACCCGACTGCCAGACGGTGCGAAAAACTGGGCACGCAGCAAGGAGGCACCGGAAGTGTTTCGCCAGAGGACGATAGAAATATTCGACACGTTGTTCCTTGCACCGACCATCAAACCGAGGAATGTGGACAGCGCCCTGCGGATCGACAGCACGATGCAAAAGCTCCAGAACCTGATCCCTCGAAGCCAGCGCGCTCGCAACCCGAGAAATATCGCGTACGCCGAAGTAACCACCGCGGCGGGAAAACGGGAAGTTTATGTCAGCGTTTCAGGAGCGCAGGGGACGACCGGGCATTTGCCATTGTTCAAAAAAAAACCGGGGGCAGATCATGTGAAGGTCGGAGAAACGACGTACTTCAATATTGATCTCAATCAGCCACCCCCCGGCACTTCTCTGAACGTGACACCCGAGGGCAAACTGCTGGCCGTGCCACACACTATAAAAGACATCGACACCTATACACCGACATTGACCAGCGCACCGACCTCACTGGACAGCGAGAGCAAGTTGATCGGTGTAATCCGCGAGAAATACCCCTCCCCCCAATCGATCAAATCAGTCGACGTCGCCACCACCATGCCACCTTGCAACTCGTGCTCGGTAGTGATGAAGGAGTTCGGTTTCGACGGCGGTGAAAATGCCCTGAACGTCCTGTGGCATTGATTCAATGCTGCTGCAAATGCCCATAAAGCCTGGCATACAAACCACCATCAGCAATCAACTGCTGATGGTCGCCATCCTCGGCAACTTGCCCACCATCGAACACCAACACCCGGTCGGCCTGCTTCACGGCCGACAAGCGGTGCGCAATGATCAGCGTGGTGCGGTTGCTCAAGAACCGCGCCAGTGCCTGGTGCAAGTTGTATTCGGTGGCTGCGTCCAGGGCGGACGTGGCCTCGTCGAGGATGACCACTTTGGGTTCGGCCAACACCATTCGCGCAATCGCCAGGCGCTGACGCTGCCCGCCGGATAAACGCACACCGGAGCGCCCGACAATACTGTCCAGGCCGTTGGGCAATTCACGCACCGTGTTGTGCAACTGAGCAATTTCCAATGCCTGCCAGCAGGCTTCGTCGCTACGTTCGCGGCCCATCGTCAGGTTGGCGCGCACCGTGTCGTTGAACAGTGCCGGATGCTGCAAGACCACGGCGACATTTTCACGCACGGTTTCCAGACCGATCTCTTGCTGAGTCGAACCACCGAAACGGATGGTGCCGGCCAGCGGCGTGTACAAACCCAGCAACAACTGCACCAGGGTGCTTTTACCACCGCCGCTGGCGCCGACAATCGCGACTTTTTCACCGGGGGCAATCGACAGGTTCATTTGGTTCAACACCAACTCGTCGCCGTAGCCGAAACTCAGCCCCTGAACTTCGATGCCTACCGTGTCTCGCCCCTGGAACGGGTCGACACTGCCGGTGTATTGCGGCTCATCGGCGCGGGCCAGCAACTCGTTGATTCGCGAAAGTGCACCGCCGGCGGCGTAAAAGGCGTACTGCAGGTTGAGCAGTTGCTCCACCGGACCGATCATGAACCACAGGTAGCTGAACACGGCCAGCATCTGGCCGATGGACAGGTCGGAAAACAGTACGGTGAGCATGGCCGCGGCACGGAAAATATCGATGCCGAACTGGAACAGCAAGCCGCTGGCACGGTTCGACGCATCGGTTTTCCATTGTGAGTTCACCGCGTAATCGCGCACCTCACGCGCCCGCTGGCCAAGCCGTCCGAGGAAAAACCCCTGACGATTACCGGCGCGCACTTCCTGGATCGCATCCAGGGTTTCGGTCAAGGCCTGGGTGAAGCGCGAGGTGCTGTCGTTCTCGAGTTTCTTCAGGTGTTTGACCCGTTTGCCCAACTGCACCGTGGCATAGATCACCAGCGGGTTGAACAGCAGGATCAGCAGTGCAAGTTTCCAGTGCATCCACATCAGGATGGAGGCGGTGCCCACCAGCGTCAGCATGGCCACGAGGAAACGACTGAGGGTTTCGCCGACGAATTTGTCCAGCGTGTCCAGGTCGGTGACCAGGTGCGTCGTCACCGTGCCGCTGCCCAGGCTTTCGTATTCACCCAGGGAGATACGCTTGAGCCGTTCGATCAGCCGCACCCGAATCCGATACACAATGTCTTTGGCCAGCGCCGCAAACAATTTCGCCTGCACTACGTTGAACAACAACGCCGCACAGCGTAGTGCCAGGGTCACCAATAGCATCAGACCAATGTAACCCGCAGCTTTCTGCCAGACGTCAGGCAGCGCGTGGTTCATGATTTTCAGCGCGGCATCACCGTGGCCCAGCAGTACTTCGTCGACCAGCAACGGCAACAGCAAGGGGATCGGCACGCTGCACAGCGTTGCCAACACCGCGACGCCGTTGGCGATCCACAGGGATTTTTTATGGTGAAGGGCCAGTCGACGGATTTCCGCCCAGCTCAGACGGTCGACACGTGCAAGGGCTGGAACGTCATCGGACAGCTCACGCACAGGCAGCGCGCTCCAGCCAGCGGCCGAGCAACGGTGACAACACACTCAAAGGCTGATACCCATTGGTCAGCAACGCCAATTGACCATCACGCTCCGCCAGCAAGGTCGGGAAACCGGCAATGCCCAGGTCCTGAACCCAGGTGAAATCGGCAGCGGTCGCGGCGTGCATATCGGCACGGTCGAACGCGGCGGCGAACTCGATGCGCGGCAAACCCGCCTGCTCTGCCAGCTCAACCAACACGCTGGCGTGGGTGACGTCGCGCCCTTCGGCGTAGAACGCGTGCTGGATCAACCCGAGCAATTTCCACGCGCAATCCGGTGCCAGGCTGCGCGCCGTCACCAGCGCCCGACACGCAGGCTCGGTGTCGTAGACGAACCCGTTGGGCAACGCGCCTTCAAATTTGAACGGTTGGCCGGTGGCCTCGGTGACCGCCTGCCAGTGTTCAAGGATGTAGCGCCGAGTGGTCGGCTCCAGCGCTGAGCCGCTGCCGGTGCGCAAACCGCCGACTACCAGATGCACGTCCACCCCCGCCGCCTGCGCCTGCTCGACCAGCGCGTTGGCCACTGGCGCAAAACCCCAGCACCAGGAACACATCGGGTCCATCACATAGAGCAGGCGACATGCAGACATGGTTCAAGCCTCGGAAGGAGTTTGCTTGTAGTTGTAACCGATCGGGTGCGGCATATTGCGCGCCTTGGCCAGTTCGATCTGCTTCTGCCGGTCGATGGCACTGCGACGGGTTTTCTCGCTCAGCTTATCCCAGCAATGCGGGCAACTGATGCCGGCCACGTAGTGCTCGGATGCGCGGTCTTCGACGCTGACCGGCGTACGGCAGGCATGACATTGATCGTAGTCGCCTTCGCTGAGGTCGTGACGAACGGTCACGCGGTTATCGAACACGAAGCAGTCGCCCTGCCATTTGGTTTCTTCCTGCGGCACCTCTTCGAGGTACTTCAGGATGCCACCCTTGAGGTGATAGACCTCATCAAAGCCCTGGCTGAGCATGTAGCTCGAAGCCTTCTCGCAGCGAATGCCGCCGGTGCAGAACATCGCGACTTTTTTGTGCACGGCCGGGTCGAAGTGTTCTTTGATGTAGTCGGGGAATTCGCGAAAACTGGTGGTCTTCGGATCGATGGCGCCTTCGAAGGTGCCGATCGAGACTTCGTAGTCGTTACGGGTGTCGATCAGCAGTACTTCCGGATCGCTGATCAGCGCGTTCCAGTTCTGTGGATCCACATAGGTGCCGACTTTTTTGTTCGGGTCCACGCCTTCGACGCCGAGGGTGACGATTTCTTTCTTGAGTTTGACTTTGGTGCGATAGAACGGCTGATCGTCGCAGTACGACTCTTTGTGATCGATGTCGTCCATGCGTGGATCGTTCTTGAGCCAGGCCATCAGCCCGTCAATGCCTTCGCGGCTGCCGGACACGGTGCCGTTGATGCCTTCTTCGGCGATCAGCAGGGTGCCTTTGATGCCGTTGTCGACCATTGCTTGCAGCAACGGCTCGCGCAGGGCGACGTAATCTTCCAGGGTGACGAACTTATACAGTGCCGCCACGACAATCTGTTGTGTCATCGGTAATTCTCCAGGTGGCTACCCTCGTAAGGGGTGAACCGGATGCGAAAAAAAAACGCGCCGGGTGAGCGGCGCGTTGCGGATTCTAGCAAAAACGGTGTGATTTTAGGACTGTGAGATGCCTTTGTGGCGAGGGAGCTTGCTCCCGCTCGGCTGCGAAGCAGTCGTAATGCTGGCGACTGCACTCTTTCAGACAGAATGCTGTTGCAGGTTTTGGGACTGCTTCGCAGTCCAGCGGGAGCAAGCTCCCTCGCCACAACAGCCCTTCAGCTCTTCAGCTCTTCAGCCCGTCACACTAATGCTTGCTACCGCCAGCACAGGTCGGCGAGGCCGGAGCCGCGTCGATCTGTGCCCATTCTTGCGGCGTGTAGGTATGCAGCGCCAACGCATGGAACTCGCCCATCAGCTCGCCCAAAGTGCCGTACACCTTCTGGTGACGCTTGACGCGATTGAGGCCTTCGAACTGCTGGCTGACCACCACCGCCTTGAAGTGGGTCTGTAACCCACGGCTGTGCATGTGGCTTTCATCCAGCACTTGCAGATGCTCGGGCTGTAGCAGCCCGAGCGTCGATTCGATGCGTTGTTGCATGGTCATCCCGAACTCCGCTTAAGGCTTTTTCTTGGCAGGAGCAGCGGCGCCTTTAGGCTCCAGCTCAGCCGTCATGTCAGCCAGCAGTTTGTTGACCACAGGCACCGCGCTTTCCAGCTTGGCTTGGGTCATCTGGGCCGATTGCTGAGTCAGCTGCGGCATTTTTTCCAGGACTTTCTTGCCCAGTGGAGACTGGTAGAACGCAACCAGATCCTTGAGCTCGGATTCGCTGAAATTGGTGGTGTAAAGCTTGACCATGTCCGGCTTCAGCTTGTTCCAGCCAATGGCTGCGTCCAGAGCAGCGTTGGCCTTGGCCTGGTAAGTTTCCAGCAGGGCTTTTTTCGATTCAGGGGCTTTGGTCTGTTCAAAGCGCTGAGCGAACATTTGCTGCACTTGCATGTACACCGGAGTGCCCAATTTGTCAGCGTGCGCCAGGGTCAGGAAAGCTTCGGCACTGGCGTTGTGGCTGGCGGTATCGGCAAAAACCTGGCCGCTGGCGCAAACCAGTGCAACCGCGGTACAGATGGCACGAAGACGAGTCATCGAGTTTCCTTTTCTAGCAGGCGAGGCAAAACCTCAAGGGCGTCCATTCTGCACCTAAAAAAGTGTGTCACTCAACCCCAAGCCTTGTCACGCCTGATTTAGAGGGGTTGAACGGTCAAATTCCAGACTGATGGAACCACAGCCGGCGATCACGGCCTAAACTGCGCTATCAGACCTACAGGAGTGTGCATGATGAGCCGTATTGAAACCGACAGCCTGGGCCAGGTAGAAGTCCCGGATGACGCTTACTGGGGCGCTCAGACGCAACGCTCGCTGATCAACTTCGCCATCGGCAACGAGCGCATGCCTCTGGCGGTGCTGCACGCCCTGGCCCTGATCAAGAAAGCCGCGGCGCGCGTCAACGATCGCAATGGCGACCTGCCCGCCGACATCGCCCGGCTGATCGAACAAGCCGCCGACGAAGTACTCGACGGTGACCATGACGACCAGTTCCCGCTGGTGGTCTGGCAGACCGGCAGCGGTACCCAGAGCAACATGAACGTCAACGAAGTGATCGCCGGTCGCGCCAACGAACTGGCCGGCAACCCGCGCGGTGGCAAGACTCCGGTGCACCCCAACGATCACGTCAACCGTTCCCAGAGCTCCAACGATTGCTTCCCCACGGCCATGCACATCGCGACGGCTCAGGCGGTGCAACAGCATTTGCTGCCGGCGATCAGCGAGTTGTCTGGCGGGTTGGCGGAGTTGTCCGCACGGCACATGAAACTGGTCAAGACTGGTCGTACCCATATGATGGACGCCACGCCGATTACCTTCGGCCAGGAACTCTCGGCGTTCATCGCGCAACTGGATTACGCAGAGCGGGCGATTCGCAGTGCGCTGCCGGCCGTCTGTGAGCTGGCTCAGGGCGGCACTGCGGTTGGCACCGGATTGAACTCCCCCCACGGTTTTGGCGAAGCGATCGCTGCTGAACTGGCCGCCCTTTCCGGCTTGCCGTTCGTCACCGCCCATAACAAATTCGCTGCCCTGGCCGGTCACGAACCGTTGGTCACCCTCTCCGGCGCACTGAAGACCCTTGCCGTGACCCTGATGAAAATCGCCAACGACCTGCGTCTGCTGGGCTCCGGGCCGCGAGCGGGGTTTGCCGAAGTGAAACTGCCAGCCAATGAACCGGGCAGTTCGATCATGCCCGGCAAGGTCAACCCGACTCAGTGCGAAGCGCTGTCGATGCTGGCCTGTCAGGTATTGGGCAACGACGTCGCCATCGGTTTTGCCGCCAGTCAGGGCCACCTGCAATTGAACGTGTTCAAACCGGTGATCATCCACAACCTGCTGCAATCGATCCGCTTGCTGGGCGATGGTTGCAGCAATTTCCAGCAGCATTGCATTGCCGGGCTGGAACCGGATGCCGAGAAAATGGCCGAGCATCTGGAACGAGGTTTGATGCTGGTGACGGCGCTGAATCCGCATATCGGTTACGACAAGTCGGCGGAGATTGCCAAGAAGGCTTACAGCGAGGGGCTGACCTTGCGCGAGGCGGCGTTGCAGCTGGGCTATCTGACGAATGAAGAGTTCGATGCGTGGGTGAGGCCGGAGGATATGTTGGAGGCGGGTGCCAAAGGCTGAGATCTCTGGCGCCGACAGTCAGTCTTCGCGGGCAAGCCACGCTCCCACAGGATTTGTGTCGATCCTGAATATTGTGATCGACACAAAACCTGTGGGAGCGTGGCTTGCCCGCGATGAACGATAACGCAGTCTAACTGGCCGCCATCCGCAACCGCCGGGCACGAAGCCCCGCCATCAACGATGGCCCCAACGCCACCAACACCGACCCGAGCACCACCAACACCGCCCCGCCATAACCCAAGCCATTGATCTGCTCGGCATGCACATACTCCGGCCATAACCACGCAGCCACGGCCACGGCGGCAAAGGTCACCAGCGGCGTGATCGCCAGCGTCGCACTGACCCGTGAGGCTTCCCAATGGGCCAGCGCTTCGGCGAAGGCGCCGTAAGCGATCAACGTGTTCAAACAGCACGCCAGTAGCAGCCAGCCTTGCAGCGGACTCAACTGCAGCGCCTCCAGCGGATGCACCCACGGCGTCAGCAACAGCGCACAGAACAGGTAAATCACCATCATCACCTGCAACGAATTCCACACCGTGAGCAACTGCTTCTGGCCCAAGGCATAGAAGGTCCAGACCGTGGACGCCAACAGCACCATCAGCACACCGACGGTGTAATCGGTCAGGGAGGTGAGCAACTCGCTCAAACGCTGATTGAAGAACAATGCAAAGCCGATCAGCAGCACCAACAGGCCAATCCCCTGCCCCACGCTAAACCGTTCCTTGAACACGAACAGACTGGCGATCAGCAACATGATCGGGCCCATTTGCACCACCAGTTGCGCGGTGCCGGGGCTGAGCAGGTTCAGGCCCATCAGGTACAGCACGTAGTTGCCGACCAGACCGAGTACCGCCATCAACACCAGCCAGCCGCCGCGCGGGCCGAGGGCTTTGCGACTCGGCAGGCGTTTGGTCGCCGCCAGATAAATGAACAGGCAACCGCCGGACACCAGCAGGCGAAACCAGGTCACCGTCACCGGGTCCATCACCAGTAGCACTTGCTTGAGCTTGATCGGCAGGATTCCCCACAGCAGCGCGGTCAGCAAGGCCAGGCACAGACCATAAACCCAGCGACCCGATGAAATATGCATGCTGACCCCGAAGCCGATTGGCGAAAACGGTCATTCTAGGCTCAGACCGGGGCGCGACACAGGGACAGTTGCCAACGGGCCGCGAATGAAACTGTGCAGGTCGCACCCTAAAGTTGACGATATGCCGTCGATCAGGTGGCCAGGCGGGGCAAGTGGTTCATGCATAAGCTCATTGAAACCGTCACCCGCAGGAGATCGCCCATGTACGGCATGCGCGCCCAAGACAACGCCCCCGCCACCCACTTTCGTTGTGACCGGTTGTGTCGTGTGAATGGAGAGCTGTATTTCACCACACGGGAACGCACGCTGGAGGGGCCGTTTGAAAACCGGGAAGCAGCGATGCGTGAGATTCAGGCGTATATCGAGCGGATGCAGTTTTTGTGCATGAGCCGATAGACCGCAGCGTCTTCATCGCGGGCAAGTCGAATCGTCGCACCGCCGCTCCCACAGGGTTTGTGGCGTTCGCAGTATTTGTGATCGCCGCCAATTACTGTGGGAGCGGCGGTGCGACGATTCGACTTGCCCGCGATAGCAATGCAACAGTCTCTACATAACCAGGGTACTTACCGCACCACCTCAAACAACCCCGTAGCCCCCATCCCGCCCCCCACGCACATGGTGACGATGCCGTAGCGCAGGTTACGCCGCTGCAACTCACGCACGATGTGCCCGACCTGACGCGAACCGGTCATGCCGAACGGATGGCCGATGGCAATCGAACCGCCGTTGACGTTGTACTTGTCGTTATCGATTTCCAACCGATTGCGGCTGTACAGGCATTGCGAGGCGAACGCTTCGTTGAGCTCCCACAGATCAATATCGGCAACCTGCAACCCCTTGGCCTTGAGCAACTTCGGCACCGAGAACACCGGGCCGATGCCCATCTCGTCCGGCTGGCACCCGGCCACGGCAAAACCGCGGAAGAAGGCTTTGGGCTTGAGCCCCAGCGCCAAAGCTTTTTCCAGGCTCATCACCAGAGTCATCGAAGCGCCGTCGGATAATTGCGACGAGTTGCCGGCGGTCACCGAGCCGTCTTCGGCAAACACCGGTTTCAACCCGGCCAGACTTTGCAACGTGGTGTCCGGGCGGTTGCAGTCGTCGTGATCGACGATGCCATCGAGGATCTGCACCTGGCCGGTAGCCTTGTCTTCAACGCGATACTTCACCGCCATCGGTACGATTTCATCGCTGAACAACCCGGCGGCCTGCGCCAGGGCGGTGCGCTGCTGGCTTTGCAGGGCGTACACATCCTGCTCTTGGCGACTGACATCGTAACGACGCGCGACAATCTCGGCAGTCTGGCCCATGGGAAAATAAATGCCCGGCACCTGCTCTTTCAGCAGCGGGTTGATCAGGTTGTCGGTGTTGACGCTTTTCATGGTCAGGCTGATCGACTCGACGCCACCAGCGACAATGATGTCGCTGCAGCCCGAAGCAATCTGATTGGCGGCAATGGCGATGGCCTGCAAGCCTGACGAACAGAAGCGGTTAAGGGTCATGCCACCCGTGCCGATACCCAGATGCGACAGCACCGCGACGTTGCGGCCGATGTTGAAACCCTGGGCGCCTTCGTTGGAGCCGGCGCCGACGATGCAATCCTCGACGCTGGCCGGGTCGACGTCATTGCGCGTGAGCAGCGCGTTGACACAGTGGGCCGCCATGTCGTCCGGACGGGTCATGTTGAACTTGCCGCGAAAGGATTTGGCCAGGCCGGTCCGCACGCTGTCGACGATCACCACTTCACGCATGGCATACACCTCATTGTTGTTGTCAGTCAGGAGTTGGACCGAGCATAAGTCCACCCTATGACTGACTGCGACAATCATTCACCCCGCGTATGCGCAGCCATCGGTTCAGCGCTTGCGCTTTTGCAGTTTCTTCTCGCGTTTGTCGGACTTTTCGAAGGCCTCTTCCAGCGCCTGGTTAATGGTGCGCAAGACCTTGACCCGCGCCCAGCGCTTGTCGTTGGCTTCCACCAGGGTCCACGGCGATATTTCGGTGCTGGTGCGATCGACCATATCACCGACGGCGGTGCGATAGTCATCCCATTTATCGCGATTGCGCCAGTCGTCTTCAGTGATCTTGAAGCGCTTGAAGGGGATCTCTTCACGCTCCTGGAAACGCTCCATCTGAGTCTGTTTGTCGATGGCCAGCCAGAACTTGACCACGATTACTCCGGCATCGGCGATCTGCTCTTCGAAGTCGTTGATCTCGCCATAGGCGCGCATCCAGTCCGCCTTGCTGCAAAAGCCTTCGATGCGCTCCACCAACACCCGGCCATACCAGGAACGGTCGAACACAGTGAATTTCCCCCGGGCCGGAATATGCCGCCAGAATCGCCAGAGATACGGCTGCGCCCGTTCCTCCTCGGTAGGTGCGGCGATCGGTACGATGTCGTACTGGCGTGGGTCAAGCGCTGCGGCCACCCGACGGATTGCTCCGCCCTTGCCTGCCGCGTCGTTGCCTTCGAACACCGCGATCAACGCGTGGCGACGCATGCGCTTGTCGCGCATCAGCCCGGAAAACCGTGCCTGCTCGGTAATCAGTTGCTCTTCGTAATCGTCCTTGTCCAGCTGCAGGGTCAAGTCCAGGCTGTCGAGCAGATTCAGTTGATCGACGCTGGGGAACAAGGGCGCCGCACTGACTTTGTGCGGGTGAATCCTCGGTCTCTTCAGCGCGCTCTGCAGGCCCTCGAGCAAGATCTTGCCGACCGTCAGGCTCCGATAGCGCGCGTCCACGCCGGCGATCACATGCCACGGCGCATAGTCGCGGCTGGTGCGGCGCAGCACCCGTTCGCCGTACTTCACGAACTTGTCGTAGGTCGCGGATTGTTGCCAGTCCAGCGGGCTGATGCGCCAGCTGTGCAGCGGGTCGTCGGCCAGCGCCTTGAGCCGCGCTTTCATTTGTTTTTTGGAGAGGTGAAACCAGAACTTGAAGATCAGCGCGCCTTCGTCGCACAGCATCTTCTCCAACCGCTCGGCCCCATTGATGCTTTGATCGAGTCGCGGATCCTTGAACAAACCATGAACCCGTCCTTGCAGCATCTGGCTGTACCAGTTGCCGAAGAAAATCCCCATGCGGCCCTTGGCCGGGAGCATCCGCCAGTAGCGCCAGGCCGGTGGTCGCGCCAGCTCTTCGTCGGTCTGCTGGTCGAACGTACGCACCTCGATCAGGCGCGGGTCCATCCATTCATTGAGCAACTTGACCGTCTCGCCCTTGCCGGCCCCTTCAATGCCGTTGATCAAAATGATCACTGGAAAGCGCTGTTGCTGCCGGAGTTCGAACTGCGCTTCGAGCAAAGCCCCACGCAAGGCTGGCACTTCGGCGTCATAGGTTTCTTTGTCGATGGCATGACCGATTTCGGCGGATTCGAACATAGAGAGCAGCTCCTTCCAGGATTGAGCAAGACTAGCGGATTGACTGCTCATGTGTAGGACAAATCAGTCTTTGGGGCTGATACAAATCCTGTGGCGAGGGAGCTTGCTCCCGCTGGACGGCGAAGCCGTCCCAACATCCGCCCCCCGCACTCCAGCGGTACATAGACAACCAACTTGCGGCTGCTTCGCACCCGAGCGGGAGCAAGCTCCCTCGCCACAAAAGCGACGATTTTCCCTGACACAACCAATGTGGCACTTGCCACGGATCAAGCGCCGCAGCAGCGATCGGCTAGAATGGCCACCTTGCCGTTACCGAGCCTGCCATGAAACCTGTATTGCCCCACGCCCAGCTCGACTGGGACGACCAAGGTCGCCCGCGTTCACGGGTGTTCGATGATGTGTATTTTTCCGACCTGTCGGGCCTTGAAGAAACCCGTTACGTGTTTCTGGAGCAAAACGATTTGCGTGACCGTTTCGCCGCCTTGCCGGTGGATGGTCGACTGGTGATTGGCGAGACCGGTTTCGGTACCGGGCTGAATTTTCTCTGTGCCTGGCAGTTGTTCGAACAGCACGCGGTGGCCGGTGCGCGGCTGCATTTTGTCAGTGTCGAAAAGTACCCGCTGAGCGCGCCCGATCTGCAACGCGCCCTGGCGTTGTGGCCGGAGCTCAAACCGTTTGCCGATCAATTGCTGGCGCAATACGTAGCGATCCATCAAGGCTTTCAGCGCCTGATGCTGGACAACGGCCGCGTCACCCTGACCTTGCTGATCGGCGATGCACTGGAGCAGTTGCCACAACTGGATGCGCAGATCGACGCCTGGTTTCTCGACGGTTTCGCCCCGGCGAAAAACCCCGACATGTGGACTGCCGAATTGTTTGCCGAACTGGCTCGCCTGGCGGCGCCCGGCTCGACCATCAGCACCTTCACCAGCACCGGCTGGGTTCGCCGCCTGTTGAACGCGGCGGGTTTCAAGATGAAACGCACGCCCGGCATCGGCCACAAGTGGGAAATTTTGCGGGGCACGTTCCTCGGTTGGCCTGAAGAGGCCACTAAACCAGCCGCGACAAAACCATGGTTCGCGCGCCCACAACCGCTGACCGGCGAACGCCGCGCCCTGGTGATCGGCGCCGGGCTGGCCGGTTGCGCGAGTGCCGCCAGCCTGGCCGCACGAGGTTGGCAAGTGAGCCTGCTGGATCGCCACGAAGCACTGGCGCAGGAAGCCTCGGGCAATCCTCAGGGCGTGCTGTACCTCAAGCTTTCGGCCCATGGCACGGCATTGTCGCAATTGATCGTCGGCGGTTTTGGCTACACCCGCCGCCTGCTGGAACAGTTGCAGCGTGGCGTCGACTGGGACGATTGCGGAGTATTGCAACTGGCCTTCAATGCCAAGGAAGCCGAGCGTCAGGCGCAATTGGCCGCGGCCTTTTCACCGAGCCTGGTGCACCTGCTCGATCAACCCCGGGCCCAGGCCCGGGCCGGTATCGAATTGGACCACGGCGGCTTGTTCTACCCTGAAGGCGGCTGGGTTCATCCGCCCGCGTTGTGCCAGTGGCAGGCGTCCTCAACGAACATCCAGTGGCTGCCCCATCGCGAGGTGCTGGAACTGCGCAAGATCGATGATCAGTGGCAGGCCTGGGACGGTGATGCACTGCTAGCCAGCGCGCCCGTGGTGATTCTGGCCGGTGCCGCCGAGATCAAGCGGTTTCCACACAGCGCCGATCTGCCCCTCAAACGCATTCGCGGGCAGATCACCCGGCTGGCACAAACCCCTGAAAGCCAGAGCCTGGCGACCGTCGTCTGCGCAGAAGGCTATGTGGCGCCCGCACGCTTGGGCGAACACACACTCGGCGCCAGCTTCGATTTCAAAAGCGATGAGCTGACCCCGACCGTCGCCGAACACCTCGGCAACCTGGCGTTGCTCGAGGAAATCTCCACTGACCTGGTCGCCCGTCTGCATGTTTCAGACCTGGACCCGCAGCAGCTTGAAGGGCGCGCTGCATTCCGCTGTACCAGCCCCGACTATCTGCCGATCGTCGGACCGTTGGCCGACCAGGCTGCCTTCGCCGAGGCCTATGCCGCGCTAAGTAAAGATGCCCGGCAAGTGCCCGATGTGCCCTGCCCATGGCTCGAGGGGTTTTACGTCAATAGCGGTCACGGTTCTCGCGGTTTGATCACCGCGCCGTTGTCTGGCGAGCTGTTGGCGGCATGGCTTGAAAACGAGCCGTTGCCCTTGCCGAAAGCGGTGGCTGAGGCCTGCCATCCCAACCGTTTTGCCTTGCGCCAATTGATCCGCGGAAAAGCCTAACCCACAGCCTTATAACTTATCGGTCTAAAACTCCAGGGATTCACATGGGTCAGTTTCCGGGTACCCGCCGTTTTTGGCGAGGTACCGATTGACCCTCCCCAACGGAAAAACCGGTAAGGACTTATGTGCGGATTAGCTGGAGAATTACGTTTCGACCATCAACCTGCGGACCTCGCAGCCATAGAACGAATCACCCATCACCTGGCCCCTCGCGGCCCTGATGCATGGGGCTTCCACAGCCAGGGGCCGATTGCCCTGGGCCATCGGCGCCTGAAAATCATGGACCTGTCGGACGGCTCGGCACAGCCGATGATCGACAACCAATTGGGCCTGTCCCTGGCCTTCAACGGCGCGATCTACAACTTCCCGGAACTGCGCACCGAGCTGGAAAGCCTCGGGTACGCCTTCTATTCCGGCGGCGACACCGAAGTGCTGCTCAAGGGTTATCACGCCTGGGGCGAAGCCCTGTTGCCCAAACTCAACGGCATGTTCGCCTTCGCCATTTGGGAGCGTGACGCCAAACGTCTGTTCATTGCCCGCGACCGTCTCGGCGTGAAGCCCTTGTACCTGTCGCGCACCGGTCAACGCCTGCGCTTTGCCTCGGCCCTGCCGGCATTGCTCAAGGGCGGCGACATCAACCCGATCCTCGATCCGGTGGCGCTCAATCATTATCTGAATTTCCACGCTGTGGTCCCGGCCCCGCGCACCTTGTTGGCGGGCATCGAAAAGCTGCCTCCGGCGAGCTGGATGCGCATCGACGCAGACGGCACCACCGAGCAGAAAACCTGGTGGACCCTGCCCTACGGCCCCCACGCCGACGAACTGAACCTGACCCTCGAAGACTGGCGCGATCGCGTGCTCGACAGCACCCGTGATGCGGTGGCGATCCGTCAACGGGCGGCGGTGGATGTCGGCGTGCTGCTTTCCGGCGGCGTCGATTCGAGTTTGTTGGTAGGCCTGTTGCGCGAAGTCGGGGTCGAAGATTTGTCGACCTTTTCCATCGGTTTCCAGGATGCTGGCGGCGAGCGCGGTGACGAGTTTCAGTATTCGGACTTGATTGCCAAACACTACGGCACCCAACACCATCAACTGCGCATCGACGAAAAAGAGATCATCGAGCAACTGCCTGCGGCGTTCCGCGCCATGAGCGAGCCGATGGTCAGCCATGACTGCATCGCCTTCTACCTGCTGTCGCGCGAAGTGGCCAAGCACTGCAAGGTGGTGCAAAGCGGCCAGGGCGCGGACGAGCTGTTCGCCGGGTATCACTGGTATCCGCAGGTGGATGGTGCGAGCGATCCGTACGCGGCGTATCGCGATGCGTTTTTCGACCGCAGCTACGCCGACTACGCCGCCACAGTGCAGCCGAAATGGCTGATGGCCAACGACGCGGCCGGCGACTTCGTGAAAGAGCATTTCGCTCAGCCCGGTGCCGATGCAGCCGTGGACAAAGCCCTGCGTCTGGACAGCACCGTGATGCTGGTGGATGACCCGGTCAAACGGGTCGACAACATGACCATGGCCTGGGGCCTGGAAGCGCGCACGCCGTTTCTCGACTATCGCCTGGTGGAATTGTCGGCGCGGGTTCCGGGCAAATTCAAACTGCCGGATGGCGGCAAGCAAGTCTTGAAAGAAGCGGCGCGGCTGGTCATTCCGAGTGAAGTAATCGACCGCAAAAAGGGTTACTTCCCGGTCCCAGGCCTCAAGCATTTGCAGGGCGATACGCTGAACTGGGTGCGTGAACTGCTGCTCGATCCGAGTCAGGATCGTGGTCTGTTCAACCCCGCCATGCTCGACCGCCTGCTGACCGATCCGCAAGGTCAACTGACCCCGTTGCGCGGCTCCAAGCTGTGGCAATTGGCAGCCCTGAACCTGTGGCTCAGTGAACAAGGAATCTGATCGATGAAACCTCACGCCACGGCTTATAGCCAACGCTTGTTGCGCGGTCAGGCGCCCTCCTACGAACGCTTGCAGGCGCGCCTGGCCGAAGACGGCAGTGAATTGGGCGCCGCGCCAATCGCGGTGCATTGCGGCTGGGGCCGGTTGCTGATCGGCCACACCTTTCCCGATGCGGCGAGCCTTGCCCAGGAGTTGCTCAATGAGCAGCCCGGTGAGCGGGACATTGCCCTGTACGTTGCCGCGCCCCAGCAAGTGCTGGGGCTGGAGCCGGCGCAGCTGTTTCTCGACCCGTCCGACACCTTGCGCCTGTGGTTCAGCGATTACCGTCAGGCCACCCGGGTGTTTCGCGGCTTCCGCATCCGTCGGGCGCAAAGCGAAGCGGACTGGCAAGCCGTCAATCAGCTGTATCAGGCGCGCGGCATGCTGCCGATTGATGCGAGTTTGCTGACGCCTCATCACCAGGGCGGCCCGGTTTATTGGCTGGCCGAAGATGAGGACAGCGGCGCGATCATCGGCAGCGTCATGGGCCTGAATCATAACAAGGCCTTCAACGACCCGGAAAACGGCAGCAGCCTGTGGTGTCTGGCGGTCGATCCGCAGTGTTCCCGCCCAGGCGTCGGTGAAGTGCTGGTGCGGCACTTGATCGAACATTTCATGAGCCGTGGCCTGAGCTACCTGGACCTGTCTGTGCTGCACAACAACCGTCAGGCGAAAAGCCTTTACGCCAAGCTCGGTTTTCGCAACTTGTCGACCTTTGCCATCAAGCGCAAAAACGGCATCAACCAGCCTTTGTTTCTCGGCCCCGGCCCCGAAGCCGAGTTCAATCCGTATGCGCGAATCATCGTCGAAGAGGCTCATCGGCGCGGCATTGATGTGCAAGTGGATGACGCACAAGCCGGTCTGTTCACCCTGATTCACGGCAGTCGTCGGGTACGTTGCCGCGAATCCCTGAGCGATCTGACCAGCGCCATCAGCATGACGTTGTGCCAGGACAAAAGCCTGACTCACAAGGTGCTGAAAAACGCCGGTCTTAAACTGCCCGCCCAACAACTGGCGGGAAGCGCGGACGACAATCTGGCGTTTCTCGACGAGCACCAACGGGTGGTGGTCAAACCGCTGGACGGTGAACAGGGCCAAGGTGTGGCGGTGGATTTACGCACCATCGAAGAGGTCCAGCAAGCCATCGAAAGCGCTCGTAAATTCGATAGTCGAGTACTGCTGGAAAGCTTTCACGAAGGCCTCGACTTGCGAATTCTGGTGATCGGTTTCGAGGTGGTCGCGGCCGCCATTCGCCGGCCGGCGGAAGTGGTGGGCGATGGTCAGCATTCCATCCATGCGCTGATCGAAGCCCAGAGCCGCCGCCGTCAGGCGGCGACCAGCGGTGAAAGCAAAATCCCGCAGGACCATGAGACCCAGCGCACGTTGCAGGCTGCGGGTTACGACTACAGCAGCATTCTGCCGGCCGGCGAGCATCTGTTCGTGCGGCGCACGGCGAATCTTCATACCGGCGGCATTCTTGAAGACGTCACGGCGATTCTGCATCCGACCTTGGTGGATGCGGCAGTGCGCGCGGCGCGGGCGCTGGATATTCCGATGGTCGGGCTCGACCTGATGGTGCCGGCCGCTGATCAGCCGGAGTATGTGTTTATCGAAGCCAATGAACGCGCCGGGCTGGCCAACCATGAACCGCAGCCGACGGCCGAACGGTTTGTGGATTTGTTGTTTCCGCATAGTCAGCCGGTGGTTTCATAAAGGTGTGTCGCCTGAACTGACGCCATCGCGGGCAAGCCCGCTCCCACAGGGTCCGCGGTCACTGTGGGAGCGGGCTTGCCCGCGATGGCGGCCTGACAGGCAATGCAGATTCCCCCCTCCTCATCGAAACCATCGATGCTCTCAACCCATCAGGAGTTTCCATGACCAGCAAAATTCCCGAACCGGATCTCAATTACCTGCAAAAAGTCCTGCTGGAAATGCTCGCCATCCCCAGCCCCACCGGGTTCACCGACACCATCGTGCGTTACGTCGCCGAACGTCTCGAAGAGCTGGGCATTCCCTTTGAGATGACTCGTCGCGGCACCATCCGCGCCACCCTCAAGGGCAAGAAGAACAGCCCGGACCGCGCCGTCTCCGCTCACCTGGACACCATTGGCGCGGCGGTTCGCGCGATCAAGGACAACGGTCGCCTGACCCTGGCGCCAGTCGGTTGCTGGTCCAGCCGTTTTGCCGAAGGCAGCCGCGTCAGTTTGTTCACCGACAACGGCGTGATTCGCGGCAGCGTGTTGCCGCTGATGGCCTCCGGGCACGCGTTCAATACTGCCGTGGATGAAATGCCGATCAGCTGGGACCATATCGAATTGCGTCTGGACGCCTATTGCGCTACCCGCGCCGATTGCGATTCGCTGGGGATCAGCGTCGGTGATTTCGTCGCCTTCGACCCGTTGCCGGAGTTCACCGAAAGTGGCCACATCAGCGCCCGCCACCTCGATGACAAGGCCGGCGTTGCCGCCCTGCTGGCAGCGCTGAAAGCGATTGTCGACAGCGGCGAAGAGTTGATGATCGACTGCCATCCGCTGTTCACCATCACCGAAGAAACCGGCAGCGGTGCGGCGGCGGCCCTGCCCTGGGATGTCAGTGAATTCGTCGGTATCGACATCGCGCCGGTCGCGCCCGGCCAGCACTCCAGCGAACACGCAGTAAGCGTGGCAATGCAGGATTCCGGCGGGCCTTATGACTATCACCTGTCGCGCCACCTGCTGCGGCTTGCCAGTGACAATGAACTGCCGGCGCGCCGTGACCTGTTCCGCTATTACTTCAGCGATGCTCACTCAGCCGTCACTGCCGGCCACGACATTCGCACCGCCCTGCTGGCCTTCGGCTGCGACGCCACCCACGGCTACGAACGCACCCACATCGACAGCCTCGCCGCCCTCAGCCGCCTGCTCGGTGCCTACATCCTCAGCCCGCCGGTGTTCGCCAGCGATGCACAACCGGCCAAGGGATCGCTGGACCGGTTCAGTCACCAGATCGAACACGAGACACAGATGGAAAGCGATACGCGGGTGCCGTCGGTGGATAGCCTCGTCGGACAGCGCTCGGATAGCTGAACTTGGCATTTTCTTCGCGTGAAAGATTGCCATCGCGGGCAAGCCCGCTCCCACAGGGAAATGCGGTCAACTAATGTGGGAGCGGGCTTGCCCGCGATGAGGACCGATCAGGCACCACATCAGGTCAAGGCTAGCCGCCCCCCTTCATTCGCCGTAGCATCGCGCCATTGTTTAGCCGAGGTGCCTTATGCTGATCCCCCACGACCAACTTGAAGTCGATACGCTGACCCGCCTGATCGAGGATTTCGTGACCCGCGACGGCACGGACAACGGCGATGACACACCGCTGGAAACCCGCGTCTTGCGTGTTCGTCAGGCATTGACAAAGGGCCAGGCGCTGATCGTCTTCGATCCGGACAGCGAACAATGCCAATTGATGCTCAAGCACGACGTGCCCAAGCATCTGTTCGACTGAGGTTCTTAACGAGCTTTGGCTTTGGCCTGTTTGATCTGGATGCGCTCATAGACCTCGGCGCGATGTACGTTGACCTGCTGCGGCGCTTCAACACCGAAGCGCACGCTGCTTCCGTTGACGGCGAGAACCCGCACGGTGATGTTGTCACCAATGGAAATCAACTCGCCCACAACGCGACTAAGTACAAGCATGGCATTCATCCTTCAGGGTTACCGGCCCTTGAAGATGCCCGGCGCGTAGCGGGTCTTCAATGCAACAGCAGCAAAACAGTCTCGCCCTACAGCGCAGAATGCATCGCCCTGACGGAAGCATCCGACAAACCGGTTGAATGAAGGACCAATCCTTCAGGAAGCGGAAAAACGCGGGCCAAACAGGATGACGCTCGCCCCGATCACACACAGCGCTACGCCAATCCAGTCCGAGCCCAGCGGACGAATCCGCTCGACCACCGCTAGCCAGCCGATCGAGGCAATGATGTAGATGCCACCATAGGCGGCATAGGCGCGGCCGGCGTAGCTCGCTTCGACCCGGGTCAGCAGCACCGCGAACAAGATCAGGCTGAGCAATGCCGGAATGATCCACCAAGCACTTCTACCTTGGCGCAACCACATCCAGAAGGCGAAGCAGCCGGCGATTTCGAACAGCGCGGCGAGGAAAAACCACAGGTAATTGAGCATGCAGACGTCTCGTGAGGATGACCGGTGCGGCCACCCTAACGACGGTATTGCGCACGGGCAAGTTCAGCCTGCGGATTGTTTGGCCTTGGCGCGCATTTTGTCGGCCATCACGGTCATTTCGTTGTAGAGCACTTGCGGGTCTTTTTGCTTGATCGCCCAGGCCATACGGCCCTGTTCGTGAGGCAGGATCAAGAATTCGCCGGCGGCGACCTGCTGATAGATGTAGTCGGCAATGTCGGCAGCGCTGATCGGCGAACTTTCCAGCAATTTACCGACCTGGGCTTTCATGGCCGGGGTCGGGCCGCGGAAGGAGTCCAGCAAGTTGGTCTGGAAGAACGATGGGCAAACGACATGCACGCTGACTTCCTCGTGGGCCAGTTCGATCAACAGACTCTCGGACAAAGCCACCACACCCGCCTTGGCCACGTTGTAGTTGCTCATGGCCGGGCCTTGCATCAGTGCCGCCATCGAGGCGATGTTGATGATCTTGCCTTTGCTCTTCTCCAGCAGTGGCAGGAAGGCCTTGCAGCCCTTGACCACGCCCATCAGGTTGATCGCGATCTGCCAGTCCCAGTCTTCCAGCGACAGTTCACTGAAGAACCCGCCCGAGGCCACACCCGCGTTGTTGACGATGACATCGATGCCGCCGAACTTCTCTTCACAGGCTTGGGCGAAAGCCGTCAGCTGGCTGTAGTCGCGCACATCGCAACGCTGGATGAAACCGTCACCGCCGGCTTCGCGAACCAGTTTCAGGGTTTCTTGCAGACCGGGTTCACTGACATCCGACAAGGCCAGCTGCCAGCCTTCACGCGCCCAGCGCAGCGCGATTTCGCGACCCAGGCCTGAGCCCGCGCCAGTGATCATCATGCGATTTTGCATAGCAAACAGCCTTGTTGTTCCGGGGAAGATGCACCGAGTGTAGCGAAGGATAATGCGCGACCCACGCTCCATCAGATTGCTGAATGGCCAGCAATGAACCACGGCGCGGTCCGGTTGTTTCAACTTTGATACGCCGTAAAAGAAATAAACGTGCTTTCCAAATACATTAAAAAAACCTGGAATTTTTCTTCATATCCATGAGTCGGATTTTGTAAGCAGCTAGGATTAATACAAGTCCAGCTGATGGCTAAAACCCTAGGTCAATCCACAACGCTTCCAACAAGGAAACAGACATGGGCACAATTCTTATCGTTATTCTTATCCTGTTGTTGATAGGTGGCTTGCCGGTCTTCCCGCACTCCAGAAGTTGGGGTTACGGCCCGTCCGGTATCATCGGCGTAGTGTTGGTGGTGCTGTTGATCCTGCTGCTACTGGGCAAGATATAAAGATTTTCCGGCAAAAAAAAGAGGCCCTGCGAAGGGCCTCTTTTCTATTGCGGTAAAACTTAGTCCGGTTTGCCGTGAACCACACCGGCGGTGTTATCGATCAGGCTTTTAGTGGCCGTTTGCAGGAACGCTTCGAGCTTGAGCTTCAGCTCGGCTGTACGCGGTGCATTCGGAACGATCTCGGCATGAGGCGTCGCGCCCAGTTCATACTGATACACCTTCGGCGCCATTTCCTTTTCCTTTGGCAGAACCAGAATCTGGTCATCCGTGATGATGGCGGTGGTTTGCTCGCTACCCGACGGCTTGATCACGCCAAAACCGGTGTCGCCTTCAGGCAGGTTGAGCAGGTCGCGTCCCCAACACTGATGACGCACTTCGCCACCAATGCGACCCATGATGGTCGGCACGACGTCGATCTGAGTGCCCACTGTATGGTCACGCTGGCCGAACTTCTCCTGGATGCCCGGTGCGATCATCAACATCGGCACGTTGAAGCGGCCCAGGTCCATTTCGGTGATCTGACGCTCGTTACCAAAACCGTGGTCGCCGACGATGACAAACAGGGTTTCCTTGAAGTACGGCTCCTTGCGGGCCTTTTCAAAGAATTGGCCCAGTGCCCAGTCCGCATAACGCATGGCGGTCAAATGCTCGTTCAGGCTGCCGCGATCGGTTACACGCTCAACCGGCAATGGCGTCGGCAAGGCATATGGCGTGTGGTTGGACAGGGTTTGCAGCAATGCATAGAACGGCTTGCCGTTTTCCCGCGCCTTGAGCTCTATCAGACCACGGTCGAACATGTCCTGGTCGGACACGCCCCAGGTCGGATCGGAGAACACCGGGTTCACGAAGTCGTTACGACCGATGAAGTTGGTCATGCCCTGGTTGCTGAAGAAACCCGATTGGTTGTCCCAGGCAAAGTCGCCGTTATAGACATATACGTCGCCGTAATCACGGGCGCTGAGCAACTGTGGCAGACCGGACAGTTTGTGGCTGCCTTCCGGAGTCTGCATCAGGTATTCGAAACCCGGCAGGTTCGGGAAGCAGGCCATGGTGGCGAACATCCCCTGGTGGGTATGCGTCCCGTTGGAGAAGAAGCGATCGAACAGCAGACCTTCTTTCGACAGTTTGTCGAGGTACGGCGTGATGTTGCCCGGTGCGCCCAAGGCACCCACCGAGTGACCGGCCATGCTTTCCATCAGGATCACGACGACGTTCTTGATCGGCAGGGTCTTGTCGGCCGGCGGCATGTAATCGCGACGCACCGCTGCGATATCGCCATCCACCAGTTTTTCGTCCGGCATCACCAGCATGTCACGCACGATTTGCTGAGCTTGCGGCTGTGGCAGCGTTGCCTTCCAGATATTGTCGCGATCTTCGGACATCCGGCTCTTGGCCGCCGCGATCAGCGATAGCGTGCCATTGAGACCTAGCTGGTTGGCGAAGTTGGAGTCGGTGGTGTAAACGTCACCCCAACGCAGCGGTGGGCCCTGACGCAGGGTGCCGCGAGCGGCGACCACGCAGACCAACAGGCAAACCACAAACACCACGCCACGCGCATACCACGGAGCGACCTGACGCGTGCCAATGCTGCCACCGCTGAACGGCCCGCGAGGACGCGTGGCGCGGTCGGCGCCCTTGAACGCGAGGGTCAGAATCAACGTGCCTACGGCCCAGGCCAACAGATAGCGAACCACCGGAAAACCGTACCAGAGCATGCTCATCACGGTTTTCGGGTCTTCCTTCACGTACTGGAAGACCAGACCGTTGAGGCGCTGGTGGAATTCGCGGTAAAAGTCCATCTCCATCAGGCCGAGGAACAGCGCGATGCTCGAGGCAACGGTCAACCACAGCCGGAAGAACCCGCGGGCGGCCATGGCCCGGGCGCTGAACAATGCCAGCAGCAGCGGAATGCTGAGGTAAACCACCAGACGCAAGTCGAAACGCAGGCCGTTGGCGAACGCTTCCAGAAAGGTCGAAGCCGGTGTGTCGAGGATCATCGAGCTGTTGTAGACCAGCAGCGCCACGCGCAGCAGGCTGAACATGACCATCATGACCAGGGCACACAACAGTGTGTAGGCCAGATGCGATTTGACGGTCGGTTGCAGCAGGCGACTAGAAGCTCGCTGCTGACTCAGGGCGTCCGGGTTTGCCATGTCGTTTTAGGACCCATTGGAAGTTGAAGTTTCAAAAAATACAGCGGCGTCTTGCCTGATGCTGGTCGGTTAACCTGTGGGAGCGGGCTTGCTCGCGAAAGGCGGCGGCGCAGTCAACATTGATGTCGTCTGACACACCGCTTTCACGAGCAAGCCCGCTCCTACATGGATTGCGTTTAACTGACCGGCATCAGCTGCCTCGCCCTCTGTTGGCCATCCTCGGCCCCGGGGCTTGCGCGGTGCGCAAATGTTGCACGATCAACCGCAGCATTACCATTGATTACTGACCCGCAGGCCAGACTGTCGCTTGTAGCGTTCTGGGACAAGAGACGTGGCGCAAAGCTGCGGAGGCTGACGGGTTGGGGCGCGGGTGAATTGTCTTGGAGACTTTGTGAAAATTTCGTTCAACGCATATCCAGAAACAAAATAAATCCTCGCCCATGGTAAAAACGCAAACGCCCCGATCAAATCGGGGCGTTGTCGAACAGGCCATATCAAAAGAGTTGGGTGGTTATTTCTCGGCGCGTTCTTTCAGGGCTTTGAGGGTATTGAATGGCGCGTCGACCACGAACTTGTTGGCCAACCACGACGGCACGCTGCCGCCGGGTTCGGTATGGGCCTGATAAGTCACTTCGACTTGATCGCCTTTAGGCACGAGCTTCCAGAAACCTTTGACCTGGGCGACCCGTACAAAACCTTTTTCTTCCGGAAGGTACTTCGGCTGTCCTTCCAGCTCGCGGGTCAGGCTGCCATCGGCGCTTTCAACGGTGGTGACATGCAACACGGAGTCGCGAGGAGTGACCGGCCAAGGGGTATTGAACTGGGTGTAGGTCCAGCTCTGATTACCTTCATGTTTGAGCAACTTCTGAGTCTTGCACTCGTGAATCCAGGCACAGGCACCCGGCACGTCTTCCTGCAATGCACGCAGTTTGGCCACGGTGGTCTTCATGACGGTCACGCCACGGTAAGCCTTGTATTGGGAACCGGCCACTTCACTCAAGGACACCTTGATGCCGTCTTCTTCCTTGGCGGTTTTCCATTCTTCGGCCTGGGCCGTGGAGGCCAGCAAAACCGTCAAACCACACAGCACAGCCATACGATGCAGCGAACCCATATTCTTATTCCTTATTGTTGAAGTTCCGTTCGTTGAACACATCACGCGGCCGTCATTTGCTCCCACCAGCCCAGCAACTTGATCGCTTCGTCGCTGCTGCTTCCGCAGACCTCGACATCGGCTTCAAATGCCGAACACACCGCAGGACGTTCCGGCTTGCCGAAAATGTTGCACAGGTTATCGGCAGACAGCTGTATGCAACGTTCTCCAGCGGCTTTGCCATTGGGCATTCCGGGAATCGGCGAACTGATGGAAGGGGCAATGCAACAGGCGCCACAGCCTTCACGGCATCTCATGACGACAAGCTCCTCGCGATGGGCAATGTATTAAAGGGACGTGGCACAGAGTAACGTCTAAAACGACTGTTTAAAATTACCTGAGCCCGGGTTTTTTCGTTCAAACGAACGTGACTGACCAGTCTCCGACAAAGCGTCTGGTCCGCGGGTCACGAATGGGAGGGATTTACTGCTTGAACTCGAATTCCAGCGCCGCGCCTTCAACCTCCCGACGCTCTTCATTACGCAGTTGCAGCTGCATTTCGTTGCTGAGCAGGCGTCCGTTGAGCTGGAACGGGCTGCTCTTGTCACCGAACATTTGCGGCAACAGCGCATCGTGTCGGGGCAACTGTACCGTGCCGACCGGCTTCAGTTCTTCGACCATGTCCTTGGGCAAGCTCAAGTCGAGATTTGCCGAAGGGAGTTTGGTTTTCACGACTTCACTGGCCGGTTTCGACTTGGAAGCAATGGGGGAACGTTTTTTGACCGCTGTAGCTTTCTTTTTGGCCGGTGTGGCCTTTTTGACCGGTGCCGCTTTTTTCGCGGTGGTGCTGGCTGTCGTTTTTTCCTGAACGGAAGCCGCCATGACGCCTTCCGGGTGACAGGTCATTAACAGGCAGATCAACAACCAGGCGGCAGAAAAAATCGACTTCATGGACCCAACGGCGTGAACGGCAGAAGGCTATATGCTCGCCTGTTGGAGACGACAAGACAAGCGGCCAGTTCAGAACTGCCCAGCCGCTCAAAAACCGCTCGCTGTTTCCTGACAAAGTTGCGTCGCCAGCAACCCCAACGTCATCAATGCACGCTCGGCCTCGCGGTTCCAGGGGATGCCACAGTTCAGGCGAATGCAGTGATTGAACTGCTCGGTATTACTGAAAATCAGCCCCGGCGCAATGCTGATGCCCTGCTGCAACGCGCGCACATGCAGTTCCTGCGTGTTGACCCGCCCCGGCAGGCTGACCCACAAAATGAAGCCGCCGGTGGGCCGGGTCATCTGCGTACCTTCCGGAAAGTACTGCTGCACCGCCAGCTGGAAAGCGCTGAGGTTCTTGCGGTATTCCTGACGGATGTAGCGCAAATGCCGGTCGTAACCGCCGTTCTCCAGATAGGCCGCGATGCCCATTTGCGTGACGCTGCAGGCTGAATGGGTGCTGAAAGTCTGCAAGCGCTGGATTTCCTGCTGGTACTTGCCGGCAATCATCCAGCCGATGCGCACACCGGGCGACAGGGTCTTGGAGAAGCTGGAGCAATAGATCACCCGATCCAGCCGGTCATAGGCCTTGAGCGATTTGGTGCGGCCCTGCTCGAACATCAGTTCGCCGTAAATATCGTCTTCGACGACCTGGATATCGAAATCCGAAGCCAGGCGCAGCAATTGTTTCTGCCGCTCTTCGGGCATGGTGCCGCCAAGGGGATTGCTCAGGCGCGTGGTCAGCACCAACGCCTTGATCGACCACTGGTTAGCCGCCAGTTGCAGGGCTTCGAGGCTCATGCCGGTAGCGGGATCGCTGGGGATCTCGATGACTTTCAGCCCCAGCAAGTCAGCCAGTTGCAGCAAACCGTAATAGGTCGGGGACTCGGCCGCGATCAGATCGCCCGGCCGGGTCAATACGCGCAGAGACATCTGCAACGCATCGACGCAGCCGTGGGTGATCACCACCTCCGACGGATCGACCACCACGCCGGCATCGCGCATGCGGATCGCCACTTGCCGACGCAACGGCTCGAAACCGGGGCTGAACATGTAGCTGAACGCCCGCGGGCTATGGAAACGGGTGACTTTGGCCAGCTGCTGATGCAGCGCCCGCACCGGTAGATAATCGACGCTTGGTACGGCGGCGCCCAACGGAAAGACGCCTTCGCGGCGGGATTCGACCAGGACTTGCTGAATGATGCTGCTGCGGGTGACAAGGCCAGGTCGCTCGACCCGGGCGATATCCGGGGTTGGCGCCGTGAGCGCTGGCGTCTGGTGAACGTAGTAACCGGATTGCGGCCGGGCACGGATCAGGCCCTGATCCTCAAGGTTGGCGTAGGCCTGCAACACCGTTGCATGGCTGACGTTGAGCTGCGAGCTCATCTTGCGCACCGAAGGCACGCGCTCCCCGGGTTGATAGACACCGCGGCGGATGTCTTCGGCCAGTTGCTGAGCAATTCGTTGATAGAGCAAGAGATTGGTCATGACGCAGCACTCGATTTCACGGGCATTTTATTCTTGTGTGAAACAATACCGGAACAGTTTAGAAGTGTACTGGGACAGTTGTCACAATAGTCGACCGTACAGTGCATTGTCAGCAAAAACTGTACTGTTTTTGTGGAGAGTATTGCGCTGATTGGCAGGCACAAAAAAACCCGGCACTGCTGACAGGCCGGGTTTTCCAGTAACGCGGCCCTTAGCGGGCGGCGCCGAGCTGGCCTTTTTCGTCGGAGAACACAATTTCCACCCGACGGTTCTGCGCACGCCCGCGCTCGGAAGCGTTCACGTCCACCGGGTATTCATCGCCGTAGCCTTCGACTTTGATGCGTTTGTCGTCGATACCCAGGTCCATCAGCACATCCGCCACCGATTGCGCACGGTCGCGGGACAGCTTGAGATTTTCCTGTTTACCGCCAGTGCTGTCGGTATAGCCCTCGATCCGCACCACGCGTTTGGGATTGAGCTGCAAGAACTGGACGATCTTCAGCACCACGCGGTTTGCCGAGCTTTTCAATTCTGCTTCACCGGTATCGAACAGCACATCGCCCAGCGTCATCACCAGACCACGGTCGGTTTGGGTGGTCGCCAGCGCTACAATTTGTTCTTCGAGCCACTTGCCCTGTTGCTGCACGCTGAGCAACTTGGACTCACGCAGGGCCAATTGCAGGCGCTGACGCTCGAGTTCGAGCTTCGCAGCGCTCTCCTCGTTGAGCACTTGTTTGGTGTGCTCCCGAGCAATTTCGCTGTAGCGCTGGCTCAGGTAGGCGTAATGCACAACGTCCGAACTGCTGCCCCAGTAGCTGGACAGACGATCGGCGCGGGCCAGGGACTCGCCGGCACGGATCACATCTTTGGGCGCAATGCGCAGCACGTTGGAGTCTTCCTTGACCTTCTGGAAGTCGGTACCGGCCTGCTGCAATGCGGCTTCGCTGTGTTGCCCGGCGCAGCCATAAAGGCCTGCGCAGCCGGCCAGGATCAAGCCGCCGAGTGCTTTGGTCTTCAGGCTCATTGGGCATCTCCCAGTTGCTTGCGCAGGCGAGTGATGCGGGTATTGAGCACGTTCAACTGCGCCTCGCTCTTGAGGGTCAGAACCCGGGCTTCGGCCAGACGCGCGTCCAGCTCGGCCTGCTCGGCCCGCATGCGCGCATTCTTGAAGGACTGATCGGTCATGTTGCCCTTGGCACGCTTGAACTTGTCTTCAGCCAGTTTCATCTCTGGCACTTCGTCGGCGGTAGCACCCACGGCCTTGGCTTGATCGAGGGCCTGTTCGGTCAGGCGTATTTGTTCATTCGGCGCCGGATCGGCTGCACAACCCGCCAGAGCCAGAACGGCCAGGGCAGCGAAAAGAGGTCGAATACTCACTAAGAATCCCTACTGTTTTGGGGTACTGACAGGTTGTGGCTGCGGTTGTGAGCGTTGCGCTTTCCAACGCTCGATATTGCGCAGCAGCGCAGCTTCCGTCAGTCCGGACGCGGGCAATTCTGTCATCTTTTTGGCCAGCTGTCCGCGCAACCAAGGATCGTTGCAGGCAGAGTTATGGGAAACCGCGAGATACAGGCCGGGTTTGTCGATGGGTTGTGGGTGAGCCATCAAGTCATCGGCCATCCCCAGCGTTTGCACCATGGCCATGCCCGAGTAGCGTCCGGCGAGGACAAATTCCACCTCGTTCAGCAGCAATTTCTGAAAGGCCTGGGTCAGATTGGGCGTACGCACCAGGGTCAATTGCTGTTCGGCAAAAGTGCCAAATGACGGGGTCACTCGAGCCTTTTCCGACAAGGCACCGGGATGACCGTGAAGGTCTTGCGCTTCGTTATAGGCCAGTAACGAGTCGTTGCGGGTCCAGACCAGATAATCGTTTTCCAGCAGCGGTGGATGGACGTAATCCAGATTTTCCAGCTCACTGACCGTCAACGGCGCATCGGCCAGCATGTCCATGCGCCCGCTGCGCACTTCATCCAGGGCCTGGGAGCGTTTGCCGGCGTAAAGCAGCTCGACCTTGATGCCTAACTCCCCCGCCACTTGCTGCAACAGGTCGGCGCTGGCGCCTATCAGGTACTTGGGATTTTGCGGGTCTTGCCACAGGTACGGCGGCGCGTCAGGGCTGCCGGTCACCACCAGGCGCTCGCATTTGCCCGCAGCGATGGACAGCCCCGGCAACAGCGTCAGGCTTAACCACAAACCCGACAAAAAAGAGCAGCCAAACCAGTGGCGCAGACTCATGGCAACACTCTCCCCACCCAAATCCGGAACAAAAAAAAGCCCGACCAAAAGGTCGGGCTCTTTATAAGTCAAGCCGCCGGATTAGACCAGCTTCTCGAACTCGGGGATAGCTTCGAACAGGTCTGCCACCAGGCCGTAATCGGCCACCTGGAAGATCGGCGCTTCTTCGTCCTTGTTGATCGCAACGATCACTTTGGAGTCTTTCATGCCGGCCAGGTGCTGGATCGCGCCGGAAATACCGACGGCAATGTACAGCTGTGGCGCAACGATCTTGCCGGTCTGACCGACCTGCATGTCGTTGGGTACAAAACCTGCGTCGACCGCGGCGCGGGAAGCACCGACGGCAGCGCCCAGCTTGTCGGCCAGGGCGTACAGGTGTTTGAAGTTGTCGCCGTTCTGCATGCCGCGACCGCCGGAAACGACGATTTTGGCAGCGGTCAGTTCCGGACGATCGGACTTGGCCAGTTCTTCACCAACGAAACTCGAAGTACCAGCGTCGTGAGCAGCAGCAACGGCTTCAACGGCAGCCGAACCACCTTCTGCAGCAACCGGGTCGAAACCGGTGGCACGCACGGTGATCACTTTGACCGCAGCGTTGGACTGTACGGTAGCAATGGCGTTACCGGCGTAGATCGGGCGCTTGAAGGTATCAGCGCTTTCGACCGAGATGATCTCGGAGATCTGATCAACGTCCAGCTGAGCGGCAACGCGCGGCAGGATGTTTTTGCCGTTCGAAGTAGCGGCAGCCAGGATGTGGCTGTAAGCCTTGCCCAACTCTGCAACCAGCGGAGCAACGTTTTCCGGCAGTTGGTGAGCGTAAGCGGCGTTGTCGGCCACAAGCACTTTGGCCACGCCAGCGATTTTCGCAGCGGCTTCAGCCACGGCGCCCACATTCTGGCCAGCGACCAGAACGTGAATGTCGCCACCAATTTTGGCGGCAGCAGCAACAGTGTTCAGGGTGGCAGGAGCCACAACCTTGTTGTCGTGCTCAGCGATTACCAAGATAGTCATGATTAGATTACCTTCGCTTCGTTTTTCAGTTTCTCGACCAGTTCAGCCACCGACTTGACCTTGATACCCGCGCTGCGTGCAGCCGGCGCTTCGACTTTCAGGGTCTTGTTGGTGGAGGCGGTGGAAACGCCCAAAGCGTCCGGAGTCAGCACTTCGAGAGGCTTCTTCTTGGCTTTCATGATGTTTGGCAGAGACGCATAACGCGGCTCGTTCAAACGCAGGTCGGTGGTGACGATGGCTGGCAGTTTCAGGGAAACCGTCTGCGCGCCGCCATCGATTTCGCGAGTCACGGCAACGCTGTCGCCGGACACTTCGACTTTCGAAGCGAAGGTGCCCTGACCGTAGCCGCTCAATGCAGCGAGCATCTGGCCAGTCTGGTTGTTGTCGCTGTCGATGGCTTGTTTGCCGAGGATCACCAGCTGAGGCTGTTCCTTATCGACAACAGCTTTCAACAACTTGGCAACCGCCAGGGAAGTCAGATCTTCAGCGGATTCGACGAGGATGGCGCGGTCGGCACCCAGAGCCAGCGCGGTGCGCAGTTGCTCTTGAGCGGTAGACGGGCCGATGGAGACGACGACGATTTCAGTCGCAACGCCTTTCTCTTTCAGACGTACGGCTTCTTCCACTGCGATTTCGCAGAACGGGTTCATCGACATCTTGACGTTAGCGAGGTCGACGCCGGAATTGTCCGCCTTGACACGAACCTTGACGTTGTAATCCACAACGCGTTTGACAGCTACAAGAACCTTCATGGATTCCTCGTTACTCTCCGGTGAAAAGAAAGTCGCCTAGGCGAACCTGGCGGTTGATGCTCATCGGCGCAAGGGCACCTCTAAAAACGCTGGCAGGTGTATCGGGTGAATGTTGCTCACGAGGCTGATAACCGTTCGTCAGTGGTGACCGACGAGTCATTCATTATCGCGGCGTGTAAACTGCGCGCCTGACCTGCGCTGCGCATCACCTTATACTGCCATCGCCCTGTCTTTAGAGGTGCTCTTGAAACCAACAGTCAGCCTACGGCGAGCGCAAAACCGCCCGTATCTTGACCGGAACGCCTATTCCGGTCAATACGGCAAAATAGCCGTTCATAAGCCGCGTGACTTTGATTTCTCTGGCTTTGAGCCAATTCAAACAAACGTTTGTATTGGACGCTAGGAGTGGTGTAGATATAATGCGCCACCTAGAGAGAAAGGTGGGTCATCCATTGTCCCTTCCGGCAAGTTGCCGGAAGAAATAATGGATGCAACGCCAAACCTCCAATTAGAAAAAAACTGTTGAGCCTTGAGTAGGAGATAGCCTGTGGAACGCGAATACATGGAATTCGACGTGGTCATCGTCGGTGCCGGCCCCGCTGGCCTGTCCGCCGCCTGCCGTTTGAAGCAGAAGGCCGCCGAAGCCGGTAAGGAAATCAGCGTCTGCGTGGTCGAAAAAGGCTCCGAAGTCGGCGCTCACATCCTGTCCGGTGCCGTGTTCGAACCACGCGCCCTGAACGAATTGTTCCCGGACTGGAAAGAACTCGGCGCGCCGCTGAACACGCCAGTCACCCGCGATGACATCTTCGTTCTGAAAAATGCCGACAGCGCGCAGAAAATTCCTGACTTCTTTGTGCCCAAGACCATGCACAACGAAGGCAACTACATCATCTCCCTGGGCAATCTGTGCCGCTGGCTGGCTCAGCAGGCCGAGAACCTTGGCGTGGAAATCTACCCGGGCTTCGCGGCCCAGGAAGCACTGTTCGACGAGAACGGCGTGGTTCGCGGGATCATCACAGGCGATCTGGGCGTTGACCGCGAAGGCAATCCGAAAGAAGGCCTGTACACCCCGGGCATGGAACTGCGTGCCAAGTACACGCTGTTCGCCGAAGGTTGCCGCGGCCATATCGGCAAGCAGCTGATCAAGCGTTTCAACCTCGACAGCGAGGCCGATGCCCAGCATTACGGCATCGGCCTGAAAGAAATCTGGGAAATCGACCCGGCCAAGCATCAGCCAGGCCTGGTGGTCCATACCGCCGGTTGGCCGCTGGACATCATGAGCACCGAGAACACCGGCGGCTCGTTCCTCTATCATCTGGAAAACAACCAGGTGGTGGTCGGTCTGATCGTCGACCTTTCCTACAGCAACACCTTCCTGTCGCCGTTCGACGAGTTCCAGCGCCTCAAGCATCACCCGGTGCTCAAGCAATACCTGGAAGGCGGCAAGCGCATCAGCTACGGCGCGCGTGCTATCTGCAAAGGTGGCCTGAACTCGCTGCCGAAAATGGTCTTCAAGGGCGGCGCGCTGATCGGTTGCGACCTCGGCACGCTGAACTTCGCCAAGATCAAAGGCAGCCACACCGCGATGAAGTCCGGCATGCTCGCCGCTGACGCCGTGGCCGACGCGCTGTTCGCTGATCTGGACGGCACGCAAGAGCTGACCACTTACGTCGACGCCTTCAAGAAGAGCTGGCTCTATGACGAACTGTTCGCCAGCCGCAACTTCGGCCCGGCGATGCACAAGTTCGGCCCGATCATCGGTGCCGGTTTCAACTGGCTCGACCAGAACATCTTCGGCGGCAAGCTGCCGTTCACCTTGCACGACACCAAGCCGGATTACGCTTGCCTGAAACTGGCGGCTGACTGCAAGAAGATCGACTACCCGAAACCGGACGGCAAGATCAGCTTCGACAAACTCAGCTCGGTGTTCATCTCGGGTACCAACCACGAAGAAGAGCAGCCGTGCCACTTGAAGCTGGCCGACGCGAGCATTCCGATCAGCAAGAACCTGCCGATGTACGATGAACCTGCCCAGCGTTACTGCCCGGCCGGCGTGTACGAAGTGGTGACCCAGGAAGACGGAGAGAAGCGCTTCCAGATCAACGCCCAGAACTGCGTTCACTGCAAGACCTGCGACATCAAGGACCCTGCACAGAACATCACCTGGGTGGCGCCGGAAGGCTCTGGCGGCCCGACTTACCCGAACATGTAAGTTGAATCGCTGAACATCAAGGCTCCCGAAACGGGGGCCTTTTTGTTGCCCGAAATTCAAGCGACATCACAGAACCTTGTGGGAGCGGGCTTGCCCGCGATGACGGTTTATCATCCAACATTAAAGTCGACTGACCCACCGCAATCGCGGGCAAGCCCGCTCCCACAGAGATTGTGTTGTCTTAAGCAGCGCGCTCATCCCCAGGATTACGCTCAAAGTAACGCTTGTACTCGCGACTGAATTGCGACGTGCTCTGATACCCCACCCGATGCGCCACCTGGGCCACGCCCAACCCTTCGCCCAGCAACAACTGCTGGGCCCTGAGCAAACGCAAACGCTTCAAATACTGCACCGGCGACAACAAGGTGCTGCGTTTGAAATGCTCATGAAACGTCGACGCGCTCATGTTCGCGCAACTGGCCAGGGTCTCGACGTTCAGCGGCTCGGTGTAATGCGCATGCAGATGACTCAGGGACGCCGCGATCCGCGCGAATTGCCCCTGTTGTTCCACCAACGCCCGCAACACATCGGCTTGCGGCCCTCGCAACGCCACGAACAACAATTCACGCAAGCGCGCCGGGCCCATGATCTGGCATTCAAGCGGATCGTGCAGGCAGCGCAACAACCGTTCCACACAACCGCGCATGGCATCGTCGAGCACCGCCGAGGTCATGGACTCGGGCGTCTGTGCGGGAACAGTGCGCCCCGGCGCCAGCCCCATGGCCAGCACCAATTCACTGAGCAGCACCCGGTCAATGGCGATGGAAACGCCCAGCATCGGGCCATCTGGTGCCGAAAACGTCTCGCATTCGAAGGGTACCGGCAACGCCTGAATCAGGTAATGCCCAGTGCCATATTCCAGCGTACGCGGGCCCAGATGCGCCAACTTGCCGCCCTGGGCGATGATGACCAGGCTTGGCTCGTAGATTTGCGGACCACGGGCGACATCGCAACTGGCTCGCATAAGCTGCACGCCCGGCAACGCGGTGGGCGCAAAGCCGTCGCGGGTGATCAGCGGCTGGATTAACGAAACCAGGGTGGCATTGGCGTCGAGATGACGGGTCAACAACATGGGGGAGCTCTTCACAAAAGAAGTCACAAAAGAAGTCACAAAAAAGTCGCGAAAAAAGGGATGAAAGCATCATCGCAGGTCTGATCGCCAATGCGACCCATCAACGGTGTAAGCCGGAGGATTAGGCATGACACCCGGAGGAATCGCCATGGCCGGTCACCCGTGCGGCGCCCAGAATTGCTCGCCTCACCTGTCACTGCTTTTGCGAGGTTCACCATGTACACCGCCATCGGATACGCCGCTCAATCAGCCACCACTCCCCTCGCCCCGATGAATTTCGAACGCCGCAGCCCACGGGCCGACGACGTTGCGATCGACATTCTTTACTGCGGCGTCTGCCATTCCGACATCCATCAGGCACGCAACGAGTGGGGTATTGCTGTTTACCCACTGATGCCCGGCCATGAGATCGTCGGCAAAGTGACCGCCATCGGCGCGAACGTTACCCAACACAAAGTCGGCGATCTGGTCGGCGTCGGCTGCATGGTTGACTCGTGCCGCCACTGCGAAGCCTGCCAAGCGGATCTGGAGCAATACTGCCTGGAAGGTCCGACCCTGACCTACGCCACCCCGGACCGGGTCGATGGCAGCAACACCATGGGCGGTTACTCCGACAGCATCGTGGTCAGCGAGCACTTTGTCGTGCGTATCCCGGAGAAACTCGACCCGGCCAGCGCCGCGCCGATCCTGTGTGCCGGCATCACCACCTACTCGCCGCTCAAGCACTACGGCGTCAAGGCCGGCGACAAAGTCGGGATTCTCGGCATGGGTGGCCTCGGACACATGGGGATCAAGTTCGCCAAGGCGATGGGCGCTGAAGTCACGCTGTTCACCCGCTCGGCGAGCAAGGCTGAAGAAGCTCGTCATCAAGGCGCGGACCACGTGATCGTGTCCACCGACGCAGAACAGATGAAAGCCGCCGCAGGACATTTCGACTTCCTGCTGGACACCATTCCGGTGCAGCACGACCTCAATCCCTACCTCGATACGCTGCGTTTCGACGGCGTACACATTCTGGTGGGCTTGGTCGAGCCGATCGATCCACCGGTTCACGCTGCCAAACTGATATTGGGTCGTCGCGTGTTGGCCGGCTCGCTGATCGGCGGTATCGCCGAAACCCAGGAAGTGCTGGATTTCTGTGCAGAGCACGGCATCACCTGTGACATCGAAATGCTCGACATCCGCCAGATCAACGAGGCTTACACCCGCATGATTGCCGGTGACGTGAAGTACCGTTTCGTGATCGACATGGCGACGCTGAAAGTCTGATCAGACCCGCTCGACTTATACCTTCAAGCCGAGCTCCGCCGACAGCCGGGCTGTGACCCCTTTGATCAGGGGAATCAGCTCGGCCATTTTTTCCAGCGGCATGTACGGCACGGTGCTGGCGATGCTGATACCGGCGACGATGCGCCTGCTGGCATCGCGGATCGGCGCCGCCACGCAGCGGATCGACGGTTCGTTGTCTTCAAGATCGAACGCATAACCGCCTGCCACATACTCGACCATGCGCTGCTGAAACTGCTCCCAGGACTGCTCCGGGTGCTGCGGCCAGAACTGATTTTTCCCACCCGCCGGCAAGCTGATTTCGTACAGCCGTTGCCATTCTTCCTGCGTGTCATCGAGCATCAACGCTTTACCGATCCCGGTACGCGCCAATGGCATGCGATGACCGACCCGCGAGCGCATTTCCGGACCATTGCGCCCCGGATTCTTGTGCAGGTACAGCACCTCGTCGCCCTCACGAATCGCCAAGTGAATGGTGTCACCGGTCAACGCCGACAACTCATCCAGATAGGGCCCCGCCAGCGTCACCAGTGGCAACTCTTCACGAGCCTGGAAACCCAGCTCGATCAGTTTCGGCCCCAGCAGATAACCGACTTGCGGCACCACCCGCAAATAACGCTCGTCCACCAGGCAACTGGCCAGGCGATGGGTGGTGCTGCGCGTCGTGCCGATCAACCGGGCGATTTCCTTGAGATCGCGGGCGCCACTGGCCACGGCCTGAACCACACCCAAACCACGAAGCAGTGTCTGGGTGCCAGTCGGCGCGGCGTCCTTGGCGATTTTTGGGGCGTCTTCCTGCATATCCAGCCTTTACCGTTGAGCGAGTGAACGGGCGGCATTATGGTCGCCCGATGGCCGCGACTACAACTTGATACGCTCGACCTTGCCCACCAGCAACACGTAGGAAAGCGCTCCCAACAATGCCAGAACCGAGATATAGGTAATCGCCGGGGCAAACGAATCACCGGAAGCGAGAAAACCGATGACGATGGGCGTGGTGATCGCCGCCAGGTTGCCGATGAAATTGAACACCCCACCGGTCAATCCAAGCAAACGCGCCGGGGCCAGGGTCGACACCAGCGACCAAGTGATCGAAGCCAGACCGTTACCGAAGAAGGCCAGCGCGAGGAAGGCAATCACCAGCGGCGTCGACTCGACAAAGTTGGCGCCGATGATTGAGGTGGAAATCAGCAGGCCACCAATGATTGGTAATTTGCGGGCGAAACCCACTGTGTAGCCGCGACGGATCAAAAAGTCCGAGAAGAACCCCGAACACAGCACACCAATGAAGGCCGCCAGAAACGGTAGCGACGCCAGCAAGCCAGACTTGATGAAGTCCATGCCGCGATATTTCACCAGGTAGGTCGGGAACCACGTCAGAAAAAACCACAAGGTCGAATTAAGGCAGAACTGACCGAGGTAAATGCCCCACAACTTGCGTTTGCTCAGGACAATCCCGAGATCGATCCAGCTGAATTTCGCCTTGGCCTTCGCGGTTTCAGCCTGGATATCCACCAGCCCGCCGCCTTCGCGGATCAGCTCGATTTCAGCGTCGTTGGCGCCCTTGAAATCCCGTGGCTCGCGATACACCGCGTACCAGATCACCGCCCAGATGATGCCCACCACACCGGTGCTGACAAACACCATGTGCCAGCCATATTGATGTTGCAACCACGCGAGTACCGGCGTGAGAAACGCCAGGCCGACGAACTGCCCGGAGGTGTAGAAACCGATGGCCGTGGCGCGCTCACGCTCAGGGAACCAGGTCGTCACCACGCGGCTGTTGATCGGATACGCCGGTGCTTCCAGCGCACCGACGGCCATGCGTAGCACGAACAGCGCGATGAAACTGGCAGCGAAGCCGAGCATCACCGTGGCCAGCGACCACAGCAGCAATGCGACGCTATACAGGATGCGCGGCGGCACTCGGTCCACCAGCCAGCCGCCGGGGATTTGCATGGCGGCGTAAGTCCAGCCGAACGCGGAAAAGATCAGCCCGACATGGATCGGATCGATGCCCAGATCGCTGGTCAGCGCCGGGGCGGCAATGGACAGGTTACTGCGGTCCAGGTAGTTGATCACCACGGTGATGAACAACAGGACCATGATGAAAAACCGCTTGCGGCTCGGCGTCACCAACGACGCCTGCCCGGTGAGGGTTTGCGGTTGCATGAGAGGTGCCTCTTCTTATGTTTATTGAGGTCGTATTGAAGACTTACGCTGCACCCTGTGGGAGCGGGCTTGCCCGCGATGGCGGAGGTACATTCAGCATTGATCTGACTGACAAGACGCTATCGCGGGCAAGCCCGCTCCCACAGGGATTTGTGTTGAGTCAGGAGAAACTCACCACTCGGCAAAGCTGCCATCGGCATGGCGCCAGATCGGGTTGCGCCAGCGGTGGCCGACGGCGGCGCGTTCGATCACGTATTCCTCGTTGATCTCGATGCCCAGGCCCGGGCCGTTGGGGATTTTCACGAAGCCCTTGTCGTAGTCGAACACCCGCGGATCTTTCACATAATCGAGCAGGTCATTGCTCTCGTTGTAATGGATGCCCAGGCTCTGTTCCTGGATGAACGCGTTGTAGCAAACCGCGTCCAGTTGCAGGCACGCCGCCAGGGCAATCGGGCCCAACGGGCAATGCAGCGCCAGCGCCACGTCGTAGGCTTCAGCCATGTTGGCGATCTTGCGGGTTTCGGTGATGCCGCCCGCGTGGGAGGCATCCGGCTGGATGATGTCGACGTAGCCTTCGCTGAGCACCCGCTTGAAGTCCCAGCGCGAGAACAACCGCTCGCCGAGGGCAATCGGCGTGCTGGTCAGCGGCGCCAGCTCTTTCAGCGCTTCATAGTTTTCGCTGAGCACCGGCTCTTCGATGAACATCAGTTTGTACGGGTCGAGCTCCTTCATCAGCACCTTGGCCATGGGCTTGTGTACCCGACCATGGAAGTCCACGCCGATGCCGACATTCGGGCCGACGGCATCGCGTACGGCGGCGACGTTGGCCAAGGCCAGGTCGACCTTCTCGAAGGAATCGAGGAATTGCAGTTCTTCGGTGCCGTTCATTTTCACCGCGGTGAAACCACGGCTGACCGCTTCTTTCGCGGCGCGAGCAGTGTCCGCCGGGCGATCACCACCGATCCATGAATAAACGCGAATCTTGTCCCGCACCTGACCACCCAACAGATCGCTGACTGACACACCCAGAGCCTTGCCCTTGATGTCCCACAACGCCTGGTCGATGCCGGCCAGCGCGCTCATGTGGATCGCGCCGCCACGGTAGAAGCCGCCACGGTAGAGCACGGTCCAGATGTCTTCGATGTTGCGTGGGTCCTTGCCGATCAGGTAGTCGGACAATTCCTCAACCGCAGCGGCGACGGTGTGCGCGCGGCCTTCGACCACGGGCTCACCCCAACCGGTCACGCCCTCGTCGGTTTCGATCTTGAGGAAGCACCAGCGCGGCGGAACGATGAAGGTCGTGAGTTTGGTGATTTTCATCTTTTATCTCTCTTATAGATGTAGCGCGCTCGGCGCCAAAAAGTCTTAACGCAGAGCGTTCCAGGCAGCGACATACGCCTTGGCGTTTACTGCCACTTGCTCAGGTGTCATGCCCGGTTTGAACAACCCGGAACCGAGGCCGAAACCTTTGACGCCGGCCTCGACAAACACCTGCATGTTGTCCGGCGTAATCCCGCCCACCGGCACCAGCACCGTCCCTGCCGGCAACACCGCCAGCCAGGCTTTCACAACGGCGGGGCCCATTTGTTCGGCCGGGAACATCTTCAGCACATCCGCCCCCTCGGCCAATGCAGCAAAGGCTTCGGTCGGCGTCGCCACGCCCGGCGACAGGAACAGCCCCGCCGCTTTCGCCGCACGCAACACCTTGGCATCGCTGTGAGGCATGACGATCACTTGGCCGCCCGCCGCTTTCACTTGCTCGACCTGTTCCGGCGTCAACACCGTGCCCGCGCCGATCAGGCAATCGGCGGGCAACGTGCTGCGCAGGATGCGGATACTTTCGTACGGCTCGGGGGAATTAAGCGGCACTTCGATGACGCGAAATCCGGCTGAGTACAGGACTTCGCCGACGGCTGCCGCTTCTTGCGGACGCAGGCCACGCAGGATCGCGATCAGACCGTTTTTTGCCAGTGCTTGCTTGAGCATGTCAGACCTCCAGTCAGGTTTAACGGGATGGGGGTGTCGTGATCATTCCGGCGGCGACCGCCAACTGCCACAACCCGCGTTCGGTGGCCAGCTCGGCCAGAGTCACCCGGGCAAAACCGCAGGCGTCGAGCGCCCGGCTGTAGCGGGCGCAGAGTTGCGCGTTGCCGATGAGGATGATCGAAGGCAGGTGCACGCTGTTGCGCCGACGACGCTGAACGTTGGCCAGGGCGGATAGTTCATGGCCGATCAACAGACCGGACAGATAGTCCGGCTGAGCGACGGCGCTGAGTTCACCGGTCAGCCCCAGACTGCGGGCACTGAACAGCGTCGACAGCGGCCCGATCTCGCCGTCCGCCGACAAGGCCACCCGCACGCCACGATCAAACGCTTCGCCATCAAAGGACGCGCCGCGCTGCTGAGTGCGCCCCAGAATGCTGTGTTCACTGAGGACGGCGAAGACTTCGCCAGTCATGAAAGTATCGAAATGCACGATGCAGCCGTCGGCCACTTCCACCCATTTCGAATGGCTGCCCGGCAAGCCGATCAACAGATCGTTGCCCGCCCCGCTCGGCAGATTCTGCAACACGCCGAGGACTTGGGTTTCCTCGCCGCGCATCACGTTCGGCAAACGCGAACGCTGAATCACACCCGGCACGATGTGCACATCGACACCGCGAAGACTGCGAACGGTTTGTAGGGAAGTTCCGAGATTGGCGACGTTCGCCGGCGTGTCGCAGTAGGCCGCTTCGCGCCAGCCCTGAGCACTGCCGACCATGCCACACGCAATCACCGGCAAATCGGGCTGTGCGTCGAGCCAGTCACCGCACGCCTCATCGAAGGCCAATTCAAAACCGTCGGCGCATTCCTGCCCGGCGATGATTCGCGGCGTCTTGGGCAGCTGCATGATCCCGGACGACAGCGTGCGCTGTTCCAGCACCTGGCCACCGAAGCCGAGTTTGTAAGCACGTAATGAGGTTGTCCCCCAATCGAGCGCGATCAGTTGCGCCAGCATCGCTTCACCTGTTTTGTTTTTTGGGCAGTGAGTGAGCTGGACTATAAACCTGAACGAAATAAAATCTCAATATATAAATATCACTCCCATATTATGGGATTTACAAGTGTGACAAGATTTTCTCCGACAACGCCCTAAAATGCCCCCTGCGCCCATGCGGGTGCCAGCGCCCCCGAATGTTCAAGGAAGAAAGATGAAATCGGCTTTAAAGGTATTGTTGTTTTGCAGTGCGCTCTGGACCAACGCTGTGTTCAGCGCAGCACCAGCATTGAAGGAAGGTGACATCTGGGCCTACAAAACCCGCCCCGGTGAAGAGGCCTCGACACTGACCATTCTGAAAATCGAAAATTATCCAAAATATGGCAAGGTCGTGCACATCAGGGTCGACGGCATCCGGATGATCAACCCGGTAGTCGGCAATGAATTCAACGAAATGCCTCACCTGCCCTTCCAGGCCAAAGCCCTGCAACGCAGCCTCACTCGCCGTGTGGGTGAGACCGCAGAGATTCCGGATTTCAGTCAGGGGTATGCGTACTGGAAAACGGCCTTTGACGAAGAGAGGGCCGGTGCTTTCAAGATCACCGTGCGGCAGGCACTTGATGGTTTGCTGAGCGGCAACTGGAAAGAGACTGATTAGAAATGAAAAGCCCCGAGCCTAATGCCCAGTTAAGGTGTGGAACCTGTGGGACGCGGCGGCGTAGCGATCCTACATGGATCGCGCTTTAACTGACTGGCATTAGTCCCGAGACTCCTCGTTTCCTGACAAGAGGGCTCGACGAGTACTGGATATTCGTATCAGATCGCCGCGAGCGGTCAACGCCCCTCGGCAAACTCGCGCAACACCGCCCCATCCATCCGATACCGCACCCACTCTTCTTGCGGCTGCGCGCCGAGGGATTTGTAGAATTCGATCGCCGGTTTGTTCCAGTCCAGCACGCTCCATTCGAAACGGCCGCAGTCATTGGCGCAGGCGATTTTCGCCAAGTGGCGCAGCAAAGTTTTACCGGCGCCACCGCCCCGTTGTTCGGGAGTGATGTAGAGGTCTTCGAGATACAGGCAGTTGCTGCCCAACCAGGTGGAATAGCTGAAAAAGAACACCGCAAAGCCGATCGGCAAGCCATCGCGCAGGCAGATCAGGCCATGGGCGGTGGCGCCTTCACTGAACAGGCTGCGCTCGATGTCAGCGACGCTGGCGATGACTTCGTGGCGGGCACGTTCGAAGTCCGCCAGTTCAGTGATGAACGCGAGGATTTGCGGAGCATCGCTGGGGGTTGCCGGGCGGATTTCGATCATCATGAACGTGCCTTGTCAAAAGTTGAAAACGCCATACTAAGTCCGCGTGCGATGCTCGTCACATTTGAATGCAAAATGTCATATAGCATCGCTGTTTTTGTGGCGCTTTGCATGAACAGGCCGGCCTGCGAAATCAGCGTGACTGTGCTGACGTATTCGCGGGCAAGCCCGCTCCCACAGGGGGCTCATTGATCACAAAAACCGAGTCGAATCCAGGGATTTCCATGACCACCATCGCTTTCGCGCCGCTGCACACTCTGGCTTCTGAACTGCTGCCTCATGCACTGGAGCCTGGCGAGGACGGTGCCCATGATCTGTCGCACTTGCAGCGGGTGTGGCACAACGTGCGCACGCTTCATGCCGAAGAAGGCGGCGATCTTGAGGTGCTGCTGGCAGCCGTGCTGTTGCACGATTGCGTGGCGGTGGAGAAGAACTCGCCACTGCGCTCCCAGGCATCACGGCTGGCAGCGCAGAAAGCGTCGACAGTACTGATAGCAATGGATTGGCCGGGCGCAAAAATCACAGCGGTCGTCCACGCCATCGAAGCCCACAGTTTCAGCGCCAACATCACGCCCACCACCCTCGAAGCGAAAATTATCCAGGACGCCGACCGCCTCGACTCCCTTGGCATGCTCGGCGTGGCACGTACCTTCTACATTGCCGGGCGCATGGGCAGTGCGTTGTACGACCCTTTGGACCCGGAGGCAAAAGAACGGGACTACGACGACAAACGCTTTTGCCTCGATCATTTCCAGACCAAGCTGTTGCACCTGGCGGACGGCTTCCAAACGACCACCGGTCAACGTCTGGCACTGATTCGCCACGGACGCCTGAAGGGTTTCATGGAGCTGTTCAAGGAAGAAATCGGCGTCTGCTGAGAGCATTACTCCGGCCTCCACTAACCCTGAAATCGGTAACCACAGACCTATCATCGGTACCTTGCGTGATAGATAGATGACATTCACTTCTATCGGGTCAAGGAACCGCCTCATGTCTACCGCCGCCCCACCCGTCTCAAGCAGGTTGTTCAGCCTGTTCTGCCTCGCCAGCTATTTGTTGTCGCTGTCCTATGGCTCGACTTTTTTACTGTCGCTGCTGATCGGCTCTCGTGGCGGCAACGAACACGACGCCGGCAGCGTGATTTCGGCGGCGATGCTCAGCACCTTTGCTGCAGTGATTGTCTCCGGTCACTTGTCCGACCTGCTCGGCGCGGCGCGCTCCATTGCACTGTTCAGCCTCTTGCTGGTGGCCGCCAGCCTGGGATTTGCCTTGACGCCAGGCATTGGCAATCTGCTGCTGTTTTTTGGACTGATGCTCGGGTTGGGCTGGGGCGTTTTCTACACGCTCGGACCGATCATCGTCGCGAGCCTGGTGACGCCTGCGCAACGAGCTAAATACTTTGCGCTGCTGTCGGGCAGCATGATGACCGGGATCGGCAGCGGTCCATTGTTGGGCCGTGCTGCCAGTGCTCTCGGGTATCCGGTGACGGCAGCGTTTTACCTCGCGGCGCTGGCCAGCCTGATCGGTGCTTTGCTGTTCTGGCGGCTGGATGTCCAGCTCAAAAAAATGCCCTCGGCATCAGCGTCAGTCGCACGAATATCCTGGCGCGCAACGGCTCGGGTGTTGTCCTCCAGAGCCATGTTCCCGATCATCATGGTCGGCCTCGGCGGCTGTGTATTCGGTGGCCTGTCGAGTTTTCAAACCAGTTACGCGGCGTCCCGTTCACTTGATTATTCACTGTTCTTTTTCGGCTTCATGGGCGCGGCGATCAGCAGCCGAATGTTGATTGCCGGGTTCGTGGTCAAACGCGATCCATTGCGTGCCTCCTGCCTGTTGTCGGGCCTGATGATGGTTTCGATCCTGATGTTCGGTTTTGTGGTCGACGACGGGTTCAGCTACGTGCTGGCGGCGATGATGCTAGGAGTCGGTTATGGGCTGACGTATTCGGTGATCAATGGCTTGGCGGCGAACGAAGCGCCGTCCGGCACCACCTCGCAGTCCTTACTGTTGTTCAGCCTGTCCTACTTCGTCGGCGTGTTCGGTTTTCCGTTGCTGGCCGGGAGAATCATCGTAGAACACGGGATGATGCCACTGTTGCTCACGGTACTGACGATCGCCCTGATGAACTGGCTGATCACCGTAGGTCGGTTGATCTGGCGTCACGTCAGCAGGATCAAAACGTTGCAGCACGCCCCCTGGACCACTCGTCGCTCATCAGGCACCAATCCAGGTCGGGAAGGACCAATATCAGATAAGGACTCGCCGATGCGAGCGAGGAGCAACACTCGTCCATCCCAACCAAGAGGTAACCATGAACGCCGATAAAAACCTGGAAAAAGAAGTCCTGACCCGCCTGCTGCACGCCCACCCGAGTGGCTTGGGCAAGGAAGTTCTGGACAATTACCGGGGGGAGAAAGTCGTGGCCAGCACGCTCGCCACTCTGCAGGAGCGCGGGCTGATCCAGCATGGTCATGTGATCTGCAACGAAGCCGGCGAGCACTCGCTGAACCTGCCGATCAAACTCAGCGCCGCAGGGGTTGAGGCCGCGCGCAAGCTGGATATCTAACCGAGTAGGCGCTGCAGCAGGTTGCGATTTTTTGCCTGTGAATGTTTGAAGAGCAAATGTAAGATTTTAGGGCCCCATCGCGAGCAGGCTCGCTCCCACAGTTGATTCGTGTGAACCGCAATATTGGCGGCTGGCATAAATCCAATGTGGGAGCGAGCCTGCTCGCGATAGCGGCCAATCAGGCGCCATAGGTCTCGCGAATCAACGCATCCACCTCAACCGCCCCCGGCGAAGTCGCCGGCCCCCAGCGAGTGACCGCCAATGCCGCAGCCGCATTCGCCCGCCGTGCCGCTTCGACCGCCGATAATCCGTGCGCCAACCCGGCGACAAAAACTCCCGCGTGAGCATCCCCCGCGCCGTTGCTGTCCACTGCCTCGACCTTGAAGCCCGGCACGTGCTGGTGATCGCCGCGCTGGCTGATCCAGCACCCTTGCGGCCCATCGCGTACCACCATCAGTACCTCGGTCGGCAGATGATCAGCCAACCGATTCAATGCCTCGCCGATGTCTGTCGCCCCGGTAAACCGCAGCGCCTCGACACGGTTGCTGGTCCACAGATCGATGCGCGACAACAAGGCCTTCATCAGCGATGCGTCTGGCGAATCCACCAACGGCCCCGGATCGAATACCACCTTGATCCCGTCCGGCAAATCCAGCACCCAATCCACCAGCGCTTGAGCCTTGCCGCCATGCAGCAGGCTATAGCCGCTGACATAGACAAAATCGCCCGCCTCGGCTGGCACACTCGCCAGGTCTTCGGCGGCCAATTCGCCTTCGGCACCGATGCAGGAAATGAACGTGCGCTCGGCCGAGGCTTCGGTCAGCGCGACGCACAGCCCGGTGTCGCGCTCGGTGCTCTGGTCGATGCCGATCCGAATGCCTTCAGCCGTCATCGCCTCTCGGGCCATGTCGCCGAAACGGCCCTTGCCATGGCCACCGAGGTAAACCACCGGCAAGCCGTTTCGCCGGGCCGCAGCCATCACATTGAAGCCACCGCCAGCCTCGAAACGGGCGGATTGCGCCAGCACGTCACCGCCCGATTGAGGCAATTTATCCACGGCCATGACCAGATCGATCATGACCTGGCCGGTATGTAACATTTTAGGCATGAGCCGGCTCGATCAACGCGGCGCGACGGTCCTTGGCACCGCCGAGTACTCGGTAAATGCCACCGGCCACCAGGAACGTCACGATCCAGCCCAGGCCGTTGTGGCCCAGCCAGGAGTCGGATAAAAAGCCCCGGAACCAGACATCTTGCTCAGTAGTACCGATGGTGGTGAAACTGAAACCCAGCACAATCGCCAGCGCCCATGCACCGAAGGCGCGCCACTCGACGCCGCCGCGATACCAGTAGGCGCTGCTCGGACTGACGTCCAGCAGGTCTTTGGGGCTGTAGTAATGCCGGTGAATCAGGTCGACCACGAAGATCCCGACCCACGCGGTGATCGGCACGGCCAGCAAGGAAATGAAGGTGATGAACGGGCCGTAAAAGCTCTCGGCGATCAGCATGAAGTAGATCGAACCGGCGAAGATCGCAATGATATCGAGCACCACCGCATACACGCGCTTGACCTTCAGGCCGAGGGTCAAGGTAGTCAAACCGGCGGAGTACACCGACAGGTTGTTCGACAGCAGCAGCCCGCCGAATGCGGTGATCAGGTACGGCACGGCCATCCAGGTCGGCAGCATGTCGCGGATCGCGACAATCGGGTCAGTGGCCGAGGCCAGATCATTGTTGCCCACTGACAGCAGACCACCGAGTGTGATCAGCAGCACCAGCGGAATCCCCGCACCGAACGCCGCCGACGCCACCAGACTCACGGCTTTGACGCTGCGGTGCTGATAGCGCGACATGTCGGCACCGGCGTTGGCCCAACCGATCCCGGTGCCGGCGGCCATGGTACCGATGCCGATGATCATTGCGCTCAGGGGCGCTGGCGTGGCGTTGAATACAGCGCTCCAGTCGATGGTCGCGCAGAGGAAACCGCCGACCAGGATGTTCAACGCACCGAACACGTAGGTCGCCCATCTCTGGATCACCAGCAACGTGGCGTGACCGAGACCGGACACCGACAACGTCAGCAGCACGAAAATCGCGATGAACGCGAGGGTCAGCAGCGGCGCGCTTTTGGCTTCCACCGGCGAGCCGAACAGAATCGAGCACAACGACAGCAAGACGAACGCGGCGGTGGTGGTGTTGACGGTTTCCCAACCCAGTCGCGACATCAGCGAGACCAGCGTCGGGCCGATATTGCCGCGTACGCCGAAGATTGCTCGCGACAGCGTCAGGCTTGGTGCGCGGCCACGACGACCGGCAATGGAGATGATCCCGACCACCGCGAACGAACCGGCGGCACCGAGGATGGCGACGATGATCGCCTGCCAGATTGCCAGGCCGCGAAAGGCCACCAGCGTGGCGCCCAACGGCAATCCGAGAATGGAAATGTTCGCTGCGAACCAGACCCAGAACAGTTGCAGTGGGTGACCGTTGCACTCCCCTTCCGGCACTGGTTCAATGCCACGGGTTTCCAATTGCCCGGCACTTTGCCCGGTGTTCGATGAACTCATGAAAACTGCTCCTGTTGCCGTTGTTGTGGTTGTGGTTGCGGGCAATTCGGAAGTCGACATAACTTTCCGGCGGTCCTGGCCATGTTTGTGCGCTCCATTGCGGGTGAAAAATTTTAGTATGCGGCGCGCCTGTCGCGGGCAAGCCCGCTCCCACAGGTACGGCGTGTATCTCAGGTTTGTACTATTCCTGTGGGAGCGGGCTTGCCCGCGATGGCGTCAGTACAGTCAACGCAGAGCCAACAGCCCCTGCACCAACGGCTCCAACTGTAGATCATTTACCGCTTTAACCTGCTCGATCATCGCCACCGGCCAACTCTCAAGCCCCAGACAAGCCCCAAGCATGGCGCCGAGAATCGCCGCGATGGTGTCAGTATCGCCGCCCAGGCTGGCAGCCATACACAGCGCTTCGAAAGCCGTCATCTCCTCGATAGCCACTTGCCGAGCCAGCGCAAATGACACCACCACCGATTCCTGCGAGGCCACCGACGTGCCGATCACGTCATACAGCAAGTCCGCCAGCAACGCCTTGTCGCTGTCGACGCTGATGCTCCACGCCCAACTGATGCGGGCGGCGATACGTCCGCCAGCGACCCAGTGGCCATGGTTTTCGGCTTTCTGAGCGGTCTGCTGGCCGAGGTTCAATGCCTCGCCCAGGTCCATGCCATTGATCCCGGCAGAAACCACTGCCGCCACCGCCGCCGCACTGGCAATTCCCAGCGTGGTGTTGTGGGTCACCTGACAGGCTTGCACCACGGCGCGGATGAAACGTTCGGGGTCGGCAACATCGGCCGCAATCCCCACCGGCATGATGCGCATGGCCGCGCCATTGGTGGTGCCGTAGCGCCCTGCCTCTTCCAGCGAGTGGCCGGCGAGGATCATCTCGATCGCGCGTTTGGTCGAGGGGCCGAGCAAATCCTGCGACCCCTTGGCTTGCATCCCGGCTTCCCATTCGATCAGGCGCTGGGCCAGCACCTCCGGTTCGATCCGGCCCTCGCCTTCAATCAACAACCGACCGACCAGGATCGCCTGCTCCGTATCGTCAGTGATCGAGCCTTTGGGCATGTTTGCGGCGATCGGTTGATCCGGGCCAGCGTCTTGCAGATCGGTGATCTCGCCGAAGCGCGCCTTGATCTCGGCGCGGCTCAGGGATTGTGTCGGCATGCCCAACGCATCGCCCAGGGCCAGCCCATAGAAGGCGCCCAGCGCACGGTCGAGCGCGGTCATTTTGAGGTTCCAATTTGCAGGTGCAGACGAAAATGCACCGGATCTAGCAGGCTTTCGACCTGCTCCATGAAGCGGTTCTGACGGTCGTAAGTGGTGCGCAGGGCCTTGAGGAACACCGTGCCCTCCGGGCGCCCGAGCAATTCGGCGTCTTCGGCATTCAAGGATTCGGCGCCGATCCACTGATCGCCGTGGTCGCCAATGTAGCCGTAGGCGGCCAGCGTGATGGTCAGGGAGTCATCGATCAGACCGACTCGCGGCAGGCCTTCCAAGCCTCCGGTGGCGGGCATCAATGAACGTTCAAGGGACACCAGCGTGCCATCGGTGCCGCGGCGACGACGGTCGAGGGTGATGAACTGATCGGTGCCGAAACGGGGCAGCAGGTCAGGACGGGTCACCGCCTCCAGCCGCAGCACTTCGGTATTGATCAGCGCCCCATTGTCGGCCAGCGCCTGGGCCCAGCCGCTGCGCTGATCGAGTACCACACCGTCGAACGTGACGATGGACCCCACCCCGCTTTGCGTAGCGATGTAGTGGCGCCGTTTCAGTTCGGCCAGGGCTTCACGCAGCGTGCCTCGGCTGACCTTGAATTCTTGAGCCAACTGATGTTCGCCCGGCAATAGAATGCCGTCCTCCATGAGGCCGTTTTCGATGCGCCGAACGAGCTCGTCGACCACCTGTTGTTTCTTGTCAATTCGTACCGGTCTAATCATGTACACCTCGGGTGTACCGTCATAGCTGAAACGGGTTGGGGCGAGCAAGGGATATTTTGTGAAAGTGTTTGAAGGATACCGGTTAAAAATCGACCGCTGCGCGGTCATCGCGAGCAGGCTCGCTCCCACACTGGATCTTGGTGGTACACAAAATCTATGTTCACTGAAGATCAAATGTGGGAGCGAGCCTGCTCGCGATGGCGTCGACACATTCAATCTCAATGTGTCAGAAAGCCCACTCCCACAAGGAAAAATCAGCGTTGTTTCAACCGGTCAATCACCACTGCCAGCAGCAAAATCGAACCACGAATCACATACTGATAAAACGTATCGATATTCTTCAAGTTCATCGCATTCTCGATGATCGCCAGAATCAGCACCCCGGCAATCACATGCCGAATCATCCCGATCCCGCCACTCAGCGATACCCCGCCGAGCACGCAAGCCGAGATCACCGTCAACTCGAAACCCTGGCCAATCATCGGCTGACCAGACGTCATGCGCGACGCCAGAATCACCCCGGCCAACGCGCCGATCACACCGTGTACGGCGAAGATGATGATCTTGGTCCGGTCAACGTTGACCCCAGCGAGCAACGCCGCTTCCTGGTTGCCGCCGATGGCCATGGTGTTGCGCCCGTAGGTGGTGTAATTCAGCAACCAGCCGAAAAACAGGAAGCAAACGATGGTGATCAGAATCGGCACCGGCACACCGAACAACTGACCATTACCGAACACGAAGAACTGTTCCTGCGAAACGCCCACCGCTTTGCCGTTGGCAAAAATGTAAGCCAGGCCACGAACGATCTGCATGGTCGCCAGCGTGGTGATCAACGCATTGACCCGCAGCTTGGCGATCACGATCCCGTTGATCAGCCCGACAATCAGCCCCATCACCAGCGCCGCACTCACACCGAGGAACACGCTGTCGGTGTCGCGCATTACCACTGCCGCAACCACGCCGGCGCAGGCAATCACCGAGCCCACCGACAAATCGAAATGCCCGGATGCCAGGCAATACAACATGGTGCACGCGGCAATCCCGGTAGTGGAAATTGCCAGGCCCAGGCCGCGCATGTTCAGCGGCGACAGGAAGTTGTCGATCAGCAAGGTGCAGAGCACGAAGATCCCGACGGCCGCCAGCAGCATCACCCAGTCATCGAGAAAGCGCCGCAAGTCCAGAGGTTTGCGCGGGGTTGGCAAAGCATTGTTTTGGATGGTCATAGTCACCTCTCAGTTCACCACGTCGGCAGCGCGTTGGCGTGGCAACGCCAGTTGCAGCAGGTTGGATTCATTGGCTTGTTCACGGGTCAGTTCGCCGCGCATCGCGCCTTCGCAGAGCACCAGGATGCGGTCGGAAATGCCCATGACTTCCATCAGGTCGCTGGACACCACAATCACCGCGATGCCGCTGGCCGCCAGGTTATGGATGATCTGGTAGATCTCGGCTTTTGCACCGATGTCGATGCCCCGGGTGGGCTCGTCGAGCAGCAGGACTTTCATCGGCATCGACAGCCAGCGACCGAGAATCGCCTTCTGCTGATTGCCGCCAGACAGGTACATGATTTTCTGCGCCGCGTTGGGCGTTTTCACCTTCAGCGCCTTGATCTGCTTGTCGGCATTGTCCTTTTCCCACAAGCCGCGCAAAAGGCAACCGAAGGTGGAATGAGAGCCGCGAGCGCTGATATTGATGTTCTCGGCGACGCTGGCGAGCGGCAGGATGCCCTCCTTCTTGCGGTCCTCGGGACACAACAGAATCCCCGCCGCGATGGCATCGCGGGGTGAATGCAATTTCAGTTCACGACCGCGCAGCTCCAGGCGTCCGGCGGTGTTGCGCGTCAACCCGCTGAGCATCCGGAACAGCTCGGTGCGCCCGGCGCCGACCAAGCCGAACAGCCCGAGAATTTCGCCCTTGTGCACCTCGAAACTCACCGGCTCACGCAAGCCTGGCCCCAGTAACCTATCGACCTTGAGCGCCACCGCGCCACGCGGACGACTGCGGTAATCGTAGATGTCCTGGATGTCGCGACCGACCATGCACGTCACCAACTGGTCATGGCTCAGCGCGCTCATGTCTTCGAAGGTGCGCACGTAACGACCGTCCTTGAACACCGTTACCGCGTTGCAGATGCGGAACACTTCTTCCATGCGATGGGAGACGTAAAGCACCACTTTGCCTTCGTCGCGCAGGCGCCCGATGATCGCCATCAAGCGATCGATTTCCCGCGCCGACAGGCTGCTGGTAGGTTCGTCGAACGCAATCACATGCGCGCCACGGGATAACGCCTTGGCGATCTCCACCAGTTGCCGCTGGCCGAGGGACAAGCGCCCGACTTTCTCTTGCGGATCGATTTCATCGGCCAGGCCTTTGAGGCAGGCCAATGCCTGTTGCCGCAAAACGCCGCGATTGATCAGGCCGAAACTCGCCGGCAGATGCCCGAGAAACAGGTTCTCGGCGACGGTCATTTCCGGCACCAGGTGCAACTCCTGATGGATCACCGCGACCCCGCTGCCAATGCTGTCGGCGGTGGACTTGAAGACCCTCGTCTGCTCGCCGATCTGCAGATCGCCGCTGCTCGGCGTGTAAGCACCGCCAAGGATTTTCAGCAGCGTGGATTTACCGGCACCGTTCTCGCCCATCAAGGCGTGAACCTGCCCCGGATGGGCGACGAAGCTGATGCCGTCCAGCGCCTTCACCCCGGGAAAGGTTTTGCCGATCCCGTTGAAGCGCAGGCTGCCGCCAATGCCCTGTAGATCTGTCTGTACTTGTGCGTGCATAAACCCACCTCATCACACCGGTCAGGCAGCCCCGTCGCCAGGGCTGCCGATGAAATCAACCGCGCCTCAGTTCCACAGGCCGATCTTTTCCAGTTCCTGCTTGAAGTTGTCACGCGTGATCAGCGTAACGTCGTCCATCGCGGTGTATTTCGGCGGTTCTTTGCCGGTGGTGACCCACTCGTACATCATGCTCGCGGTGTTGTAGCCCTCGATGTGCGGGCTCGGCAGCATCGAGCCGAAAAAGCCGCTGTTGGGCTTCTTCAGTTCGCCGATGGCATCGGTGCCATTGATGCCGATGCCAATCACGTTGGCCGCGGCAAAACCGGCGCTTTCGGTGGCGCGCACGCCGCCCAGCACGGTGTTGTCGTTCATGCCGCCAATGATCAGGTTTTTCGCCGCACCCGGAAGCTTCACCAAGGCCGAGTTGGTGGCGTCCATGCTGCCCGGTACGTCGAGGGTTTTCAGCGCCGAGAAGAGGATGTGGTCTTTCGGCATACCGGCGTCTTCCAGCGCTTTGGCGGAACCGTCAGTGCGTTTTTTGCCAGTGTCGAGTTCGTTGTAGGTGTTGATCACCGCGTAGGTGTCTTTCCAGTCCCAGCCGCGTTTTTTCGCTTCGGCGGCCATGGCGGCGCCCTGCTTCTGGCCGACTTCGAAGGCTGCCATGCCAAGGTACGGCACGTGCTCCATGAATTTGCCACCGGCATCGACGAAACGGTCATCGACGGCGATCACTTTCAAACCGTTAAGCTTGGCCTTGGCCATGATGGCCGGGCCGAGGGAGACGTCCGGCGGGCAGATCACAAAGCCCTTGGCGCCGTTGGCCGCCAGGCTGTCGATGGCCGAGAGGGTTTTCTCGCCATCAGGCACGGCGATTTTTATGACGGTGAAGCCCTTGTCCTTGCCGGCCTTTTCGGCGAAGGCCCATTCGGTCTGGAACCAGGGCTCTTCCGCTTGCTTGACCAGAAAACCGATCTTCACTTCCTCGGCCGCCAACAACGTACTGCTCAGGCTGACCGCGGTAACCGCCAAAGCGGCACAGCACAGGGAACGGATCCCACGACGACGTTTCATAAGCTGACTCCTTGTTATTTTTTTTGAGCGTTATTTGAAAGCCAATACAGCGGTCGAAGCATGCAGCCAATAGTCATATCGTATGATGATTGGATTTCAGGCGTAGTTTCGCGCTTGAAACCGGAGTTATTCAGTCGTGGTACATGACCGAGCGCCCACCATCGATGGTGATACATGAAGCATTAATGAACGGCGCTTCATCGCTGGCCAGGAACACAGCGGTCATCGCCACTTCAATCGGCTGGCCGATGCGCCGCGGTGGATGCAGGTCGAAAGCGCGCTGACGTTCGGCATGGGGGTCGGCAAAACCGTTCCAGTAATCGACGTTCAGTTGGGTTTCGATGTAGCCCGGCGCGATAGCGTTGACGCGAATGCCTTTGGGTGCGTATTCGATGCCCAAGGCGCGGGTCAGCCCGAGCAAGCCATGTTTGGCCACCGGGTACGGGAAGCAGCCGGGAATGATGTGAGTGGAATGGGTCGAGGCGATGTTGATGATGCTGCCGATGCCCTGTTCGATCATTTGCGGCAACACGGCTTTGCAGCCATACCAGGCGCCGTCCAGGTCGATGGCGAAGCAGCGATGCCAGTCTTCCTCGGTCATTTGCAGCGGATCGCGGAACACGTTGACCCCGGCGCAGTTGACCAGCACGTCGATCCGGCCGTGAAGTTCGATGGCCAATCTGGCCATGGCGTGCAGGTCGTGCTGGCGCGACACATCGGCCTTGATCGCCACCACATCTGCGCCTTGTTCACGCCAATGCGCCGCGACTTTCTCGACTTTCTCGGCCTGGATGTCGCTGATGATCAGCTTGGCCTGCTGAGAGGCGAAGGTTGCAACAATCGCTTCGCCGATACCTTGAGCGGCGCCGGTCAGCAGCACGACCTTGTTTTTCAGGCGCTCACCCTTGGGCGGTTCGGGCACCGGTGGCAAGGAAAGAGGTTCAGCCATGGATCAACACTCCTGTTCGAAGGCACGACGAAAACCGGGCATCTGTCGATGTCCGGTCAAAAAGCTGTTGGGAATAGACAGGCAGGCGCGAAAACGCCTGGGTGCCGAGGCGGCCTGAAGCACTGACTCCGTAAGGGAGTGCGGTGGAATATCGCTGCATCACTTCACCTGTTTTGTTTTTTTAAGTGTGAGTGCGTGTAACTGATGGGGCCGACTATAAACCCGACCACCAAATAATCTCAATATATAATTTTACGTCCCATATTTTGGGATTTATCCAGCAAACCGCTGACAAGCTTTTCCGGGCACATCCACTCGAATCGATAACAGCGCGCCGTCCAACGGGTGATTGAGCGGGCTTGCGGCGCTGGTGATGTACAGGGTTTTGAAGTCTTCGCCACCGAACACGCAACTGGTGGGACGGCTGACCGGCAGTTCGATCACCCGATCCACATAGCCGTCCGGATTCAGCCTGAGCAGACAACTGCCGTCCCAACGGGCATTCCATATATAGCCCTCGGCATCCATCGCCGAGCCGTCGGGGCCGCCACGTTCATGGGGGCCAAGCCAGACATAGGCAGTGTCCAGATTGCCGTCGGTATGGATGAAATGCCGGTAAAGCGTGCTGTCGAGGCTGTCGGCGAAATACAGAGTTGTGCCGTCGTCGCTCCACAGCAACGTGTTGGGAATGCCTAATCCTCGAAGCAGCGGCGTGACCCGAGCATCGCGGTCGATGCGAAACAGGCCCCCCGAGCGGCGCACGACGGGCAAATCTTCGCCCTGCTCACCGATGTTGTTTTGCATGGTGCCCAGCCAGAGCCGGCCCTGGGCATCGCAGCGGGCTTCGTTGGGGCGATTGCCGGGTTGCGGATCGGCGACGCAGAACAAGGTCAGCCGAGGTTCCAGGCCTGGAGAATCCAGATCCAGCCGATAAACCCCACTGCTCAATGTCACCAGGGCATCGCCGCTTTCACAGGGGATGAATGCGGACACGTGCTCCGGCATCTGCCAGATTTCCACATTGGCGCCGATCAGCCTGAGCGCTTGTTTACCGGCGATATCTACCCAATACAGCGCCTGGGTCGGTGCATCCCAGAACGGGCCTTCGCCGAGTTGCGCACGGTGTCCGGTAACCGCAGTCCACGTCATGAAACCTCCTTTTTATTGCTTTTATGTGAGAGCGAACCTGTGTGGCGAGGGGGCTTGCCCCCGTTCGGCTGCGAAGCAGTCGTAAACTCGTTACATGCGGTTTAACTTTGAAATGCCGGGGCCGCTTCGCGACCCAACGGGGGCAAGCCCCCTCGCCACACAGCCCGCTCCCACTGGATTCTTTATGGTTAGCTGGCCTTCTTGTCGGCCATGACCTGGGGGTAGAAGCGCTTGATCGCCAGGTCCGCGTTATCGATCAGGGTCATGCAGGCCCATACACCCCGCGCGGCATCCCGGGCGGCGATGGCGTCGGCCATGTCTTTGTGGATTGGCAAGGTTCGGCGCAGTTCGTCCGGGTCGGCGGCAGACACTTCGAAAGACACTGCCAGCAACGCGCCAAGGGCCGGGACCATTTGTTCGATGAACTGATTGTGGCTGGCGGCGAGGATGCACTCATGGAAGAACTGGTCGGCGCGGTTGTAATCAATGCCGCTGTCCACCGCCCGTTCCAGCGCGTTATAGGCCTGGAGTACGGCTTGCACTTGTTCCACCGTCGCCCGCTCGCAGGCCCAGCGCACCGCCATGGGTTCGATGGTGCGGCGTAGGTCGAGCAAGTCGTCGACGAAGTTTTCCGGCAAGCCGCTGCGCGACAGCCAGCCAACGACTTGCGGATCGAAGAGATTCCAGCGCCGCACCGGCAATACGCGTGTGCCGACCTTCGGCCCGACTTCGAGCATACCTTTGGCCACCAGGGTTTTGATGGCTTCGCGAATGACCGTACGACTGACACCGAGCTGCTCGCCCAGATCGGCTTCGACCTTGATGGTTTCGCCGGGCTTTACCTGGCCGGCAGCGATCCAGCACCCCAGCCAGTCGACCGTCGACGCATGAAAACTGCTGGACATGGGCACCTCGTCGACCGGTGATAAAAAACAAACGACACAAAGCCGTTCACATGGGTGCCCACGCTAATCATCATATGATTGGGTGTCAATTGGATTTTCAGCTGCCCCGCCAATGCGGACATGGCTGTTCGTCCGAATCCCGCTCGAAGCGCTTTGATCCCATCCACTTTGTAAACTACGGTTAGCCGCAACAGATCGGGCACTCAGCGATCTGCTCCTTCAAATCCGCTATCGACAGGTATGAACATGGACATGGATGCGTCTACGAAATACCCCATTGTGTTGGTTCACGGACTTTTCGGCTTCGATAAAATCGCCGGTTATCCCTACTTCTTCGAAATCGAGGAAGCCCTGGAACGTGCCGGCGCCCAGGTGTTTGCCGTCAATATTCCAACCGTCAACGGTAATGAGGAACGCGGTGAAAAACTGCTCGAACACGTCAACCGCATTTTGCTGGAAACCGGAGCCGCCAAGGTCAATTTGATCGGCCATAGCCAAGGCCCCTTGGCCGCACGCTACGTAGCAGCCTTGCACCCGGAAAAAGTCGCTTCGGTCACGTCTGTCAGTTGCCCCAATCATGGCTCCGAGATTGCCGACCAATTGCATAAGGCACTGACACCCGGCGAGTTGCCCGAAGCGTTCGTATTAGCCTTGTTAAGCGCAGTCGGCACCTTCATTTCGTTGATCAGTGGCCACCCGGAAAATCCCGTGGACCCTCAAGCGGCGTTTGAATCGCTGACCAGCGCAGGATTGGCTGCCTTCAATCGCAAGTACCCGCAAGGGATGCCAAAGGTTTGGGGCGGGGAAGGCAACGAAATTGAAAACGGCGTGTATTACTACTCCTGGAGCGGGATCGTGCAGAACTTTCAAAGCCTGCAACTCCTCGACCCTACCCATTTGAACTGTAAAGTGCTGTCGAAATTATTTTATAAAGAGAAGCACGCCAACGATGGACTGGTCGGTCAATACAGCTCGCATCTGGGCAAAGTGATCCGCTCGGATTACCCCATGGACCATTTCGACGCAGTCAATCAGATGGCAGGGATCAACAGTTGGAACGTGAGCCCGGTCATGCTCTACCTTGAACATGCCGCGCGACTCAAGAGCAAGGGTTTGTAAGCCCATAAAAAAACGGCCCGTTGCAATAACGGGCCGTTTCGTTTCCAGCGCTCAGCCCCTTACGGCTCAAGCCCGATAGGGAAGAATTCGCCACCGCTCCACACGCCCAGCCAACGCTGCCCGTCGATTTCACGACTCACCGCCAGCTCCACCAGTTGGTAGAACACATTGCGGTGAATCAGCGCTTCAAGGTTGGTGCGCACATGCACGTACGGCGCGGGTTCCTGAGTTACCGGATCGATCACTACACGCATAGGGTGCTCGGCGCCGGCATCGGCCGTTTCATCGACGTTGGTGGTAAAGCGCAAGACCTGGGCTTCACCCTCGCCTTCGACCTCCACGGCAATCGCCACGAACGGCGCGTCGTCGACCTTGATGCCAACCTTTTCGACCGGGGTAATCAGAAAGTAATCATCGCCATCGCGGCGAATGATGGTGGAGAACAGCTTGACCATCGGCTTGCGCCCGATCGGCGTGCCCAGGTAATACCAGGTGCCATCGCGGGCGATGCGCATGTCGATATCGCCGCAGAAGTCGGGGTTCCACAAGTGGACCGGCGGCAAGCCTTTGGTTTTGGGGATTTGCCCCAACAGATCGTTGGCTTTTTGCGGGTCACTCATGGCGTTCTCCTTTAAATTACTGGTCGCTGAGCCCCAGCAGGCTACGAGCGTATTGCTCCAGCGGCGGACCCAGCAAGTCTTCTGGCTTGTTGTCGTGGAACGTCAGTAAACCGCCACGACTCTTGATACGTGCAGTATCAATCAAATACTGGGTGCTGGTCTCGATCAACATGATCTGAATCACGCCGTTGTCGATGCCAAGGCGATCCACGTGTTCCTGGTCGAGCCATTCGTCCGAGTTGCCGATGCGGTCGTCGGCTTTGGCGAAACGCGTGTAAAGCAGGTAATGGGCACCAGCGGCACGGGCTTCGCCCATGGCAGCGTCGAGGCCTTCCGGCGCTCGGGCGCGACGGACCATCGGGAAATATTCGATAAAGCCGTTGAAGGCCTCTTCGGCCACCACGTTAGGACGCGGGTAGGCATTGCCCGGCGGCACGAAAGCACCCTGGGCGATGTAGATGAACGAGTCCGGCTGAATGCGGAAGTTATTCACCCGACGGCTGTCGCTGTGGTCCAGCAGGCCCGCGTCGCTCATGTGGTAGCGAGTCCCTTCGGCCATATCGCTGACATTCATGCAGCCACCAAGCGCCAAAACGGCCAGCAGCAAAACCAGGCTACGCATCCTACCCTCCAGAGGCCGGTGACGGAAAACCGGCGAATGGCCATGGGATGCAGCTTCCGAGCCAGCTCAGGTCATGTGCATTTTCGGGCTGAGAATACAGACCTGTGGCGAGGGAGCTTGCTCCCGTTCGGCGGCGTAGCCGTCGTAGAGCGATGAATGCGCTAATTCTGACGAAACGGGGATTTTTTTTGGGGCCGCTTCGCGACCCAGCGGGAGCAAGCTCCCTCGCCACAAGGCCCGATCAGCCGCCGATGATTTTCATGATGGTCGCGCCACCGGAGAACGCCACTTCCTGCTTGTCCCCCAAGGCTTTGACCAGCAGTCGTTGCAACGCCGGCAGCGCCTGATGACGAGGCTTGTCCAGCAGGTCACCGACATAATGGCGATTGCTCGACGACAGGCAGCCATGCAGCCAACCAGTGGACGACAAACGTAGACGCGAACAGGTGCGGCAAAACGGAACGCTTTCGTTGGCGATCACGCCGAAGTGGCCCAGCCCCGGAATCTGGTAGCGCACCGCCGTGGCATCGACCGGCGCATCGGCCTGAAGGTACTCGTAGCGCTCACCGATCAGGCTCAGCAACTGCTGAAGGCTGACGAACTGCTGCAGGAAGGCGTTGGAGTCGCTGGCCAGGTGGCCCATGCGCATCAACTCGATGAAGCGCAACTCGTAACCGCGCTCCAGGCAGTAGTCGAGCAACGGCATCACCTGATCCAGGTTCTGCCCACGCAACGGCACCATATTGACCTTGATCTTTATCCCAGCTGCGGCGGCTTGGTCCATGCCGTCGAGAACGGTCGCCAGATCGCCGCCGCGCGCAATGCTGCGAAAAGCGCTGGCATCCAGGGTATCGAGGGAAACGTTGATGCGCCGAATGCCGGCGTCCACCAGTAGCGGCAGCTTCTTCGCCAGCAACTGACCATTGGTGGTCAGGCTGATATCCGCCAGGCCCATCTGCCCGACGGCGGTCATGAAGGCTTCGAGTTTGGGACTGACCAGTGGCTCGCCACCGGTAATGCGCAAACGCTCGATGCCCGCAGCCTCGATCAGATAGGCCACACCGCGTGCCATGGCCTCCGCCGACAACTCATCCTGCGCAGCCACCAAGCGCTTACCGTTGGGCACGCAGTAAGTACAAGCGTAGTTGCAGGCTGAGGTCAGACTGATCCGCAAATTGCGAAAACGCCTGCCTTGACGGTCAACGATCATGGATCACTCCGGCGAAAGAAGATTCGAACGCGCAAAACTTGACTCACAAATCAAGTTTTAGCAAGCCCTATGCCTGAGTATATTCCTGCGGTACTGCGCCATGTAGCTAAATCATGGCGCAATAAGGCAACTGAATGGTTCAGCTGCTCGGCGTGTCGGTATCGCGCTTGCGCTTGTTGCCCATGCGCACGCCGATGTCCATCAGGAACTGGAAGAAACCTTCCTGATCTTCCAGCACGTTGCTCCAGAACGGCGAGTGATACAGCGCCACGGCGCCGTGCACCAGCGCCCAGGCCGCGCAGTAATGGAAGTAAGGCGGCACGTCTTCGAGCTTGCCTTCGCTGATCCGGCCCTTGATCAGCAGGGTCAGGCGTTCGAAGTTCGAGGCGCGGATCTTGTGCAGTTCCTCGACCATCTCCGGCACCTGGTTGCCCTTGACCACCTTTTCTTCCAGGCGATCGAACAACCGATAGCGTTGCGGATCGCGCATGCGGAATTCGAAGTAGGCCCGGGACAGGGCTTCCTTGTCCTTATCGACATCGGCCGAATGCAACAGCTCGTTCAAATCGCGCTCGTAATCGAGCATCAGGCGCAGATAGATCTCCGCCTTGGATTTGAAGTGCTTGTAGATCGTGCCTTTGCCGATACCGACGGCATCAGCAATCATCTCGACGGTGACACTGTCTTCACCTTGGTCGAGGAACAGCTTGAGCGCGGTATCGAGAATTTCTTGCTCGCGGCGACGAAACTCACGGACCTTACGAGGTTCTTTATGCATAAGAAAAGGTCTGTAGGGGTCAAAATTCGAAGCCGCGTATTATGCCTAACTTACGCCAAAATGCACGGATCATCCGACCATATATGTGTTTCTTGATGAATTCGCACACCCTCGCCGGTTGATGAGAACTCAACCGAAGCGCGCGTATTCCAAATTTGTTTAAAAACCCGACCAGCTAAACTGGACTCGGCGCAATACTGATCAATACTTCAACTGTCGGCGAGGCATCTCCCCCAAGTGTCGCGCCGATGAAGGTACCAAAGGATTGCGTGCCTTTGTTTTACTCCTAATGGTCTTAACCCGGATTCACCCCCCAGAACCCGGGTTTTTTTTGCCTGCGATTCAGCGGCCAAAAACCCCATAGGCTGCGATCTTTTCTAACGTTACACCGATGCCCTGACGTGCGCCAACGGGAATAAACGCTTGAAATTATCGGTGGTCTGCTCGGCAAATCGCTCGTAGGACTCACCTCTCAACATTGCCAGAAATTCCGCTACCTCACGCACGTATTGCGGCAGGTTCGGCTTGCCGCGGTAAGGGATCGGCGCCAGGTACGGCGAGTCGGTTTCCACCAGCAACCGGTCAGCCGGCACCTTGCTGGCCACATCCCGCAGGGCATCGGCATTGCGAAAAGTGACAATACCGGACAAGGAAATGTAATACCCCATGTCCAACGCAGCCCTGGCCATCTCCCAGTCTTCGGTGAAGCAATGCAGCACGCCCGCCTGAGGCAGTGCCGCTTCGCGCAGCAGCTCAAGGGTATCGGCCCGCGCGCCACGGGTATGGATGATCACCGGTTTGCCGGTCTGTTGCGCCGCTTGCAGGTGCAAGCGGAACGATTCCTGCTGCAACGCTGCCGCTTCCGGCTCGTAGTGATAATCCAGACCGGTTTCACCGATCGCCACCACCCGCGGATGATTGAGTTCGCGCAACAGCCAATCCAGCGCCGGTGCGGCACCCGGCTGCACATCGAGTGGATGCACGCCGACCGAACAGTCGACATCGTCGTAACGTTCGGCCAGGGCTTTGACGTCGGCGGCGTTATCGGCGCTGACGCCAATGCACAGAAAGTGCCCTACCCCGCGCTCACGTGCCGCATCGAGCGCGGCATCCAGGGAGCCGTCATGGGCGGTGAGGTCGAGGCGATCAAGGTGACAATGGGAATCTACGAGCATAAAAGGACTGCAACTTACATCGTATGAGTGGGACGGTCGGACTTCAGGGCTCCGGCCAGATGGGTTTCGATTCGACTGCGCGCGGTGTTGTCGCCTTCGTTGAATTGCACGCCAACCCCGGCGGCGCGATTGCCCTGGGCACCTTTGGGGGTGATCCAGGTGACCTTGCCGGCGACCGGAATTTTTTCCGGTTCGTCCATCAGGTGCAGCAACATGAAGACCTCATCGCCCAACTTGTAGCTCTTGTTGGTCGGGATAAACAGGCCACCATTCTTGATGAATGGCATGTAGGCCGCGTAGAGCACGGCCCTGTCCTTGATGGTCAGGGACAAGATGCCGTTGCGCGGCCCTGGACTGACAGGTTCATTCATACTGACCTCCATTTCGGATGATCAGAGTCTAGTCACTTCTGGGTAGGCAAGGATACCCATTGCACCAACAGCGCCTCTAGCAACAACGCAGGATTGAGGTTGGCTTTGCTCATCACTTTCTGCCGCTGGGCGAGAATCCAGTCCTGGATATTCAGGACTTTGTCCTGAGCGGATTTCTGCGCCAGGTATTGAATCACCTTGCGCATATCTGCCAGCCCCAGCCCTGCTTCATCCTGAGTCAATTGATAACGCAGGATCAGGCTCGACCAGTCGCAGAACCAGTCGAACAGCAGCAACATGGGAATGGTTTTCCACTCCTCGGCCAACTGGGTCGGCGATTGCTGTTGCTTGAGCAACTTCTTCACGCCCTCGACCACCAAAGCCCGCTGCTCGCGCACGCCCTGCGCCTGCAACTTGACCGCGGCCAATGGCGAACCGGCGGCAAGGGTCAGCAGTTCAATGCGCTCTTCTTCCGAACAGTCCGGCAAAGCGCTGGCCAGCCAAGCCAGACTCATCGCTTCGCTTGGCAACGGACAGGCCTGCTGCACGCAGCGGCTCTTGATGGTCGGCAACAGACGGCTGGTCTGGTGGCTGACCAACAGCAAAACGGTATCGCCGGACGGCTCTTCAAGGCTTTTCAGCAAGGCGTTGGCGGCGTTGATGTTCATCGATTCGACTGGCTCGATCAGCACCACTTTGCGACCACCCATCTGCGCGGTCTGAACCACGAAGCTGACCAGATCACGCACCTGATCGACCTTGATCGCCTTGTCTGCCTCTTCCGGCTCCAGGATGTAGTTGTCGGGGTGACTGCCGGCCTTCAGCAACAAGCAGGATTTGCACTCACCGCAGGCGTCTTGGGCGGTCGGGCGCTGACACAACAAATGGGCCATCAGACGCTCGGCCAGCGCACGCTTGCCGATCCCGGCCGGGCCATGTAGCAAATAGGCATGGGCGTGCTGGGCACGTCCGGCCAATTGCTGCCAAAGACTGTCCTGCCATGGATAGGCTTCAGCCACGGGTCAGCTCCAGCAGACGTGGCAACAAGGCATCCAGAGACTGCTGAACTTGTGCCAGCGGCTGAGCGGCATCCACCAGGACATAACGCGCAGGATCCGCTTTGGCACGCTCGAGGAAGGCAGTGCGCACCGCATCGAAAAACGCTCGGCCTTCGAGCTCGAAGCGATCCAGTCGACCGCGGGCGCTGGCGCGGGCCAGGCCCACTTCTACCGGCAAATCGAAGATCAGCGTCAAGTCCGGGCGCAGATCGCCCTGGACGAACGTTTCGAGGGTCGCGATGCGCTCCAGCGACAAACCACGACCACCGCCCTGGTAGGCATAGGTCGAATCGGTAAAACGATCGCACAAGACCACAGCGCCACGGGCCAGCGCCGGACGGATCACCTCGGCCAGATGCTGGGCTCGCGCGGCGAACACCAACAGCAACTCGGTGTCGGGGTTCATGACCTCATCGACCGGCGCCAACAGCACGTCACGGATCCGTTCGGCCAAGGGCGTACCGCCGGGCTCCCGGGTCAACACCACCTCGATCCCGGCAGCGCGCAGTCGCTCGGCCAGGTATTCGCGATTAGTGCTCTTGCCGGCACCTTCCGGGCCTTCCAGGGTAATAAACAAGCCAGTCACAGGCAGTCCTTAGTCAGAGTCATTGCGGGCTTTGCGGCGCGGGCACATCCGCTTCGGGTGCTGGCGCAAGTTCTTGTGCGGGGTCTTCCATGGAGTCTTGCGGCGCTACTGGCGGCATGTCTTCGATCACCGTATCGGGCGAAGCCGCCGGGATCGGCGTCTGAGCATCCTCCGTCGGCGGCGTAACAGTCGGCGCCGGGCTGGAACGGTAATCGGCACGTCGATTGATCTGGAACTCGCGCACCGCATTGTTGTGGGCGTCCAGATCATCGGAGAACACGTGGCTGCCATCACCGCGCGCGACAAAATACAGGCTGTTGCCGTCCGCCGGATTCAACGCCGCATGGATCGCTTCGCGGCCCACCATCGCAATCGGCGTCGGCGGCAGACCAGCAATCATGTAAGTGTTATACGGCGTCGGCTCCTTGAGATGAGCGCGGGTCAACTTGCCGTTGTAACGATCACCCAGACCGTAAATCACGGTTGGATCAGTCTGCAACAGCATGCCCATCTCCATACGCCGCACGAACACGCCGGCGATCTGCCGACGCTCCTGCGGCACACCGGTTTCCTTTTCCACCAGCGAGGCCATGATCAGCGCCTGATAGGGCTCGGTGTAAGGGACGTCGGCAGCGCGCTGGTTCCACTCCTTGAGGAGGACCTCGTCGAGGCGGTCGTAAGCTTTCTTGAGCAGATCGACGTCGGTCATGCCGCGCACGAAACGATACGTGTCGGGGAAGAATCGCCCTTCGGGGAAAATCCCGCTGTGCCCGAGCTTGTCCATCACTTGGCTGTCGCTCAGACCGTTGAGGGTCTGCTCGAGTTTTTCATCCTTGACCAGGGCCGCGCGAACCTGATGAAAATTCCAGCCTTCGACCAGCGTCAGGCTGTACTGCACCATTTCTCCACGTTTCCACAGGTCGATCAGCCCGTTGACCGTCATACCGGGCACCATGCGGTATTCGCCGCTGTGCAGCGGTTGCCCTGCCAGATTAAAGCGCCAATACACGCGCAGCCAGAAAGCGTCCTTGATGACACCATCGGCTTCAAGTCGAAGGAAAGTGCGGTTTGGCGTAGTGCCTTTGGGCACTTCCAGCAGCTCTTCCTGGGCGATATTCAGCGGCTGTTCCAGCGCCGAATCGATTTTCCAGGCGCAAGCGCCCGCCAACAGCCCCGCCAGAACCAATCCGGTTTCCAGCAGCAGCAAGAATTTACGTCTCACGAATCAAGCATCCAGTAGCGCACGAGCAATGGTTTGGAGTTTACGGGTGAGCGGCCCAACCGGCCAGCTCAGTGCGGCATAGGCGCGCACCGGCCAAACGCCATACACGCTGTTGCAGACAAAGACCTCGTCAGCCCATTGCAGCTGCTCGAGGGTGATATCGGTGATTTGCGTGGGAATCCCCAATGACTTGGCTTGAAACAATAATTCGGCACGCATCACGCCCGCCACGCCACAGCGTTTGAGATTGGCGGTCACCAGCACGCCATCGCGCACCAGGAACAGATTACTGAACACGCCTTCGATCACCCGCCCGACCTGATCCAGCATCAAGCCTTCGGCATGCTCGGTGTCCTGCCATTCGGAACGGGCGATGACCTGCTCCAGACGATTCAAATGCTTGAGACCGGCGAGCAATGGTTGTTTGGAAAGCCGTGTCGCACAAGGAAACAGGCGAACACCCTGCTCCGCATGAACAGCCGGATAAGTTGCAGGAGGGTTGCCTTGCAGAATACGTCGAGCCTGAGCCGAGGGATCGGCGGCATAACCGCGCAGGCTGTCGCCGCGGGTGAGGATGAGTTTGAGCACGCCCTCGCCCAGCGCGGCGGCGTAGGCCAGCAGCTCCGCGCGGATCAGTTGATGATCGGCGGCAATCGCCAAGCGCGAACAACCCTCCGCCAGGCGCGACAAATGTCGATCCAGTAGCAGCGGCTGCCCGCTCTTGACCAAGAGGGTCTCGAACAGACCATCACCGTAAGCCAGGCCGCGATCCTTCAGCGACACAGCGTCAGCCGGTTGACCGTCGACCCAGTTGTCCATCAGTCAGCGAACCGGCGGAACACCAGCGAGCCATTGGTACCGCCAAATCCGAAGGAGTTGGACAGCACCACATCGATATCCATGCCACGCGCGGTGTGGGGTACGAAGTCGAGGTCGCAGCCTTCGTCCGGCTCATCGAGGTTGATGGTCGGCGGTGCTACCTGGCTGTTGATTGCCAGCACGCTGAAAATCGCCTCGACCGCGCCCGCCGCACCCAACAGGTGACCGGTCATGGACTTGGTCGAACTGACGGCCAGCTTGTAGGCGTGATCGCCGAACACGGATTTGATCGCACAGGCTTCCGCGAGGTCGCCAGCCGAGGTCGAGGTGCCGTGAGCGTTGATGTACTGAACCTGATCGCCATTGATCTTCGCATCGCGCAAGGCATTGGTAATGCAACGCGCAGCACCCGCGCCATCGGCCGGTGGCGAGGTCATGTGGTAAGCATCGCCACTGGTGCCGAAACCGATCAGCTCGGCATAGATGGTCGCGCCACGGGCCTTGGCATGCTCCAGTTCCTCGAGAACCAGTGCGCCGGCGCCGTCGGACAGCACGAAGCCATCACGCCCCTTGTCCCATGGACGGCTGGCACGGGTCGGCTCGTCGTTGCGGGTCGACAGTGCGCGGGAGGCACCGAAGCCGCCCATGCCCAGACCACACGCGGCCATCTCGGCCCCACCGGCGATCATTACGTCGGCTTCGTCGTACATGATGTTGCGTGCTGCCATGCCAATGCAGTGCGTACCGGTGGTACACGCCGTGGCGATGGCGTAGTTAGGTCCCTGTGCGCCCAAGTGGATGGACAGGAAACCGGAAATCATATTGATGATCGAGCCAGGCACGAAAAACGGAGATATCCGTCGTGGGCCGGAATCATGCAGCGTGCGGCTGGTTTCTTCGATATTGGTCAGACCGCCAATACCCGAACCCATGGCCACGCCGATGCGCTCACGGTTGGCGTCGGTGACTTCCAGACCGGCGTTACGAACTGCCTGAAAACCTGCGGCCAGACCGTATTGAATGAACAGGTCGAGCTTGCGAGCTTCCTTGACCGACAGGTATTCCTCGACATTGAAGCCCTTTACCGAGCCGCCAAAACGGGTGGAATAGGCAGAAAGGTCGGTGTGTTCGATCAGACCAATGCCACTGCGGCCAGCCAGAATGCCCTGCCAACTGCTCGGCACATCCGTGCCCAGTGGCGACAACATACCCATACCGGTGACTACGACGCGTCTACGCGACACAGCACTCTCCTTTTTCAAATGACGACTTTGCATCAGGCCTAAAGAAAAAACCGCACGCCGTGATGGCAGTGCGGTTTTTCCATGACAGCAAGCAACGATTACAAGCTATTAAGCCTGGTGGTTAGTAACGTAATCGATTGCGGCTTGTACAGTAGTGATCTTCTCAGCTTCTTCGTCAGGGATTTCGGTCTCGAATTCCTCTTCCAGAGCCATCACCAGCTCAACGGTGTCAAGGGAGTCGGCACCCAGGTCTTCAACGAAGGAAGCAGTGTTGACCACTTCTTCTTCTTTAACGCCCAGTTGCTCAGCAACGATTTTCTTGACGCGCTCTTCGATGGTGCTCATACCTTGTTTTCACTCCTAATGGACAAATTCAGGCAGCTGGCCGGTGGGTAAGTGTATAGAAAGACTTTTCAGTTTTTCAACTGAAAGCTTCACTCCTCAAACCCGGCGACCCTCTGTCTATAAATAGATTGCAGCTTTATAACGGATTTTAGACAGCTCGTATGACATTTTTTTGAAGCAACCCGTCACATTTAACTCATGTACATCCCGCCGTTCACCGGGATTGTAGCCCCAGTAACGTAAGCCGCACCGTCGGACGCAAGAAAAGCGACCACAGACGCGATCTCTTGAGCTTGCCCCAGACGACCCAGCGGAATCTGCGTCTGCAAGGCTTCACGCTGCGCCTCGGGCAGTTCACGGGTCATATCGGTGTCGATGAACCCAGGGGCCACCGAGTTTACCGTAATCGAACGCGAACCGACTTCACGCGCCAGTGCACGGCTGAAACCTTCCAGACCGGCCTTGGCGGCAGCGTAGTTTACTTGGCCTGCGTTGCCCATGGCACCCACAACCGAACCAATACTGATAATTCGTCCCCAACGGGCTTTGGTCATACCGCGCAAAACGCCCTTGGACAGGCGGAACAGACTGTTCAGATTGGTATCGACGACGTCATGCCATTCGTCATCTTTCATGCGCATCATCAGGTTATCGCGGGTGATACCGGCATTATTGACCAGGATCGCTGGCGCACCGAATTGCTCCTGAATGCTCGCCAGAACGGCCGCCACGGACTCGTCGCTGGTGACATTGAGTTCCAGGCCAGTGCCCTGAATACCATTCTCTTTCAGGGTCGCAGCGATACGCTCAGCCCCCGAAGCGGAAGTCGCGGTGCCGATAACAATGGCACCCTGACGACCCAATTCCAGAGCGATAGCCTGGCCGATACCACGGCTGGCACCGGTGACCAATGCAACTTTACCTTGCAGGCTCATGCAAGCTTCTCCTTGTTCAGGCCAGCGCTGCACGGGCGGCAGCGAAAGCGTCTGGGGTATTGAGGTTAGAGGTCGACACGCCTTCGGCGCAACGTTTGTTCAAACCGGCAAGTACTTTGCCAGGGCCGCATTCGACCAGTTCGGTCGCGCCCTTGGCAGCCAGCGCCTGGACCGACTCGACCCAGCGTACAGGCTTGTAGAGCTGTTCAAGCAGATCGCGCTTGAGGGTTTCCAGATCGGCCGGCACGTTGGCGCTGACGTTCTGTACCACAGGGATCTGCGGCGCCTGCCAGTCGATCGCTGCGATCGACTCGGCGAACCGCTCGGCGGCTGGGCGCATCAATTCGCAGTGGGACGGCACGCTGACCGGCAATGGCATGGCGCGCTTGGCGCCACGCGCCTTGCAGCCTTCGATGGCGCGCTCGACCGCAGCCTTGGCGCCAGCGATCACTACTTGGCCCGGGGAGTTGAAGTTCACCGCGCTAACCACTTCGCCTTGCGCCGCTTCGGCACAGGCCGCCAATACGTCGGCGTCTTCCAGGCCAAGGATCGCGGCCATGCCGCCCTGCCCGGCCGGAACAGCCTCTTGCATCAACTGACCGCGACGCTCTACCAGCTTCACCGCGTCGCCCAGGCTCAGACTGCCTGCAGCCACCAGGGCGCTGTATTCGCCCAGACTGTGACCGGCAACGTAAGCCGGACGCGCACCGCCTTCAGCCAGCCACAGACGCCACAAGGCGATCGAGGCGGTCAGAATGGCCGGCTGGGTTTTATCGGTTTGATTGAGTTGCTCTTCCGGCCCTTGCTGGGTCAGCGCCCACAGGTCGTAACCCAGAGCATCGGAAGCTTCTTTGAATGTTTCGAGGACCACCGGATGTTGCGCGCCCAACTCGGCCAGCATGCCGAGGGACTGCGAACCCTGTCCTGGAAAGACGAATGCGAGGGAAGCAGACATGTAACAAGCCCCTAATGATCTTGTCGTCGGAGAATTGACGTCCCGCTTGTGGAACGCAAGAAACTGACAGTTGGATGGCAAATTGAACTGAGCGGTCACATTTAAGCATTGTCCGACGAAAACGCCTAAGGCAACAAATCTTCCAGGCGCCCATGAAGCCGCTCCGGCAGGTTTTCCTGGATCTCGATCAACGCACGTTGAATCGCACTCTGAAAACCCTGCACCCCCGCCGAACCGTGGCTTTTCACGACAATTCCCTGCAAACCGAGGAAACTTGCGCCGTTATGGCGTGCCGGCGCCAGCTCGGCCTGCAAGCGTTTCATCAGCGGCAGCGCCAACGCGCCCACCACTTTCGACGCGAGATTTTTCTTGAACAACGCCTCAATGCGCCCGGCAATCATGGTCGCCAGACCTTCGCTGGACTTGAGCAGGATATTGCCGACAAAGCCGTCACACACCACCACATCCGCTTCGCCACGGTACAAACCGTCACCTTCGACAAACCCGATGTAGTTGATACCACGAGCACTCTGCAACAAGGTGGCCGCCAGCTTGACCTGCTGATTGCCCTTGATGTCTTCGGTGCCGATGTTCAGCAATGCGACCCTTGGGCGAACGATGCCCAGGGTTTCTGCCGCGACCGAACCCATCAGGGCAAACTGCAATAAATGCTCGGCGCTGCAATCGACGTTGGCACCCAGATCGAGCAACTGGCAGTAGCCTTTCTGCGTCGGAATGGCCGCGATCATTGCCGGCCGATCGATGCCCGGCAAAGTCTTGAGCACAAACCGTGACAACGCCATCAGCGCACCGGTGTTGCCCGCACTGACGCAGGCCTGGGCCTTGCCATCGCGCAGCAACTCCAGCGCCACGCGCATCGACGAATCGGGTTTGCCGCGCAAGGCCTGGGCAGGTTTTTCGTCCATGGTGATGACTTCGGACGCCGGCGCAATCGACAGGCGCGCGCGATCCACAGCCGATTGGCTGGCGAGCAATTCTTCAAGAAGGGAGGGTTGACCGACGAGGGTCAGGTGCAGCGAGGGCGTAGCAGACAGACAAGCAAGGCTGGCCTGAACAATGCTGCGGGGACCGAAGTCCCCGCCCATTGCGTCAATCGCGATGACTTGAGCGGACAAGGATTACTCGTCAGCGCCCTTGTCGATCACTTTACGACCACGGTATACGCCTTCTGGCGATACGTGGTGACGCAGGTGAACTTCACCAGTGGTTTTTTCTACAGACAGGGTGCTAGCCTCGAGAGCGTCGTGCGAACGACGCATGTCACGGGCAGAGCGGGATTTTTTGTTCTGCTGAACAGCCATAATTGATTAACTCCTAAACGTTTGGGTCACGCTTTAACTGCGCCAATACACTGAACGGGTTGGACCGCGTTACCTCGTCCTCGCTCGGTTCGGGCTCATCGAGACCCGCCGGCTGCTGGCATTCTTCCGGATGATGAGCAGGCACAATGGGCAAGGCGAGCAAAAGCTCCTCCTCGATCAGTGACTGCAGATCCAAAGGATCTTCGCCCAGTTCCAGCACGTCATAACCTTTCGGCAACGACTGGGTATTCGCACCCTCCTTCACCACAGCATAACTGCATTCGCTATGGATCGGCAGGGTGACCAGCTCAAGACAACGCTGGCAAACCATTTTGACTTCGGTGTCGATAAAGCTGTGAATTACCACAGATTTACGTTCATCTCGTTCAAAAACGAATTTAGCCTGCACCGTACCGACAGTATCGGAAAGCGGGTCGCAGAGTCTCTCCAAATCGGCCAGCAGCAGTTCACCTTGAAGGGTGGTGCCACGGTCAGCCAATTTGCGCGGGTCAACGTGAGGTGGAATCGGGTCATTCAACATAGGCGCAGCATTATAGGGATGCCCCCAGCCATGTCAAAGGAAATTCAGCCCTGTCCGTCACTTGCAAGCCTCGCTAGAATTCGCCCCTGCTCTTTGGAGATGCGCATGCTGCCTTTATTACTTGCTTCAAGCTCGATCTATCGCCGGGAATTGCTGGCCCGCTTGCAGCTGCCGTTCACGTGCAGCTCGCCGGATATCGACGAAAGCCATCGCCCCGACGAATCAGCCGTCGAACTGGTAAAGCGTCTCGCCGAAGAAAAAGCCCGCGCACTTGCAGGCAGTCATCCAGCCCATCTGGTCATCGGCTCGGATCAGGTCGCCGTACTCGGCGAGCGGATTATCGGCAAGCCTCACACTTTCGAAAAGGCCCGCGAACAACTGCTGGCATCGAGCGGCGCCAGCGTGACCTTCCTGACCGGCCTGGCAGTGCTCAATAGCCAGACCGGCCACTGCCAGGTCGACTGCGTGCCCTTTACCGTACACATGCGCACACTCGACGCAGCGCGCATCGAACGCTACCTGCGCGCCGAACAGCCCTATGACTGCGCTGGCAGCTTCAAGGCCGAAGGGTTGGGGGTGAGCCTGTTTCAAAGCACCGAAGGCCCTGACGCCACCAGCCTGATCGGCCTGCCGTTGATTCGCCTGATCGACATGCTGCTGGCTGAAGGCGTGCAAATACCCTAAAGCTCAAAAAATCGCAGCCTTCGACAGCTACATGGATTGGCGGAACTGCCGAAGGCTGCGATCTTTTGATTTGAAAAAAAACCGGCCACGCAGGCCGGTTTCTTTATGCAGCCAGGTGATCAGCGCAGCGAAGGCCCTTGAAAACCCATCCACATCGCCAAATGCTCAGCCACGCTGGCGCCGAGCTTTTTCGAGAAGCGATCGAACGGCGATTCCTCAACAGTGAAATCCACCAGTTCTTTCTCGCCGATCACATCACGCGCAACCGAACTGGCATTGCCCAGACCATCGATCAAGCCCAGCGACAGCGCCTGCTCACCCGACCAGACCAGCCCGGAGAACAACTCCGGATGCTCTTTGTCCTTCAGGCGATCACCACGACCCTTCTTGACGCTGCTGATGAACTGCTGATGAGTGGTATCGAGCACACTCTGCCAGAACTGGGTTTCCGCGGGCTTCTGCGGCTGGAACGGATCGAGGAATGATTTGTGCTCGCCAGAGGTGTAAGTACGACGCTCGACACCCAACTTCTCCATGGTCCCGACAAAACCGTAACCGGCCGCTGTCACACCAATGGAACCCACCAGGCTCGCCTTGTCGGCGTAGATCTGATCCGCCGCGCTAGCAATGTAATAGGCACCGGAAGCGCCCAGATCCGAGATCACCGCATAAACCTTGGTATCCGGATTCAAGCCGCGCAAACGACGGATCTCGTCGTAGACATAACCCGACTGCACCGGGCTGCCGCCGGGGCTGTTGATCCGCAGAATCACACCCTTGACCTTCTTGTCCTCGAAGGCTGCACGCAGACTGCCGACGATATTGTCAGCGCTGGCCGGTTCTTTGTCGGCAATCATACCCGTCACATCGATCAGCGCCGTGTAGCCAGAGCCGAGGCTCGCGCCTTTCTCCATGCCTACCAACGGCGATAACAGAATCAACGCGCCGAGCAGGTACAAAAAAGTCAGCGATTTGAAGAATATCCCCCAGCGACGAGACCGGCGCTGCTCCTGCACCCCAGCCAGCAAGGTTTTTTCCAGCAGCTTCCAGCTTTTCTCGTCACCGCTTTCCGCGCTCGCCTTGGCGGGCGCTTTCCATTCGTCGGTCATGCCATGTACCCCAGCAAAAAAACCAATTAAACCCGCTGACTCAGCCAGGTGTGCAACTCTGAAAAACGATCAATGGCCAGTCTCGGCTCAAATAGCTTCAAGGCGTCGATCGATTGAGCGCCATAGCTGACCGCTACCGAATCCATGCCCGCATTGCGCGCCATTTGCAGGTCGAACGACGAATCGCCGACCATCAGCGCCTGCTCCGGACGAACTTCGCAATGAGCAAGAATCTGCTCGAGCATCAGCGGATGGGGTTTGCTGGCGGTTTCATCAGCAGCACGGGTGATATCGAAATAATCTTCCCAACCGTGAGACTTCAGCACCCGATCCAGCCCACGACGAGCCTTGCCGGTCGCTACAGCCAAATGATACCCCTCGACACGAAACGCTTCGAGAGACTCGATAACACCCTCAAATAGCGGAGAAGGCACGGCCTCCGCCGCAATGTAGTGATCCGCATAATGCTGACGGAATGCCACCAGTTCGGCGTCGCCAATCTCGGGATACAGAGTGCGAATCGCTTCCGGCAAGCCCAGACCGATTATGCCTTTGACAGCAAAATCATCACGCAACTGAAAACCGGACCGCTCGGATGCGACATGCATCGCCTCGACAATCCGACCAATGGAGTCAGCGAGCGTGCCGTCCCAATCGAAAATCAGCAGTTTGTAATCAGTAGGGCGCACTCAATCGCTCCACGGTTTTGGCCCACATCTCGTCGACCGGCGCCTGCAACTTGAGCTCACCACCATCAGGCAGCGGCACAGTCAGCATGTAGGCGTGCAGAAACAGACGCTTGCCGCCCAGATCACGAATCTCTTTGCTGAAACCCTCATCGCCGTATTTGGTATCACCAGCAATGCAATGCCCCGCATGCAGAGTATGGACGCGAATCTGGTGAGTGCGACCGGTGATCGGCTTGGCTTCGATCAGGGTGGCAAAGTCACCAAAACGACGCAGGACCTTGAACACGGTCACAGACTCTTTGCCCTCCTCCTCGTCGACCTCGACCATACGCTCGCCGGAGCGCAGATTGCTCTTGCCGAGCGACGCCCGGACTTGCTTGATCGAGGCCGCCCAGTTGCCGCGGACCAGCGCCATGTAGCGCTTGTCGACGCCATCGCCGCGCAATGCCGTGTGCAAGTGGCGCAACATGCTGCGCTTTTTGGCAATCATCAGCAGGCCGGAGGTATCACGGTCGAGACGGTGAACCAGTTCGAGCTCTTTGCAATCGGGACGCAACTGACGAAAGGCTTCGATCACCCCGTAAGTCAGGCCGCTGCCGCCATGAACCGCGATGCCGCAAGGCTTGTTGACCACGATCAGCGCCTTGTCTTCGTAGACAATCGAGGCCTCGAGCCGTTGCAACAGACCCTGGGCCAGCGGCACAGGCTCGTCACGCTCAGGCACGCGAACCGGCGGCACGCGCACGATATCGCCCGCCTGCAGCTTGTATTCGGGCTTGATCCGACCTTTGTTCACCCGCACTTCGCCCTTACGCAAAATGCGGTAAATCAAGGTCTTGGGCACGCCTTTGAGCCGAGCGAGAAGGAAGTTATCAATACGTTGGCCGGCATATTCCGGCGAGACCTCCAGCAGTTGTACGGCTGGGGTCGAAGGGGCAGTAGTCGTCATGGCGCGGATGATAACAATTTTTTATGGAATTGAAGCACTTAATCATTGCTGCTATAGTCGCGAACGCCGCCAAAAGTGGCCTGGACAGCGGACTAACGGTCAAAAACCGGCCCTGACCAACGCAATTCATGAGGACGAGAGGCCGTCCTACGGGGCTTTCGCTACGTAACGGCAGAGTTTGCAGTTGTAACGAGCGCAGGTGACATAAGGCCTGAATCATGCCGCAAAGCAGAGTTTTCACTCGCCTTCCGAGCAAATATTCACGGCCAGTTCACAAAGTGCAGTCAGCTGCAAACGACCCCGAGCGAACGCTTCGGAAACACCGCCTAAATTAGCCATGATGCGTGACCTCCCCTTTCGGAGCTCACGGTAAATGCCAACCCGCTGCGGATTCTGCGCGCGGCAGCACCCGAATTATCAGGGATACGTGTAGGGTGGAGATGCACAACCGCTGGACTGTGTAGCAATAGGCTTTATCAAGACGCTTCATCTCGTCCACAGCCGCCGGTTGATTCCTCCTCCTGACTGAGTGCTTAAGTAGCCACAGCAAGCAGGACGCGTACGTCGCGACACCGGCCCAATTGGTTGGGGTTCGCTAGACACTGGAGTGGCCAACCACTCCTGACGCACCTGACACCGACCGTGAGAAGTCGTGTGTGCCGAACGCCGTTTCCGGCAGCCCGGAAACCGACGGTACTACATGAAAAGAATGCTGATTAACGCAACTCAACCCGAAGAGTTGCGTGTTGCACTGGTAGATGGCCAGCGCCTCTACGACCTGGACATCGAATCCGGTGCACGCGAGCAGAAGAAGGCCAACATCTATAAAGGCCGGATTACTCGCATCGAACCAAGCCTTGAGGCTGCCTTTGTCGATTTCGGCTCTGAGCGCCATGGCTTCCTGCCCCTCAAAGAAATCTCCCGCGAATACTTCAAGAAAGCCCCCGAAGGCCGCGTCAACATCAAGGACGTCCTGAGCGAAGGCCAGGAAGTCATCGTTCAGGTCGAAAAAGAAGAACGTGGCAACAAGGGCGCCGCCCTGACCACCTTCATCAGCCTGGCCGGTCGTTACCTGGTTCTGATGCCGAACAACCCGCGTGCCGGCGGTATCTCCCGTCGCATCGAAGGTGAAGAGCGCAACGAACTGCGTGAAGCCCTGAACGGTCTGGTTGCCCCGGCCGACATGGGTCTGATCGTTCGTACTGCCGGCCTTGGCCGCAGCAGCGAAGAAATGCAGTGGGACCTCGATTACCTGCTGCAACTCTGGACCGCCATCAAAGAAGCTTCGCTGGATCGTTCCGCGCCGTTCCTGATCTACCAGGAAAGCAACGTGATCATCCGCGCCATCCGCGATTACCTGCGCCAGGACATCGGCGAAGTGCTGATCGACAGCGTTGAAGCCCAGGACGAAGCCCTGACCTTCATCCGCCAGGTGATGCCGCAGTACGCCAGCAAGATCAAACTGTATGAAGACAGCGTTCCGCTGTTCAACCGTTTCCAGATCGAAAGCCAGATCGAAACCGCTTTCCAGCGCGTCGTCGAACTGCCTTCCGGCGGCTCCATCGTTATCGATCCGACCGAAGCCCTGGTGTCCATCGACATCAACTCGGCGCGCGCCACCAAAGGCAGCGACATCGAAGAAACCGCTCTGCAGACCAACCTTGAAGCCGCCGAAGAAATCGCCCGTCAGTTGCGCTTGCGCGACATCGGCGGCCTGATCGTCATCGACTTCATCGACATGACCCCTGCCAAGAACCAGCGCGCCGTGGAAGAGAAAGTCCGCGAATGCCTGGAAGCCGACCGCGCTCGCGTGCAAGTCGGTCGCATCTCGCGCTTCGGCCTGCTGGAAATGTCCCGTCAGCGCCTGCGTCCATCGCTGGGCGAAAGCAGCGGCATAGTCTGCCCGCGTTGCAACGGCACCGGCATCATCCGTGACGTTGAATCGCTGTCGCTGGCGATCCTGCGCCTGATCGAAGAAGAAGCCCTGAAAGACCGCACCGCCGAAGTTCGCGCACAAGTGCCGATTCCGGTTGCAGCTTTCCTGCTCAACGAAAAACGCAACTCGATCACCAAGATCGAACTGCGTACCCGCGCCCGCATCGTCATTCTGCCGAACGATCACCTCGAAACGCCGCACTTCGAAGTTCAGCGTCTGCGTGATGACAGCCCGGAAGCCGCGGTCGGCCAGTCCAGCTACGAAATCGCTGCTGCCGCTGCTGAAGTCGAAGAAGTTCAGCCAGCCGCTGCGACCCGCACCCTGGTTCGCCAGGAAGCCGCGGTCAAAACGGCTCCAGCCCGCGCCAACGCTCCGGTTCCGACCGAAGTCGTCGCCGCTCCGGTGGCCGCACCGGCCGTCGCTCCAGAGCCAAGCCTGTTCAAAGGCCTGGTGAAGTCGCTGGTCAGCCTGTTCGCCACCAAGGAAGAGCCTGCTGCGCCGGTTGTGGTTGAAAAGCCAGCCACCGAACGCCCTGCTCGCAACGAAGAGCGCCGTAACGGCCGTCAACAGAGCCGCAACCGTAACGGTCGCCGCGATGAAGAGCGCAAGCCTCGTGAGGAACGTGCACCGCGTGAAGAACGCGCACCACGTGAGCCACGCGAAGCCCGCGAAGAAGCCCCAGTAGTCGCCCAGGAACGCGCTCCGCGTGAAGAGCGCGCACCACGCGCCCCTCGTGAAGAACGTGCACCGCGCGCCCCGCGTGAAGATCGCAAGCCACGTGGCGAGCGTGAAGAACGTCCGGTTCGTGAACTGCGCGAGCCTCTGGATGCCGCTCCGGCCGCCGCTGCCAACGCTGAAGAGCGTCCAGCCCGTCAGCCACGTGAAGAACGCGCTCCACGCCCACCGCGTGAAGAACGTCAGCCACGTACCGAGCCAGCCGCTGCTGCCGTTGCTGAAGAAGAGTTGACCACCAACGAAGAGCAACTGCAGGAAGACGGTCAGGAAGGCGCCGAAGGCGATCGTCCACGCCGCCGCTCCCGTGGCCAGCGTCGTCGCAGCAACCGTCGTGAGCGTCAACGCGATGCCAACGGCAACGTGATCGAAGGTTCGGAAGAGTCCGAATCGGCTGAAAACGCCGAAGCGCCAAGCGCTGCCGATCTGGCCGCCGGCCTGGCTGTTACCGCAGCCGTTGCCAGCTCCGTGATCAGCGCACCTGCTGAAGCACAAGCCAATGAGCAAGCTGAACGCGCCACTGCCGCCACTCTGGAAACCGCTCCGGTTGAAGCTCCAGTGGTTGAAGCGACCACGCCGGTAGACGTCACCGCCGCTCCGGAAATCGAAGTGGCACCGGTTCGTGAAGCCCAGCCTGAAGTTGAAGCTGCCGCTGAGCCGGCCGTCGTCGCTGAACCGGTAGTTGCTGCAGAGCCTGTGGTTGAAGCGCCGGCTGAACCGGTACGTGAGGTTCGCGAAGAACAAACCACGTTCAACTGGGTTGCCGAGCCACCTGTAGCGGTCGAAGCTCCAGCGTCAGTCGCTGAAGCCCCGGTTGCTGAAGCCATGGTCTCCGAGCCAGTGGTTGCTGCTGCCGAACCTGCTCCAGCGGTTGTTGAAGCGCCAGTCGCTGCCGAAGAGGCTGCACCGGTGGCTGAAGCCGCCCCTGCCAGCGCTCTGACCCCAAGTGGCCGTGCGCCGAACGACCCACGTGAAGTACGTCGTCGCAAGCGTGAAGAAGAGCGTCTGCAGAAGGAAGCCGAACTGGCCTCCACTGCTGCTCCGACTGCTGCCGAGCCAGCACCGGTTGTTGCTGAAGTCGTCGAGGCAGCCCCTGCCCCGGCCGCTGAAGTCGCCGCCGAGCCAGTTGAATCGGTGATCGACGAAGCACCGCGCTCCGTTCAGGAAGCGGTAGAGCAACACGAGCAAGCCCAGGAAAAAGAACACGAGCCTAAACCCCTCGTCTGATTCCATCGGCCACTAAAAAGCCCCGCCTGGTGATCCAGGCGGGGCTTTTTTATGTCCGTTGTAACGCAGGAAAACCGCGTTACCGTTCATCGCGGGCAAGCCACGCTCCCACAGTTTTTGTGTCGTTCAGAAGAGATTATGCTAGACGCAAAACCTGTGGGAGCGTGGCTTGCCCGCGATGGCGGTGTGTCAGGCAAATACTAATGCATCAGGCACATCCACATCCCACAACACCCCGGGATCCTCAACCTTCACCTCGATCACCCTCGCCTGCGCGAACAGCGACTTGGCGCCGTGATCACCGGTCAACGCCATCAATCCCGGACCGAAGCTTCGCCCGAACCCCACCGGGTGCCCATATTGCCCCTCATACACCGGCACGCTGATGGCATCCTCGGCAATATTCACGACAACCTGCTCAATGCTGGACGGCAGGATAAACGGCATGTCCCCCAGCACAATCAACCAGCCACCGAGTTGCGAACACGCCGCCACACCCGCCGCAATGCTGTCGCCCAGGCCGGTCGACTCGATCCGCACAATCTCGCACCCATAGGCCTGAGCCATGCGAATCACTTGCGGGCGATCCGCCGTGGTTACCAGCACGCGCTTCTCAAGCGCGGCCGGCAGATTCACCAGCACCTGCTCGATCACCGAATGCACGGTGACGCCGTCACGACCGGTGCAGTCCACTAGCAGCTTGTCCTTATCGTCACCCGCTACCTGTCGAAACCTCCTGCCCTGCCCCGCGGCCAGAACGATAACGCCAATGGAGTCGCTCATACGCCCTCCTGCAACGGCCTCTTCTGTTTCAGCTCGACGCCGTTCTTGATCGCCACAATTTCGGCCAGCAGCGACAAGGCGATTTCCGCCGGTGTATGGCTGCCGATGTGCAAACCGATCGGGCCGTGCAAGCGCTCGATGGCCTGTTGTGACAAGCCTAGCTGAGCCAGGTTGTCCCGGCGCTTCTGGCTGTTGACTCGCGAACCCAGCGCACCGACATAAAACGCCTTGGAGTCCAGTGCCGTGAGCAGCGCCATGTCATCCAGGCGTGGATCGTGGGTCAGCGCGACGATGGCTGTGCGCTCGTCGGTCTGGATAGATAGCACCGCTTCGTCGGGCATGCCCGGGACGAAGCGACCGTGTTGCTCTTCCCAGCCGTAGACGAACTCGGTGCGCGGATCGCAGATCAGCACTTCGAAATCCAGCAGCCGGGCCATCTCGGCAACGTAGCGCGACAGTTGGCCGGCGCCGATCAGCAACAACCGCCAGCGCGGACCATAAATGGCGCGCAAGGTCTGGCCGTCGAACATCAGCGCATCCGTCTTGTTCGCCGACTGCAAAACCACTTCACCGGTCGCAATATCCAGCGAGCGCGCAACGATTTCATGGGCCTCGCAGCGCGTCAGCAATTCGGCGACCCACGCCGGATCGCCGACGCGCTCCTCGGTCAGGCGCAATGTGCCGCCGCACGGCAAACCAAACCGTGCGGCCTCCTCTCGGGTGACGCCATAGGTAATCAATTGCACCGGCGGCCCCTCGGCCGGGATACGGCCATCGTGCAGCCGGGCAATCAGGTCATCCTCGACGCAGCCACCGGACACCGAGCCAATCACCACGCCGTCTTCACGCATGGCCAGCATGGCGCCAGGTGCCCGGGGCGCGGTGCCCCAGGTCTGGACCACGCTGTACAACACCACCCGCTGACCGGCGCGGCGCCATTCCAGCACGCTGCGCAGGACGTTCAGATCGACGCTGTCCATCAGGCTTGCGCCTTCTGCCAGCCTTGCAGCTGATAGCGTACCGGCAAGTTACGGATGCGTTTACCGGTTGCAGCAAAGATCGCGTTACACAGCGCTGGCGCGATCGGCGGCACGCCCGGCTCACCGACCCCGCCCAACGGCACATTGCCCGGTGGCGTGACCAGGTGCACGGCAACTTCTTTTGGTGCCAGCGACATGCGTGCCACCTCGTACATATGGAAATTGTCCTGCTGAACCTTGCCGTCCTTGAAGCTGATTTCCCCCAACACCGCGTTGCCCAGGCCCATCACGCAGGCACCTTCGAACTGCGAGCGAATCCGCTCGGGGTTGATCTGCGGGCCGCAATCCACGGCGATGTCGGCCTTGTGCACGATCAACGTGCCATCGTCTTTGACTTCCACCTCGATCACCGCCGCCACATAAGTGACAAAACTATAGTGCACCGCCAGGCCCAAGCCTCGTCCCTTGGGCAACTCACGCCCCCAACCGGCCGCTTTGGCGGCGGTTTCCAGCACGGTGCGCATCCGTGCGGTATCGATTGGATAACGCTCGGGAGATTCGCCGTAGTTCCACTCTTCACTCAAGGTGCGCGGATCGATCGATCTGTCCGGGCCGAGTAGTTTGATCTGGTACTTGAGCGGATCCTGGCCAGCCTTGTGAGCCAGTTCATCGACAAAGCTCTGAATTGCAAAGCCGTGTGGAATGTTTGATACCGAGCGATACCAGCCGACCCGGGTATGGACTGTCGCTTCAGGGTTTTCCAGGCGCACGTTGGGGATCGCGTAAGCCATGTTGGTAAAGCCCATGCCCAGCTCGAAAGCCGCCTCATGGTTCATCCCCGGCGCGAACAGCGCTGTGATGCTCGGCGCCACCGTGCGGTGCAGCCAGCCGGACGGCAGGCCGTCCTTGTTCAGGCTGGCCTTCAGGTATTCGGCCGACACGGTGTGGAAATAGGAGTTGTGGATGTCGTCTTCACGGGTCCATTGCACCCGCACTGCCTTACCCGGGAACTCCTTGGCCAGAATCGCCGCTTCAACGACGAAGTCCGGCTTGGATTTGCGCCCGAAACCGCCGCCGAGCAAGGTGACATTGAACGTGACGTTATCGAACGGAATGCCGAGGCGCTCGCCGATCCGTTCACGGGTGACTTGCGGTGCCTGGCTTGGCGCCCAGGCTTCGCACACACCGTCCTTGAAACGGGCGATGGCGACCATGGGCTCCATTGGCGATTGCGCCAGGTGCGGCAGGTAGTAAGAGGCTTCTAGGGTGCTGTCGGCGCTGCTCATGGCCTGGTCGATGCTGCCGGTATTGCGCACCACTTTGCCAGGTTTGAGGGACGCGGCTTCGAGCTCCTTGCGGTAGGCGATCGAGTCATAACTGGCGTTGGGGCCGTCATCCCACTCGATTTTCAGCGCCTCGCGGCCCTTGATCGCAGCCCAGGTATTGCTGGCCACCACGGCCACACCGCCCACCGGCTGAAACTCGGACGGCAGTGGATGGCTTTCGACTTGCAGGACCTTGATCACGCCCGGGACTTTCATCGCGGCGCTGGCATCGAAGGCTTTGACCTTACCGCCATAGACCGCTGGACGCGCGATGGTGGCGAAAAGCATGCCGTCGAAATGCACATCGGCGCCGTAGACCGCGCGACCATTGACGATGTCCGCACCGTCGATAGCCTTGGTGCCTTCCTTGCCGATGTAACGGAATTCTGATGGCTGCTTGAGCCGCAGGCTGTCGCGGGCCGGCACCGCCAAGGCCCCGGCAGCAGCGGCCAATGCGCCGTAGCCCAGTTCACGACCGGTCGGTTGGTGAATGACTTTATGCAGTTGCGCACGGCACTCGCTGACCGGCACTTTCCACTGCGCGGCGGCGGCTTGCTCAAGCATGGTCCGCGCGGCAGCACCGCAACGGCGCATCGGCTCGTACCAGTGACGCATGCTGCGCGAACCGTCGGTGTCCTGATTGCCGAAACGCACTTCGTCGCCCGGCGCCTGTTGCACTTTGACCAGCGCCCAATCGGCCTCCAGTTCATCGGCCACTACCATGGTCAGACTGGTGCGCACGCCCTGGCCCATTTCCGAGCGGTTGCAAACCACGGTCACGCTGCCATCGGCGGCGATGCTGACGTAAACCTTAGGATCATCGATCCAGCCGTTGGGCATGCCGTCAGCGCCGAACTTCTTGTCTTTTTCGGCGGCAAGCGCGTCCTGCCAGCCCCAGCTTGCCGCCAGCACCAGGGCACTGGTGGCGCCCACGCCTTTGAGGAAGCCACGACGACTGAGGTTGCTCAGCGCAAAGTCATTCGGTAACTGGCTCATGCCTTGGCCTCCTTCAGGTGAGTGGATGCCTGGCGGATGGCGGTCTTGATCCGGTTGTAGGTGCCGCAACGGCAAATGTTGCCGACCATCGCCTCTTCGATCTGCTCGTCGCTGGGGCTCGGGTTGGTTTTCAGCAATGCCGTGGCCGACATAATCTGCCCGCCCTGGCAGTACCCGCACTGAGCCACGGCGCTGTCGAGCCAGGCTTGCTGGACGACTTTGCCAACCGGGTCGGCGTGCAGGTTATCGATGGTGGTGACGTTCTGGCCGACTACCGAACCGATCGGCGTGATGCAACTGCGCGCAGGCGCGCCGTCGATATGAATGGTGCAGGCGCCACACAGGCCCATGCCGCAGCCGAATTTGGTGCCGTTGTAACCGGCCACGTCACGGATCGCCCAGAGCAGCGGCATGTCCTCGGTGACATCGAGTTGATGATCTTGTCCATTGAGTTTCAGGGTAATCATGGGCACGCCCGCATAGTTATAGAGGTTATGGGGTCGAGCAATCTGCCGCGTGGGTTCCTTCACGCAGATCGACTCAGGCTAATGGGCTCTCTTATGCGGACGGCAACGTCTGCACCGGGCCTTTGGTGGAGCAAATGCTTGCATCGTTAGGTAGCTAAGTTAACCCAGCATTAACAAAAAAGCCCTGCACATCTGAAGATGTGCAGGGCTTTGGAATCAGCCGTGAAAGCGTAGCCTCAATACCGATTGGGCTCCATTTCCAGGTCGACGTGGAAACGTTCTGAAATGTCTTTTTGAATGCGTTGCGCCAGGTTCAGCAATTGCAGGCCCGTCGCGGTGCCGTAGTTGACCAGCACCAGCGCCTGTAATTTATGCACACCGGCATCACCGTCGCGAAAGCCTTTCCAGCCGGCCCGTTCGATCAGCCAGCCCGCCGCCAGTTTCATTTGCCCGTCAGGTTGCGCGTAGGCCACCAGTTCCGGGTATTGCTCCTTGAGTTGCGCCACCAATGTCGTCGGCACCAAGGGGTTCTTGAAGAAGCTGCCGGCATTGCCGAGCACCGCCGGGTCCGGGAGTTTTTCGTTGCGAATGCTGCAAATGGCCTGGCTGACATCGGTAGGCGTCGGGTGATCAATGCCCAGCGACGTCAGGCGCTGGCGAACCGGCCCGTATTCCAGGTGCAGGTGCGCGGTGCGCGTGAGGGTGAAACGCACCCGCAGGATCAACCAGCGCCCCGGTTCCTGTTTGAACAGGCTGTCGCGGTAGGCGAAGTTGCACTCGGCCAGCGTGAAATCCCGCAGCTCGCCGGTCTGGCGATCAAGGGCCGTCAGGCCGGCAAACACGTCTTTGATCTCGACGCCGTAAGCGCCGATGTTCTGCATCGGTGCCGCGCCCACAGTGCCAGGAATCAGGCTGAGGTTTTCCAGCCCCGACAACCCTTGCGTCAGCGTGTGCTGCACAAACGGATGCCACGGCTCGCCCGCCTCGGCTTCGATCACCACCTGGTTGCCGTCATCGCTCAGTAGGCGAATCCCTCGCGTGGCCATGCGCAGCACCAGTGCCTGGACATCAGCGGTCAGCAGCAAATTGCTGCCGCCACCGATCACCAGCACGGGCACATCATGTGCCAACCCATAGGCCAGGGCTTCGCGCACGTCGGCATCGCTATGGGCTTCGGCAAACAGCCGGGCCTGAACATCCACGCCAAAGCTGTTGAACGGCTTGAGCGACACCAGCGGATGGACCTGCAAACTCATAACCGTCCCTTCAATTCGATCACCAGCAGGTCGCTGGCGCGCTCGATCAGGTCCAGTACCTGTTCGAAACCCTGGTCGCTGTCGTGATAAGGATCCGGCACTTCATCGATTTCCGACTGGAAGCGACGCAGGAACAGGTCCAGTTCGGCCTTGCCCTTGGCAGGTTGCAGGGCCTTGAGGTGACGCAGGTTGCTGTTGTCCATCGCCAGAATCAGGTCGTAGGTGGCGAAATCGGCACGACTGACTTGCTGCGCACGCTGGGCCGACAAGTCATAACCGCGCAACTTGGCCGCGGCCTGGCTGCGCTTGTCCGGGGCCTTGCCGACGTGCCAGTCACCGGTGCCTGCGGAAGCCACCTCGACTTGATCGGCCAGCCCCGCCTCACGCAGTTTGTGCCGCAATACGCCTTCGGCCGTGGGGGAACGGCAGATATTGCCCAGGCAGACGAACAGAACCCGCATCAGGCCTCCAGCAAGCGACGAACGCGCTCGAGGTCTTCAATGGTATCGACGCCGGTGGGCGGCGCGATCAGCGCATCGGCAACGTGAATCCGTACACCGTGCCAGAGCGCCCGCAGTTGCTCCAGAGATTCGGTGTTTTCCAGCCAGCACGGGCCCCAGGCGACGAAGTCATGCAGAAAACCGGCGCGATAGGCATAAATGCCGATGTGGCGGCGATATGGCACACCTTCCGGCAATTGCTCGCGGCTCTTGGCGAACGCGTCGCGAGCCCACGGCAAGGTGGCACGACTGAACGTCAGCGCCAGGCCATTGAGGTCACTGACCACCTTGACCACGTTGGGATTGAACAGGGTTTCCACGTCTTCGATCGGCTCGGCCAGGGTGGCCATGCGCGCTTCGGTGTGGGCAGCCAGGTTAGCGGCGACCTGATCGATCACGCTCGGCGGAATCAATGGCTCGTCGCCCTGAACGTTGACCACGATAGCGTCCGGGGCCAGGCCCAGTTTTGCCGCGACTTCGGCCAGACGGTCGGTGCCGGAATTGTGGTCTTCGCGCGTCAGCACCACTTCGGCGCCAAAGCCTTTGCAGGCCTCGATGATGCGCGCATCGTCAGTGGCCACGACCACGCGCTGGGCACTGCTTTTGCTCGCCTGTTCCCAGACGTGCTGGATCATCGGCTTGCCGGCGATCAGCAGCAGGGGTTTGCCCGGCAGACGGGTGGAGGCATAGCGCGATGGAATGACAACGGTAAAGGCTGTGGTCATTTATCCAGACGCTCGTCGGTGGTCAGGGTGCGCGCTTCACTTTCGAGCATCACCGGGATGCCGTCGCGAATCGGGTATGCGAGGCCAGCGCCCTTGCTGATCAGCTCGGTTTTGTCGGCGCTGAGCTTGAGCGGACCTTTGCAGATCGGGCAAGCGAGAATATCGAGCAATTTGGTGTCCATGAACATTCCCTGGATAGAAACGGAGTTAAGGCAAAAGACGAGCCGGCAACAGGCGTATCAGCTGCGTATCGAACCAGGCCACGAAGGCCGGCGATGGCGCAGCATCGACCGCCAGGTACCACCAATCGGCGGCGGCGAAGGCACGGCACTTCACCGCGTCCTTTTCCGTCATCACCACTGGCAATGACGGTGTGAAATTCAAGGCCTGCACGCTGTACTCGGCGTGGTCGGCAAATGCATGCGGCACTGGCCGCCAGTGTAGCGTTTCGAGGGTCGTGAAGAAACGCTGGGGATTGCCAATCCCGGCCACGGCGTGAATGGCCTGGCCTGCGGGGAAGTGGTCGAGAGGCCGGCGTTCGCCGCTTTGCAGATTGACCAGCGCGGTGGGTTGCAGCTGGAAGGCAAAACCGTCGATGCGGTCGGCCGCGGCGCCGTTATAAAGCACCGCATCGACGCTTTGCAGACGCTCGATCGGTTCGCGCAACGGCCCGGCCGGCAGGCAACGCTGGTTGCCCAGCCCCCGGGCGGCATCGATCAGCACCAGTTCCAGGTGCCGGGCCAGCCGGTAATGCTGCATGCCGTCGTCGGAGAGGATCAGGTCCAACGGCTCACTCGCCAGCAAGGCTTTGACTGCGCGGCTGCGGTCCGGGTCGATCATCAGCGGCACGCCGGTGCGCTGAACGATCAACAACGGTTCATCGCCCGCCACGTCCGCACTTTGATTGGCCTCGACCCGCCACGGCAGTTGCGAAGGTTTTGCACCGTAACCACGGCTGACCACGCCGACCCGCAGCCCGCTGCGCTGGCAATGCTGGATCATCCACAGGATCAGCGGCGTCTTGCCGGTGCCGCCCACCGTGATGTTGCCGACCACGATCAGCGGCACCGGCGGTTGGTAGATCTCGCCCTCGCCCGCTAAAAAGCGCTTGCGCTTGCCGGTAACCACGCGCCGATACAGCCATTCAAGCGGCTGCAACAGCTTCAACGCCGGATGACCTTCATACCACGCGGCGAGCAATCGATCGGACATGGCCATCAGGACGCCGGCGCCGCCTCGACAGTGGTCATGCGCAAGTGACTGAAGCCGAGCTTGCCGGCAGCGTCCATCGCAGTGATGACGGACTGATGGGGGGTCTTGCCATCGGCACTGATGGACAATGGCAAGTTGGTGTCACCATTGGATTCTTTCTGCAGCGCTTCCATCAGGCTGGTCAGGTCATTCTTCGGCAATAACTGGTTGTTCACGGAGAACACACCTTCGGCGCTGATGGCGATGTCCAGTTGCTTGGCCTGCTGGTCCTCGGCCGGGGAACCGCTGACTGCTTCCGGCAAGTCGACGCGCAACTGGGTTTCACGGGTGAAGGTGGTGGTCACAACGAAAAACAGCAGCAGGATAAACACCACGTCGATCAACGACGCGAGGTTGATGTCTACCGTTTCCCGCGGTTTACGACGGAATTTCACGCTTTGCCCTCAGCCAGATCCACGTCGCGGTCACCCTGCACTACCTCGACCAGCTTGATCGCTTCCTGCTCCATGCCCACCACCAGTTCATCGATCCGGCGTTGCAGGAAACGGTGGAAGAACACCGCCGGGATACCGACCATCAGACCGGCGGCGGTGGTGATCAGCGCCTTGGAAATACCCCCGGCCAGCACTGAGGCGTTGGTGCCCATGCCCGAGCCCATGAACGCACTGAAAATATCGATCATGCCCAGTACGGTACCCAGCAACCCCAGCAATGGGGCCATGGCGGCAATGGTGCCCAGCGCATTGATGTAGCGCTCGAGCTCATGAATCACCCGCGCTGCAGCCTCTTCGATGCACTCTTTCATGATCTCGCGACCATGCCTGGAGTTCGCCAGACCGGCGGCCAGGATCTCGCCCAACGGAGAGTTGGCGCGCAGTTCCTTGAGTTTTTCTTTATTGAGTTGTTTGTCTTTGATCCAGACCCAGACCTGCCCGAGCAAATGCTCCGGGGTCACGCGACTGGCACGCAGCGTCCACAGACGCTCGGCGACGATCGCCATGGCGGCGATGGAACTCAGAATGATCGGCAGCATCATCCAGCCGCCGGATTTGACCAATTCCCACACAGTGACAGTCCCCTCGAAAAGTGCGCCACTCTAACATAGGGGGTGGACGCACCGAAGACCGGGATGTCGCATCCGGTCGGGCTTCAATAGTTCGGGTTACTGGCTGGAGGGTGGCGGACCGCGCCAGAAGCGCCGTTCTTGAAGCATCGTCCACGGCGGCTTGAAGCGTCCCAGTTGCAGACGAATGGCACCTTGCTCGGCGCTGTCATAGATCACCACACCGCGCTTTTGATACCGCGCCACGACCGTGGGATGGGGATGGCCGAAAGAATTGCCATTGCCACGGGAGATCAGCACCGCTTTGGGTTGCAATACGCTGAGCAACGCCATTGAAGACGAACTGCGACTGCCATGGTGCGGGGCCTGCAGCCAATCCGTCGGCACCGCCAATGGACCGTCGAGCAGCGCCCGTTCGGCTGCGGCATCGATATCGCCGGTCAGCAGCAATCGCTCGCCGTTGGCCTCGATCTGCAACACGCAGGATTTCTGATTACTGTCGCTGGCAGACGGCCACTGCCAGAGCTGAAACTTCACGCCGTCCCAGGTCCATTGCTGACCGCTCTCGCAGCCCTCGGCGTGCAATTCGTCTGGCAAGCCCAGGTGATCGCCACTCAGTACTTGCTTCACCGGTATTGCGCTGGCAATTGCTCGCGCACCGCCGGCATGATCGGTATCGGCATGGCTGATCAGCATCAGATCGAGCCCGTTCACGCCCAGTTTGCGCAATGACGGCAGCACCACCCGTTCACCCAGGTCGATATCGCCGAACCGTGGCCCGGCGTCATACAGCAAGGTGTGATGGCGGGTACGCACCAGGATTGCCAAACCCTGACCGACATCCAGCTGCCAGACCTCGGCCATGCCTTCGGGTAACGTGTGCCGGGGCGCAAAAACCAGTAACAGCAACATCGGCCAGCCCAACGGGCGCAACGGCACGCCTCGCGGCAATAACAGCAAAAAGGCCCCCAACATGCCGATCGCCCATATCCACAACGTTACCGCCACCGGCACCCACGCGGGCAATTGCCCGGCGATCAACGCCAACCCCTTGAATAGAAGGTCGATCAGACCGCCAGCCAACCACAGCAATCCTTCGCCCACATACGGAACGGGCAACAACACCGTCCCAAGCAGAGCCGGCGGCAGGACCACCAGGCTGACCCATGGCACAGCCAACAAATTGGCCAGCGGCCCGCTGAGACTGATCGGCAACCCCAGCACCAACAGCAGCGGGCACAGTCCGATCGCGATCAGCCATTGGGCGCGAGTCCAGGTTTGCCACCAGCGCCACGCCCCCAATCGCCCGCCAAAAGTAAAAATCAGCACCGCGACCGCCGCAAAGGACAACCAGAAGCCCGGTTGCAGGCTCGCCAGCGGGTCCAACAGCAAAACACCGTCAAGCGCCAGCAACAGCGGCCACCATGCGCCAAGGTGACGAAACCGTAGTCGCCATAACAGCACCAGACCGATCATCAGGCAGGCTCGCCGCACCGGCACTTCGAAGCCGGCCAGCAGCCCATAACCGAGCGCCGCCGCGAACGCCATTCCGCATGCCCAAGGTAACCACGGCAAGCGCTTGGGCCACAAACCATAACGAGCCAATCCGGCAATCAGCAGATACACCACTCCCGCCAGCAAACCAATGTGCTGCCCGGAAATCACCAATAGATGCACGGTGCCGGTGTCTTGCAGCACCTGCCAGTCCTCACGACTCAACCCGGCGCCATCCCCCAACACCAACGCCGTCAGCGCCCCCGTTCGTCCCTGGGCATCCACGGCCTGCAAACGCTGGCGGATGCCGTCGCGCCAGGCCCACTGTGCTTCCATCAATCGCTGGCCATCTTTGACGGTGCCGGTGGCACCGATATGTCGGGCCAGTAACCAGGCGTCGTAATCGAACGCATGCGGATTGAGCAATCCGGCAGGCCGCTTCAATTTGACGGCCAGTCGCCAACGTTCGCCGCTGTTGACGGGCGGCCCGCCATACCAGGCCAGGCGCAGATGCCGAGGCAGTCTGGTGCGACGCGACTGACTGTCCGTCAGTTCAAAACGCACCACATTCTCGGCCTGTTGCGGTAACCCGCTCACACGACCTTCGACCCAGCGAGTCTCGCCATCAAGATTCAGTGCCAGGCGATCATTCAGCGCCCACTGTGCATTCACGCCCGCCCAACTGAAACCGAACAGAAAAAATGCCAGGGGAAAGGTGCGAAACGGCAGCAACATCAAACCCGCTACCGGCAGCAACAGCCACAACCCCGCCGGCGGTAATGCCGGTAAAAAACGCAGGGCCAGCAGACCCAACGCCAGCGCCATCATCCCTGTGCGCATAAGCCCGTCCTTGAGAGTCCCCTCCCTAGGCTTAGCCGGTGCGCCGCACGTCTGTCGTTATCAATTGTCACAAAGTCTGAATGGGCGGTTCGTAGAATCCAGACATACTTGCCGCCTGAACCGACCGAGAAGCCTTATGCCCCGGCGCTTATTCAAACGTTACATGCCAGACCCGACCAGCATCAGGGAACACAAATCCTTACGCTTTCTCGGCACCCTGCTGCATGACCCGAACCTCTGGCACCTCAATCGCCACTCCGTCGCACGGGCCATGGCGGTCGGTTTGTTCGCGGCGTTCCTGCCCATCCCGTTGCAGATGCTGTTGGCGGCCATCCTTGCGATTGTGGTGCGCGGCAACATGCCGATTGCCGTCAGCCTGGTCTGGCTGACCAACCCGATTACCATGCCGGCGGTGTTCTTTTGCACTTACCAGACCGGTGCCTGGTTGATGGATGTTCCCGCCCGCAGCCTGCCGGATGAATTGACCTGGGAATGGATCAGCGGCGAACTTTCGAGCCTGTGGCAACCGTTCTTGCTCGGCTCGGTGGTCACGGGGTTGGTGCTGGGTGCCCTCGCCTATTGTCTGGTGATGATGTATTGGCGCTGGTGGGTTGGGCGGCAGTGGAAGCGGCGTAAGAAAAGCCGGATGTAAGAATGAAAAACGGCCTCCAATGCGGAGGCCGTTTTTTTTTGCGGTGTCTGGGCTGACGTCATCGCGGGCAAGCCCGCTCCCACAGGGATCTGTGTCGTTCACAAATGATGTGGCCAACTCCAATTCACTGTGGGAGCGGGCTTGCCCGCGATGAAGGCGACTCGGTCTTCCTTAGGTACGCATCCCACGCCCACTCACCAGTAACCGCGCACAACCGATATACAGCACAACAGTCGCTATCAGCATGAAGGTGATCGCCACGCTGATCTTGATATCCGACACACCGAGGATGCCGTAACGGAAGGCGTTGACCATGTGCAGCACCGGGTTGGCCAGCGACACGGTCTGCCAGAACGGTGGCAGCAAGCTGATCGAGTAGAACACCCCGCCCAAGTACGTCAACGGCGTCAGCACGAACGTCGGGATAATCGAAATATCATCGAAGTTGCGTGCAAATACCGCGTTAATGAAGCCCAGCAGCGAGAAGATTGTCGCCGTCAGCACCACCACCAGAACGGTCACGCCCAAGTGATGCACCTGTAAATGAGTGAAAAACAGCGACAGCAGGGTCACGATGATCCCGACCATCAACCCGCGCAGCACGCCGCCCAGGGTGTAGCCGATCAGAATCGTATGCGGGGACACCGGCGACACCATCAATTCTTCGATGGAACGCTGGAACTTGCTGCCAAAAAAGCTCGACACCACGTTGCCGTAGGAGTTGGTGATCACCGACATCATGATCAGCCCCGGCACGATGTACTCCATGTAAGTGAAGCCACCCATGTCGCCGATCTGCCGACCGATCAGGTTGCCGAAAATCACGAAGTACAAAACCATGGTGATGGCCGGCGGCAGCAGGGTCTGCGGCCAGATCCGGGTGAAGCGCTTGACCTCACGGTAGACGATGGTATTGAGGGCAACGAGGTTGGGTTGCAGCTCGGAACTCATACCGCCACCTTCGACAGATTCTTCTCCACCAGGGACACAAACAACTCCTCGAGGCGATTGGTTTTGTTACGCAGGCTCAACACTTCGATGTTCTGCTGCGCCAATTGGGTGAACAGAGCGGTAATGCCCATGGCCTTGTCGACCTGAACTTCCAGGGTATGACTGTCGATCAGTTTGGTCGGGTAACCGAGCAACTGCGGGGCCACTTGCAACGTGTTCTTCATATCCAGCAGGAAGGTTTCGACATGCAGTTGGCTGAGCAACTGCTTCATGCTGGTGTTCTCGACAATGGTGCCGTGGTCGATGATGCCGATGTTACGGCACAACTGCTCAGCCTCTTCCAGGTAGTGGGTGGTGAGGATGATGGTGATGCCTTTCTTGTTCAGTTCGGTGAGGAACGTCCACATCGAGCGACGCAATTCGATGTCCACCCCCGCCGTCGGTTCGTCGAGGATCAGCAGGCGCGGTTCGTGCACCAGCGCACGGGCGATCATCAGTCGGCGCTTCATGCCGCCGGACAGGGAGCGCGACGGCACATCGCGCTTGTCCCACAGGCCCAATTGGGTCAGGTACTGCTCGGCGCGTTCCTTGGCGATTTTCGGCGGAATGCCGTAGTAACCGGCCTGGGTCACGACGATGTCGAAGGTTTTTTCGAACTGGTTGAAGTTGAACTCCTGGGGCACCACGCCGATGGAGCGTTTGAGTGCTGCAGGATTCTTGTCCAGGTCGTGACCGAAAATGTTCACCGTTCCGCTGGTCTTGTTCACCAGGGTCGAGAGAATGCCGATGGTCGTGGATTTGCCGGCGCCGTTGGGGCCGAGCAAGGCGAAAAAGTCACCTTCGGCGACGTCCAGATCGATACCACTCAAGGCCTGGAAACCGTTGCCGTAGGTTTTGGTTAGCTGCCGGATGGACAGAGCGGAACTCATATCGGATTTACGCACCAAGAAGGGAAGAAAGGAATAAATAAGGGCGGGCGGCGAGCAATGCAACCGCGGCGCATGAGCGCAATGGTGCTTGTCGCTGCCGCACAAGTACAGTCAAGCGTGTCGATAGTGAGTATTAAGTCAACGCGGTCATGACGGCTTTGCGATATGCCGGACGCTGTTTCAGGCGCTCGTACCAAGCCTGCAAATGAAGCTGCGGCGCACGCTCGATCGGCATCTCGAACCAGGCATAAATGAAGCTGCCCAAGGGAACGTCGCCCATGCCGATCTCATCGCCGGACAGATACGGTTTAGCCGCCAGCGCTTGATCGGCCATCGACAGCAGATCGTCGCACTCCTTGATCGCAGCCTTGATGGCCGGCCAGTCCTGCTGATCTTCCGGGGTGCGCAACACGCCCCAGAACACCGTGCGGAACGGGGTAGCAAAACTTGAGGTAGTCCAGTCCATCCACTTTTCGGCAGAGGCACGGGCCTGCAGGTCTGTCGGGTACCAGGCAGTACCACTGGCATGCCGAGCCATCAGATAACGGACAATAGTGTTGGATTCCCACAGCACAAAACCGTCGTCTTCAATCACCGGCACACGGCCGTTGGGATTCATCGCGCGGTACTCAGGCGTGTCGACCACGCCAAAGGCCCCGCCGGCGTCGATGGCTTCATAGGCCAGGCCCAGTTCTTCGGCGGCCCATAACGGCTTCCTGACATTCGACGAATTTTTCCGACCCCAGATCTTCAGCATGACCGCCCCTTTTTGGATGAATGCGCAGGCAGCATACGCCGGATCAGACGTGACTCAAATCGCTCTGCATGTCACCCAGCAGCACTGGCAGTTGCTCACCGAACAGATGCGGATAGCACTTTTCCAGGTGTTCGAAAAAGAACGCTTCAGGCACATCGGTGAACTGGCCGTGATCGATCAGATATTCCATCAACTGCTCGCCATCACGGTTGAAGGGGTGGAACACGCTGTCGTTGATCCCGTCGAACTCCAGCGGCGCGACGTTGAACAGTTCACAGAGTTGTTGATTGAACGCTGGGGTGGCTTTGACCCAACGATCGTTCAGATATAACTCGGTGTAGCCGTGCATGGCGAACACATCGCTTTTGAGCAATTCGAGCAGACGTGGCGTCGACAAATGATTACGCACATCCGCCAGACCGATACGCGCCGGGATCCCGCAATGCCGGGCTGCACCTGCCAGCAGCGTGGCCTTGGGCACGCAATAACTCTCCCCCGCCGCCAGCGCATAGCTGCCGCGCAAGGTCTCTGGATCGCGACTGAAGGTGTAAGGGTTGTAGCGCACGGCCTCACGCACTGCGTAATAGAGATTGATCGCCTGTTCGAGCGGATCGCGCCCGGCGCCACGATGTTTTTCGGCGAACTCCACCACCGAGGGGTGGTCACTGTCGATGAAGCGGCCGGGGCTCAGACATGCGTGCATGGGAACAATCTCCTGGGGGAAGCCACGAGTCTAGCGACACCTTCAGCACAGAGATAACGACGTTTCGGCCAAATATCAGCGTTTGCCGCCCTGTCGACAAAAGCGCTTAACCGTCCGCCCTCGAAATAACTGACGAATTTCAGCCGTTGCTTCCTACACGCTCAGACTCATGCTCTGACCACCCATTTTTATGGATGCCGTCTAAGCTCTGAAAGTGGTTTGGTCCCTGGCTTCATGGAGAATTGAATATGTTGCTGTTGTGGATACTGATTCTGGTGGTCGGGATTGCCTACCTGGCACATCGCCGCACTGCGCCTCTGCCCGCCTTGGGCATCATCGCTGTCTATCTGCTGGCGATGGGCATCTTCAGCCATGCGAGCCATGCCCCCGTCTGGTTAATGCTGATTTTGTGGGTGATGCTCGCAGCCGTGGCTGCTTTCCTGTTGCTGCCGGATCTGCGCCGAAAACTCTTCACGGCGCCAATATTCGGCTGGTTTCAAAAAAACCTGCCACCGATGTCGCAAACCGAACGTGAAGCCATTGAAGCCGGCACGGTCTGGTGGGACGGCGAGCTGTTCAGTGGCCGCCCGGACTGGAACAAGCTGCTGGCTTATCCAAAAGCGCAACTGAGCGAAGAGGAACAAGCCTTCATCGATGGCCCGACCGAAGAGCTCTGTGCCATGGTCAGCGATTGGCAGATCAGCCAGTTGATGGATCTGCCGCCCAAGGCTTGGGAGCACATTAAACAACATGGCTTTTTTGCCCTGATCATCCCCAAGGAATACGGCGGCAAAGGCTTCTCGGCCTATGCCCACTCCCAAGTGGCGATGAAACTGGCGACCCGCAGCGGCGACCTGGCATCCACCGTCATGGTGCCCAACTCCCTCGGCCCGGCGGAACTGCTGCTGCATTACGGCACCGACGAACAACGCAATCATTACCTGCCACGGCTGGCACGCGGCGACGATATTCCCTGCTTTGCCCTGACGGGTCCGATGGCAGGCTCCAACGTCGGCGGGATGACCGACACCGGGGTGATCTGCAAAGGTGAATGGGAAGGCAAGGAAACCCTCGGCCTGCGCCTTAACTGGGAAAAACGCTACATCACCCTCGGCCCGGTGGCGACCTTGATCGGCCTGGCGTTCAAGGCCTATGACCCGGACCATCTACTGGGCGACAAAGTCGACCTGGGGATCAGCCTCGCCTTGATTCCAACCCAGACCCCCGGTGTAGAAATCGGTCGCCGTCACCTGCCGCTGGGCGCCTCATTCATGAACGGCCCGAACTCCGGCAAGGATGTGTTCGTACCGCTGGAATTCATCATCGGCGGTCAGGAGATGCTCGGTGAAGGCTGGATGATGTTGATGAACTGCCTGTCAGTCGGGCGTTCCATTTCGCTGCCCGCCATCGGTACCGCTGCGGGTAAGTTCACCAGTCTGGTGACGGGCCAGTACGCGCAGGTTCGCGAACAATTCAACGCACCGCTGTCAGCCTTCGAAGGCATTCAGGAAGCACTGGCGCGGATCGCCGGCAGTACCTGGCTGATGGACAGCGCACGGATGCTCACCGCCAACGCGGTCGACCTCGGCGAAAAACCGTCGGTGCCCTCGGCCATTATCAAATACCACCTCTCCGAACGCGGCCGCGAATGCATCAGCCACGCCATGGATGTTCACGGCGGCAGGGCCATCATCATGGGCCCGAACAACTACCTGGCGCGTAGCTGGCAAGGTGCGCCCATTTCGGTCACGGTCGAAGGTGCGAACATCCTGACACGTAACTTGATGATCTTCGGCCAGGGCGCTATTCGCTGCCATCCGTTCGTGCTCAAGGAAATGGCCCTCGCCCACCGCGAAGACAAACAACAGGCACTGATCGAGTTCGATGCACTGCTGCTCGACCACATTGGTTTTGCCGTGAGCAACGCCGCCAGCACCCTGGTGCTGAACCTCGGTCTTGGGCATTTCGAACACGTGCCCGGGGACAAGCTCAGCCAAGGCTATTTCCGCGCCCTCAACCGTCAGGCCGCGGCCTTCGCCCTGCTTGCAGACCTGAGCATGATGCTGCTGGGCGGTGAACTGAAGCGCCGCGAACGGCTGTCCGCACGTCTGGGCGATGTACTCAGCTACCTGTATCTGGCCTCCGGCGCACTCAAGCGTTATCACGATCTCGATTCGCCCGAGCATATGCACCCGCTGTTCGCCTGGGCTATGGAAGAGAGCCTAGGCCAGTCCGAACGTGCGCTGGACGAACTGCTGACCAACTTCCCGAACAAGGTGCTTGGATGCTTGCTGCGGGTGATGGTGTTTCCGTTCGGTCGTCGACACAGAGGCCCATCAGACAGACTGGCCGCCCAAGTAGCAGCCGTCATCAGCCGCGCCAAGGGCGATCCAACGCTTGAAGAGTTACTGGGCGGCTGCTATCGCCCGCAATCACCAGAAGACTCGGTCGGCGCCCTGCAGCACGCTTGCGATTTGCTGAACGCCGCCAAGCCGCTACAGAAAAAACTCAATACGGCACTGAAAAGTCGCCAGGTCAAACCCACTCTCGGAGAATCTGTCATCGATACCGCCCTGGAGGCTGGCGTCTTGCAACCGGTTGAAGCCCAGACCTTGCGCGAGGCAGAAGTGGCACGACGCAAGGTGATTGATGTCGATGATTTCGACCCAAAGGAACTGGTATTGGCCAAAGGCAAGGTCCGCTGATCCGGCGGACCCTGTGTCTTGCATGGGACTCTTTATCATGTGAAAAAGGGGCGCAGGAGCTTATACTCTCGCGCCCGTTTTGCTCTTGAGGACTTATCTCGTGTCCAATGTCGTTGCCGATCATCTCGTCTTGCTCGACCACCTGCGCAGCATCCTGGTCGCCGTAGGTGAGGCCGAACAGGTTCCCGAAGAAAGCCATGCCTTGTTCCTGGAGCGCTTCGACGAACTGCGTGCATTGCTGCCGGTCGACCCGATCGAAAGCCAATACCTGGGCCAGGACATTCTGTGTCAGGTGATCACTCGTTATCCGCAAATCGCCCACCTGGTCCCGCGCGACCTGCTGTGGTACTTCGCCGGTGACTGCCTGCATTACATGCCCGATGATGAAATCGACCTGTACCAGGCCCTCGAAGAGCGTCGCTTCGAAGCCGAACAGAACGACGAACCGTTCGACTGGAATCAGGAAAAACAGCTGCTGGCGATGTCGAACCAGGACAGCAAGCACTGATCCCACAGTCAGTAATGCAAAAGGCCCGCATGGTTGAATATGCGGGCCTTTTTATTGGTTCGTGAAAGATCAAAGCAACCCGTCACTCTCGGGTAACTCATACTCCGCCGCGACCTTGCCCAATGCACCTGGCTTACCCGGCCTGCTCAAGGTTGGCTCCTTCTCCAGGCATTCCACCAGATAGTCGATAAGCACCCGTAATTTGGGCGGTAGATAGCGGGTTGGCGAATGCAGCAGCCAGGCGCCTCCATGGTAGGAGGCCAGAAAAGTCCAGTCCGGCAGTACCTGCACGATCAGCCCTTGTTCCAGCGCATAACGGGCGGTGAAGTACGGCAGGCTGCCGATTCCGATGTGTTGCAATACCGCGCCCAGTCGCACGCCCGTGTGATTGGCGGCGTAACGTCCGCGTACGCCGACGGTCACGGCTTTGCTGCCTTTCTTGAATTTCCAGCGCGCATCGCTCGGGGTTTCACCCAGATAAATACAGCTGTGGTTGAGCAAGTCATGGGGATGAGTCGGCGTGCCGTGCTCAGCCAAGTACTGCGGCGTTGCGCAGAGCAAATGATCGATGGTCAGCAACTGCCGCCCCACCAGCCCTGCAGGCGGTCGGTCGGTAATACGGATCGCCAGATCGACGTTGTCGTCGATCAAATCCACCTGACGGTCCTCGAGCAACAACTCCACATTCACTTTGGGATAGCGCCGCAGAAATTCCGGCATGTGCGGATGAATCACGAATCGCCCGACGGCCTTGGGCACGCTGACGCGCACCAGCCCTTCGGCTTCATGGGTGAACTGACCGCTGATTTCCATCACCGACTTCGCTGCGCTGACCATCTCCTGGCAACGCTTGAACACCTCTTCACCACCGTCGCTCAGGCGCAGCTTACGCGTGGTTCGTTGCAGCAGCCGCGTGGCGAGCGCCTTCTCCAAGCGTGAAATGCTGCGACTCACCGCGGAGGGTGAAGAGCCCAATTGACGCGCCGCTTCGGAGAAACTGCCAGTCTCGACAACCTTGACGAAAATCGCCATTTCACCGAGCAGCGGCAGGGGAAGATTTATGCTCACAGCGCAACAGTCCTTTGATGATTGAAAGGATTATCACGCAATTCCACGGTTCATATAATAAAAATAGAAACTTTAATAAGAGCATGGAATATGACGCTTCGCCTCTTCTTCCATAGTGATGAGCTCAAGGCCAATGTGGAAGTCCTGGAATGTACACCCCAGGAGAACGAATTCGCTGTGGTACTGCGCGCCACACTGTTTCATCCCCAAGGCGGCGGGCAACCCTGGGATACCGGCTGGATCGGCGAAAGCCAGGTGCTGCGCGTGGTTCAGGACCCGGACCGGATCATCCACTTCGTCGACCACCCGGTAAAACTCGGCATGATCCAGATCCGGGTCGACGAGCAACGACGCCGGTTCAACACACGCATGCATTCGGCGGGTCACCTGATTGGTCACTTCGTCCAGGCGATGGGCTGGATGCCGATCAAGGCTCATCACTGGCCGGATGAAGGACGTGTCCAGTTCAAGCCGGCTGAAAGCGCGCAGGAGGTCGATGCCCAGACGATTCAACACGGCATCAAGCAATGGATCGCCCATGACCTGCCGCGCCTGACGTCGTTGCGCGAAGGCGCCCGGGAAATCGGTTTCGGTGAACTGCCCGCCTACGGCTGCGGCGGCACCCATGTACGGAGCCTGAAGGATTTGGGCACGGTCACGATCGCTTCCCTTTCACAAAAAAAGGGAGCGCTGTCAGTCCACTACAGCGTGGATTGAGCATTTGGGCGATGTCGGCCCTGTCATCGCCTGACGCCGGGGGAGCCTGCATTCGCGGGCTCTGTTGACTATCGATAGATGGACCTAAAAACATGATGCTTGACGTCGAGCGTCTCGATGAGACGTGCATACAAAAACTGGCCAACGAAGAAGTCCTCGCCATCCGCGTCAAAGGCTTGTTGCCTCAGCCACTGGCGATCCAGATCGGCGACAAGATCCTCGCCCCTGGCTTCGAAGGCTACATCAACGCGCCGAGCATCGGTCGCATTGGCATGGCGTTTTATGAAGCGGAAAACCAGCCGCTGCTGATCGAGGATTACTTCGAGCGCGCCACCAGCAATATCGCCGAATTGCGCAGCCGTTGTGCGCCCTACTCCTCTCCTGTCGACACGTTGCGCTGCATGCTCGACGAGTCTTGGCCGGCGGGGGCGCATCTGGAAAATCTCTATGGCCGCAAGATGTATGTGGGGCTATCCCGGGTCGTGAAACCCGGGGTGTGCTTCCTCGCCCATCACGACATTTTCGCCAAGGATGCCCCGGACAGCTTCCAGGCCAAAAGCCTGGAAGCGCAGTTCGCCTGCAACGTCTATCTGAACATGCCGACCGAGGGCGGCGCGTTGCAGATGTGGGACCACGACATTTCTCCGGACCAGTTCGACGAAATGCGTGGCGACAGTTACGGCATCGACCCGGCCTTGCTCGGCCCCCCGACCCTGGAGATTCGTCCTGAGCCGGGTGATTTCATCATGTTCAATTCGCGCTGCATGCACTCGGTGACCCCGGGGGTGGACGACCCGCGATTGAGCCTTTCCTTCTTTGTCGGCTATCGCGGCAATGCTTCACCCCTGACTTTCTGGAGCTGAGATGTTTTCGAATTACCTGGGCGAGTTTCTGGCGCTGGCAACGATCCACTTTCTGGCCGTGGTTGCTCCCGGACCGGACTTCGCCGTGACCATCCGCCAAAGCGTGCGTTTCGGCCGCTTAGTGGGGATTTGCACGGCGCTGGGCATCGGCGCGGGCATTTCCGTGCATGTGCTTTACACCTTGCTCGGCGTCGGCGCGCTGATGCACACCACGCCCTGGTTGTTGACGGTGGCCAAGGTTGTGGGGGGCGCCTACATTTTGTACCTCGGCGTGAGCTTGATACGCAGCAAACCCAAATCGGCAATTGAAGGCGACAAGGGTGCAGAAGCGTCAGCTGAACGACAGACCTTGTTCAAGGCCTTCAGCACGGGGTTTCTGACCAACGCCACCAACCCCAAGGCCACGCTGTTTTTCCTGGCGATCTTCACGACCATCATCAGCGCCACGACGCCGCTGCAGATTCAGGCGCTGTACGGGCTGTGGATGTGTTTCGTGAATGCCTTGTGGTTCGTGATCGTGGCGCTGTTTTTTTCCAGCGCGCGGGTGCGATTGCTGTTCATGCGCATGGGGCACTGGTTCGAACGAACCATGGGGGTGATCCTGATTCTGTTCGCTGGCCGGTTGATTCTGTCGATGTAAAACAAACGGCCCGCTCAGCTTGACTGGCGGGCCGTCGATATCATTTCCTGTTCGATAACCGAGACACTTACCAAAGCGCCAGGGATGCCACGGACAAACAATGAATACTGCTCAACAATCGATTCGACAGTACATAAAAGCCAAGGACGGTAACCGCCCCCATTTGTTGCCCCAGGCTTTTGCGCCAGACGCGATACTGGACATGGTCGTGCACACCGGGTCTATCTCATTTCCACCCCACGTTGAAGGCCTTGGGCCCATCGGCGATGTGCTGGTCAGACGATTCGGCCAGACCTTCGAAAACGTCTATACCTTTTGCCTGGGACTCCCACCTGAACCACAAGCCAAAACATTCCAGTGCAAATGGCTGGTCGGCATGTCCGACAAGAGCGGCGGCGAAGTCCGGGTCGGTTGCGGTCTGTATGAGTGGCAGTTCAGCCCCGAGTCGGGGCTTGTCGAGAGGCTCACTATCACCATTGAGCACATGAAAACCCTGCCGGCGACTGATCTGCACTGCATCATGGAGTGGGTATCGCATCTGGATTACCCATGGTGCAGTTCGCAAGCGTTAGTGAACAATGCTCCTGACGTAGACACGCTTGAAGAGGTGATCCAGTACCTGGCGGCCAATACTCCAACCTGCACTTCGCAGGTGTAGAGCTACACAATCAGTCGTTTTCAGCTTCCTGGTCATATCCCGTCAGATGCCATTGTTACTATTGGTCTGCATTCGAAAAGTACAAAACGGCACGCCTGAAAACGCCACTCAATGAGTGGCGTTTTTGTGAAATATGCAGCGCAAAACCCCAATAAAAACTCGCGGGACCGTAAAGCCCCCCTTATTCCATCAGCATCCGGCGCAATACCAATGATTGCGTGGCCTGACCGTGGCTTTCAGAAAAAAACCAGCATCTGTATCGAAAGTTTTCGTTCAAAGCGTGGCGCTTTGCCTTGGTTGAACTACCTTTCAAACAAGAAGAAGACATAACGGTTCGAAATGCCACGTTAGGTTCAGCGATCAGATAGCGGCATGGCAAAAGGAGTTACCTCACTATGGTCCTGGCAAGCATTTTCCGGCTCTTTGCTTTGATTGCCGGTTGCTTTTTAGGGGAGTCAGGTCGGCGCAAAGTGCCGCCTTTAGCTGCTGTTGCTTTCGAGCCCGAGCCTATCGTTCGGCTCGACAGTTCAGGTATCTGGATCACTAAAAACCGTTTATAGCGAAGGTCGCTCGTTGTTCCGTCAGAACAGCGTATTGCAGTTGCTTGCATGTAGCACCAAGGAATATTGCCGGGGCCATTAGTCAGGGGTCTGGCGGGGTAGAGGGCCGACCAAGGCCCCTTGTAGTGATCCGAGGCAACCTAGTTAGCCTCAAAGATGGCCTATTCAGCGAGGATGCACTTAATGAGCTATCGTACCGTGCCCGCTTTCAAGCGAATTATCCATGGCCTGTTCTGGACGGGTCTCAGCGTGAATGCGGCGCAGGCCGCGCCGGCCAATTGTTCGCAACTGAATAGTTTGCCGGCAACGTTCGAGGTCGGTCAGGGACTTCAGAACGAACTGCGCGTCCCCGTGCCGGTGACAAAACTGGCGATAGGCGACCCGAAAATCGCCGACGTGCAACCCAGCGGCAACAATCTCGACGCCTTCTTACTCACCGGTATAGCGCCGGGAACCACCAGCCTGATGGTCTGGACCGCCTGTTCGAAAGAACCGCGCCAAAGCATGGTGTTCGTCAAGGGCAGGGCCACCGCGGCGCTGACCAGCGTGTCGACGGTGCCTTCAGAAGACCCGCTGCTGCCGAGCCAGGTGCAGACCGATATCCGCTTCGTTGAAGTCAGCCGGACCAAGCTCAAGGAGGCTTCCGCCTCGATTTTCGGCACCCGCGGCAACTTCCTGTTCGGCTCGCCAAGAACCTTGCCCACCATCGGCGGCATTGTCACGCCGTCGGTGCCGGTGGACAACGGCATGTTCAACCTCAATTTTGCTACCGGCAATACCTTGGTGGCGATCAACGCGCTCGAAGGCAGCGGTTTCGCCTATACCCTGGCGCGGCCAAGCCTGGTGGCGCTCAGCGGGCAGAGTGCGAGCTTCCTGGCCGGCGGTGAAGTACCGATTCCGGTGCCCAGTTCAGGCAGCGATAACGTGTCCATCGAGTACAAGGAATTCGGTATCCGCCTGACCCTGACGCCAACCATCGTCGGGAAAAACCGCATCGCGCTGAAGGTGGCGCCGGAAGTCAGTGAACTAGACTTCACCAACGCTGTGAGCATCGCCGGCACCATAGTCCCGGCGCTGACCATACGCCGTACCGACACCAGCATCTCCCTGGCCGACGGTGAAAGCTTCGTCATCAGCGGCCTGATCAGCACCCGCAACAGTTCCCAGGTGAACAAGTTTCCGGGGCTGGGCGATATCCCGATTCTGGGCGCCTTCTTCCGTGATAACTCCATCAACCGTGAAGAGCGCGAACTGCTGATGATCGTTACCCCGCATCTGGTCCAGCCCCTGGCTGCCAATGCACAACTACCGTCGTTGCCTGGCGAGCAGCTGCGCAATTACGACCCGAACTTCTACCGCATGTTCTTCCTCGAAAATGGCGATTTCGACAGTCGCTCCGGGCTCTCGCAATGAACCTGAATCAGACTTGCCTTGCCCTCACTCCTAACGGTGATGTTGAGCGCTTGCCAAACCAGCTTTATTGCCATTGGCCAGGCGTTCAACGTGTTGTAGCCAGAGGACACTCGATGAAAGCAGTCATTGCAATAGCGGCGACAATAATGCTCACAGGTTGTGCCAGCAATGGCCTGTCTTCGCGACCGGCTATGTGTGCCAAGCCCGGTTCGGAGCAAGAGCTGGCCCTGAGCCTGGCCGACAACATGGCCAACGAGGGCCGTTTGTATGCCAGCCTGGCGAATCTGGAAGGCTTGCCCGACAACCTGGTCCAGGTTCGCCTGCGCAAGGCTCGAGTACTGCGCTTGATGGGGCGAAAAGACGCGGAGCCGTTGTATCAAAGCTTGATCGGCACCTGTCTGGCCGCTGACGGGGAACATGGCCTGGGCCAGTTGGCCGCGGCCAAAAATGATTACGCCACCGCGACCACTCACCTTGAGCGTGCAGTGAAGATGGCCCCCACCGACGACAAGATGCGCAATGACCTGGGGGTCGTCTACCTCAATCAGCGACGCATCCCTGAAGCACGCTTCGAGTTCATGACCGCCATGGAACTCAAGCAGACAGATTCACTGGCGGCACTGAATATGGTGACGCTGCTGATCTATCAGGATAACTGGAAGGCAGCTTCCGAACTTGTGACTCGCGCAAGCTTGAGTCCTCAGCAAGTCGCAGAGGCTCAAACCCGCGCGGAAAAACTCAAGGCTTCTGCTAAGAAAGCGGTGGCTTCCGAGGGGAATCGCAAAACTGAGGTAGCCGATGCCTCATCCAGTGCGACCAAGTAAAACGTACGAGGAGTCGAGATGAATACCAAGAGGCTGTTGATCGTGTGCATGGCTTGCCTGTCCACCAGTGCCTGGGCTTTTGAACCAGGCCCCTCTTCGAAGGAGCAAAAAGGCACCGAGCAGTGGATGCAGCTACAGATTCGCGGCACCGTTGCTTCACCCAAACTGCAAACCGCTTCGGCCACCGAACGTGACCTGGCCATGCAGCGTTGGATCAATAGCTTCAGCCACCCGATTCCGGAGTTTTTTGACCAGGATGCAGCGGGTGAAATGACCACCGGCAACTGAGGCATGTAATGAGTGATCAGCCTCTGGCGTCGTTCAGAGTGGCCTGGCTGCAAAGCCGGGCTAGACGTCGTATGCAGGAAAGCATTGGCATCTACACATTATCCAAGCCTGGCTGAATTACCCTGTAGGAGCTGCCGTAGGCTGCGATTTTTTGCTCTTCAGCGATTCCCCTCGACCATCAAAATCAAAAGATCGCAGGCTTCGCCAGCTCCAACATCTGACCGACGTCGGTGTTCCTTAAAGGGGTGCCTGGCAACTATTGCTTCCGCCTTGACCTGCCTGTCACCGAGCGTATCGCGACAATTAGCGCCAGGTCGTGATTAACAGACGTACGCAATCTCTGTAGGCGCTGCCGCAGGCTGCGATCTTTTGCTCTTCAGCGATCCCTCCGCCGTCAAAATCAAAAGATCGCAGGCTTCGCCAGCTCCTACGCTTGACCGCGGTGTTCCTTAAAGGGGGGGTCTGGTAACTATTGCTTCTGCCTTGACCAGCCTATCACCGAGCGTGATCGCGGCAATCAGCGCCAGGTCATGATTAACAGATGGACGAAAAAACTGGGTGATCGGCCTCTGGCGTATTCCAGAGTGGCCTAAAGAGCCAGGCTCAGTCACGTGTGCAGAAAAATACAGATGAAGTACGAGGTGGAGCAGGCGATTGGAGTCAAGACCCTCCGCTCGCCTGCTCCACCTCGTGTTTACGCAGTACAACAACCCTGTTCGAAACAAACACTCCTGTTCACTTACCGAATGCCTTGAATACCCCGATCAGGGCGGGACCAATGGCTATCAGAAAGAAGCTCGGCCACAGACAGAAAATCAGAGGGAATATCATCTTGGTGCCGATTTTCGCCCCCATCTCTTCGGCGGCCTGTGTACGCCGGTCACGGAACTCATCGGCATAGATGCGCAAGGTATCGGCCACGCTGGTACCAAAACGGATACTCTGCGCCAACAGGCTGACTAACCCTTGTACGTCCTCCAGCCCGGTGCGTACGGCCAATTGTTTGAGTGCCTCGGTACTGGAGATGCCCGCGCGGATTTGCGCATTGACCGTAGCCAGTTCTTCAGCCAACTCAACCTGACTGACCGACATCTCCTCTGCCACCCGCTCAATAGTCAGAGGCAAGGCCAGACCCGACTCCACGCAGACCACCATCAGGTCCAGGGCATCCGGAAAGGCCGCCCGCAGCCTGCCCTGCCTGGCCTGCTTGCGCTTTCCGACATACAGCGCAGGCACCAGCCATCCAACAGCAGCGGCTATCAACACCAACGCCAACCCCGAAATCAGAGAAAGCTTGGGGATTATTGGCAACACCAATAGCGCTACGCCAACCAACACCAGTGGCAACAACAAGCGCACCGCCCAGTACATCTGGACTGCCGACTGTGAGCGGTAACCGGCGTGCATCAACAGGGTTTGGGTGGCGGACGTCTGAGCCGTCTCAGTCGAGCCAAAGCGTTGGCCGACCCGCTCCAGCAATAATTGCAGATTGCTCGGTGCCTCCTGCCCTGAATTCCCTGAATGACCACGCTTGATCAACGCCAGACGACGCTGCACAGGATCCTGCAGCCCCAACAGCAGTAGCATCACGGTGATGACCGCGAGGACTGCACTCAAACTCATCGCACCGACAAACAACAGGCGCGCCATCTCTTCATTGCCTGTTACTCGACTGAACAACCCGAGTAAATAGTCCATGACCTGCACCTCCACATGGCGAATAGCGCTTAAACCTGAATCCGGATGATTTTGCGAATCCAGAAAATCCCGACCAACATGGCGCAGAAAGCCCCGATGATCAGCTTATGTCCTAGGGGATCATTGAGCAGCATAGGCATGTAGGTGGGGCTTGTGATAACGATCCCAATGGCCAGCACGAAGGGAATGGCCACCAGTATCCAGGCCGACATCCGCCCTTCGGCTGACAGGGTCCTGACCTTGCGCTGAAAGCGAAAACGTCCGCGGATCAGGCGACTCAAACGCTCTAGCACCTCGGTCAGATTGCCGCCGGTTTCGCGATGGATAAGGATCGAGGTGACCAGCATCATCACCGTCATGCTCGGCATGCGCTCCAGCAGGCCGAGCATGGCCCGGCGTACATCGTTGCCATAGTTGATATCGGCGAAGGTCAGGCCAAACTCATGAGCGACCGGCCCCTTGTGCTCCTCGGCGACCAGGCGCAGGGTTTCGTTGAACGGGTGCCCGGCGCGCAGAGCCCGGCACATGGCATCCAGCGCATCCGGCAGGCCTTCCTCGAACGCAGCGAAACGTTTGCCACGGTCACGAGAAATTTTCAGCAGGGGTAACCAGAACACCCCGAAGCTCGCGAGCAGCGCCATCCACCAGACTGACGAGATTATCCAGATCGAGATGCCCACACAGGTGCTCATTAGCAGCCCGAGCAACATCACCCGATAAGCACGATATTCATGGCCGGCCTGCTCGATCATCTGTGTCAGGTTCGCCATAAAGGGCAATTGCTCGAGCATGGCCTCCAGTGGCGACAAGCGTGTCAGGTATTTCTGCCGCAACACCGTCTGCATGTTGGGCAAATTGTTGGCTTTCTCCAGAACATGCAGACGGCCGCGGATACGCTTGCGCATCTTGCCGGCCTCGCCGAACACTGGCACCACCACGCCCTGGGACAGGAGGAATACGGCGATAAACACCATGCAGAGGAATATCAGAATAAATTCACCAGGAATATGGCTCATGACTGCCGTGCCTCCATCCATTCAGGCCTGAACATGGTAAGCGGCAACTCGATACCGCGCTTGGCCAGCACATCGCGGAAGGCCGGGATCATGCCACTGGGGCGATAATCACCGAGCACTTCGCCATTTTCGCCCATGCCTTGACGGGTAAAGGAGAAGATTTCGGTCATGGTGATGATCTCGCCCTCCATGCCGTTGATCTCCTGCACGCTGACCAGCCGGCGCTTGCCGTCTTCCTGACGCTCCAGTTGAATCACCACATCGATGGCTGAAGCAATCTGCTGCCGCATGGCTTTGATCGGGAAGGTCGCCCCGGTCATCGACACCATGTTCTCGATTCGTCCCAACGCATCGCGCGCGGTGTTGGCGTGGATGGTGGTCAACGAGCCGTCGTGGCCGGTGTTCATCGCCGTCAGCATGTCCAGCGCCTCGGCGCCGCGCACTTCGCCGATCACAATGCGGTCCGGGCGCATCCGCAGACTGTTGCGCACCAACTCGCGCTGACTCACCTCGCCTCGTCCCTCTATGTTGCAAGGACGGGTTTCCAGGCGCACCACGTGGGGCTGCTGCAGTTGCAGTTCGGCCGAGTCTTCGATGGTGACGATCCGCTCGTTTTGCGGAATGAAACTGGACAGCACATTGAGCATGGTGGTCTTGCCGCTGCCGGTACCGCCGGAAATCAAAACGTTCAGGCGCCCGCGGACAATCGCCTTGAGCAGCAGGGCAATGGCCGGGGTTAATGTCCCCACCGAGATCAGGCTGTCGGTATTGAGCAGGTCCACCGCAAAGCGGCGAATCGACATGCTCGGGCCGTCGATGGCCAGCGGCGGGATAATCGCGTTGACCCGTGAACCGTCCTTGAGCCGGGCGTCCACCAATGGCGAGGACTCGTCGATACGCCGACCAAGGCTGGATACAATGCGGTCGATGATGTTCAGTAAATGCTGATCATCGCGAAAGCGCACATCGGTCCGTTGCAGTTTGCCAAAGCGCTCGACATAGACCGAGGCATGGCCGTTGACCAGAATATCGGACACGCTGTGATCGGCCAGCAACGGTTCCAGGGGACCCAGGCCGAGCACCTCGTCGGTGATTTGCTTGATGATCAACTGGCGGCTGGCGGTACTCACCGGCGCCGAATGCTCATCGAGCAGGCGCTGGCAAATGTCGCGAATCTGCCGCGTGGCCTCGGCCTGTTCGAGGGAGTCCAGCAAAGACAGGTCCATGACCTTGAGCAACTGCTGGTAGATCTTTTCCCGCCACTCGGCTTCCACTGGGGTGACCTGGCTTCTTGTTTCGTAAAGAACGTCCGGTGCCGCACGTTCCCACGCCATTATTTCCTCTGCCGGGTCCAGCAGGTCGTCGCCCAACTGAGTAGCCGACGAAGAGGCGGGTTTACCGGACTGTTTGCGCAAGCGGTTACGAAAGTCGCTGATCATGGGTCATCCCCCGAAAAAACGGTTGAAGGCGCGTTTGAGTAAGCCTTTGTTCCCGGCCACCTGTTGACCGACCAGGTCCTCGGTCATGTCGCGCAGTGCGGCAGTAATCGCTGCCCTCGGCGCATGCAGCCCCAACGGCACGCCAGTGTTCTGACTCTGGCTGACCAGGTTGAAGTCGTTGGGTAATTTCGACAGATTGGTGCAGCGCAGTGCCTCGCCAATGTCTTTGAGGCTGATCGCTCCCGCCTTGTCAAAGCGGTTGACCACTATCTGCAATTGATCCCCGCGCACGCCCAGGTCATCGCGAAGAATCCGCACCAGGGAGCTGGCATCGCGCAGATGGCTGACACTCTGCTGCACCACTACGTACACCCGATCCACCTGTTCCAGCACGGAGCCGGTGAGGTGATCGATTTGCCGCGGCAGGTCGATCACCACCCAGTCATAGCTGGCACGGGCCAACTTCAACAGGGCATCAAGCTGCTCGGGTTGGGCATCTTGCGGCAGGCACAACTCGCCGGCTCGACCACCCAGCACATGCAAGGTGGGGCTGAAGTGACTGCAAAAACCGCGTAGCGCGACGCTGTCCATGCCGTCGATCTGATGCAACACCTCGAGATGGCTGTGCGACTGCGCCACATCCAGGTAATGCGTCACGCTGCCAAATTGCAGGTCCATGTCCAGCAACAGGGTACTGCCGCCCCTGGCACTGAGCTGCTGGGCCAGGTTGCAGGCCACCAGGGTTCCGCCGGAGCCGCCCTTGGCGCTCATCACAGCGATCAATTTCCCTTCCGCCCCACTGCCGGTCCGAACCTCCATGACCAGCCGATTCAAGGCGGCAACCAATTCCGTCTCGGCGATGGGCTCGGGCAGCACGTCACGGGCGCCGGCCTGCATCGCCATACGCATGCCTTCCTGATCGCTCAGCAGACCGCAGACCAACATCGGCGGACGCTCATGGGCCGGGTGCAGCAACAGTGCCGCCAGCTCCTCGCGCCACAGGTGGCTGACGCGCAACAGCAACAGATCGGGCATCCGGTCCAGACCGTAGAGTGGGTCGACATGCCCGTTGCTCACCAGGCGAGTGCTCACCTCAAGGCAAGGCATGCGCTGGCAGACGCTCTGCAAATCGCGCAAAGAGGTGGCATCACGGCTGCTGATCAGCAACCGGAGCCCGGCTTTGCCAGTCGAAGTGGAGAGTGGTGTGTCCTTGGTATTCAGCATGGCGTGATCTCCCCGGAATCGGAATGACGCCCGAGGCTTTCGCGTGGCAAGGTTGCCCTGAATACGGGCAAGGTAATGGGCACGCCAAACCCGGGAATAAACAGATTGAAAACGAAGTTTTGCAGACTCAACCGGACATATCGGACGGCACGAAAACCGTTGACGCTGACCAGGTCGCCGGGGTTGGCCACCTGAGCACCGTTTACGTCCAGATAGGTCAGCGTCAGGTTGCTGGTGTTCAGGTTGGTGATCAGCTGGCTCGTACCGGCGTCGGTCGCGGCATTGAAGATCGCCCGCCGCAACACCACCGGATCGCTGATATTGCACACCGACGCCAGGCGCGCGCCACGGCGCACGGCTTCATCCAGCGCATTGACCGTGAAGTACAGACGGCCCATTTCCAACACGGCGAACAACAGCGTGAACATCAGCACGCCAATGATGGCGAACTCCACCGCATAAGTGCCCTGCATGCGTTTGCGATTCATCACAATGCCCTCATGACAGTAGTGGCGACCAGCGGAATACTCAGCGCAATCGGATTACCGAAAAACCCGGGAAGCGATCCGGTGCAATTGCCACCACCAATCACCGGGCAGAACGTATAAGTGATGGTGACCCGCACATGGTCGGGGTGGGCGGGATCGGCACCCAGAGCGGAGACTGTCACCATGCCGGTCGTCAACCCTGACACCACCGCGGTCCCGGTGTTTGTAGGCACACCATAGACCGCCACGTTTTTCGTCTGGGTCTCCAGCGTGCTACCACTCGGAACAACGGCAGCGCCGACGGTCGAGTTCCATGCCTGGCTGGCGACGAAACGGTCGGCATCACGACTGGCCTGTAGCAGGACGTTGTATTGATAGAGCATGCGGCCGAACTCACCGAAGGCCAGCAACAGCAACAGCAACAGCGGCAGGGTGAGGGTGAATTCCACCATGGCCAGGCCTTGCTGGCGCCGCGAATGTTTAAACGTGTGAAGTCTCATGACGCCTCCTATGAGTCAGTGCTCGGAGTGCCGCTGCCGTTAAGATAGGTTTTGTAGAGTTGAATGATCTGCGGGCCAACATCGCTCGTCGTATTAGGACCGGGCACGTTGTCGCCTTCGCACTCCTTCACGAACTGGCCGAATATCTGCGATTCCGTGCCGCCGTTGCTCATCGGCTGCACCACGAAATAGCAACCAAAACCCAGGACAGGGACCGAGGTGGTACCGCCCTGTTTACCGGTGCAGTTGCCCACCACGATTTTCAGCATCCGACGCTCGAACACCCCACCGCTCTGACAGCCACTGCCGCCTGCCACACACGCGGCAGTACTCGTACGCCAGTCGTTGTAGTCAAATATCGCGTTACTGCCCGCGGTGAGATTGCCGTTGCTCGAGGTGACGGATTGCCCCTGGTACTTCATTTGTGGCGGGGTGACCGAGTCGTCGTAAGTGATCGCGGGGTTGCTGGACGTGGTCACCAGGTCCGGCGGATAGTCCGAAGCACTGACCGGGCCGTTGTAGATGCCGAAGCGCGTATTCAACCCTTGAGAGGTAGGGCCGACCTTGTTGCCGGGGGCCGTCTGGACATTGTCCCCCACATTGCGGCAGACCGAGCCGCCTCCGGCCAGGTCATCCCTGACCGTACTGCCGCCCGAGCCAAAATCGAGCAACTGAAAGTTGCCTGGACCAATGGGAGACGAATTGCCGGCAGCCGTCTTCAATACCTGCAAATCACCAAACTGGAAGCCCCAGAACATGCCGGTACCCGGGTTGTATTTAGTCGGGTCGCCACAGACCATCAAAGGGGCAAGATCGCACGGGCTGGTAGGGCTTGGGCCTGCGGTGGCGATCGCCGACACCGCTTTGTTTCCCAGGCCGCTAGTGCCTAATGTCTGGACGAAGTTCCAGAAAAAACCCGTCAGGCTATAGGTCGGTACCGATACCCGAACGTATTTGGCATCCGAAGGCCCAGGATAGGCGAACGGGCCATAGACGCTGCTTGCCAGTTCCACCACCGCAAATGTGCCGACGCTGCCACCGATAGCCGTAGCCAATTCGCTATTACCCGTGGCATTGGCATTCCGTGTCAGCGTATTGAGAGCGGCAGTGCGTGTTACGCTGGCAATGTTGACACCACCTTCCACCTGAAGCAGGGTTTTAGCGCCACTCAGGGCGGCGGCGTCTACAGCGTTCTGCAGGCGCGACTTGTTCAACAACATGTGGCTCACGTCTAGAGCCAGACCCGCCACCATTAAAATCGCCGCCAACGCGATTACCATCAATACGCTCACCGATCCTTCCTGGCGCCTTGGCGTCGCAGTGAACGGCTGCTGAATACGAAGATTCATCATCAAGCCCTCATTTGCCGATGCTGATCCGGATCGGCTCCGCCAAGACCTGGGTGTCCAGGCACCTGTTGCGCTCTGTCAGCGAATGTTGACTACCTTGGTTTCGACCCCACGGATAATGGTGATGGCTCCGCCACGCTCGCCACTGCGGTGCTGCACTACGCGTGTTGGCACAGTGGCGGTGGCCACAGCCATGACCGGTGCGGCAGGCGCAACGGCCGCGATTTTTTTCTCGGAGTTCAGCGGGTTGCGCAGGGTCAGTTGCAATTTCCCTTCCGTTTGCGCCGTGACCAGGGTTTCAGCCTCTGCGGTCGTCATCTCCAGCGTTACCGCACGCACCACCACCGGTTGGGTCTTGTCGGTACCCGCCGTCTGGTCCACTGCCAACACCCGCAAGTTTTCGAGGATGGTCTTGGACACGGCGTTGTTGCCGGTGCCATCAGTGCGTTTGGTTGCCAGTACATCGACCCGGTTACCCGGTAACAGGAACCCGCCCACGCCGACCACGTCGTCCACGCGTACCGAGATGGCACGTTTGTCTGTCGCAATCAGAGAGGCCAGGGTACTGCCCCCCAGGTGCTCGCTCAGCCGCGCGCCGCGCATGATGTCGCCCTTCAGGATGTCGAACGTTGCGATCTTGCCTACTGCCTTTTCGCTGGAGTCGAAAGCATCGTCCGGTATCGTGTCCATGGGCATGCGCATGGTCGTGACTTGTTGAGCCTCGACCATCTGCCCGAATGGAATCTCGACCGTGGCGACTACCACGCTTCGAAGGTGGTCATCCGGGCTGGCATTGAGCCGTGCGCTCAGCCAGGAGTCGGCCATCCATGCAGCACCAAGGCCCATGACCAGGGAAACGCCTATCAGGGGAAGAGTACGAGAGCTCATGTCAGTATCTCCGTATCAAAGAAAGTCGAGCTGGACGAAATAGTTGTGCCAGGCCCATTCCAATTCTTGCGGTGACAGGGGTCCGGAACCGCCCAGATAACGCTGACGATCGAGCGCCATGTTCAGGAGATCGCGGGGATGGCAAGGCACCAGAGGCATGCCTTCACTTGCATAAAGCCTTTGCAGCACATAACGCAGCAGCAGCGGGTCGAAAGGAATACCCAGACGCTCGCTTTCCTGACGCCAGATCTTTTCGTACTCCTCAGGCTTCAGGTAACCGAATTGCAACTTGTAGCCAATCCGCCGGAGGAAGGCCTCATCGGCCAGTTCCAGAGGATTGAGGTTGGTGGAGAACACCAGAATAAGATCGAACGGCAACTCGCAATGCCGACCGCCGCCCAGGTTGAGGAAGTCGCGCTTCTCTTCCATTGGGACGATCCAGCGATTGAACAGCTCGGCGGGGGCCATGCGCTGGCGCCCCATGTCGTCGATGATGAACAGGCCATTGCTGGCCTTGAGCTGCAAGGCGGCCTGGTACTGACGGGTGGAGGGGTCAAAGCGAACGTCCAACTGCTCCATGCTCAACTCACCACCCGTAATAACGATCGGGCGTTTGCAGCACAGCAGTCGACGGTCGATCCCTTCATTGAGCATCAGATTATTTTGTTGGCTGTTGTCATCCAGACGCTGATGCACCTGCGGGTCATAGATCTCGATCACCGACTCGTTGATGATGATGGCGTGAGGCACCCAGATGGCCTCGGCGAACAAACGAATCAGCCGGCTGCTGACATAAGTCTTGCCGGTACCCGCAGGGCCATAAATCATGATTGCGCGGCCGGAGTTCAGCGCCACGCCCAACTGATCGAGCATCCCTTCGGTAAGCACCACGCCAGCGAGGGCGTTGTGCATATCGTTGGAGTTGATGCGACCATGGTGAATGGTCTGGATTTTGATCAGGGACCGATAGGTACTCACCGGTAAAGGTGCAGCTCCAATATAGCCACTGCGCGACAAGGCATCGCGGGCGGCGCTGCGACCGCGTTCGGTCAGGCCATAACGCAGCATCTGCCCACTGGATTGCCCCATCTGGCCAAGCACTTCGACACGGCCGTCCTTGCGCAGAAACGCCAGGACCTCTTCAAGTACGGCGCCGGTCAGGGCCAGGCGCTCCACCAGACGCGACATGTCCAGCACGCCGGCGTCATACAAATGCTTGCACACCAACTCGCCGAGAAAACTGTCAGTCAGACCAGTTTCGCGGATAGTGCAAGGCTGAGGAGCCAGCCGCTGCACCGCTTCTCGTTCGCTGGGGTAGGCATCACTATCGACGATGACGTGCATGACTAACCTCCGAATCCACCGACTCCACCGACAACGAGTTGCCAGTAGACGCTGTTCAACGTCCCGAGCAGGATCGCTACCGTATAAGGAAAGGGCTTGCCAGCCACCTCGTCCGAGTTCGGCGCCATATAGGCCCGCGCTCGAAACATCAGCCGATAGCGCCCCAGGGTCTGCAACAATTGACCGCGCACCAGCACGATCAGGAAACCGCACAAGCCTCCCCATAGCAGACTGAAGAACACAGCCCACAAGGCGAAATGGGGGGGTAGAAAACTGCCAACCATGGCCATCAGCTTGACGTCGCCGGCAGCCATGCCGCCCAACGCATACATGGGCAGAAACAGTGCAAAACCGATCAGGAGGCCCTGCAGGCCGTCCCCCAGCCCGCTGACTCCGCCTGAGTAAGTCTGGCCGGCCAATCCCAAGGCCAGCCCCACCAGGATCAACAGGTTGGGAATGCGGTGGCGACGCAAGTCGCTCACCACCGCCACGCCCAGCAGTCCTATCAGCACAATGGTAGCAATCAGCTGTTCCATGGACATGGTGTATCTCCCTATCAGAGTTGTTATAGGCAGAGTTGTTATGGGCAAGAACCAGCGATAATGGCATTGCAAAGTTGCCGGATTCTGGTATCCACTACCCCGCCAAGAAGGGTGAACGCCACGACAACAGCCCCTGTAATCAACCCACCGGCCACCGCGTATTCCACAATGGTCAGGCCGTCTTCATCTTTGGCGAACTTCACTGCCGAAGCTTTGATTGCTTGAATGATCATTTTGCCCACCTCACTCGAATGTTGTTTTTCCGGAAGGCAGTACGTTCTGTGCTGCCTGGATGCAACACTAGTCAGGGGCAAGGCATGTGCGTTAGGAAGATTTTGCACATCACTAGGACTTTTTTGCGGGTGAGCCAAATACGGGTCATTGGCCTTTGAAGAGATATAAAGAGGGGCAAAACGAGGGGTGGCAGGCAAAGGAGATTGCTATTGATTCACAAGCGACGAGCGGTTGACGCCGTATGTGCCAAACCACGTCAACAAACAGTTGTCCTAGACCGACTTCAGGCAACACATAGAGCAAATAGAACTAACTTTCGACTTTCTTATCAGCATTTAGTCTGCAAAGTGATAGCACGTTAGCAATACTACTCAGCGAAAGAGGGGCACTAAGAACCGCAGAGTAGAGACATGACGTCCAATTTGACCAGAAGGCCATCGCTACTGTGGTTCGATCTGACTCACGATCGTTCCACGAAGGAACTCATCGCGCAGTTCGAGGGTACCTGCGACTGCAAATTGACGAAAAACTCCGTGCTGCCCCACGGGGAACAGGCAGACATGATCTGCATCCATTTCGATCGCCCCGACACACCCGGCTTGAGGCTGTTGCTGGAGATCAAACGCACCACCCCCACCATCCCGATCACCATGTTCACCGTGCAGCACTCTGAAGAACTGGCCGTCTGGGCCATGCGTTCCAGTGTCTGGGAATACATGGTGCTCCCGCTCTCAGGCACTGAGAGGAAGCGCTATCTGACAGCAGTGGTGCAGCTGTGCGAGTTGCGCGGAAACATCAACGGCCAAGGCCAGACATCGCTGATCGATCACTCTCCGACCCTGCCGGACAGCATCCGCCTGACCTCGGGGCACCAAAAACACCAGGCGCTGAGCAACATCATGCTGTACATCGATCAGCACTTTCGCGACAGCATCGATCAGAGGGATTTGGCCAAGCGCTGCGGCATGACGACCTTTCGCTTCAGCCGCTTGTTCAAGGAAGCCAATGGCGTTGGCTTCACCGATTACATCCTGGACAAACGCATGAGCTTCGCCAAGCAACTGCTCGACAACAGCCAGATGCCCATTACCAGCATCGGCTATGAGGCCGGCTTCAAGGACCCATCCTACTTCGCTCGCGCATTCAAGCAGTTCGTCAACTGCACGCCCAGCGAGTACCGTTTGACATGCCAACTCAGAGCGGTAGCAGCACAACCAGCGCTGGAGGATACAACCGCTGAAGTGCTTGAAAGCCTGGTGCAGAGCCTCGGAAGTTGAGCCAGCTTTTTTCACGCGCATAAAAAAACGCCGCTCAAATGAGCGGCGTTTTTTTGAATTTGGAGCGGGAAACGAGACTCGAACTCGCGACCCCGACCTTGGCAAGGTCGTGCTCTACCAACTGAGCTATTCCCGCAAATGGCGTCCCCTAGGGGACTCGAACCCCTGTTACCGCCGTGAAAGGGCGGTGTCCTAGGCCACTAGACGAAGGGGACACGCTGCCCGGAACACATGGTGTGTGTTTCGGTGCCCAGATCCGCATCCGAAGATTTGGTTCTGGTTTCACTCAGCCCTGCCCGAAAGCAAAGCCGTTTAAAACTGGAGCGGGAAACGAGACTCGAACTCGCGACCCCGACCTTGGCAAGGTCGTGCTCTACCAACTGAGCTATTCCCGCATTGGCGTCCCCTAGGGGACTCGAACCCCTGTTACCGCCGTGAAAGGGCGGTGTCCTAGGCCACTAGACGAAGGGGACACACGTACAACATTCACTCCTTACCGCGTTTCGCTGTGTGCTTTACGCTGTAAGTGGCGCGCATTCTATGGATGGATTGAGGGGTCGTCAACCCCCAGATATAAATTTATTTAAATCAATGACTTCGCCCTGCTTTCAGCAGCGATTCAGGCTTTTCCGTCGACTGACCTTTGGCGCCTATATTCTGGCATCCAGCAAGGCGCTATAGTCCACGCCGAGATGATGGCAATGTGCACCTCATACGCTATTTACTTATATATGCAGCAATACGGCCGATATAAGCAGAGCCATAGCCGATTCAACTCGTCGAGCGGCCCTAGGCGCCCAAATGCCAAGCTACTACACTCGACTCGCACGCGAACCCTAATAAAAGAGGTCTTACCGGTGACACCACTCATGATCACCCTGCTAGTCGTAGCCGGGATCGCACTATTGATCGCCATTGGCTACATGAACCATGTGGTGGAAAACAACAAGCTGGAAAAGGCCCGCACCAAGGTTGAACTCAACGACCGCCTGCGTCGCTGCGGCGAAATCACCGAGACCTTCCCCGGTCAGTTGATGACACCGACGCTCAAGCTGCTATTGACCCGTCTGGAACTGAACGTCTGCCAGCGCCTGCTGAACCTGGAAAAAACCAGCGCCACGTTGAAGGCACGGATTACCGAGCTGAGTGCGTTGGTCGCCCAAGGCGAATCGATCCCGGTCAACAACCCGCCGGCACCGATCCAGACCGAAGCCAAAGCCAAAGACGTGCGCTTCCTGCTCGAAGCCCTGCATGGCCAGATCACCCGCGCGGCACAGGACGGTTTCCTGCCGACCAACGAAGCCAAGCGCTGGATCCGCGAAGTACGCCACATCCTGGTCCTGCTGCACATCGAGTTCTTCAACAACCTGGGCCAGCATGCTCTGCAACAGAACCAGCCCGGCCAGGCCCGTCTGGCCTTTGAACGCGGTGTGCAATACCTGCGCAAACAACAGGAACCGCAGATTTACGCTGAACAGCTGGAATACCTGGAGAAACTTCTGGCCCGCGCCAACGCCCAGGTCATGGACAAGATCGCTCCGGTTGAAGGCGAGGTGAACCAACTGACCGAAGGCCTCAAAGACGTCGAGGCTGATGCAGACTGGAAGAAAAAAGTCATCTACGACTGATCATCTAAATGCTGAAAAGCCACCGTTCAGGTGGCTTTTTTTTGCGTTGGGATTGATGGAGGGCAGCCCCTACAGCCTGAAGTGCCCCACCATCCCCTTCAGTTCAACCCCCAACTGCGCCAACTCAATACTCGACGCCGCATTGCCCCGCATCGCCAATGACGACTGATCCGCACTGGCGCGAATACTGGTGACACTGCGATTGATCTCCTCGGCCACTGAACTCTGCTCTTCGGCAGCCGCCGCAATCTGCTGGTTCATCTGCTGAATCAACGACACCGCTGCCGCAATGCTCCCCAACGCGCTCTCAGTCTGCAACGCATCGCTCACCGCCAGCTTCACCAATTCACCACTGTTCTGAATTTGCTGCACCGACGACTGCGCCGCCGAGCGCAAGGCACTGACCAGCCGTTCGATTTCTTCGGTCGATTGCTGGGTTCGCTTGGCCAGCGCCCGAACTTCATCGGCCACCACCGCAAAGCCCCTGCCCTGCTCGCCGGCGCGTGCCGCTTCGATGGCCGCATTGAGCGCCAACAGGTTGGTCTGCTCGGCAACGCTTTTGATCACGCTGAGCACCGTGCCAATGTTCTGGATTTCCGCACTGAGGCTTTCGATGCTGGAGCTGGCCGAGGTGGCTGAGTCCGCCAGTTGCTCGATTCGCGCCATGCTCTGACGCACCACCTGCTGACCGCTGTCGACCTTGCCGTCGGCAGTCTGCGCCGCCTGGGCGGCCTCTTCCGCGTTACGTGCGACGTCGTGCACGGTGGCGGTCATCTGATTCATCGCGGTGGCGACCTGCTCGGTTTCTTCCTTCTGGCTGCTGACTTCAAGGTTGGTCTGCTCGGTCACCGCCGACAGCGATTGCGCAGAGTTTGCCAGCTGTTCGATACCGGCCTGCAAACCACTGACGATACTGCTGAGCCCCGCCCCCATTTGCTGCATGGCTTGCATCAACTGGCCGATCTCGTCACGGCGGGTCACTTCAATCGTGGCACTCAAGTCGCCCGCGGCAATCTGCTGAGCGACACGAATCACACTGCGCAGTGGGGTAACGATCAATCGGGTAATCACCCACGAAGCAATCAGCCCCACCAGCAAGGCCAGTGCCGAAGAGCCGATGATCAACAGCGAGTTCTTTTTCAGCTCAGCCTGCATCGAATGGTCTTCGGCAACGTAGGCCTGGTCCACCCGCGCCACCACTTGAGCGGCGCGCTGGTGAAGTTGCTCGTAGACGGTCTTTTCCTGTGCCAATAGACCGGTGTACTCGGCAAGTTTTTCACTGAAACCGGCGATGTGACCGGACACTTCATTGAGGACGGTCTGGTAACCCTCATCCTTGATCGTGGTTTTCAGTTGCTCGGCCTGGGTCAGTGCCTGATCGGCTTGCTCAATCTTGCCCTGCCCACCGCTGTCGTCGCCCTTGCGACTCTGGTCCAGGCGTACGCGTGCTTCGTTCATGGCCTGCAACATCAGCCGCGAAACCTGGCTGACCTGATTGGCCTGCTCGATGAATTGCGCGCCGTCCTTGCCCTCGGACTCCTTCAAGGTATAAGCACCATCGTCGGCGAGCCCGGCCTGTAGCACATCCAGGTTATTGGCCACGCTGGACACCGACCAACTGGCCATTTCCAGCGCCAGGTCCTTGGCCTGACTCAGCGAGACGAACTCGTCAAACGCCTTGCGATAGGCCCCCAGAGATTGCTCGACGTCATTCATGACCGCCACGTTGGCCGCCGACTGTGCCTTGAGTTCGGTCGCCAGAGCGATCAGAGCGTCCACCCCGGCGTGCAAGGCGTCCGCGGTTTTCGGATTACCGTGCAAGGCGTATTCCTGCTCGAGCAGGCGAACCTTGAGCAAACCACTGTTGAGCGACGACATCTGCTTGAGCCCGTCGAAGCGTTGACTGATGGTTTGCAGGGACCATACGCCGATGGCCGCCACCAGGGCTGTCAACAGCAGCACCAGTACAAACCCGACACCCAGTTTTTTCGCCATACCGAGGTTGGCAAAACGTCCTTGCACGGCCGAAATCATTGCGCTTAGTCCCCTGCCATTGTCTGTTGATGCAGATTCGCAACGGGCTTGTGCCAACACAAGTCTCTGGCGTCGGAATAATGGCAAAAAGCTACGCCCGCGTCGCTTTCAGAACGCTTGAGGTCGATCCTCAGGGTCTGTTGACGTTCACATCGCAACGCGGTTCGTCACCAAACGTCAACAGACCCTGGCGGTGGCCTGAAAAAATGCCCGGGCGCGCGGATCACAGGCATAGGCAACGTTGATCCGCTGCCAGTCATGAGTTTGGCCGGTCGGACTGAATGCCGTTGGGCAAGACAGCACGATACCGAAGCGTCGCGCCTGAGCTCGCACATGAGCGTAGTCAGACTTGCGCGATCGCGCCCAGATAAACAGGCCGCCCGCCGGTTTGCCGAAAACCTCCCACTCCGCGTCTTCGAGCACCTGCAAGGCCGCTTCCCTGCCAGTGCTTAAACGCTGACGTTGACGCTGCACCAATTTGCGATAGGCACCACTGGCCAACAGACAAGCCAGCACCGACTCGCTAAACCGTGAAGCGCCCATGCTGCTGATCATCTTGACCTCTGCCAGTCGCGAAATTACATCGGCACTGGCCACTACAAAGCCGACCCGCAACGAACTGCTGAGGGTTTTGGAGTAACTGCCAACATAGATCACGTTGTCATCGATGCCCAGTGCCGCAAGACGCGTGCCCGGACCGCTGTGCAAATCCGCATAGACGTCGTCTTCGATCACCAGCACGCCATGTTTTTTGGCCAGTTGCAGGACCTGCTGAGCCACCCCCAGGGTCAAACTGCTGCCGGTGGGGTTGTGATAAAAACTGTTGATGAACAAGCCACGGGGCTTGTACTTCAGCAACAATACCTCGAGTGCTTCAGGGTCTGGCCCGCGAGGGGTTCGTGGCACCTCGATCATGCTGATCCCGTGCAACCTGAGCAGATCGAACAGCATCGAATAACCGGGACTCTCCACCACCATACAATCGCCCGGCTTGAACAAAGTGCGCACAATCAGATCGAGCCCATGACTGGCCCCCGCCGTGGTCAGGATTCGGCTTTCATCCACCGCAATACTCAGCTGTTTCAGTCGTTTGAGGATCTGCAGGCGCAAGGCTGGCAGGCCCAGCGACGTGCTGTAGTTGAACAACCCCGCCATGTCGGTGCGGCTGACCTGGCGTATGGCGTAGCTCAGGTCGTCAGTCTCGCGCCAGCTTTCAGGTAATCCGCCGCAACCCAGTTTCAGTTCGCCGATGAGATTGCTCTGCTGCTCAACCCCTTCGAACCAGGGAAGATCCCGTTGCTCCTGAACGGCCAGCACCGTTGCCGCGACAAAGAAACCCACCCCATTGCGCGTCGCCAATACTCCTTGAGCCACAAGCCGTTCACAGGCCTCGACGACACTGGACTGACTGAGCAGATTGATTCGCGCTATTTGCCGCACAGAAGGCAAACGCGTCCCCGGCGACACCTCGCCACGACGGAGCCAATCCGCCAATGCGTCGACAATTTGCTGCACGACAGGCACCAATGCCTGTCGATTGATTCTCAACTCCATGAGCAAGCAAACTCCTGTCTGTTTTGCGGGAAACAGTTAATCACAGGAGCGCTCCAGGGGATGTGCGACAACGCCGCCAAAACCCTCAGATCTAATCATTTGAAACACATTGACCGGCGTATTCAGGGAACCGGGGCCGATCGATAAAAAAACCTGTGGGAGCGGGCTTGCCCGCGATAGCGGTGTATCAGACAACATAGATGTCGACTGACACGCCCTCATCGCGGGCAAGCCCGCTCCCACATGGATTGCGCTTTGATACGCATTACGCGGCCTGCAGCATTAAAACGCCGTAACCCCACCATCCACCGCCAGCGAATGACCGGTGGTGAATGCCGCGCCGTCGCTGCACAGGTAGAGCACCGCGCTGGCAATTTCTTCGACTTTGCCAATTCGCCCGACCGGGTGCATGGCGTTGGCGAACTCGCCCTTCTTCGGGTCCGCTTCATAGGCACGACGGAACATGTCGGTGTCGATCACCGCCGGGCACACCGCATTCACGCGAATCTTTTTCTTGGCGTATTCGATGGCCGCCGATTTGGTCAGGCCGATCACCGCGTGTTTCGAGGCGGCGTAGATGCTCATCTTCGGCGCAGCGCCCAGGCCGGCGACTGACGCGGTGTTGACGATCGCGCCACCGCCCTGGGCCAGCAGCAACGGCAACTGATACTTCATGCACAGCCAGACGCCTTTGACGTTGACGCCCATGATCGCGTCGAACTCATCGATCGTGCCTTCGGCCAGTTTGCCTTTCTCGATTTCGATACCGGCGTTGTTGAAGGCATAGTCGAGACGGCCGTAGGTATTCACGACCTCGTCCATCAGATTTTTTACATCGCTTTCCACAGTGACATTGCAGCGCACGAAGGTCGCTTCACCGCCCGCGGTGCGAATCAGCGCCACAGTGCCTTCACCACCGGCCGCGTCCAGATCGGCGACCACCACTTTCAAACCTTCGGCGGCGAACGCCAAAGCGGTCGCGCGGCCAATACCATTGGCCGCACCTGTCACAACGGCGACCTGGCCGGAAAACGTCATGCTCATTGTTATGTCCTCGGAGGGAAGAATGCGGGGGGGATCGTGTGTGCCCAGTCTAGTCACAGGGGCATATGGCACGGCAGCACTATCAGAAGGCCGGTTGGGCACCCATGAGTTGCAGTGATAGAACCGCCGCCATGACTATCACTGCACTGGATCGATGTGCATTCGCAGCGTCAGCCAACCTTGCAGCATCGCCCATGAAGGTCTATCAACAAGACTTCATTCATCTTGAGTGCCTGTCATGACTACCCAGACCAATCGCCAGTTCCTGCTCGCCAAACGCCCCGTCGGGGCGGCCACTCGTGAGACGTTCACGTATCAAGAAGTACCGGTCGGCGAGCCGGCGACGGGTCAGATCCTGGTCAAGAATGAATACCTGTCCCTGGACCCGGCCATGCGTGGCTGGATGAACGAGGGCAAGTCCTACATCCCTCCGGTCGGTATTGGCGAAGTCATGCGCGCATTGGGCGTAGGCAAAGTCATCGCTTCGAACAATCCGGGTTTCGCCGTGGGGGACTACGTCAACGGCGCCCTCGGCGTGCAGGATTACTTCCTCGGCGAGCCGCGTGGTTTCTACAAGGTCGATCCGAAACTGGCGCCACTGCCGCGTTATTTATCCGCGCTGGGCATGACCGGGATGACCGCCTACTTCGCCCTGCTCGATGTCGGCGCGCCGAAAGCCGGCGACACCGTGGTGCTGTCGGGCGCGGCCGGTGCGGTGGGCAGCATTGCCGGGCAAATTGCCAAGATCAAAGGTTGCCGGGTGATCGGCATTGCCGGCGGCGCGGACAAGTGCAGATTCCTGATCGACGAGCTGGGTTTTGACGGTGCCATCGACTACAAAAACGAAGACGTGCAGGCCGGCCTCAAGCGCGAATGCCCGAAAGGTGTCGATGTGTATTTCGATAACGTCGGCGGCGATATTCTCGACGCTGTGCTGAGCCGCCTGAACATGAAGGCGCGGGTGGTGATTTGCGGCGCCATCAGCCAGTACAACAACAAGGAAGCGGTCAAAGGCCCGGCCAACTACCTGTCGTTGCTGGTCAACCGTGCACGGATGGAAGGCTTTGTGGTGATGGATTACGCCGCGCAGTTCGGCGCTGCCGGGCAGGAAATGGCCGGGTGGATGGCCAAGGGGCAGCTCAAGAGCAAGGAAGACATCGTTGAAGGGCTGGAAACATTCCCGGAGACGCTGATGAAATTGTTCAGCGGCGAGAATTTCGGGAAGTTGGTGTTGAAGGTTTAACCCATTACCTGACGACAACAAAACCTTGTGGGAGCGGGCTTGCCCGCGATAGCGGTGTATCAGACAACAATGATGTTGACTGACACGCCCTCATCGCGGGCAAGCCCGCTCCCACAGGTTTAGCGGCGTTTACGCGATTTCTGCGACGACCGCCGCCAACGCCTTCGCCGGATCCGCTGCCTGGCTGATCGGACGGCCGATCACCAGGTAGTCGGAACCAGCGTCCAGCGCCTGACGCGGGGTCAGGATGCGGCGTTGATCGTCCTGGGCGCTGCCCGCCGGGCGAATCCCCGGGGTCACCAATTGCAACGACGGGTGAGCGGCTTTCAAGGCCTGGGCTTCCAGGGCCGAGCAGACCAGACCGTCCATCCCGGCTTTTTCCGCCAGCGCGGCCAGGCGCAGTACCTGCTCCTGTGGCTCGATGTCCAGACCGATACCCGCCAGATCCTCACGCTCCATGCTGGTCAGCACGGTCACGCCGATCAACAACGGTTTCGGGCCGCTACGCTGATCGAGCACTTCACGGCAGGCTGCCATCATGCGCAGACCGCCGGAGCAGTGCACGTTGACCATCCACACACCCATTTCCGCGGCGGCCTTGACGGCCATGGCGGTGGTGTTCGGGATGTCGTGGAACTTGAGGTCCAGGAACACTTCGAAGCCTTTGTCGCGCAGGGTGCCGACGATTTCCGAAGCGCAACTGGTGAACAGTTCTTTACCGACTTTGACCCGGCACAGCTTCGGGTCCAGTTGATCGGCCAGCTTCAGTGCGGCATCACGGGAGGGGAAATCCAGGGCGACGATGATAGGCGTCTGGCAGGCGGACATGAGTGGGCTCTCAGGCAAGTCGAAATCGGCGCGCATTGTAGCGGAACCAGCGCCGCTGCGGGACCCGATGATCGGTAATTCGTCGTCGCGGCTAAGACAAGACTAGCTCCTGCGGCAATTGTGTCGAGTTCGATACACACACGACACGCCCACAACACCCTTCAACGCTACCCTCGGGAGCCGCAACAGGTCCTACAGCACTTCCCGCCTCACGGCCGGACGCCTATGCTGAAGCCACAACCTCGCAGCCTATCTTTGTGGTTGGCAGCCTATCTGGCAGATGAACGCACGCATGCACAACTCCCCAGCACCTCTGAACGACGATCAAAAAGCGCCGGCCGACGATAAACGCTGGAGCATTCGCGCCCTGATCGTCGACGATGACGTCCCGATCCGTGAACTGATGATCGATTACCTGGCCCGATTCAGTATCCACGCCAGCGGTGTCACCGATGGCGCCGCCATGCGTCAGGCCCTGCAAGCCGAACATTTCGACGTGGTGGTGCTCGACCTGATGCTGCCGGGCGAAGACGGTTTGTCGCTGTGCCGCTGGTTGCGCGCCGAATCGGACATTCCGATCCTGATGCTCACCGCCCGCTGCGAACCCACCGACCGGATCATCGGCCTGGAACTGGGTGCCGACGACTACATGGCCAAGCCATTCGAGCCGCGGGAACTGGTCGCACGGATTCAGACCATTCTGCGTCGGGTGCGCGACGACCGCACCGAACAGCGCGCGAATATTCGCTTCGACACCTGGCGCCTCAACAGCGTGCTGCGCCAGTTGATCGCCGCCGATGGCCTGGTGGTGCCGCTGTCCAACGCCGAATTCCGTTTGCTCTGGGTGTTCATCGAACGTCCGCGCCGGGTACTCAGCCGCGAACAACTGCTGGACGCCGCCCGTGGTCGCTCGATCGAAGCCTTTGATCGCAGCATCGACTTGCTGGTGTCGCGCCTGCGCCAGAAACTCGGCGACGACCCGAAAGCCCCGCAGCTGATCAAGACCGTTCGCGGCGAGGGTTATCTGTTCGATGCACGAGACATCGGCTGATGCGTGCGCGCTTCGATACGCTGTTCGGCCGCCTGTTTGGCGTGCTGCTGCTGGCGATCGTACTGGCGCATTTGTTAGCGTTTTTCTGGTTCAAACATTACGGGCCACCACCTCCCCCACCTCCACCGTCGGAGTTTTCCGAGCGCTTCGACGGACAACGCCCACCGATGGACCCGCGCTTCGACAATCGGCCGCCACGGCCGTGGTTCGGCGGGCCGCTGGTGCCGCTGACCTTTCAGTTTATCTCGCTGATCATCGCCGCCTGGTACGGCGCCAAGCTGCTGACCCGCCCGATTCAACGCCTGAGCGACGCCGCCGAGCGCCTGAGTGAAAATCTCGACAGCCCACCGCTGGATGAATCCGGCCCACGGGAAGCGCGGCAAGCGGCCCACACCTTCAATCTGATGCAGCAACGCATTCTTGAACAGATGCAGCAGCGCTCGCGGATGCTTGGTGCGGTGTCCCATGACCTGCGCACGCCGCTGTCGCGACTCAAACTGCGACTGGAGCAGATCGCCGACGACAAGCTGCAAGGCCAGATGCGTCAGGACCTGGACGACATGATCAACATGCTCGATTCCACCCTCACCTACCTGCACGAACAGCGCACCAGCGAGGCGCCACAATGGATGGACGTGCAAGCGCTGGTGGAATCCCTGAGCGAAAACGCCCAGGACCAGGGCGCCGACGTCCAGGCCAGCGGCCATTGCGCCCCGTTGCAGGTTCAGCCGATGGCCTTGCGCTCGTGCATCAACAACCTGCTGGACAACGCCCTGCGTTATGCCGGGGACGCGCTGATCACGCTAGAAGACAGCCGCGAGGAACTGGTGATCCGGGTTATCGACCATGGCCCGGGTATCGCGGAGGATAAACGTGAAGCGGTGTTCGAACCGTTCTTTCGCCTGGAAGGTTCACGTAATCGCAACTCCGGCGGCGTCGGCCTGGGCATGACCATCGCCCGGGAAGCAGCGGAGCGTCTGGGTGGGCAATTGAGCCTGGAAGAAACCTCCGGTGGAGGCCTTACGGCAGTCATCCGCCTACCCCGCCAATAAGTCACACACAAATCACCTGTGGGAGCGGGCTTGCCCGCGATAGCGGTCTGACAGCCAACATCGATGTTGAATGTGCTGGCCTCATCGCGGGCAAGCCCGCTCCCACAGGATCTGAGCCTGGCCAATACTTGTGTGTACCAATCGGTACAAACCCCACATACCCACGACACCTTATCCCTTGAGGCTGCATAAGCCGGTGCACCCCACCGGTTTCCCATTCCAAGGAGTGAGCACAATGATCGGTAGTGTCAGTAACTACACGAGCTATACCAGCACCAGCAGCACCTCCACCAACAGTGCCCGCAGCCAGCAATTCCAGAAAGAACTGCTCGCCAAACTCGACAGCAACAGCGACGGCGCGGTGGATCAGGACGAGCTCACGAGCGCCCTGTCGCAGAAAACCGATGACGGTCTGCTGGTCAGCCTGAGCAAGAACTTCAGCGACCTGGACAGCGACGAAAGCGGCAGCCTGAGCAGCGAAGAAATGGCCGCGATGGCTCCTCCGCCACCACCACCGAGTGATGAGGCGCCGAGCACCGAACTGGCCGATGCGCTGATCAGCGCTCTGGACACTGACGGCGACGGCGCCATCAGTAGCGATGAGCTGAGCAACGGCCTGACCAGCGCCGGCAGCACGGCCGACAGTGCAGAAATCTTCTCGGCCCTGGACAAGAACGAAGACGGCACCGTCAGCCAGGACGAACTCGTCGCCAGCCTGACCCCACCGCCGCCGCCACCTCAGCAGATGTCCGGTGAAGAGCTGTTCAGCCAGCTCGATACCGACAGCGATGGCAGTGTCACAGCCACCGAACTGAGCAGCGCCCTGGCCAGCGACAACACCTCGTCGACCAGCACCGACACCAACGCCGCGTTGCTCAAGATTCTGGATAGCGACAGCAGCGATGGCATCAGTAGCGATGAACTGAAAACCGCCCTGCACGCCAGTCGCGAGCAGAACACTGACAGCTCCACCAATCAGTTCAACGTGACCGAAGCGCTGAACAAAATGATCGCCAACCTGAGCAAACAGTACTCGCTCGACAACGTGGCGACCGTGGGCAAATACCTGAACGAGGCGACCTGAGTCAAAAGCTTCGAGGCCCTAAGCCCCAACAAAAAACCAGGGCCGGCGATATTCAACCCGGGCCTGTTTTTTTGCTTCAGAGGCACAGAGTTGGTAGATCAAAAGATCGCAGCCTTCGGCAGCTCCTATATAGGATTGTGTTCAACCGCGATATGGCGGTGAACACCGAATCTGTAGGAGCTGCCGAAGGCTGCGATCTTTTGACTTTCAAAACCCCAAACAACAAAAAACCCACCATGTCTTTCCAAAGAAATGGTGGGTTTTGTACTTTCAGCTCACACGGTATCCACCTTCAACGAATGATCATTGAGCATGCCGTTGATGATGGTCGCGGTATCGTGACCGCCGGCAATCACCCCACCCGCCCCCGGTGTCACGCCGTAGTGGCTGGCCAGGTTCACGCCGGCCAGGTCGATGGTCTGGTTCGGCGTGGCGCCGGCCATGGCGCTGACGTCGATGCTGGTGATCACCGACGCGCCACTGCCGCTGACGGTGAAGTGCAGGTAGTCATCCAGCGATGCCGCGGTGCCGTTTTCTCCTTGCAGCAGTTGCGACAGGTCGAGTTTGTCGGTGCCTGGGGTGAAGTCGGTGATGACGTCATGGCCGCTGTTGCCTTTGAGCCACTGGAAGGTGTCGGCGCCGCTGCCGCCGGTGAGGGTGTTGTTGCCGAGGCCGCCGATGAGGAAGTCGTCGCCGCCCCTTCCGTTGAGCACATCGTTACCCAAACCGCCGTTGATGATGTTGCTGTTGTTATCCCCCATGAGGCTGTCGTTGAAGTTCGAGCCGGTGAGGTTTTCGATGCCGGTCAGGGTGTCGGTGCCGGCGCCCAGGGTGTTTTGCGCGGTGAGCAGGTTCAGGTCGACGGTGACGCCGGCGGTGGCGTGCGCATAGCTCGCGGTGTCATTGCCGATGCCGCCGTCGAGCAGGTCATTGCCTGCTCCACTGAACAGCAAATCATTGCCGGCGCCACCGTGCATCTCGTTGTTGCCGGAACCCGCGGTGAGCACATCATTGCCGTCGCCGGCATTGATGACGTTGTTGCCAGCGCCCGCCACCAGTACGTCGTCGCCCGAAGTGCCGGTCAGCGTATGGCCGTCCTGATAGCTGATGGTCACATTGGCCGAATCGCTGCCGCCGTGGTTGTCGTTGGTGGTGTAGGTGCCGTGGAAATCCGGCGTGGTGTCGTGGGCTCCGGCGTAGTTGACGGTCATGGTCAGCTGGTAATTTTCCGCCCCCTTCCCGCTGTTGCCCGGACCGCCGTCGTCGATGTTGGTGATGTGGATCTGGTACGTGCCGTCCGCCGTGGCGGTGATGGTCTGGCCGTCGGCGATGGCAATGAAGGCACCGCCGTTGACCGAGTACTCCATGGTGACGTGGCCGGCCGCCAGGTTGTGGTCCAGGTTGAGGGTCTCACCCTGTTTGAGGGTGACGGTGATGCTGTCCTCATCATTGGTATTGTTGGCGCTGACCGACCCCAGTGCCCCGCTGACCACCAACATCGCCGTCATGGCCGCTGTGTTGGCGACAAATGCGCTGCGGGCGATGGTGACTGCCTGGGTGTTATTGGCGGTGAAGCTGAAGCTTGAGTTGGTACCGGTAAAGTCCGCGCCCTTGGCCCCCCATCCGGTGTTGAAGGTGGTCGGCGATGCAGTGAGCGCATCGCCATTGACGTCGGTGTCGTTGGCCAGCAGCAGTTCGCCCGGCACCACAATGCTGCCCGACAGGACGTTGGTGATGACGTGGTCATCGACCGCCACCGGTGGCGTGTTCGGAATCACGTTGATCACCAGCGTGGAGCTGGCCAGATCGCCGTCGTTGTCGCTGGCAGTGAAGCCAATGTGTTCGGTGATCGTCACGGCCGTGGTTTTCTGCGAGAGGTAGGTGTACTCGCCGGTGTCGAGGTTCACCAGCAGCGTGCCGCTGTTGTCGGTGGCGATGCTCAGAGTGTTGTTGGCGGTGTTGAAGGTGCCGTGGTTGACGCCGCCGCTGAAGATCAGCGAACCCTGATTGCTGTTGCCTTTGGGGTCATAGGTATAAGTGGTGCCATCGACGGTGATGGTTTTGATGAAGCCGCCATCGGCGCCGAACGTACCGCCCTCGCTCTCGCCCAGCAGCAAGCCGGTGACCGGCGCGCCTTGCACGGTGCCCGAGAGTACCGAGTTGAGTTGATTGAGGTCGGTCACTGCCACGGCATTGGTATCGGTGTGCGTGCTGCCGTCATAGGCCACTGGATCGAGGCTGTCATTACTGACGCCGCTGCCCAGGCCGATGGCGTAGTTTTTGATGCCATTGGCGTCGAGGAAGGCTTTGAGCGCGGCCTCGTCCGCAGTGCCGATGTCGCCTTCGTTGGGTTTGCCATCGGAGAAGAAGTAGCCGACATTCTGCGCCCCGGTGAGTTTGCCCGTTGTGTTGAACGCACTTTGCATGGTCGCCACGGCCACGTCGTAGTTGGTCCCGCCACCCGCCGTCAACGTCGCGATGATCGACTTGGCCGTCGCCACATCGACCCAGATCGACGTCTGGTCCGTGGCGCTGCTGCTGAAGGTGACGATCTGCACCTTCACGTCGCCCAGATTGTCGTACTTGTCGAGCAGTGCGCTGATCGCCTGCTTGGCCAGGTCCAGCCGCGACAGGCCCGATACGCCGGAGGGATCGTCCATGCTCCCGGACACGTCGATCACCAGCAGCAGGTTGGAGTCGATCTGCACCGCGGGCACCGAACGGTCCGAGGCGACGGCGTTAGACGGCACGTCATCGACGATGCTGACCACAAGGGTGCCGGTGGTGCTGTTGCCCACCGAATCGGTGGCGGTGTAGGTGAAGCTTTCGTTCAGGGTGTTCGCGCCGTCGTTGGCGTTGGGCGAAGTTTTCGGCGCCGAGGTCAGGGTGTAGGTGTAGCTGCCATCGGGGTTGAGCAGGATCTGCCCGTAGGTTCCGGTGGCGCTGCCAACCAGCGTGTAGGTGATCGTACCGCTGGCACCGGTGACTGAGCCGACCAGCGTACCGGAGCCGGTTTCACCGGTGTTGCCAGGCTCGCTGCCAGTGACCGAGCCCGCTGCCAGGTCCTGGCCGTTCTGGGTCAAATCCAGGGCTTTTTCGTAGACCGTCACGTCGGTATCGGTGACCGTTACGAGGCAGCTATTGGACACGTCGATGGTGAGAGTCGTGGTGCTTTCATCGCCATCGGCATCACGCACGGTGTAAGTGAACACATCTGTGGCACCCGGTTCGCCGACCGAGTTCGGGTTGCTGTGGTACACGGCATTGCCGTTGGCATCCAGCGTCAGATAGCCGTAGGTGCCGTTGATTTGCGTATTCAAACCACCGATGGCCGAGGTCGAGGTGTCGCTGCCGGCGCGCACGCCGACCACTGCGCCACCCACGGCTGGGCCATCGGCGCCGAGCACATCGTTGTCCAATACATTACCGCTGACTGTCCCGCCTTCTGACACCGAGACTGAATCGCAGTGAGCGGTCGGCACGTCATCGACGATGTTGATCACGATGGTGCTGGTGACGCTATTGCCCACGGCATCGGTGGCGGTGTAGGTGAAACTTTCGCTCAGCGTGTTCGGCCCATCGTTGGCATGGGGCGTGGTCGCGGGTGCGGACGTCAGGGTGTAGGTGTAGCTGCCGTCCGGGTTGAGCAGGATTTGCCCATAAGTCCCGGTAGCACTGCCGACCAGGGTGAAAGTGATTGCGCCAGTAGCGCCCGTGATGGCGCCGACCAACGTCCCAGAGGCGGTTTCGCCAGTGTTGCCAGGCTCACTGCCGGTAACCGTGCCCGCGGCCAGGTCCTGGCCGTCCTTGGTCAAATCCAGGGCTTTCTCCAGAACCGTCACGTCGTTATCAGGGACCACTACGAGGGAGCAGTTGGACACGTCGACGGTAATGGTCGTGGTGCTTTCATCGCCGTCGGCATCGCGTACGGTGTAGGTGAATACATCCGTAGCGCCCGGCGCGCTGACCGAGTTCGGATTGCTGTGGTACACGGCGTTGCCGTTGGCATCCAGGGTCAGGTAGCCGTAGGTGCCGTTGATTTGCGTATTCAGACCACCGATGGCCGAAGTGGATGTGTCGCTGCCGGCGCGCACGCCGACCACTGCACCACCCGACGCAGGGCCGTCAGCGCCGAGCACATCATTGCCCAACACATTACCGCTGACCGTCCCGCCCTCCGCCACCGAGACTGCATCGGCGTGAGCGGTGGGTACGTCATCGACGATGTTGATCACGATGGTGCTGGTGACGCTGTTGCCCAAGGGATCGGTCGCTTGATAGGTGAAACTTTCGCTCAGGGTATTTGGCCCATCGTTGGCATGGGGGGTGGTCGTTGGTGCGGAGATCAGGGTGTAGGTGTAGCTGCCGTCGGGGTTGAGCAGGATTTGCCCATAAGTCCCGGTGGCGCTGCCGACCAAGGTGTACGTGATCGTGCCAGTGGCACCGGTGACCGAGCCGACCAACGTGCCGGAGCCGGTTTCACCGGTGTTGCCAGGCTCACTGCCGGTGACCGTGCCTGCCGCCAGATCCTGGCCATCCTTGGTCAAATCGAGAGCTTTCTCCTGAACCGTCACGTCGCTATCGCTGGCCGCTATGAGGGTGCAGTCCGCCACATTGATGGTGATGGTCGTGGTGCTTTCATCACCGTCGGCATCGCGCACGGTGTAGGTGAATACATCCGTGGCGCCCGGCGCGCTGACGGAGTTCGGATTGCTGTGGTACACGGCGTTGCCGTTGGCATCCAGAGTCAGGTAGCCATAGGCGCCGTTGATTTGCGTATTCAGGCCACCGATGGCTGAAGTCGAAGTGTCGCTGCCGGCACGCACGCCAACCACTGCACCACTGAGTGCTGGGCCATCGGCGCCACCGATGTCATTGTCCAGCACGTTGCCCGAGGCCGTTGCGCCCTCGGCCACCGTGGCGTGATCAGGGTTGGCAGTGGGCAAGTCATCGACAATGTTGACGTTGATCTGACCCGATGCCGTACTGCCATCGATGTCGGTGGCGACGACATTGAGGTTCTCGGTGATGCTGTTGGTGCCGTCGGCGTTCGGGTGGGTTTCGTTATCCACCAGGGTGTAGCTGTAGCTGACTACACCGGTGGTGCTGTTGAAACCGGTGATGGTCAGCGTACTGCCGAGCGGCGTGACAATCGATTGCGGGAAGCCTGCGGCCACGCCACCGGTGACCACCGCGATGCCACCCACGGTCAGGGTTTGCAAACCGTCGAGGGCGGTGACGGTGAAGGTGCCGCTCTGGGTCAAGGCCGGTGTGTTGGGGCTGGTGCCGTCGCTGAGGTTTTTCTCATAAACGGTGAGTTCGCCGCCGTTGACGTTCAGGCCATCGAGCGTCACCGGGTCATCGTTGTTATGGATGTTCAGCACCAGCGTCGCGGTGCTGGTATCGCCATCGGAATCGGTGAGGGTGTAGACGAAATTCTCGGTGCCGTTGCCCCCACCACTCAGGGCTTTGAAGTCGGCATCGTTGGTATTCAGGGTGTAGGTGTAGGTGCCGTTGGGATTGAGTACCAGCGTGCCGTACGTCCCGTTGAACGTACCGCCGATGATCGGCCCGCTATTGGGGCCAGTGGCAATGCGGTCAGCGCCCTGGATGTCGTTGGGCAGTACGCTGCCGGTCAGGGTCAGCTGGGTTTCCGAGGCGGTATTGGCATTGCTGTCGTTCACGGCCTGGGGCAGGTCATCGACGATGTTCACATCGAGATTGCCGTTGGCGGTGGTGCCGTTGTCGTCCACCACGGTTACCGCGAACTGCTCGGAGATACTGTTGGCGCCGTTGGCATCCGGGTGCGTTTCGTTATCGGCGAGGGTGTAGCTATAACTGACCACGCCAGTCGCGCTGTCGAACCCGGTGATGGTCAGCGTGCTGCCGAGCGGGGTGACAATCGATTGCGGGAAACCTGCGGCCACACCACCAGTGACCACGGCGATGCCGCCGATGGTCAGGGTCTGCACGCCGTCCAGCGCAGTGAGGGTGAAGGTGCCGCTTTGGGTCAGCGCCGGTGCATCGGGGTTGCTGCCGTCCGAAAGGTTTTTCTCGTGGACAGTCAGCTCGCCGCCTTCGGCATTCAGCCCATCGATGATCACCGGATCATCGTTGTTGTGAATCTCCAGCACCAGGTTCGCGGTGCTGGTATCGCCATCGGCATCCGTAAGGGTGTAGGTGAAGGTTTCCGTAGCACTGCCGCCGCCGTGCAAGGCTTTGAAGTCGGCGTCGCTGGTATTCAGGGTGTAGGTGTAGGTGCCGTTGGGATTGAGTACCAGCGTGCCGTACGTCCCGTTGAACGTACCGCCGATGATTGGCCCGCTATTGGGGCCAGTGGCAATGCGGTCAGCCCCCTGGATGTCGTTGGGCAGCACGCTGCCAGTCAGGCTCAGCAGGGTTTCCGAGGCGGTATTGGCGTTGGTGTCGTCGATGGCTTTGGGCACATCGTCGGTGATGTTGACGTCCAGCGAACCGGTGGCGGTATCGCCGTTGCTGTCACTCGCGACCACGGTGAACTGTTCACTGAGACTGTTGGCGCCGTCGCCAGCCGAGTGGGTTTCGTTGCCAACCAGGGTATAGCTGTAACTCACCACGCCGGTGGCCGGGTTGTAGCCGGTGATCGTCAGGGTGTTGCCCAGTTGCGTGGTGATCGACTGCGGAAAACCGGCGGGCACACCGCCACTGATCACATTGATTCCGCCGATGTTCAGGCTGCTCAGCCCGTCAGCGGCAACGATTGTGAAGGTGCCGTTTTGAATCAGCGCTCCGGGGTTGCTGGCCGAACCGTCCGCCAGGTTGGCTTCATTGAGGGTCAGTTCGCCCCCCGCCGCCGACAAGCCAATGAGGGTGACCGGGTTATTCGGCGCGCCTGTCCCCCCTGCACCACCTGCACCACCCGCACCGTTATCGCCATTGCCCGGATCAGCGTCCCGGCGCTCCAGGGGGAATTCGGGAATACCGTTGAAGCCCGCAGTGGGGAAACCAATGATGGGATCGACCCGGCCCGCCACTTCCTCCAGCAACACAAAACTGTGACCGCCGCCCAGTGCGCCACCCGGTGCCCCAGTTGCGCCCGGTCCGGCAGCGGTGGCCTCACCGGTCTGGGTCGGGTCGGCGCCGGCGGCAATGGCTTTTTGCAGTTGCTCGACATCGGTCAGTTGCGCCTGGCTCGGCGTTACCGCATCGGCGGTCTCCACGTGCGGGACCTGATGCGCCAGTAATTGGGACGTCATCTGCAGGCTGCTGTCACGACCCAGGGTCAGCTCCTGGCCATTTTGCAGTTGCACCGCCACCGCGCCTTCGGCCCCGGTGACCAGTTGCTCGCCGGCAAACAGCCGATCGCCCTCGACCAAGGTACGTCGGGTGCCATCACCCGCCACTGCGTACACCTGACCGATGACTTTACTGACGATACCGATGAGCGTTGCCATGTGCATTTCCTCCGCTGCCAACTGCTGTCGGCATCCTGTTTGCGCGAAGACGTGCTCATGGTTCAGGCAGGTTGTCTGGCGGATTGTTTGCCGAGAAGGTGTTTACCTGAAGTAAACCACTGCCTCCCGACACTCGCGCCAGGCGTATCGCTCGCAAGGGGAACTTCTGGATCGGGATAAAACCCTCTGCAATCAATGGCATCGGGGTCCACTTCCAAAATAACCGGCCTGCTAACGATGCGTAACGGTTTTGAATCACTCGAGCGACAAAAAATTGTCGCCTATAAACCGTCTCGCTTCCCTCCCCTCCAGCACTTCTTCGCCCTGTGTCGAAAAGTGAATGGAACTTTTCTAAAGCCCGTTGATGTCCTGAGAGCTCATAAAAACAAGGCTTTCGCATTGAACAATGTGCTGGATTTTTCAGAGCGCATAAGTTTTTTTCGGAATAAGACTTATGAGAAATCCTTCTTAGCTTCTCTTCAGGATGTTCTTAGCTCTGTTGTAACAAGCGTGAGACGGTTTCACTTAAAAATAACGTCAAATATTTGGCGACTCGCTAAGTACCATCAGGAATCAGGGAGAGGCATTCATGCGCGTTTTAACCCCCCTCTGCAGCGCGATTTTGCTGGCCATGGCCTGCACTTCTCAGGCACAGGCGATGTCATTGACCGAGGCGATCCAGAGCACCATTGCGACCCACCCGGAACTGGCGTCGCGGGTCGATGCCCGGCTCTCGGCCGACGAGCAGATTAAAGTCGCCAAAGGGGGCTTCTATCCATCGGTGGATTTGAACGCCGGCTACGGGCGCGGGTACAGCGATAACACCACCACTCGGGCGCAGGGCAATCACCACACCGAAATCCTCAACTACACCCAATCGGAACTGCGCCTGCGGCAGATGCTGTTCGACGGTTTCAACACCTCCAACGAGGTCGCACGCACCAAAGGCGTGGCCAACTCGCGAGCCTATTACGCTCAGGGCACTGCCCAGGATCTGGCCCTGCGCACCATCGAGGTTTACCTCGAAGTGCTCAAGCGCCGCGAACTGGTGACCCTGGCCAAGAACAACCTGCAAGCGCACATGCGGGTCAACGATCAGATCGGCCTGCGCACCCAGCGCGGGGTCGGCAGCAACGCCGACTCCGACCAGTCCAACGCTCGCCGGGCGCTGGCGCAAAACAACCTCGACACCGCCGAAGTTGATCTGGCCGATGCCGAGACGAATTTTTACAGCGTCGTGGGGCGCATGCCCGATGAACTCGAAGCGCCGCCATCGACCCGCGGCGAATTGCCCGTCACCCTGCCGGAAGCCCAGCAGAGCATGGTGGAAAACAACCCGTACCTGAAATCCGCCCAGGCCGATGTGCAATCGGCCGAGAGCCAGTACGAAGTCGCCAAGTCGCCGTTCTACCCACGCTTTGACGCTGAAGCGGCGGTGGGCGCGAATAACAATATTCAGGGCGACGAAGGCCACGACAACGAATGGCGAGTGGGTGTGGTGATGAACTACAACCTGTTCCGCGGCGGCAGCGACAAGGCCCGGCTGGCCTCCGATGCGCACCAGATCAACCAGGCGCTGGACATCCGCAACAACGCCCTGCGCCAGCTCAACGAGAACATCCACCTGGCCTGGAACGCCATGCTCAACGCCAAGAAACAAACCCCGACCGCCCGTGAATACGCCGAAACCACCACCCGTGTGCGGGCCGCGTATCAGGATCAATTCGGCCTTGGGCAACGAACCTTGCTCGACTTGCTCGACAGTGAAAACGAGCTCTACAACGCCAACCGCCGCTACACCGAAGTGCGCTACACCGAGGAGTTTTCGATGTACCGCGTGCTGGCGAACATGGGTCAGTTGCTGAGCAAACAACGGGTGGTGCTGCCCGCCGATGCGATCGCCTCCACCGAAGTGAAAAACGAAGCTCGTTTGCCTGAACTGAAATGAAGTAACCCGACGTGACCAATTGTGGCGAGGGAGCTTGCTCCCGCTGGGTTGCGCAGCAACCCCGAACACCGATTGAAGATGAAGACAGTGTGAGTGCTGCGCACTCAAGCGGGAGCAAGCTCCCTCGCCACAGGCAATCAATATGACCAGCATGGAAACCGGCAACACGGGTGTCGATCCGCGTCTGAGCTTCGATGACCCGCTTCTGGACGGTCTGTTGATCCTCTGCAAACTTCATGGCGCGACGGTCAGTCGAGCCAGCCTGAGTGCCGGGCTGCCAATGGCACACCAACGTTTGAGCCTGGACCTGCTGCCGCGCGCAGCGGCCCGGGCCAGTTTGCAGGCGCGTGTGTTGCGCCGTGAACTGGGGGAGATTTCCGCGCTTAACCTGCCTGTGATGCTGATCCTCAACCATGGCCGCTGCGCGGTCTTGCGTCGCTTCGGCGATGACGGTCAGGCACTGATTCTGCCGAGTGAAGCCGACGGCGGAGAACAATGGGTCAGCACGGACGAGCTGGCCGCCAACTACAGTGGCCAGGCCTTGTTCGCCCGGCCGCGGCACGAACTCGAAGACTTGCGCGCGCCCCTGGTGCCGCGCGTCGAGGCGTGGTTTCGCGACACGTTGAAGTTGTCCAAATGGCTGTACAGCGATGCGATTCTGGCGAGTTTTCTGATCAACCTGCTGGGCCTGATGGTGCCGCTGTTCGTGATGCAGACCTACGACCGGGTAGTGCCGAACCAGGCCACTTCAACGTTGTGGGTGCTGTCGATCGGCTTGCTGATCGGCACTGGTTTCGAACTGGTGCTGCGGGTGGTTCGCGCGCACTTGCTGGACACCGCCGGGAAGAAAACCGACGTGATTCTTTCGGCGACCTTGTTCGAACGCATCACCGGCATGGCGATGAAAGCGCGGCCAGCGACCATCGGTGGTTTCGCCCAGAGCATTCATGACTTTCAGGGCCTGCGGGAGTTTCTCACCGCCGTCACGCTGACCAGCCTGATCGACTTGCCCTTCGCGGTGCTGATGCTGGTGGTGATCGGCCTGCTCGGTGGCTGGCTGGTGGCGATTCCGCTGTTGGCCTTCCCCATCACGATCATCTTTGCCATGGTGATTCAGGCACGTCTGCGCGACACCGTGCAGAAGAGTCTGAGCCTCGGCGCCGAGCGCCAGGCCCTGCTGATCGAAACCCTCGGCGGCCTGGAAACCCTCAAGGCGTGCAGCGCCGAAAGCGAACGCCAGCACAAATGGGAAAGCACCCACGGCGCCCTCACCCGCCTCGACAGCCATGCACGCAACCTCTCGGCGCTGGCCACCAACGGCACGCTGTTCATTCAGCAATTCTCCGGCATGGCGACCATCGTCGCCGGGGTCTACAGCATCATCGCCGGCAACCTCAGCGTTGGCGCGCTGGTGGCGACCTACATGCTCGGCAGTCGTGTGCTCGCGCCGCTGGGGCAGATCGCCGGGCTGATCACCCGTTATCAGCAAGCGCAACTGACCATGAAAAGCACCGATGCGCTGATGTCGTTGCCGCAAGAACGTGACGCCAAACAGCGGCCATTGGAGCGCACGCAACTGCAAGGCGCACTCGACGTCAGCGGCGTGACGTTCCACTACAACGGCCAGAATGCTCCGGCCCTGGCCAACGTCAGCTTCAGCATGAAACCGGGCGAACGGATCGGCATCATCGGTCGCAGCGGCTCGGGCAAAAGCACATTGGCGCGACTGGTGATGGGGTTCTATGCGCCGGAAGAAGGCCAGTTGCTGCTCGATGGCCTGGACCTGCGGCAACTGGACGTCGCCGACCTGCGTCAACAGATCGGCTACGTCGCCCACGACCTGCCATTGCTCGCCGGCAGCCTGCGCGACAACCTGACCCTCGGCGCGCGTTACGTCAGCGATGCCCGGATGCTTGAAGTCGCCGAACTGACCGGCGTCACTGAATTGGCTCGTCAACATCCACAGGGTTTCGACCGTCCGGTGGGCGAACGCGGTCAGTTGCTGTCGGGCGGTCAACGCCAAGCCGTGTTGCTGGCGCGGGCCTTGTTGCTCGACCCGCCGATCATGCTGCTCGACGAACCCACCAGCGCCATGGACAACAGCAGCGAAGACGTCCTGCGGCAAAAACTCCACGGCTGGATTCAGGGTAAAACCCTGCTGTTGGTCACTCACCGCACCTCGATGCTCAGCCTGGTGGACCGGTTGGTGGTGCTGGACAACGGGCGGATCGTCGCCGACGGCCCGAAAGAAGCGGTCATCGATGCATTGCGCAAGGGCCGTGTCGGCTCTGCGACGGTTTAGGGGCGCCCACTCGATGCCAATACAAAACCTGTGGCGAGGGGGCTTGCCCCCGTTGGGTCGCGAAGCGGCCCCAAAGCCATTCGCCCCGTTAGCTGGCAGGTTTACGACTGCTTCGCAGCCGAGCGGGAGCAAGCTCCCTCGCCACAGGTTTGTGTTCGGCTTGATTTTTCTTAACTGACGGGTATTGCCCATGTCTGCTCAAACACCGGATTCAGCGGCTCGAAGCTACCTCGGCAGTTTCAGCAAAAGCGCCGAAAGCGAATTCATGCCGGAAACCGCCGGCGCCTCGTTGCAGGATTCGCCGCGCTGGTCGCGGATCACCGTGTGGCTGGCGGCGGCACTGCTGATCACCGCGCTGGTCTGGGCCAAGTTCGCCGTGTTGCAGGAAGTCACCACGGGCGAAGGCAAGGCGATTCCGTCGAGCAAGATTCAGGTGATCCAGAACCTGGAGGGCGGCATCGTCACGGAAATTTTTGTTCGCGAAGGGCAAATGGTGAACAAGGGCGACACCTTGCTGCGCCTGGATGACACGCGATTCCTGTCGAACAAGGGTGAAAGCGAAGCGGACCGCTATGCGCTGACCGCGCAGGTCGAACGGCTATCGGCCGAAGCGGAAGGTCGGCCGTTCAAGCTGTCTGCGCAAGTCATTGCCAAAGCCCCGCAAGTGGCCGAGGACGAACGCTCGCTGTACGAACAACGTCAGCGCCGACTGGCCAGCGAACAGCGCACGCTGACCGAACAACTTCGGCAGAAAACCCAGGAACTGGCGGAATTCCGCTCCAAACAGGGGCAGTTCAGTTCCAGCCTGGCATTGCTGCAACAAGAGATGAATATGTCTGCGCCGCTGGTGGGCACCGGGGCGGTTTCGCCGGTGGAAATCCTGCGACTCAAACGCAGCGCCGTGGAAATCCGCGGCTCGCTGAACGCCACGACCCTGGCGATTCCCCGTGCCGAATCGGCGATCAATGAGATCAAAAGCAAGATCGATGAGTCCGAACAATCCTTCCGCTCGGACGCGGCAAAAGAGCTGAATGAAAAACGCACCGACCTGTCGAAAATAACCGCGACGAGCATCGCCATCGACGACCGGGTGACGCGCACCACCGTGGTGTCGCCGGTTCACGGCATTATCAAAATGCTGAAGGTCAACACCATCGGCGGCGTGGTCCAGCCGGGCAACGACATGGTGGAAATCGTGCCGCTGGAAGACAACCTGCTGATCGAAGCCAAGGTCCGCCCTCAAGACGTGGCGTTCCTGCACCCGGGCCAGAAAGCCATGGTCAAGTTCAGCGCTTACGACTACACGATTTACGGCGGGCTGAGTGCCAAGCTGGAGTTGATTGGCGCGGACACCATCACCGATGACAAGGGCAACAGCTTTTATCTGATTCAGGTCAGAACCGACAAGAATCACTTGGGCGGGGATGTGAAACCGCTGCTGATCATTCCGGGAATGGTGGCGACGGTGGACATTATTACCGGGGAGAAGAGCGTGCTGGATTATCTGCTTAAACCGGTGTTGAAAGCGCGGACTGAGGCGATGCGGGAAAGGTAGGCCTGACTCATTCCCTGTGGCGAGGGAGCTTGCTCCCGCTGGAGTGCGAAGCACTCCAAAAACCTACCAACACGGTACCCCTGACCCACCGGGGTGAATGGTTTTGGGTCTGCTGCGCAGCCCAGCGGGAGCAAGCTCCCTCGCCACAGGGGATCATCGCCCGTGATTTTTCTGATAGGTATCCTCCCCCATCGCCTCAATCTGCCCCTCGATCAACGCCTCGAATGGTTTCAACAACAGCTCAAAAGTGCTCGGCGCTTCGAGGGTCTGCAACGCCTGCACAATCGCCTCCACCGTCGACAACGCCCCCGGCCCCGGAGCCTTGCGCAAGCGATAACGCGACACCCCGCCCTCGGCCAATGTCACTCTGGGCAATGCCGCCAACAATGGATTGAGATGCAGCATTTTGCGCGCCTTGCGCCAGGTGCCGTCCGGAACCACCAGCAGCAACGGCTCATCATTAGCGGTGTAGGCCTGCATCGGCTGCGCCTCCTCGCCGGGAAACAGCAACCGTGCCTGATAGCCCGGCTGATTCAACAGCGCCGGCAAATCCTCGAACACCTCGCCAACAATCAACTCGGCATTCTTCAACCCCAGCGCCGCCAATCGCGCGGTGTTCAGCGCGTGGTTCACTTCGCTTGGATGCTGAAGCAGCAACACCCGAGTGCGACTATCGAGGCTCGGGATCAGCGGGCACAGGCAATGGGTTTGCGGACGCAGGCAACGCGGGCACTGGATTCTGGACATTGTCTTAAGCCTGATTGAGCTGCGCTTTGAGCAGGTCGCGGAAGGTCTGGATCAGCGGTTCGCGGCTGCGGCCACGGCGCACGATCATCGAAAACGGTGCCTGATAACCGAACGTCGCTGGCAGCAACACGCGCAAATCCCCTTTGTCGGCCCAAGCCTGGGCATAGTGCTCCGGCAGGTAACCGATGTAGGCGCCGGACAGCACCAGAATCAACTGGGCTTCCATACTTTCCACGGTCGCCGCGCTGTGCTTGAAACCGTGCCGGGCCAGTTCGGCCTGGCTCCAATAGCCGCGACCGACCATGCGCTGTTGGGTGATGACTTGCTCGGGGATGCGCCGCTCGGTGAACAGCGGATGACGGCTGCTGCAATACAGCCAGTGTTGCTCGCGGTACAGCGGCATGTAGACCAGACCGCTCATGCGCGTGGAAAAGGCACCGATGGCCAGGTCGAGGCGGTTGTCCTGCACACCGAGTTGCAGTTCGTAGGGGCTCATGACCGACAGATGCAAATGCACCGCTGGGTGTTCCTGACTGTAGGCGCCGATGGCTTCGGCGAACGGCAAGGCCTTGTCGCTGACGGTGGAGTCGATCACCCCCAGGTTCAAAGTGCCGCGCAACTCGCCTTTGAGGGCGGCGGCGTATTGTTCGAAACCTTCGAGTTCGGCCAATAGACGCAGGGTTTCCTGATGGAACAGCTCGCCCTTGCTGGTCAGGCTGAAACCACCGCGACCGCGATGGCAAAGCACCAGGCCGAGGGCCGCTTCGAGCTGGCTCATGTAAGTGCTGATGGCCGAGGTCGAGAGGTTGAGCTCTTGCTGGGCGTTGGCGAACCCCTGATGGCGAACCACGCTGACGAAGATGCGCAATAGTTTCAGGTCGGGTAAAGCGTTGGCCATGGGGGGCTCCGGTTGCAAGGTAATGCATGTTGCTTTTGTGGCGAGGGAGCTTGCTCCCGCTCGGCTGCGCAGCAGTCGTAAAACTGCCAATGCGTTCCACCAGACACAACGAAGTGAATGGTTTTGGGGCCGCTTCGCAGCCCAGCGGGAGCAAGCTCCCTCGCCACAGGGGTTCTGCGTGTGGTCAGAAGTCTATCTCTGCTCTCGCCATTAGTTTAGAAAAATCTGAACTAAGTATTTGCCCGTAGCGATTCTTCCCGGTCACTACATTTCGCAGAATCGGCCCACAGCGGTGCCCGTCTCTCCCCGAGCGTGCAACCGACATAAATAAAACAACGACGATGAGGCCTTACCCGTGGACAAGATTCTTCACCAACCACTGGGCGGCAACGAAATGCCGCGCTTCGGCGGCATCGCCACCATGTTGCGACTCCCCCATTTGCCATCCGCTGCCGGCCTGGACGCTGCCTTTATCGGCATCCCGCTGGACATCGGCACTTCCCTGCGCCCCGGCACCCGTTTCGGGCCGCGTGAAATCCGCGCTGAATCGGTGATGATCCGCCCGTACAACATGGCCACCGGCGCCGCGCCGTTCGATTCGCTGTCGGTTGCCGACATCGGTGACGTGGCGATCAACACGTTCAACCTGCTGGACGCCGTGAGGATCATCGAAGAGGCCTACGACAATATCCTCGAACACGATGTGATCCCCCTGACCCTCGGCGGCGATCACACCATCACCCTGCCGATTCTGCGTGCCATCCATAAAAAGCACGGCAAGGTCGGCCTGGTGCACATCGACGCTCACGCCGATGTGAACGATCACATGTTCGGCGAGAAGATCGCCCACGGCACCACCTTCCGTCGCGCTGTAGAAGAAGGCCTTCTGGATTGCGACCGCGTGGTGCAAATTGGCCTGCGCGCTCAGGGTTACACCGCCGATGACTTCAACTGGAGCCGCAATCAAGGCTTCCGTGTGGTTCAGGCTGAAGAGTGCTGGCACAAATCCCTGGCACCGCTGATGGCCGAAGTTCGCGAGAAAGTTGGCGGCGGTCCGGTGTACCTGAGTTTCGATATCGACGGTATCGACCCGGCTTGGGCACCAGGCACTGGCACCCCGGAAATTGGCGGTCTGACAACCATTCAGGCGATCGAAATCGTGCGCGGCTGCCAAGGCCTCGACCTGGTCGGTTGCGACCTGGTAGAAGTCTCGCCAGCGTACGACACCACCGGTAATACCTCGCTGTTGGGCGCCAACCTGCTGTACGAAATGCTCTGCGTACTGCCGGGCGTGGTCCATCGCTGAGGATCGGTCATGAACGAACGTGATCAGGTACTCAACGCCGCCGCCGAATTGGTGTCGGCCTTTGCCCGTAACGATCGAGAAGCCTACTTCGGCGCCTTCAGCGCCGACGCAAGCTTCGTGTTCTACACCCTCGAGCAGCCCCTGCTGTCACGCGATGCCTATCAGGCGTTGTGGGACACCTGGCGCACCGAGGACGGCTTCGAGGTGCTGTCGTGCACCTCGAGCAACGCCTTCGTCAGCCTGCAAGGTGACGTGGCGATTTTCATCCATGACGTAGCCACCGAGCTGCGCATGCAAGGGGAGCAACACTTCAGCCAGGAGCGCGAGACGATTGTGTTTCGCCGACAACAACAAGGCCTATGGCTGGCCTGCCACGAACATTTGTCCGCAATGCCGGAAGGGCTGCCACCCCCTTAGCCAAACAGGTGACGCTCACGCACGATGAGCGCGCCTTTATGATCGGAGCAGATCATGAATAACAACAACAAAGACCAAAGCCTTACGCAAATCGAAACCTACGGGGTCGAACAGATCCCGGACAACGAACGCACCGCAGGCCCGACGGACTTGTTCCGGATGATCTTCGGCGGTTCCAATACCTTTGCCACCGCCGTGCTCGGCAGTTTCCCGGTACTGTTCGGCCTGTCTTTTCAGGCGGGCGTCTGGGCGATTGTGCTGGGCGTGTTGCTGGGTTCGTTGATCCTTGCGCCGATGGGCCTGTTCGGTCCGCTCAATGGCACCAATAACGCTGTTTCGTCGGGTGCGCACTTCGGCGTGCACGGGCGGATTGTCGGTTCGTTTCTGTCGCTGCTGACCGCCATCGCCTTCTTCTCGCTTTCAGTGTGGAGTTCGGGTGATGCGTTAATCGGTGGCGCGAAACGCCTGATCGGCCTGCCGGAAACCGACCTGACCCTGGGCCTGGCCTACGGTCTGTTCGCGATCCTGGTGCTGACGGTGTGCATCTACGGTTTCCGCTTCCTGCTGTGGGTCAACAAGATCGCCGTATGGAGCGCCAGCCTGTTGTTCCTGTTGGGCATCTTTGCTTTCGCCGGTCCTTTCGATGTGAATTACGCCGGCAGCGTCAGCCTCGGTCAACCGGGTTTCTGGGCGGCCTTCATCGGCGCTGCGCTGGTAGCGATGAGCAACCCGATTTCCTTCGGCGCGTTCCTCGGCGACTGGTCACGCTACATCCCGCGTGACACCTCCAAGCGCCGGATCATGGCGGCCGTGGTGATCTCGCAGATCGCCACCTTCATCCCGTTCCTGTTCGGCCTCGCCACCGCCACCATCGTGGCGATCAAGGCACCAGATTACATCGCGGCCAACAACTACGTCGGAGGTCTGCTGGCGGTGTCGCCGAGCTGGTTCTTCCTGCCGGTGTGCCTGATTGCGGTGATCGGCGGCATGTCCACCGGCACCACTTCGCTGTATGGCACCGGGCTGGACATGTCCAGCGTATTCCCACGGGTGCTGTCGCGGGTCAAGGCAACGCTGCTGATCGGCGTGATGTCGATTGCCTTCATCTTCATCGGACGCTTTGCGGCGAACCTGGTGCAGAGCGTGTCGACCTTCGCCGTGCTGATCATCACCTGCACCACTCCATGGATGGTGATCATGATCATCGGCCTGCTGGTGCGTCGCGGCTTCTACTGCCCGGATGACCTGCAAGTGTTCACTCGCGGCGAGAAAGGTGGCCGCTACTGGTTCACCCACGGCTGGAACTGGCGTGGCCTGGGTGCCTGGATCCCGAGCGCGTTGGTGGGTTTGTGCTTCGTGAACCTGCCGGGGCAGTTTGTCGGGCCGCTCGGGAATCTGGCGGGCGGGATCGACATCAGCCTGCCGGTGACCCTCGGTCTGGCGTCGCTGGTGTACCTGACGCTGCTGAGCCTGTTCCCGGAACCGGCCACGGTGTTCGGCCCCAACGATGCACGCAGCAAGGGCACGGATTCGCTCGGTAAACCAGCGATGCGACAAGCCGCCTGATTCAACACAAAACAGTGGTCAACGGAACTTCTGTGGCGAGGGAGCTTGCTCCCGCTCGACTGCGCAGCAGTCGCAAAGCAGGCTAATGGCGTTTCTCCCGAAGAAACCCGGTTGCAGGATTTGGGGCTGCTTCGCAGCCCAGCGGGAGCAAGCTCCCTCGCCACAAAAAGCGGTTTCATGGCCACATTGCTTTTCAGCCTCACCATAAAAAAGACAATCGGAGACACGCCATCATGGCTTTGGATTTATTCGTCGTACTCATCTACGCCGCCGCGATGCTGATACTCGGCTACTACGGCATGCGCAAGGCCAAGACCAACGAAGACTTTTTGGTCGCCGGTCGTAACCTCGGCCCGAGCCTGTACATGGGCACCATGGCCGCTACCGTTCTGGGCGGCGCATCTACCGTCGGCACCGTGCGCCTGGGCTACGTCCATGGCATCTCCGGTTTCTGGCTCTGCGCGGCCCTCGGTTGCGGGATCGTGGCGCTGAACCTGTTCCTCGCCAAACCGCTGCTGAAACTGAAAATCTACACCGTTACCCAGGTGCTGGAAAAACGCTACAACCCGATGGCCCGCTCCGCGAGCGCGGTGATCATGCTGGCGTATGCGCTGATGATCGGCGTGGTCTCGATCCTGGCCATTGGCACCGTGCTGCAAGTGCTGTTCGACCTGCCGTTCTGGCTGTCGGTATTGGTCGGCGGTGGCGTGGTGGTTATTTATTCGGCGATCGGCGGCATGTGGTCCCTGACCCTGACCGACATCGTCCAGTTCGTCATCAAGACCGTGGGCCTGATGTTCATCCTGCTGCCAATCTGCCTGTACCGCGTCGGTGGTTGGGATGAGTTGGTGTTGAAACTGCCGGCAAGCGCCTTCAGCTTCACCACGATTGGCTGGGACACCATCATCACTTACTTCATGATCTACTTCTTCGGGATCCTGATCGGCCAAGACATCTGGCAGCGTGTGTTCACCGTCAAGAGCGCCAAAGTGGCTCAGGTCGCCGGTACATTCGCAGGCTTCTACTGCATCCTTTACGGACTGGCCTGCGCCCTGATCGGCATGGCCGCTCATGTGCTGATCCCGGACCTGGACAACGTCAACAACGCCTTCGCCGCCATCGTCAAACTGTCCCTGCCGGACGGTATCCGTGGCCTGGTGATTGCGGCTGCCCTGGCGGCCATGATGTCCACCGCCAGCGCCGGCCTGCTTGCCGCCGCCACCACCCTGACCGAAGACCTGCTGCCAAAACTGCGCGGCGGTAAACAGTCGAGCCTGGGCATCAACCGCCTGTTCACCCTGCTGACCGGCATCGCCGTGCTGGGTATCGCGCTGGTGGTGAACGACGTGATCAGTGCCTTGACCCTGGCCTACAACCTGTTGGTGGGCGGCATGCTGATCCCGCTGATCGGTGCAATCTTCTGGAAACGCGCAACCACTGCCGGCGCTATCGCCAGCATGGGACTGGGCTTTGCCACCGCGCTGCTGTTCATGTTCAAGGATGGTATGGATTCCAACACCCCGATCTACTACAGCCTCGGCGTAGGTCTGGTGAGTTTCGTGTTGGTCAGCTTGCTGTCCCGTCGCCCGGCAGTGGTGGCGAGCGCCGCCTAAGCTGATGTTGTAGCAACAATTTCTTCGACGGGTGTGGCGTCGGTTGCCACACCCGTTTTTTTTCGCCTGAAGGAATCTACCCACGAAGATCGTCAGCCGCGATCGGTGGTTGGAGGTGAGGCGAGAGGCTCGATCTCGTTTGCACGTTGGCTACGATGATTGACGAGTGGCAGCGCCGGCAAGCCTGAAGCCTGCTGTACTCAGCACCAGGGACAACAACAATGACGCCCTAGAAGAACAATCATGACAAGAGACGCCGTTCGTACAGCCGTGCATCGCTTTATCAGCCGCCTGCAGGAAAATCAGGATGACTTTGACGACAACACCAGCCTGGTGCAGTTGGGACTGGATAAAGAAGATATTGAAGAGCTGATTTTCCAACTGGAAGATCTGCTGGGATTGACAGCGTCTACCGCCGAAGAAGACCGGATGCTCAAGACTGCGACGACCGTCGACGACTTGAGCCGGTTTTTGATTGAGATTGGGCGGTATTGAGACGGGTTGCTACATGCATCTTTTGTGGCAGATGCAGTTACCTGTGGCGAGGGGGCTTGCCCCCGTTGGGCCGCGAAGCGACCCCAAAAACCATTCACCCCGGTGTATCAGATAGAACGCAGTGCGTCGGTCTACGACTGCTGCGCAGCCGAACGGGGGCAAGCCCCCTCGCCACAGGCAAGCCCCCTTGCCACAACAAGCCGATTGCCAAATAGATCAGGCGCTTACCGGCGGCGCTGCTGCTGCTGGCGGCGACGTTGTTCGTCGTCAGTGCGAATAGGCACGGGTTGCAGAGGCGGTTCGATCAAACCGAGTGCGACACCCAGGTCATGCAGCCAGTTTTGGATTTTCTCTTTCATGGTGCCCCCTTCAGGGTAGTGCCGAGCGGCCGAAGTTCTGTAGCCCCTTCGCACTGATAATAGTCCGAAGTCCTACGCAATGCTCGTCCAACATCGCAATGATCTGTTACTGAATTGATCCAAATCCTTGGACGTTCGTTCAAGCAATTGCCTGGGTCTGAATCGCTGCCGACGGATACACCGCCTGCTGCTGTTCGATCCACGCATTCAGATTGGCGCCGACCATGCCCTTGCGCCACATCAGCCAAGTGGTCGCGCTGGCGAACGGCTCGGCCAACGGGTGCACCGCCACGCTTTCGCGCCCCGGCAGGCTGGCGAGCATCGACTCCGACATCAGCGCCACGCCGGAGCCGGCAATCACGCAGGCGAGCATTCCCGGATAAGACTCGATCTCCATGGCCCGGCCCATGGCCGCGTGATCATGGGCGAACCAGGCTTCCAGGCGCATCCGATAGGAACAGCCCTGCCGAAACGTGAACACCGAACGCCCTTCGACATCCAGCGCGCTGCATACTGGCGGATGATCGGCCTCGCTGATCAACACCAGCCGTTCGTCGCACAACGGCACGCCGTCGAGCCCGGCCAGTTCCAGCGGGCCGTCCACCAGCGCCGCATCGAGACGCCCGGTGAGCAGACCTTCGAGCAATTCGCCGCTGGGCCCCGACTGCACTTGCAGGTTTACCGCCGGATAGCGGCGGTGATATCGCGCCAACAGCGCGGGCAGGTGAATCGCCGCCGTGCTGTACATGGTGCCGAGCACGAAATCCCCGGCCGGTTGCCCGCCCTGCACCGCGGCGTGGGCTTCATCATGTAAAGCGAACAGCTTGGCGGTGTAGTCCAACAAGACTTTTCCCGCAGGTGATAGCTGCAAACGCTGACGTTCGCGTAGGAACAGTTCGACACCGAGTTGCTCTTCGAGCTGTTTGAGCCGGGTCGACAGGTTGGACGGCACACGATGCAGGCGTTCAGCCGCGCGGGTAATGGAGCCCTCCTGCGCCACCGCCTGGAAGATCCGCAATTGGCTGAACTCCACACCATTCTCCAAATCAGAACAAGTTTCTCACTATTATTCATTTTTAAAGAAAGTCAATCAGTCCTAGCCTGACGGTCATTGATCCTCGAAACGGAACTCAGACCATGCCCCCTCTGATTCGCTTAACCGCCAGCTTCATCGCCCTGATGATGGCCATGGGCATCGGGCGTTTCGCCCTGACGCCGCAACTGCCGCACTTGCTCAGCGAAGGCCAGATCGACCTGACCGCCGCCGGTCTGATTGCCGCTGCCAACTACCTCGGCTACTTCGTCGGCGCGGTGGACGCGATGTTCGCCAGGCGCCCCGATCAGGTTCGTCGGCGCCTGCTCGGTGGTTTGTGGCTCTGTGTATTGCTGACCCTGGCCTCGTTCTGGGCCGACGGGTTCTGGTCGCATCTGGCGCTGCGTTTCGGCACGGGCGTGGCCAGCGCCTGGGTGTTGGTGATGATTACCGCATTGAGCCAACCGCTGGCAGCGGCAGCCGGTCGTCCGCGGCTCGGCGCGCTGGTCTTTGCCGGGCCGGGGCTGGGGATTTTTCTGACAGGATTGTTAGCCTTGGGCTCGAATCTGCTGGGGCAGACGTCCGCGACCTTGTGGCTGGTGTATGCCGGGGTCGGGCTAGTGATGCTGCTGGGGATTCTGCCGTTCCTGCCGCAACCGGCCGCCCTTTCTACGGCGACACCGTCTGCCGTTACATCGGGCACCCAAGGTGTCGGACGTTTACCGGTGATCTATGGGTTATACGGTTTGGGCTACATCATCCCGGCCACTTTCCTCTCGCAAATGGCCAGTGCGCAGTTCCATGGGCAATGGCAAGCCGATCTGTTCTGGCCATGCTTCGGCCTGGCGGCAGCAATCGGAGTGGTATTGGTGAGCCTGCGTCGGCACAACCCGAATGCCACCCGCCATTGGCTGATGGCAACGTTGTGGTTGCAGGCGGCCGGGGTCTTCGCCTGCCTGTTGGGCAGCGGTGCCGGCCTGGCGTTGGGGGTGATCCTGTGTGGCGGGCCGTTCCTGGCCTGTATGCAACTGGTGATGCAGCGCTCCCGGGAACTGGCGCCCCACGCCACTCAGCGCAACGCCGGGCTGCTGACCGCGTGCTTCGCCGTGGGTCAGCTCAGCGGGCCGTTGCTGGCAGCGCTGAGCAGCCATTTCAGCGGTGGATTGCAACCGGCGCTGGTGATCGCCGGCAGCGGTTTGCTCTTCGCAGGAGGCCTGTTGCTGTGCCCGGTCAGGGTTGCCCAAGTGCTTTGCGCAAACGACGGCGGACCCACTGTTCTGCGCTCACAAAAGTGATCCCGAGCAGAACCAGCACCGCGCCGATCACAAAGTTGAGGCTCAGTTCTTCGCCCAACAGCACCACACCGAACGTGACGCCGAACAGCGGCGTCATGAACGAAAACACCGCCAGGTTCGCCGCCAGATAACGGCGCAGCAGCCAGAACCAGGTCAGGTAACTGAAGAACGACACCACCAATCCCTGGAACAGCACGCTGGTCACCGCAACAGTGGTCAGGCTGACATGGGTGACCTGCCCGCTGAGGATCGCGATCAACAGCAGACCAACGAAGCCGACGATCAGTTGATAAAACAGCGTCAAGGTCACCGGCGCTTCCGACAGACGCGAGGCGCGTACCACCACGGTGGTCGCGCCCCAAGATGCGCCGGCCAGCACGCCCAACGCATCGCCCATCAGCATGCGGTGGTCGAGGTTGTCCCACGACACGCCACCGGCAAACGCAATGGCAATGCCGACGAAGGCAAGAAAAATCCCCAGCCACTGCACCGGTCTTAAACGCTCACTTGGCAGCAACCAATGCACGCCCAACGCGGTGAAAATCGGCGCGGTGTAGAGGAACACCGACATGTGCGCCGCCGTGGTCAATTGCAGGCCTTCGGAAATGAAGAAGAACTCCAGGCCAAACAACGCACCCGCCAGCAAGCCGCCGCGCCAGGTACTACCGACCTGATCCCAGCCGCCCTTCCAGCAGATCAACAATCCTACGAGCAACGCGGAAATACCCGACCGCCCCGCCGCCTGCATGACCGGCGCGATGTCGGGTGCCGCCCATTTGATCATCACCTGCTGCACGCCCCAGATCAGGCACAGCCCGACCATCACTTGCAGGGCAAATCCATCGGCGCTACGCCGGGTGGCGCTCACCGGAACACCTCGACAACACAATCCATGGCAGTGACTCGACAGTAAAAGCAAAGCCCCGACCTTCTGACTGAGCAGAGTGCCGGGGCGAAAAATTATGCCGTCGATTATTAACCAGATGGACAGAAAAAGGTGTCTGCAAAAGACCTTTAAATCGCCGCTTGCGTCATCCCGCTATGACCAGCGCCGCCGACTGCTGTGCCTGCTCGCGTTTGGCCAGTGCGAAGTACAGGACGCCGCCAAGGAAGCAGCCGGTAAACCAGGCAAAATTAGCCATCGGCTGCAGGACCGGAATGAACGCGATAGCAACGCCCATCAAGGTCGCCGGAATCAATGCCTTGACCGCCGTCCAATTGATCCCGCCGCTGTAGTAATAACGCCCGCTCGGGCTATCGTTGAACAGCGCATCGATGTCGATCTGCTGCTTTTTGATCAGGTAGTAATCCACCAGCAGAATCCCGAACAGCGGCCCGATGAACGCCGCCAGCACGTCGAGGGTGTAGTGAATCACTTCGGGGTTGTTGAACAGGTTCCACGGGGTGATGAAGATCGAAGCCACGGCGGCGATCATGCCGCCGGCACGCCAGCTGATTTTGCTCGGGGCGACGTTGGCGAAGTCGAACGCCGGGGACACGAAGTTGGCGACGATGTTGATGCCAATGGTCGCGGTGACGAAAGCAAAGGCGCCGAGCAGCACCGCCACGCTGTTGTCGATGCGCGCCACGGTGGCGATTGGGTCGTGAAGCATTTCACCGAACACCGGCAAGGTGCCGGAAACGATCACCACGGTCACCAGTGAGAACGCCAGAAAATTTACCGGCAAGCCCCAGAAATTGCCACGCCGCACGTCGTTCATGCTGCGGCAATAGCGACTGAAATCGCCGAAGTTCAGGGTCGGACCGGAAAAGTACGACACCACCAACGCCGTTGCCACGATCACTTGGCCGAAAGCTTCCCAGCCAGACAGGGATTTTTCCGCCAGGGTGAAGCTGATGTTGCTCCACCCGGCCTGCCAGACGATCCAGCCGGCGAGCAGGAACATCACGCCGTAAACCACCGGGCCGGCCCAGTCGATGAAGCGGCGGATCGACTCCATGCCAGTCCAGAACACCAGCGCCTGGACGAACCACAGGCTGAGAAAACCGAACCAGCCGAGGTAGGACAAACCGGCAAAGTGCGGTTCAGCGTAGGCCGCCATTGAAGGAAAAAACCGCAGCACGACGATGATCAGGGCACTGGACGCCAGGTACGTCTGAATCCCGTACCAGGCCACCGCGATCAGGCCGCGGATGACCGCAGGAATATTCGCCCCGAACACCCCGAACGCCAGTCGGCAGATCACCGGGTATGGCACCGCGGCTTGCTGACTCGGTTTGGCCACCAGGTTGGCGATCAACTGCACGATGCAAATCCCGCCCAGCAACGCAATCAATACCTGCCAACTGGCCAGCCCAAGTGCAAACAGGCTGGCGGCGAACACATAGCCGCCGACGCTGTGCACATCACTCATCCAGAAAGCAAAGATGTTGTACCAATTCCATTTTTGCGGCAGCGGCCCCAAGTCCTGGTTATACAGGCGTGGGCTGTAGCCGTTGGGCAATTGCTCGGTCATCGCAGGGCTCCTCGAAAGTACAGGCGCGGCCCCCGAAATTGATGTGGCGACCACACTGCGTACGGGAGCTGGCATGGTTTGTATACGAGTTGCTACGCAGAATGCGTGCCATACGTTCGAAAGATGCGACAAGTCGGGCTTTCAACTCTGTTCAGAGTAAAGACTTTAAGAAGTAGAGGTGGGGGCAATGCCCATGAACAGGGCATCAGCGCCTGCAAACGGTGCAGGACGTTATGTATACAACGAGATGGGTGACTGCTGCGCAGTCAATCGCGAGCAGGCTCGCTCCCACATTGGATTTGTGGTGAGCCCGAAGTTTGTGCCCGACGCATATTGTAGGAGCTGCCGCAGGCTGCGAGTCAAAAGATCGCAACCTGCGGCAGCTCCTACAGGGGCCGGCGTAAGGTCAGCTGAGCTCGATACGATCGGCGTGAATGACGATCTGGCCGTTCTTGTACAACGCACCGATGGCCTTTTTGAAGTTGCCCTTGCTGACGCCGAACATACTGCTGATCAGCGTCGGGTCGCTCTTGTCGCTGACTGGCAGGGTGCCGTTGTTGTCGCGCAACTTGGCAAGAATCTTCGAGTTCAGACTGGTGGCGGCTTCTTCGCCCACCGGTTGCAGGCTCAGGCTGATCTTGCCGTCGGCGCGGACTTCCTTGATAAAGCCCTTCTCTTCTTTGCCGGCACGCATGAACTTGAAGATTTCGTTCTTGTGGATCAGGCCCCAGTGCTTGTTGTTGATGATTGCCTTGAAGCCCATATCGGTCGCTTCGGCCACCAGCAAATCAACTTCCTGACCCGGGGTGTAATTGGCCGGGGTCTTGTCCAGGTAGCGATCCAGACGTGCCGTTGCGGTGATGCGTCGCGTATGTTTGTCGAGATAGACATGCACCACGACATACTCGCCAGCCGTCATCTGACGCTTTTCTTCGGAATACGGCAGCAGCAGATCCTTCGGCAAACCCCAATCCAGGAACACGCCGATGCTATTGACTTCAACGACTTTCAAACTGGCGAATTCACCGACCTGAACTTTCGGCTTTTCGGTGGTAGCGATAAGTTTGTCATCGCTGTCCAGATAAATAAAAACGTTGAGCCAGTCTTCATCTTCGCTGGGAATATCTTTGGGGATATAACGATTAGGCAGGAGGATTTCGCCATCCGCGCCACCGTCCAGATATAAACCGAAGTTAGTGTGTTTAACCACTTGCAAACTGTTGTAGCGCCCGACTAAAGCCATGTCCAATACCCTCATTGCGTGGGCGGCATTCTACCCGGTTTTGCGGGTGGCGTTCGGCGGCCGGCCCGGTGGCGCAAGAAAATCCGCGGAAGGGCTTAATTTTCCTGGATTTTGCCGTGTGCGTTTGGCCACTCGTCAGACCATTTGGGTGCTCCGCACCCGGGGCTGCCCATCCGAAAAGCGCCTTTTTTCCACTTGGGTTTTTAGTTAAAACAGTAGCTTAGGGGAACATTGCGAATAATAACTTGCGATGAATCGCGTTTCTCCAACGTGTATTTCGGGAGGATATTTACCAAGCAATTGTCAAGTATTTCCTGTACGATGCCTGGCCAAGTTAATTTCTACAGGTTAATGGCCGCCATGCGTGTAAAAGCATCCAACAGCAAAGCAAAGCCAGCTCCAGCCGTTGAAACCAGCGAATCGATCAACAACCAGATTGCTGCGTTCCTCAAGTCCGGCGGCGAGATCCAGCAAATTGCCAAAGGCGTCAGCGGCCAGACGTTCGGCCCGTCCAAGCAGATCACGCTGGGCAAGAAGTAATTTCCCCCGCGTTAACTGGTCCGTAAGCGCTTTGAGCTTCGAAGCGCTTGGACTGGAACCCTCCGCAATACCCCATCAAACAAATCAATATTTCAAAAATCGACGAACGGCCCTCGATGCCGAACATTCGCCGGTATGCTTGCACGTGTCTGGATCAAGCGTTTCAGCAGGTTTTCAGAACCTGCTCCTCGCAGTTCATGGAGTGACGCATGCTCAAGCCCCTCCTTTTCCTGCTCGGCAGCCTGCTATGGTGTTCGATCGCCCATGCGCAAGTCTTTCAGCGCGAACTGGGTGACTTCGATCTCAAACTCGCCACCACGCCCAGTCGCAGCATGGCCCAAGGTCTGGTCAAGCCCTCGACGACTGGCTCGTTCCACGGTGGTCTCGACCTGAGCCACGACAGCGGTTTCTACGTGGGTCAATGGTCCCCCAGCATGGGACTGAGCCCGTCGAGCAACCTTGAAGTCGATTCCTACATGGGCTTTAAACAGCCTTTCGATCACTCCCTCGGCTACGAAGTGGGCATGATCCATTACAGCTACCCGAAAGTGGACACCCTAGACAGCCAGGAGCTGTTCGGCGGCCTGACCTTGCTGGGCAGTCGCTTCGGCGCGGCCTTCAGCAACGACCCGGACAAACAGAACAGCACCCTGTTCGCCGACCTCAGTGGCAATCAGCCGTTTGGCATCGGGATCAGCCTGAAATACACCACCCACCAACTCAACACACCGGTGTCCGTTGACGATGGGTATGTCGGCAGTTTTACCGACTGGTCAGTGAAATTGTCCCGGCCATTCATGGGCATTGATCTGGACTTGATCTACAGTGATTCAAGCCTGAGCGGCAGCGACTGCTCCGCCTATTCCGGCCACAATAGCGAGTGCGACGGCCTGGTGACGCTCAAGGCTGCGCACAGCTTCTATTAATCGGCTGAACTGCCGGGCTCATCCCGCGATCACACAAGAGAACCCCAAAAGAAACCAGGTCTTCGCAAGGACTCGCCATGTCGCACTGGTTCAAACAGATCGGCGTCATCATCACCCTCAGCCTCACCGTCGCCGCGTGCAGCCGCGTAGGCCTTGCTTATCGCAACCTCGACGTGATCATTCCCTGGACGCTCAGCGACTACCTGGAGATGAACCACGAGCAAAAAGACTGGTTCAACGAGCGCCTCAAAGAACACCTGAGCTGGCATTGCACGACGCAATTGCCCGGTTACCTCGACTGGCTGGATCGTTTACAGGCCATGGTCGAAGACAACCAGATCACGGACGCCGCACTGCAAATCCGCACCCAGGAAGCCAAACAAGCCATCGCCGAAACCGCCCGGGAAATCACTCCGTCAGCCACCGAGCTGCTGCAGCGCCTTGATGACAAGCAAGTCGCGGAAATGAACGACGCCTTCGCCAAGGACCAGCGCAAACGTCAGGAGGCTTACCTCAAGCCGTCTCTGGAGCGACAGATCAAAGAACGGAGCAAGCGCATGGAGAAGCGCCTGAATGACTGGCTCGGCCCGCTCAGCCCAACCCAACAGCAACGGGTCATGGCCTGGTCAAATGCCTTGGGTGATCAGAACAAGCAATGGATTGCCAACCGCGCCCATTGGCAACAGCAATTCAGCGCGGCAGTCGCGCAGCGGCAGAGTCCAGAATTCCCACAACAAATCGAGACACTTCTGGTGAATCGCGAGAGTTTGTGGACGCCGGCTTATCGCGAGGCCTACGCCAACACCGAAGCCCAGGCTCGGGCGTTATTGGTGGACGTGATGGCCGAGAGCACACCGGTTCAGCGTGAACGCTTGCTGCAGAAGATTGAAGGCGTGCGTAAGGATTTCACTGATTTGAAATGTCTGAAAGCGGCGCGGCAAGGTTAAGCGGACCACCACAATCCAATGTGGGGCTTGCTCGCGGATGCGGTTTAAAACGTAAAGGATGTCTCCGGTTTCTACCCGAGCAAGCCCGCTCCCACAGGGGGTAAACGCGATCTTCAAGCAATTTGCGCCTTCGATGTCAGCTCATCAAACGTCAGCTCCTCCAGCGCATCTTCCTGTTCATCCAGCACCTGCCGTGGATGCTCATTACCCGGAATGCTGCTGTCGATCAGGCTCAATAAACTCGAGCCCCGGGGCGTCAAAATGTAGTTCTCGCCATTGCCACCCTGTTCTTCTGGCCGAGGCTCGATATAGCCCCGTAGCAACAGTAACTTTTCGTACTCGCCAGCCACCGTTTTCAGGTGATCCAGGTTCTCAAACGGCTCATCTTTCGACGCTTTCTCCGCCGCATACTGCTCGGCGTAGGGCCGTGGGGTGAAACTGTGGCCAGCGCCGTTCTGCACCTCATGCAGCAAGCGTTCAATCAAATCCCAGTTATAAGTCGTCATCCTGATTCAACCTCCAGTACCCACGAATGAGATGGCCTTCATAGGTTGTGACCGACAGGGAGGGCGGCCGTTCAGCCGAGGTATTTCGCCCTACCGACCGGCGGTATGTCGATTAGGGCACAGACCAAACGACTAGGCTGTGTAAGACGGTTTACCCCTCTGCGCGGATCGACTTTCGCCAAAGCATGCAGGAGAAATCACCATGAACATTCAGAATCATCCGGTCGTGTCCCGAGAAGAATGGCTCGCCGCCCGCAAACAACACCTGGCCCACGAAAAAGCCTTCACCAAGGAACGAGACAAACTTAGCGCCGAACGCCGCGCCCTGCCCTGGGTGAAAATTGACAAACCCTACCGCTTCCAGGGCCCAAACGGTGAACTGAGCCTGGCCGACCTGTTCGGCGGCCGCAGCCAGTTGATCGTTTATCACTTCATGTTCGCCGCTGGCTGGGACGAAGGCTGCCCGGGTTGCTCGTTCCTGTCCGACCACATCGACGGCGCCAACCAACACCTGGCCCACCATGATGTTACCGTTGTCGCGGTTTCCCACGCCCCGTTCGCCGAATTCCAGCCCTTCAAACAACGCATGGGCTGGAAATTCGACTGGGTGTCGTCGGAAGGCTGCGACTTCAACTACGACTTCGGCGTCTGCGCCCGAGCCGAAGACGTCGCCGCGGGAAAAGCTACCTACAACTACGAAAAAACTGACGGCGCCGAGGAAGAACTCCCAGGGCTCAGTGTGTTTTATCGCAATGAAGCGGGGGAGATTTTCCACACCTATTCCACCTATGCCCGAGGCCTGGACCTACTGGTCGGCGCCTATAACTATCTGGACCTCACGCCCAAGGGGCGTAATGAAGAGGAAATCATGGACTGGGTGAGGCATCACGATCGGTATGAGAACAAGGCAGCGGGCAGTTGCTGTCATGGGAGGTAGGCCCTCTGGGATCGAGGCACAGCCATCGGGGCATTGGTCCGACTGGACACAGTTCCCATAAACACCACAAATCCCCTGTGGCAGCGAGCCTGCTCGCGATGACTGACTAACATTCAACATTGATGTCGACTGATACACCGATTTCGCGAGCAGGCTCGCTCCCACAAGGTTGCGTGATGGTAGTGATTTGATGGATGTCATTGGCAGACGGCTGCGGGCGCAGACTGCGGAGTGAAATGAAAAACGGGCGACCTATGGGTCGCCCGATTTACATAGTGAATACAAATAAATGAGCGTCCTTTGCGCAGAAGGCATGCTCGTCACGGGAATGCGTTCCTGAGGCTGGGTGATATCGTAGACATGCTGTTCACAACGGCTACCAACAAACTGGAACTCCACCAAATAGACCTTGCTTCTTTGCGGTGTAAAAGTGGTTTTGATCGGACCGCAGCTGTAAATATTCCCGACGCCCCCACCCTTTGAATAATCCGACACCTGGAATGATTGATCGGCATCGACCTGTACTTCCAGCTGAGGGAAGTTGCCCAGTACTTATCGCTTGGAGACACGGAAATATCGGCTGCTGAAGTTTATCGAGACTTTTTAGAAGCGAGTTGAAGATAGGATTGGTTGACCAGATTCGGGCTACCACTAATGGGTACTTGGCGGCTCCCGATTTGCTGCCGAAATTGAAGCCATGATTGGGCGCCGAGCTCGGCGGGGACGCCCGGGCAGGCCGAAAAAGAATTCTACTTCTTAGATAGAAAACGTGGTTTTCCCCATTTTTACTAGGGGTTTTACTTGTCGTTAAGCCTTGTTCCTACGCACTTCCCTGGTTTTTCCAGCGATTCCCTTAGTGAACAAATTTCCTATGCGATTGTCGGGCGCAAGACGCAAAAACTGTGTATGGTTCGCGCCAAAATCTGTAGGACATTTCGCTATGTCCGTTACTCTCACTTAAAGGAATTAAGTATGCGATTTTTTCGCGTGGCTTCAGTGTTGTCGTTGTGGGCGGCGGCGTTTTCGGTGCAGGCTGAACAACTGCCGATCGAAGTGCTGAGTGCGGTGGTCAAGGACCAGAAGATCGCCGACGCCGAGCTGCTGTTGCAGCGCAACGGCGCGCAAAACGTGGTGGGTCGCACCAATGCTCAGGGCCAGGTCAGCCTGACCACCGAGTTTGCCGATGATGCCGGCAACCTGCTGATCATCAAGAAGCCCGGCTACTCCAATCTGGTGGTCAAGTGCCCGTGCAAGGGCATGACCTATGCCATCAGTCCGGTGATGCAGAACCTCGACGGTCTGCGTGTGGTGCTGACCTGGGGTGCGACCCCGTCGGACCTCGACTCCCACATGATCTTCCCCGGCAACAACATCTATTTCCAAAAACAGCACGGTGACGATGCCAATCTGGATGTCGACGACACCACCAGCTATGGCCCGGAAACCATCACCCTGGAGAAGAAGCACTACGGCGAAAGTTACGTCTACGCCGTGCATGACTACAGCAATAGCGGTGAGCCGGGTTCGCGCGATCTCTCCAACAGCCAGGCCAAGGTGTTCGTGTACATGGGCCAGTCGCTGGTGCGCACCTACTACGTGCCGCAGAACCGCAGCGGCAACCTGTGGACCGTGTTCCGCATGACCGGCAGTGGCGACTTTCAGGATATCAACAGCATTACGGGTGCCCGGGTCGATGCGGCAAACGTGTTGAACGAAGTGTCGCCGTTGCTGGATGACAGCGTTGCCCTGACGGCGGTGGCGATCAGCGCTTCGGCACAGGCCGATGCGAAAGGCCTGAACACCAAAGGCGAAGCGGCCTACAAAACCGGTAACCTGCCGCTGGCAATCGACTTCTTCCGTCAGGCGATCGATCTGAATAACAGCTACGGTCAGGCCTACGGCAACCTGGGCCTGGCGTATCAGAAGGCCGGTAACACCGCCGAGTCGATCTGGGCCAACCGCAAGGCCATTGCCCTGGCCAGCGGCAATTCGGCCGCCACCGTGCGTGCCGGTTCCTACTACAACATTGCCCGTATCTATGAAGCGGCCGGTCAGTTCCCCGACGCCCTGCGTCATTACCAGTTAGCCAAGGCGCAGAAGGCCAACCCGGTATATGACACAGCCATCGAGCGCGTACAAAACCGTTGATCGCCTGGTGTTGATCTGACCCCACAACGCGCCGCACTCCGGCGCGTTGTGCATTCATGGGGAGGTGAAGCCGGGCTCCATCTCCCTATATCAACCCATATTCTTTTCTTCCCGGTCTTTTCTCGACTCGCTGCAGCGTATGCAGATAGAAGAAGGCTTCAGGGATGTAAAAAGCGAGCACTTTGGCGGTGTCCGCGCCGAATCGAAGTGCTTTTACTGATCTCGGCTTTGGCCAACTACATCATTTGTTTAACGGGGTTGCAGGCCCGCGAAGCGGGTCATGAACATAAGGGCAAGATCAAAGGATCGCAGCCTTCGGCAGCACCTACAGACGTACGCTTAAACCTGTGTAGGCGCTGGCGAAGCTTGCGATTTTTTGACGTAAAAAAACCGGACAATGTCCGGTTTTTTATTGGGTCATGAAGCAACCTTACTCAGCAGCCGGCGCTTCCGGCTTGCGGCGCTTGAGCGGGGCCATGCCGTCCTTGCTGACCAGCGACAATGCGTCGGTCTTCGGGCGGTTGGCGATCTTGCGCTTGGTCGGAGCCTTGGCGCCGGTTTTCTTCTTGTCGCCCTTGGCGTCGACCTTTTTCTTCTTCACACCAACGGCTTTGCCCGAGGCCTTGACCTTTTTCGGTCCGCCGTAGGTGCCTTTGACTTCCTTGATGGTGCGACGCTCAAAGCTCTGCTTGAGGTAGCGCTCGACGCTCGACATCAGGTTCCAGTCGCCATGGCAGATCAGCGAGATGGCCAGGCCATCGTTGCCGGCGCGGCCAGTGCGACCGATGCGGTGAACGTATTCGTCGCCGCTGCGCGGCATGTCAAAGTTGATCACCAGGTCCAGGCCTTCCACGTCCAGGCCACGGGCAGCGACGTCGGTGGCCACGAGGATCTTCACGCCGCCCTGCTTCAGGCGGTCGATGGCCAGTTTGCGGTCTTTCTGGTCTTTGTCACCGTGCAGCACGAACGCTTTGTAGTCTTGCGCCACCAGACGGCCATAAATACGGTCGGCCATGGCACGGGTGTTGGTGAACACGATGGCCTTCTGATAGGTCTCGTTGGCCAGCAGCCAGTTCACGATCTGTTCTTTGTGCTGGTTGTGGTCGGCGGTGATGATCTGCTGACGCGTGGTGGCGTTCAGATCGCTGACGTTGTTCAGCTGCAAGTGTTCAGGGTTGTTCAGGACCTTCGCGACCATCTCGCGCAGGCCAGAACCGCCGGTGGTGGCGGAGAACAGCATGGTCTGCTGACGGTTGGTGCACTCTTCCACCAGACGCTGCACGTCTTCGGCAAAGCCCATGTCGAGCATACGGTCGGCTTCGTCGAGCACCAGCACTTCGACTTCCTTGAGGTCGAGGTTGCCGGCGTTCAGTTGCTCGATCATCCGGCCCGGCGTACCGATCAGGATGTCCGGCACCTTGCGCAGCATGGCGGCCTGGACCTTGAAGTCTTCACCGCCAGTGATCAGGCCGGACTTGATGAAGGTGAACTGAGCGAAGCGCTCAACTTCCTTGATGGTCTGCTGGGCCAGCTCGCGGGTCGGCAGCAGGATCAGGGTCTTGATGCTGACGCGGACTTTGGCCGGGCCGATCAAGCGGTTGAGGATCGGCAAAACGAATGCAGCGGTTTTGCCGCTACCGGTTTGCGCTGTCACCCGCAGGTCACGCCCCTGGAGCGCCAGCGGGATAGCCGCTGCTTGCACAGGCGTTGGCTCGACAAATTTAAGCTCGGCCACGGCTTTGAGCAGGCGTTCGTGCAGGGCGAATTGGGAAAACACGGGTGCTACCTCGAAGAAATACAAAAAAACAGCTGCATAGGGTAACGGTTTCGAGCGCGAAGGCCGAGTTTCTTTATACAAACGGCTGCAAACAGTGTTTTTTTTGTTGTCTGTTTTGTCCCAAAACGTCATCCGGAGCGTCTTAAATGCTCTAATCGCCCCGTCGCGTCCTATAGAAGAACCGTTTTCACCCATGGATATCAAACAGCTCTGGCTCAACGCCCAAGACCTCTGGGGTGCTCTCGATAAGCACCCGCTCCTGCATTCCACGCTCGCGCTGATGTTGCTGCTGGTGGTGGCGTTGGTGCTCGGACGAGTGGCGCGCTACCTCATTCTTCACGCGACCAAAATCCTCGGTCGCCAGCCGTCGTTGCACTGGATTAACGATTTTCGCCACAACAAAGTGTTTCATCGCCTGGCGCAGATGACGCCCTCGCTGCTGATCCAGTTCGGCCTGCACCTGGTGCCGGAGTTGGGCAAGACCAGCCTGAACTTCCTCGGCAACGTGGCGCTGGCGTTCACTATTCTGTTCCTGGTGCTGGCCGTCAGCGCATTGCTCAATGCCTTGCTGGACATCTATGCCCGCACCGAGCACGCCCGCACCCGCTCGATCAAAGGCTATGTGCAACTGGCGAAAATGGTGCTGTTCGTGTTTGGCGCGATCATCATCGTCGCCACATTGATCGACCGTTCGCCGCTGTTGCTGCTGTCGGGTCTGGGCGCCATGTCGGCGGTGATTCTGTTGGTCTACAAAGACACCCTGCTGTCATTCGTCGCCAGTGTGCAATTGACCAGCAACGACATGCTGCGGGTCGGCGACTGGATCGAGATGCCACAAGTCGGCGCCGACGGTGACGTGGTGGACATCACCTTGCACACGGTCAAAGTGCAGAATTTCGACAAGACGATTGTGTCGATCCCGACCTGGCGCCTGATGTCCGAGTCGTTCAAGAACTGGCGCGGCATGCAGCAGTCCGGCGGGCGACGGATCAAGCGCAGCCTGTTCATCGACGCCAGTGGCGTAAGGTTTATTCGCGATGACGAAGAACTGAAGCTGTCCCAGGTGCATCTGCTGACCGATTACATCAACCGCAAACAGGCTGAACTCAAGGCCTGGAACGAAGCTCAGGGCAATGTCGCGGCGATGTCGGCCAACCGCCGGCGGATGACCAACATCGGCACCTTCCGCGCCTATGCGCTGGCGTATCTGAAGAGTCACCCGGAGGTCCAACCAAACATGACCTGCATGGTTCGCCAGATGCAGACCACCGCTCAGGGCATCCCGCTGGAGATCTACTGCTTCACCCGCACCACCGCGTGGACTGATTACGAGCGGATTCAGGGGGATATTTTCGATTACCTGCTGGCGGTATTGCCGGAGTTTGGCTTGAGCCTTTATCAGCAGCCGAGCGGTGGTGATTTGCGGTCGGGGTTGCTCCCGGCAGTGTTGGGCGCAAGCCACATTCCCGAGCCCGAAAAACACATCATGTAGCCGCGCCTCTAACCTGTGGGAGCGGGCTTGCCCGCGATGAGGTTTAATATTGCCTGACACAATGCTTTCGCGGGCAAGCCCGCTCCCACAGGTTTCAGTGGATAGCCACAAGTTTGCGTATACCCAACCGACTAATCCACACCGCCATCAAAATCACCATCCCACCAAACAACAACCGCCCCAACTCCTCATGCTGATTCCAGATCAGCAAGTTGATCAGCAACCCCACCGGCACATGCAGGTTGTTCATCACCGCCAGCGTCCCGCCGTTCACCAGGCATGCGCCCTTGTTCCACCAGTACAAACCCAACGCGGTCGAGACCAGGCCGAGGAACAGCAACACGCCCCATTGCAGCGGTGCTTCGGGCAGGAAGTTCTGTTTGCCGAACAGCAGAAACGCCGGCAATGCCACCGCCAACGCGCCCAGGTAAAAGTAGCCGAAGCGTCGGTAATGCGGCAGATCACTCGGATGGCGGGCCACCAGATGTTTGTAGAGCACCTGCCCGGCGGCGTAGGTGAAGTTGGCCAGTTGCAGCAACAAAAAGCCCATGAAAAAGTCCGGGTTGATCCGGTCAAAGCGAATCACTGCCGCGCCCGCCACCGCCACCAGTGCAGCGATCAATGCCCACGGATTGAAGCGCCGGTTAAGCGCGTCTTCGATCAGAGTTACGTGCAGCGGCGTGAGGATGGTGAACAGCAGCACCTCCGGCACCGTCAATACCCGGAAGCTCAGGTACAGGCAGACGTAAGTCACGCCGAACTGCAACGCACCGATCAGCAACATCCCGCGCATGAACGCCGGCTCGACCTGCCGCCAGCGCGTCAGCGGAATGAACACCAACCCCGCCAGCAACACCCGCACCAGCACCGCGAAGTAACTGTCGACATGCCCGGCCAGGTATTCGCCGATCAAGCTGAAGGAAAACGCCTGGATCAGCGTGACAAAAAGTAGATAGCCCATGGTCGCCTCATTTCGAATGGTGGCGACGATAGCGGGTTTTGCCCGTCATCGCGACAGTCAGCAAAACACACAAAACCCTGTGGGAGCGGGCTTGCCCGCGATAGCGGTGGTTCAGGCGACATTGTTGTCGATTGACACTCCGTCATCGCGGGCAAGCCCGCTCCCACAGGTTTATGTTGCGCTCAGAAAATCGCAGGCAAAAAAAAGCCCGATCTCGCTAATGCGTTCAATCGGGCTAGAGCACTCAGGAGCAACAAGTGCAAAGGGAGGTTCGATGCGCGTACAGGCTTGAAGGGTTGCGCCAGGTCACTAGACCATCCAGCGATTATCTGGCGATTAACGGCTCAGGCGACCTGGGAAAGCTTGGCGTTGGCCTGGTTCAGGCCTTTCTCCTGGAAGTCGCCGCCCAGGTTCATGCCTTCGGCGTGAATGAACGTGACGTCGTGGATGCCGATGAAGCCCATGACCTGGCGCAGGTACGGTTCCTGGTGATCCGCGGTGCTGCCGGCGTAGATCCCGCCGCGAGCGGTCAGCACATAAGCACGCTTGCCGTTGAGCAAACCTTGCGGGCCGGTTTCGGTGTACTTGAACGTCACGCCGGCACGCAGCACGTGGTCGAGCCAGGCTTTGAGGGTGCTCGGAATGGCGAAGTTGTACATCGGCGCGGCCATCACCAGCACGTCGGCGGCCAGCAGTTCATCGGTCAGCAGGTTGGAGCGTTCCAGCGAGGCCTGCTCGATGTCGTTGCGTTGTTCGGCAGGTTTCATCCAGCCGCCCAGCAAGTTGATGTCCAGGTGTGGCACCGGGGTGGTGGCCAGGTCACGGACGGTGATCTGGTCGGCCGGGTGTGCGACTTTCCATTGGCTGATGAAGGTCTGGGTCAGTTGGCGGGAAACCGAGTCTTGCTGACGGGCGCTGCTTTCGATGATCAGAACGCGGGACATGGGATGTAGCCTCCATCTGAGAATGCTGTAGGTCGATGGAGTGAAGGTTAAACAGAGTCATATCGATGAAAAAGCGCAAATAACTGCTATAAAGCATCGATAAATTCGTTTATAAGCGGAGCATGCCCTGTGGGAGCGGGTGTGGCGAGGGGGCTTGCCCCCGTTTGAGTGCAACGCACTCACAAGATCTTTGGTATATCAGATTTTTGGGGCTGCTTCGCAGCCCAACGGGGGCAAGCCTCTCGCCACAGCCCGCTCCCACAGGGTTGTAGAGTCATTTCGGGGTGCAGGTCAGGTTGATACGCATCTTGATGATGGTCCGGGTGAACTTGGCGGTGGCGTTTTTGTGTTTACCGGCGGGCACTTCGATTGTGCGGGTGCGCGGCGCTTCCGGGCCATTGTTGAAAACCACCCTGCAGATCGCATCGGTGCTGCCGTAGTTGTTCACTTGAATGGAGGCGATGTCGTTATCCGTGTCGTACGAGTTGTAGTCGATGCTCAAGCCGTTCAATTGCTTTTGAACGTCGATCGGATAAGCAAACGCAGTCAGCGGCAGCATTGCCAACACCGCACAACCCGCCATCACACTACAAAGTTTTTTCATTCAGCAGCCTCCAATAAGGACTGCCAGCTTAGGACAAGAGGAGCTCAACATGAAAGCGCCCCGCGTGACCCTTGATCAATGGCGAACATTGCAGGCCGTGGTCGATCACGGCGGTTTCGCCCAGGCCGCCGAAGCGTTGCACCGCTCGCAATCGTCGGTCAGCTACACCGTAGCGCGCATGCAGGACCAGCTCGGCGTGCCGCTGTTGCGCATCGATGGCCGCAAAGCGGTGCTCACCGAGGCCGGCGGTGTACTGCTGCGCCGCTCCCGGCAACTGGTGAAACAGGCCAGCCAACTGGAAGACCTGGCCCATCACATGGAACAGGGCTGGGAAGCGGAAGTGCGGCTGGTGGTCGACGCCGCTTACCCCAGCGCCCGTCTCGTTCGCGCACTGACTGCGTTTATGCCGCAAAGCCGTGGCTGCCGGGTGCGTCTGCGCGAAGAAGTGTTGTCGGGAGTCGAGGAAGTGTTGCTTGAAGGCGTGGCCGATCTGGCCATCACCGGGTTCAGTATTCCCGGGTATCTGGGCGCGGAATTGAGCGACGTCGAATTCATCGCGGTGGCCCACCCCGAGCATTCCTTGCATCGCTTGAACCGCGAACTGAACTTCCAGGACCTGGAAACCCAGATGCAAGTGGTGATCCGCGATTCCGGTCGCCAGCAGCCGCGAGACGTCGGCTGGCTGGGTGCCGAACAGCGCTGGACCGTCGGTAGCCTGGCCACCGCCGCGACCTTCGTCAGCAGCGGCCTGGGCTTCGCCTGGCTGCCTCGGCACATGATCGAGCGCGAACTCAAGGAAGGTACGCTCAAAGTGCTACCGTTGGATCAGGGCGGCAGCCGCAACCCGAGTTTCTATCTGTATTCGAACAAGGACAAACCCTTGGGCCCGGCCACGCAGATTCTCATCGAACTGCTGCGCACCTTCGATACCGCGCCGCTGGATGCGCCCTTCGCCGCCCCTGAGCAAGCCTGACACGGAGTGTACCCATGGCCTATTTCGAACATGAAGGTTGCAACCTGCACTATGAGGAATATGGCCAGGGCACGCCGTTGCTGCTGGTTCACGGGTTGGGTTCCAGCACCCTGGACTGGGAAATGCAGATCCCGGCGCTCTCGGCCCATCATCGGGTGATTGTCCCGGATGTGCGCGGCCACGGGCGCTCCGACAAGCCCCGCGAGCGCTACAGCATCGCCGGGTTCAGCGCCGACCTGATTGCGTTGATGGAACACTTGAATCTTGGCCCTGCGCATCTTGTCGGGCTTTCGATGGGTGGCATGATCGCTTTTCAACTGGCGGTGGACCAACCGCAGCTGCTCAAGAGCCTGTGCATCGTCAACAGCGCGCCCGAGGTCAAACGGCGCAGCCGCAACGATTACTGGCAGTGGTTCAAGCGCTGGAGTCTGATGCGCGCGCTGAGCATGGGCACCATCGGCAAGGCCCTGGGTGCCAAGCTGTTTCCCAAGCCCGAGCAAGTTTCGCTACGACAAAAAATAGCGGCGCGCTGGGCAAAAAACGACAAACATGCTTATCTCGCCAGCTTCGATGCAATCGTTGGCTGGGGGGTTCAGGAACGACTTTCGAGGGTCTCCTGTCCAACCCTCATCGTCAGCGCCGACCGTGACTACACACCGGTCTCGCTGAAAGAAACCTATGTAAAACTGCTGCCCGATGCGCGGCTGGTGGTGATTGCCGATTCGCGCCACGCCACCCCGCTGGATCAACCCGAAATGTTCAACCAAACGCTGCTCGAGTTTCTCACCGCAGTCGACACCACCACTCAGGATCACTGACCCATGCTGAAAAAAATCGCCCTCGTCGCCGGCTCCGTTCTGTTTGCCGCCAACCTGATGGCCGCCACGCCCGCCAAGGCGCCGCACGTGCTGCTGGAAACCACCAACGGCCAGATCGAAATCGAACTGGACCCGGTCAAGGCACCGATCAGTACCAAGAATTTCCTTGATTACGTCAACAGCGGCTTCTACAACAACACGATTTTTCACCGTGTAATTCCAGGGTTCATGATCCAGGGCGGTGGTTTCACTCAACAAATGCAGCAGAAAGAAACCAAGGCACCGATCAAGAACGAGTCCAAAAACGGTCTGCATAACGTCCGTGGCACGCTGTCCATGGCCCGTACGTCCGCCCCGGACTCGGCCACCAGCCAGTTCTTCGTGAACGTCAAAGACAATGACTTCCTTGACCAGGGCGACGGCTACGCGGTGTTCGGTAAAGTCGTGAAAGGCATGGACGTGGTGGACATCATCGTCAACTCGCCAACCACCACCCGTGGCGGCATGAAAGATGTGCCAGCCGACCCTGTGTTCATCAAGTCGGCCAAAGTCATCGACTAAGCTAAACAGGAAGTCTTGAGCGGCTGCCGGAGTGCGCCGCTCACACTGTTCAAAGGAGAGCCCGTGCGCGGGCGGAGAACTGATGCTTTATCGCCGCTTTGAAAAACTGATCGACATTTTCCGCGATGCACCGACGGCGGCTCCGCCGGATCGGGTTCTCCCCTTCTATACCTATTACCTGAAGCAGGTCTGGCCGAGTTTCGCCGTCCTGCTGATCGTCGGCCTGTTCGGCGCGTTGATCGAAGTGGCGCTGTTCAGCTACCTGAGCCGCATCATCGACCTCGCCCAAGGCACGCCCAACGTCAATTTTTTCAAGGAACACGGCATCGAACTGGCCTGGATGGCGGTGGTTGCGCTGGTCCTGCGCCCGATATTCGTCGGCTTGCATGACTTGCTGGTGCACCAGACCTTGAGCCCCAGCCTGACCAGCCTGATCCGCTGGCAAAACCACAGTTACGTGCTCAAACAGAGCCTCAATTTCTTCCAGAACGATTTCGCCGGGCGCATCGCCCAACGCATCATGCAGACTGGTAACTCGTTGCGCGATTCGGCTGTGCAAGCGGTGGACGCGCTATGGCACGTGCTGATCTACGCGATCAGTTCATTGGTGCTGTTCGCCGAAGCCGACTGGCGCCTGATGATCCCGCTGCTGACCTGGATCGCCGCCTTCATCGGCGCCCTCTACTACTTCGTGCCACGGGTCAAGGAACGCTCGGTGGTGTCATCCGATGCGCGCTCCAAACTGATGGGGCGGATCGTCGATGGCTACACCAACATCACCACCCTGAAGCTGTTCGCCCACACCAACTTCGAGCAGCAATACGCCCGCGAAGCGATCAAGGAACAAACCGAAAAAGCCCAACTGGCCGGCCGTGTGGTCACCAGTATGGACGTGGTCATCACCAGCATGAACGGCCTGCTGATCGTCAGCACCACAGGCCTTGCGCTATGGCTGTGGACGCAATCGCTGATCACGGTGGGCGCCATAGCCCTCGCCACTGGTCTGGTGATCCGCATCGTCAACATGTCGGGCTGGATCATGTGGGTGGTCACTGGCATTTTCGAAAACATCGGCATGGTTCAGGACGGTTTGCAGACCATTTCCCAGCCAGTCAGCATCACCGATCGCGAGCAGGCCAAGCCTTTGAATGTGGCGCGTGGCGAGGTGCGTTTCGATCACGTCGATTTTCACTACGGCAAGAAAAGCGGGATCATCGGCGACCTCAACCTGACCATCAAACCCGGCGAGAAAATCGGCCTGATCGGCCCGTCCGGTGCCGGCAAATCGACGTTGGTCAATCTGCTGCTGCGCCTCTATGACGTGCAGGGCGGGCGGATTCTCATTGACGGCCAGAACATCGCCGAAGTCGGCCAGGAAAGCCTGCGCGAACGCATCGGCATGATCACCCAGGACACCTCGCTGCTGCACCGTTCGATCCGCGACAATTTGCTGTACGGCAAACCCGACGCCACCGACGCCGAACTCTGGGAAGCGGTGCACAAGGCCCGCGCCGACGAATTCATCCCGTTGCTATCGGACTCTGAAGGCCGCACCGGTTTCGATGCTCACGTCGGTGAACGCGGAGTGAAGCTCTCCGGTGGCCAGCGTCAGCGGATTGCCATCGCCCGGGTGCTGCTCAAGGACGCGCCGATCCTGATCATGGACGAAGCCACCTCGGCACTGGACTCGGAAGTCGAAGCGGCGATCCAGGAGAGCCTCGAAACCCTGATGCAGGGCAAGACCGTGATCGCCATCGCCCACCGCCTCTCGACCATCGCGCGGATGGACCGGTTGGTGGTGCTGGAAAACGGCAAGATCGCCGAAACCGGCAGCCACGCCGAACTGCTGGCCCATGGCGGTTTGTATGCGCGGTTGTGGCAGCACCAGACCGGGGGGTTTGTCGGGATCGATTGAGGCTTGTGATCAACGCCGAACCTGTAGGGCTTGCCCCAATGCCGGTAGGTTAAGGACTTGAACACCGCAGCTCCTGTGGGAGCGAGCCTGCTCGCGATAGCGGTGGGTCAACCAACATTGATGCTGAATGTACCGCCGTCATCGCGAGCAGGCTCGCTCCCACAAGTTGCACACCTTAACTGACAGGCATCAGGGCTTGTCCCCACGCTGGATCTGGGCCGGCCGGGGTTACAGCGTCAACACCATCTCATGCCAAGCCATCCCGCCATGGTCGGACGCCGAAGGCTGGATGTAGGCAAAACCAAACCCGGCATACAGCGGAATATGCCGCTCCTTGCACATCAGGTGAATGCTCGCCTTGTTCATGGCGCGCATCCGCTCGATGAACTCGCCCATCAAACACTTCGCCAGGCCCTGCCCTTGGTAGTCCGGATGCACCACCACCGACATGATCACTACGTGCGGGCCCGCCGGGTCGTGGCCGATCAGTTCCTTGAACGCCTCGTCCGACATCTCCACCTCAAACGCCGCACCGGAATTAATGAAACCGGCGACAACGCCATCCACTTCAGCAACGATGAACCCCTCGGGCCAAGTGGCAATGCGGGTGGCGATTTTCTCCCGAGTAGCGGCTTCATCGCCTTCGTAGGCAACGGTTTCGATGGCATAGCAACGGTCCAGGTCAGCGGGGCTGACGTGGCGGATGACGGTGTTCATGGCAGCTCGGAATCGGCGTGGGAAAGGTTGGGGATCATAAATCAGCATCAACACGACATCGAGAGGCGAATCACCGATCCGCCTCTCGACCCGTTCTTTAGGCTTTGAGCGGCAGCCAGATTTCCAACACGCCGGTATTGAGCTTCGGGTTGAAATCGTCGCTGTAGCGTTCGAACTCCGGAGCATCCGCAGCTTCATGACCGGACTTCGGCAGCCAGGTTTTCCAGATGTATTGAAAGGTCTGGGGCAAGGCATCCAGAGAGCCTTTATGTTCGAAGACTGCATACTTCTGAGGCTGAACTTCGATCCAGCGGTACTTCTCGGGAAGATCGTCGAGCTTGCTGATTTCGACACCGGCGATGTATTCGAAACCACCCTTGCCATCCGGATTACAGCAGATGCCGTAGGTTACTTCGCTTTTCTGGCCGGGAATTTTGCCAATCTCGGGAATGAATTTCTCCCACAGGTCGGGGATCGCTTTGGTCGTATCCGCAGTAAATCGTCCACCAAGCCCCGCTATGAGCATGAAGTGCCCGTTTTCGAAGCGTGGCTCGGCCGTTTCGACGCCTGTTTGCTCATCCATGACTCAACTCCTGGTACTGAAAGGTGGGTTCGGCTGGGAGTATAGAAGCCAAACCCGATTCGCCCAATTACAGTGCGTGCAACTGTTCGATGGCGCCTGGACCGATGAACTCGTTATAACCCGATAGGATCACGTAGACCGCGAAATAGCAGAAGATCGCTGCCGATGCCATGTATGAATAACGCAGCAGTTTGTCACCGAGCAATTTGCCGCCATGGCTCGCAGCGAAGCACAGACCGACACACCAGAGCACTCCGGCGCACAAGAATCCGCCGAGAAACAGTGCCGAGCTGAGTGCGCCACCGCCGCCGGAACGGGCAATCAGCGTGCCGCCCACCGCCGCGAACCAGAGAATCGCACTGGGCGATGACATGGCGAGAAAAATCCCGCGAAAAAACTCGCGACGGTGCGAGTTGTGCCCCACCTCCGGGGTTTGCGCCAACAGCGCTTCATGGTGAATCGCCGAATAAATCATCTTCGCCGCGAAATACAGGAGCAACGCCGACCCGCCAATCCACAACACCCAGCGCACGGTCTCGTACTGCAGCAATACGGTCATGCCGGCCAAGGCCAGCACCGCGTAAATCAGGTCGCCGACACACGTCCCCAACCCCAGCGCAAAGCCTTGAAAATAGCCGCGCTGCATCGCCAGCGTGATCATCGCAATATTGGCCACGCCGATGTCCAGGCACAGCGAAAGGCTCAACAAGAAGCCACTGGTAAATTCCATCGACCATATCCTTGGGGAAAATTTATTGATGCACAGGCTAGACAGTTTGCCATGACTGCCCTTACATTCCGCCACAGGCCACCGCAGTGGCCAGCGTCGCTCGGACGGTTCCGGGCGCTTACGTTATTCGAGGCAACAATGGCCGAACAAGGTTCGCCGCGCCGCTTTGCGCGCATAGATCGACTCCCCCCTTACGTTTTCAACATCACTGCCGAGCTGAAGATGGCCGCCCGTCGTCGTGGCGAAGACATTATCGACTTGAGCATGGGCAACCCCGACGGCCCCACGCCGCCGCACATTGTCGAAAAACTCGTCACCGTTGCCCAGCGTGAAGACACCCACGGCTACTCCACGTCCAAAGGGATTCCGCGCCTGCGCCGGGCGATCTCCAATTGGTACAAGGATCGCTACGAAGTCGACATTGACCCGGAAACAGAGGCTATTGTCACCATCGGCTCCAAGGAAGGTCTGGCGCACTTGATGCTGGCCACCCTCGACCAGGGCGACACCGTGCTGGTGCCGAACCCGAGCTACCCGATTCACATCTACGGTGCCGTGATTGCCGGCGCCCAGGTGCGCTCGGTGCCGCTGATCCCTGGCGTGGATTTCTTCGCCGAGCTGGAACGGGCGATTCGCGGCTCGATCCCGAAACCGAAAATGATGATTCTCGGTTTCCCGTCCAATCCCACCGCTCAGTGCGTGGAGCTGGATTTCTTCGAGCGGGTGATTGCCCTCGCCAAACAGTACGACGTTTTGGTGGTGCACGACCTGGCCTATGCCGACATCGTCTACGACGGCTGGAAAGCCCCGTCGATCATGCAAGTGCCCGGCGCCAAGGACATCGCGGTGGAGTTTTTCACCTTGTCCAAGAGCTACAACATGGCCGGCTGGCGCATCGGTTTCATGGTCGGCAACCCGGAGCTGGTCAACGCCCTGGCGCGGATCAAGAGCTACCACGACTACGGCACGTTCACCCCGCTGCAAGTCGCGGCCATTGCGGCGCTGGAAGGCGATCAGCAGTGCGTCAAAGACATTGCCGATCAGTATCGGCAGCGGCGCAACGTGCTGGTCAAAGGCCTGCATGAACTGGGCTGGATGGTCGAAAACCCGAAAGCGTCGATGTACGTCTGGGCCAAGATTCCCGAGGCTTATGCACACATGGGCTCGCTGGAATTCGCCAAGAAACTGCTGGCCGAGGCCAAGGTCTGTGTCTCACCGGGTGTGGGATTTGGCGAGTATGGGGATGATCATGTGCGCTTCGCGCTGATCGAAAACCAGGACCGGATTCGTCAGGCCGTACGCGGGATTCGCGGGATGTTCCGGGCGGATGGGCTAGCGACCAAAACCAACGGCTGACACACAAAACCCGGTGGGAACAAACATCTGTGGCGAGGGAGCTTGCTCCCGCGGGGTCGCGAAGCGGCCCCAAAACCAATCACCGTGTTTTTTCAGATGGACGGATTTACGACTGCTTCGCAGCCGAGCGGGAGCAAGCTCCCTCGCCACAAAAAGCTTGCCCGACATTGGGTTAGATCTCACCCACAAAAAAACCGCATCGCTGCGGTTTTTTTGTGTTTGCCAATCGTGTCAGACGAACAACGACAACAGCAGGATGAAGCCCAGGCCCACCACGGACAGGATGGTTTCCATCGCGGTCCAGGTCTTGAAGGTTTCCGCCACGGTCATGTTGAAGTACTGCTTCACCAGCCAGAAACCGGCGTCGTTGACGTGAGACAGGATCAACGAACCGGCACCGGTGGCCAGCACCAGCAGCTCACGGTTCACCCCCGGAATCATCCCCACCACCGGCACCACGATGCCCGCGCCAGTAATGGTTGCCACGGTTGCCGAACCGGTCGCGATGCGAATCACCGCTGCCACCAGCCAGGCCAGCAGAATCGGCGAGATCTGTGCCGCCACCGCCATGTGACCGATCACATCACCTACACCGCTGGTTACCAACATCTGCTTAAAGCCGCCACCGGCACCGATGATCAGGATGATCGCAGCGGTCGGTGCAAGGCTCGCGTCCAGCCATTTGAGCATCTGTTGCGAACCGATGCCCTGCTTGTAGCCGAAGGTGTACAGCGACAGCAGCAATGCCAGCAGCAGCGCCGAGATCGGGTGACCGATCAGGTCCATGAAGGTGCGGAAGAAGTTGCCGTCCGGCAGCACCACATCGGCAAAGGTCTTGAGCAGCATCAGGAACACGGGCGACAGCACGGTGATCAGAGTGATGCCGAAGCTAGGCAGATCGCCTGCATCCTCATCGCGCACCAGTTGATCCACCAGTTCCTGATTCGGATGGCCGGGGATGTGTTTGGCAATGAACGTACCGAAAATCGGGCCGGCAATGATGGCCGTTGGCAGCGCAACGATCAGGCCGTACAGAATGGTTTTACCGATGTCGGCACCGAACACACCGATGGCCAGCAGCGGCCCCGGGTGCGGTGGCACCAGACCATGCACGGCGGACAGACCGGCCAGCAGCGGGATACCGATCTTGATGATCGACACACCGGTACGACGGGCGACGATGAACACCAGCGGGATCAGCAACACGAAGCCGATTTCGAAGAACAGCGGGATGCCGACCAGGAAGGCCGCGAACATCATGGCCCACTGCACCTTGTCCTTGCCGAAGGCGCGAATCAGGGTCTGGGCGATCTGGTCCGCCCCGCCCGACTCGGCCATCATTTTGCCGAGCATGGTGCCCAGCGCCAGGATGATCCCGACGAAACCGAGCACCCCACCGAAGCCGTCCTGGAACGCCTTGATGATGGTGCCGATCGGCATACCGGAGGTCAGCCCGAGAAAGGCTGCGGCGATGATCAGGGCGATGAAGGGGTGCAACTTGAATTTGGTGATCAGGACGATAAGTCCGATCACTGTGACCACTGCGTCTAGCAGCAGGAATGACTCGTGGGACATGCCAAACATGGGGGTGTCTCCGTTGTTTGTTGTTGTTATGAAAGCAATTATTCAAATGCCGTCAGGACAGCGCTATCTCTTGGAGTAAAACTCAACTGGCGAGTTTCAAGCCATGATCGAGCCACCAACGGTGGGCCAGAGCGGCCAATTCATCGACACTGTGACTTGAAGCATCCAGCGCCAGGGTCAGGGGCTCACCAACGGGCGATTCAAGTGTGGCGAACTGGCTGTCGATCAAGGTCGACGGCATGAAGTGGCCCGGCCGATGAGACACACGATCGGCGGCGACTTCGGGGGTCAGCTCAAGGAAAACGAAGCCCAGGCCCGGCAAGGCACTGCGCAAGCGTTCGCGGTAACTGTGTTTGAGGGCCGAGCAAGTCAGCACCGGGCGCTCGCCCTTGGCATCGACGCGGCGCAGTTCATCGCACAGGCTGTCGAGCCAGCCGGCACGGTCTTCATCGTTCAGGGGGATACCCGCGCTCATCTTTTCGATATTGGCGGCAGGGTGGAAAGTGTCGCCTTCAATGGCGGTCGCGCCGCTAAGCTGGCACAGGGACTGGCTGACGCACGTCTTGCCGCAACCGGCAACGCCCATGATGACCAGGGCGGTGATGGGATGATTCATGTAACACCTCAGCGCGCAGACAGCGCTACCTTTGCTACGTAAGACTCTAGTGCAAAAGCAGAAGTTGCCGACGCCTTCTTGTCATTTTTGTGGGTTGCAGCATGTTCGTTCTCGATGCCAAAAAGCGAGGATCAGGCAAACCCCGCTCATGCATTTGCAGCCGCCTCGAGACAGCGCTACCTTAGTACCTTGAATTTTGTTTGGCAAGCCGTCCGATGATTACCCCTAAAAACGATAAAAATACTCGCACCACTGGCCGCCCTACCCTCAACGAAGTCGCGCGCCTGGCCGGTGTCAGCCCGATTACCGCATCCCGCGCCCTGCGCGGCGTCAGCACCGTGGCCACCGAACTGGTGGAAAAAGTCCAGAAAGCAGCCCTCGACCTGAATTACGTGGTCAACCCTGCCGCCCGCGCGTTAGCCTCGGCCCAGAGCCATTCCGTGGTGGTTTTGGTGCCGTCGCTGTCCAACCTGCTGTTCATCGAAACGCTGGAAGCCATTCATCAGGTTTTGCGACCAAAGGGCTTCGAAGTGCTGATCGGCAACTTTCATTACTCCCGTGATGAAGAAGAAAACCTGCTGCGCAACTACATGGCCTATCAGCCTCGCGGCTTGCTGCTGACCGGTTTCGACCGCACCGAAAGTTCGCGACGGATGATCGAGGCCAGCAACATTCCCTGCGTCTACATGATGGAGCTGGACAGTGCGGCCGGGCTCAATTGCGTCGGTTTTTCTCAAGTCGCCGCCGGCGAAACCGCGGCCGAGCATTTGCTGTCACGCGGTCGCAAGCGTCTGGCTTACATCGGTGCACAACTGGACCAGCGCACGCTGCTGCGCGGCGAAGGTTTCCGCCGCGCGCTGCAAAAGGTCGGCTTGTACGATCCGGATCTGGAAGTGCTGACGCCGCGAGCCTCCTCCGTCGGCTTGGGGGGCGAGCTGTTCCTGCAACTGCTCGCCAGCCATCCCGATGTCGATGCGATCTTCTTCGGCAACGACGACCTGGCGCAGGGTGCGCTGCTCGAAGCATTGCGCAATGGCATCAAGATCCCCGAACAAGTGGCGATCCTCGGCTTCAACGACCTGCCGGCCTCGGCCCACATGGTCCCGCGCCTGAGCAGCATCAGCACGCCCCGAGAAGCCATCGGCCGTCGTTCGGCAGAGCTGATGCTGACGTTGATGGCCGGCAATTCAGTGACCAGACCGGTGCAAGATATGGGGTTTGAATTGAAGGTGCGCGAGAGCACCTGACGCACGACCATTCCCACGCTCCGCGTGCTAGATTCCGATACCTGGAACAGCAAACGGAGAAGCTCAATGGGACATACGCTGAAGATTTTGGGTCGGGCCTCGTCAATCAACGTCAGAAAAGTCCTGTGGACCTGCGACGAACTGGGCGTTTCATACGAACGCGAAGACTGGGGTAGCGGTTTCGCATCGACCCAGAGCCCGGAATTTCTCCAGTTCAACCCCAACGCACAGGTGCCGGTCCTCATCGACGAAGCCGGCGTGCTGTGGGAGTCCAATACCATTTGCCGGTACCTGGCCGGCAAACACCAAAACACTGACCTATTGCCCATCGAACCGGCTGCGCGCGCTCGCGTGGAGCAGTGGATGGACTGGCAAGCCACCGAACTCAATCCTTCCTGGGGCTACGCATTTTTTGCGCTGGTCCGGCAACTGCCGAACTTTCAGGACTCGCAGCGGATTGCTGATGGCGTTCGCGGCTGGAACGCGAAAATGGGCATCCTCGAACAGCAACTCGCGGCAACCGGTGCGTATGTTGCCGGACCACGCTTCACACTGGCCGATATTCTCATCGGGCTGTCGGTCAACCGCTGGCGCATGACACCGATGGAGCGCCCGGACTACCCCGCCGTCGACGCCTATTGCCAACGACTGGCGCTGCGGCCGGGGTTCATGGAACACGCCTGCAATGGTGTGCCATAACGCCAAATCCGCCCCCTCTGCCTCCCATAAAAAGAGAACCTCATGAACGGACTCAACGTACTGCTGACCGGCGCCTGCGGCAGAATAGGCAAAACCTTTTTCGAAGCTTCGCAGGACCGCTACACCTTCGTGCTGACGGATCGCATCGAGCCCGACTTCAATGTCGATGCACCGCACCGCTTTGTACGCCAGGACCTGTCCGACCTCACCGCCATAAGCGAAGTGCTGGAAGGCATCGACGTCATCGTGCATCTGGCCGGCATCCCTCACGCCACCGCCTCTTTCGATGAGTTACTGCCCAACAATATTCTGGCCACCACTTACCTGTTCGAAGCCGCCGTGGCGGCGGGTTGTAAACGGTTGGTGTTCGCCAGCAGCGCGCAGACCATCGAGGGTTATCCGGTGGACCGGCAGATCACACCGGGCATGCAGGTGATGCCGGCCAATCTGTATGGCGTCAGCAAGTGTTATGGCGAAGCCTTGTGTGCGTTCTACGCTGCCAAACACAACCTCTCGAGTATCGCCATACGCATCGGCGCTTTCGAGTTTCCGGACCGTCACGAATTGACCAACGCTCGCGACCTGAGCGCATGGCTCAGCCCTCGTGATGCAGTGCAGTTGCTGCAACTCTCGGTAGAGGTTAAAGGTGTACAACACCTGATCGCCCACGGTATTTCCAATAACCGTTTCAAACGCCTGGACCTCAGTGAGACTACCCGGGTGTTGGGTTATAAGCCGGTGGATGATGCGTTTCAGGAATTCGACATTCCCATTGGGTTTCCTTGACGGTGCTTCTCCAGAATCCGGGCAACGTGGTGCTTGCGTGGCAACCCGAGGGTGTGCGGTCGACCTCTGCCGCTCGGCGGCGTTCCGACGACAGCGGTGTATCAGACGACATCGATGTTGATTGTGCCGCCGTCTTCGCGAGCAAGCCCGCTCCCACATGGATTGCTCTGAACTGACTGGCATTACCCGTCAATGGACCTCTTTCGGTTCCCTGGCTAGTCAGCCGAAAACTGATGATCTTCGAGCATGCCCAACAACGCCCGCACCGCCGCCGAAGGTTCTTTGTTGGGCGCGACTACCAACGCAAATTCGCGATCGATACGTGGCGTCACAGGCACTATGCGCAAGCCTTGGCGATGGGTCGGCAAGGTCATTTCCGGCACGAGGGTAACGCCGATGTTTTCCCTCACGAGGGTGAATGCACTGCTCCACTCTCGCACCTCGGCCCGCACATCCAGCAGTTGCAGCCCGGCATCGGCGGCCAGGCTGCGGGCATTGGTCGAACAGCCGCCGGTGGCCAGCACGAAGGGTTGCTCCGCCAGTTCCGCCAATGAGACGCCCTCTTCATTCGAACGGCGCGCCAAGGGGTGGCCACCGGGCAGAACCGCCACCCAGGCATCACGTCCCAAACGACCGGCATTGCGCGCGGGCGCCGGGTTCAACACCACGCCGACATCCACCAGCCCGTCACTGAGCAACGTTTCCACTTCATCGTCGCTGACCTCCAGCGCCACCACTTGGATGCCGGGGTACAGCCGATTGAACTGGCGCAGCAGCGGCGGCAGAAAGGTCGTCAGCACCAACGGGAAACTGGCCAGGCGAATTGTCCCGCGCTGGATATCTTTAGTGGCGTCGACGGTACTGCGAATGTTTTCGAGAGCACCGAGCATGGTTCGCGCCTGTTCGATCACAGGCAAGCCGATGGCGGTTGGCAAGGTCTGACGGTTTTCCCGGCTGAACAGCTGGACGCCCAGGGTTTCTTCGATCAGTGCCAGCGCCTGACTGGCACCGGACTGGGTCATTCCGACCCGCTCGGCGGCCCGGGTAATGTTGCCGGTATCGGCCACCGCCACCACCATTCGCCAGTGCATCAGGTTCATCATGGCAGTAGCTTTCCTAATGGCAGTGTTCTGAAAGATTAATTTTACCGAGCGTGCCGCGCACTATGACACTGGCACAAACCCGCAACCAGAGCCCTGCCCATGAAGTTGTATTACGCCCCGCAAGCCTGCTCATTGGCGCCGCACATTGTGCTGCGCGAACTGGATTTACCATTCGAGTTGACCCGCGTCGACAACAGCACCAAGAAAACCGTCACCGGCGAGGACTTCCTCGCCATTAATCCCAAAGGCTACGTCGCCGCATTGCAGCTGGAAAATGGTGATGTGCTGACCGAAGGCCCGGCGATTCTGCAGTACCTGGCGGATCTACGGCCCGAGGCAAACTTCGCACCGGCGAACGGGACGTTCGAGCGGGTGCGTTTGCAGGAATGGCTGAACTTCATTTCGACCGAGATTCATGGCGGGCTGGGTTGGCTGTTTAATTCGCAGTTTCCGGATGACGTGAAGGTGCTCATCAAAGAGAAGCTGTTCAAGCGTTTTGTCGTGTTGAGTCAGACGCTGGAGAAACAGGACTATTTGCTGGCCGGTGGATTTGGTATTGCTGATGCGTATCTGTTTACGGTGTTGCGCTGGACGCAGGTGTTTGGCATCGATTTGAATCAGTGGCCGGCGTTGGCGCGGTTTCAAGCCAGGGTTGATTTGCGGCCAAGCGTGAAAGCAGCGTTGGCTGCGGAATTGGTGTAAGGCGTTAGATCAATCGCGAGCAGGCTCGCTCCCACAGTGGATCGGCTGTGAACACAGTATTTGTGAACACCGACAATCAAAATGTGGGAGCGGCGGTGCGACGATTCGACTTGCTCGAGAAAGCGGTAATTCAGACACTAAAAAACATAAGACAGAAACTACAAACTCCCACTCACCTTCGTGGCCACCTCCCCCGGCACCCAGCCCTTCCACACCTGCGGCTGATCGCGCAAAAACGCTTCGGCGACTTGACGCGGTGGCTGGCGTTTTTCGCTCATTTGCCCGAGGGTCTGGTTCAGCAGATCGATCGGCAAATCGACCTTTTCGAAGAACGCCACCAGGTCCGGGTACTGCGCCTTGAACGGTGCTGACACGCCGATGGCCAGGCTGGCCGGCATCGAGCGCGTGCCCTTGGGGTTCGGATTGTTGGCATCGGCCAGGGTCTTCCAGGCTTGCGCGTCGAACGGCGGTTCTTCGAGTTTCACCAGTTTGAAGCGGCCCAACAGAGGCGTCGGCGACCAATAGTAAAACAGCACCGGCTTGCCACGGCGGATCGATGAAGCGACCTCGGCATCCAGTGCCGCGCCGGAACCGGTGCGGAAGTTGACGTAGCTGGCAGTCAGGTCATAAGCCTTGAGTTTCTGGCTGTTGACGATCTCCGACGTCCAACCGGTCGGGCTATTGAGGAAGCGTCCGCGGCTTGGGTCTTCCGGGTCGCGGAACACGTCCTTGTAGCGCGCCAGGTCGGCGACGGATTTCAGCTCCGGCGCCAAAGGTTTAATACCGCGTTCCGGGTCGCCCTTGATCACATATTCCGGCACCCACCAACCTTCGGTGGCGCCTTTGACCGTGTCGCCCAAACCAAACACTTTGCCCTCCGATGCCGCCTTCACCCAGGCCGGACTGCGCCCCGCCCACTCTTCGCCGATCACTTGAATATCGTTCTTCGCCAAGGCTGCTTCGAGGCTGACGGTACTGCCCGGCAAAGTATCGGTCGGGTAGCCGTAACCTTTCTCGACGATCAACCGCAGGATCTCGGTGATCAGGCTGCCGCTTTCCCAGGTGATGTCGCCGAAGTGGATGGGGGCGTTTTTTTCTGCGGCCGGAACGTGGCCAGCCACAAGGCTCAGAGCCAGCAGCGAACTGCCGAGCAGGGTTTTGATCGATCTCATGCGGACCTCTGGGTCAAGTGTGGTCGGTTCAAGGGTTCATTGGCGCTGTGCTGGGCGCACAGTGCTTGGGAGCGGGTCATGTAAACGCTGACCGAGCGCTGGGAAATGCCCAGTTCGGCGGCGATTTGTGGGTAGGTCAGGCCGTCGACTCTCGACAGCAGGAAAGTTGCCCTGACCTTGCCCGGAAGGCGGTCGAGGGTTTGATCAAGGTGTGTCAGGGCCTGGGAAAACTGCGCCAGATCTTCAGGCGATGGTCCGCCGAGCGGGTCAATCGGCGGTAGCTGATCGAGGTGTTGGCGTTCCAGATCGCGACGACGCCACAGCTGATAAATCAACCGATGGGCAATGGTGGTGAGCAAGGCGCGAGGTTCGCGAATTGGCGTCAGGCCTGGTGATTCGAGCAACTGCACGAAGGTCTCGGCAGCAATGTCTTCGACGCTGGGATTGGCTCCCAGGTATCGGCGCAGCCGTGCGCACAGCCAGGCGTAGTGAGCGCGGAACAATCCGCCCACGTCGTTGCGATGGGAAAAGTCGGCGCCGGACATAGAGGCTCCATGGGTTAGGGGTCGCTGAATGTCCGGTGATCCGGTGGCGCGATCCTAGCAAGGAGCCTTATTCATTAATAATACTTAAAACGAATTTTTATATTCCATAAATGAATTTAAGTAAGCGGCGCCTGATACATCGCTATCGCGGGCAAGCCACGCGCCCACAAGTCCACCGAAATCCTGTGGGAGCGTGGCTTGCCCGCGATTGATGGAACTGTCGGCACAAGTCTCAAGCCTCATCGCAACCGCCCGTACCCCAGCGCTTCGGCCTCCTGCTGATAATCGAGAATGACTTGATAGTCGCTTTCGGTGGCCGGCAGCACTTCCTGCAGGCCGAGGATTTGCGAGACATCGGGCAACTCACGCAATGACGTGTTCATCACCCGTCGAAGCTGTTCAGCCTGTTCATCAGTGGTGCCAACCGCCGCGATGTACGGCAACGTCGGACTGAACGCTGTGCGCGCCAACACGCGCAGGCCTTCGACCTCTGCCTGGGCATGCTGGGCCAGATAGGCGAATGTCACGCTGTCGATGGCGGCCAGGTCCGCCCGGTCATCACGCAACCAACGCAGGCTTTCGCGGTGGCTGCCGCTGGTGGCGACACTGGCAAAAAATTCTCCATCGCGCTGCAACGGTGCCAATCGGTGGCGCAACAGGTTCATGCCACTGTTGGAGTCTTCACCGTTGATCACACAGCGACTGCCCCGCAAGGCCGACAAGGTTCTTCGAGGATCATCGGCGCGCGTCAGTAACAGGCTGCAATGGTTACCGCCGTTGCTGTCCGGAAGTTCGTAACGAGGACGACCGATAACCCGGACGCGACCGCGCAAGGCAGTCATCAAGGGATAGCCGCAGGTTTGGGTCAGCAGCAGGTGCGGGGACAGCCAAAGGTCCATCAGCGACAGCCCTTCGGCATCGAGGCGAATGCTGCCAAGCCGTTCGACGATCTGCGCCAGCCAACGCTCGTTAGCCTGGCGGATCGGCTCCGGGGCGACGTACATCTGTAATTCCGCGAGGTGTTGTGTCATTGAAATCATCTATCCAACGTAATTCTAATTGTGGGAGCGAGCCTGCTCGCGAAGGGGCCGGTACATTCAACATTGATGTTGCCTGAGGCACCGCTTTCGCGAGCAGGCTCGCTCCCACAGGGGAACTAATTCGCAATCAGTGGAATGGGTGCCTGGGGCTGTCGATGGCCTTCACCCCGTTCTGGCGCCACAACTGAGCATAACCCTGCACCACAAACCCGCCACTGCGCGCCAGCCATTGCTCGCGACGAGCGTGATAGACCCGTGGCAGGTCGTACCAGGACAGACCCGGCAAGTCGTGATGCACCAGGTGCAGATTGAGGTTCAGGAACAGCCAGCGCCACGGCCATGCAGCTTCGTTGATGACGGTGCGTTGCTCGGGTTGCACGTGGGGACGGTGTTCATAGTAGGAGCGGATCATCGCAATCGACAGCGCCGGCACGCTGATCAGCAACAGGTAATGCCAGACCGGCAACACGCTGTAGCGCGCGATGAACGTCAGCATCAACAGCGTCAGCGCACCGTGGGTCAGCCACATCAACCAGGCTTGGCGCTCACCCGTTTTTAGCCGTTGCAGCTCTTCCCGGGCCAGCGCCAGCAAGGCCAGTGGCGCACCGAGGACAAAGCGCCCGAACACAGTTTTGTTCAGCCAGTGCAGGCCCTGTTCGAACAACGAACTGCGCTGCCATTGTTCAGCACTCAGGTAACGGCTTTCCGGATCGCGACCGGGTAGGGTCAGGTCCTCGTCGCGGTGGTGCCGCAAATGACTGTCGCGGTACAGAGTGTAGGGATACCAGACCGCGAATGGCGCATAGCCGAGGACTTTGTTCAGCGTTTGCCAACGGGTGGGATGGCCGTGCAGCAATTCGTGCTGCACCGACAACCACAACACCAACAGTGGAATCAGCAACAACGTGCTCCACCACAAACCCAATCGGTCACTGCCCAGGACAATGCTGAACCAGCCGACGTACACGCCGACCAACAGCAGCCAGGTCGGCCACTCGGTGCGAGCGGTCAAGCGTTGGCGCAGGGTTTCGATTTCTTCACGGTGGACAGCGTCAAAGTAATGGGGCATGGCTTTGCTCAGAATGGGAACCTATCCCTCTCTGTGCAATGGCGCAGGGGTTTCTTGCAGATTGTCTGGTTATTTCGATAGACGTAAAAAGCAGGAGCCCGAGGACTCGGGCTCCGTTGACGCGGGATCAGTGGCCGAACACACCCACCTTCTTGGCCTTCTTGTCCGAACGTTTTTCATCGGCGGTTTTCGCCGGCTTCTTCTTTGCCGCTTTCTTTGAATCCATACCTTTGGACATGATACGTACTCCACTCATAGGGGATGTGAGATCAGGTATACACCTATCTCTGAGCCGGCGTTCTTTTATAATCACCCACTTTGCACACTGACAGTCCAGGCCATGCCCAACACCCAGTACACCTTGCTCGACGAGCCGTTATGGCCGTTGATGAACAAGTTTTACCGCGCCCACCAATCGTCGATGAAAGCAGTCCGCGACGCTCGGCTGTGGGTCGCAAAACGCGATGAAATCATTGCGGCGTTATGTTTGCGGCCAGTGGCCGGCGGGCATTGGCTGACCGGGCTGTTCGTCGACCCGCGTTGTCGCGAGCAAGGGATCGCCGCGGCGTTGATCGACCATGCCGTCAAGTATCTCGAAGAGCCGGTCTGGTTGTTCTGTCATCCGGATTTACGTGGCTTTTATGAGCGCCGAGGTTTTACGTTCGACCCGCCCCTGCCCTACGCGATGGCTGAACGGTTGAGCCGTTACGCGCGCAGCAAACCGATGATTGCGATGGGGCTGGAACCGCGCGCCCTCTGAAACGACACAATACCTGTGGGAGCGGCGGTGCGGCGATCCGACTTGCCCGCGATGCAATCTGCCTGACAACATTGATACCGGATGTGCCGGCCCCTTCGCGGGCAAGCCCGCTCCCACAGTGTTTTGTGTTGGATTGGAAGGACGGTGTCAGTCATCCGCCGCAGGGTCGAGGTCCGGGAACATCACCTCGGTAAACCCGAACTTGCTGAAATCACTGATGCGCGAAGGGTATAGCCGGCCGATCAGGTGATCGCATTCATGCTGCACCACCCGCGCGTGAAATCCCGAGGCGATGCGCACGATCGGCTCGCCCTTGGGATCGAAACCTTCATAACGAATCTGCTGATAACGATCCACCGCACCACGCAGGCCCGGCACCGACAGGCAGCCTTCGAAACCCTCTTCGAGGGTCGGGCTCAATGGCGTGATCAGCGGGTTGATCAGAATCGTCTGCGGCACCGCTTCGGCGTCCGGATAGCGTTCGCTGTGTTCAAAACCAAAGATCACCAGTTGCAGGTCGACACCGATCTGCGGCGCGGCCAAGCCGACTCCGCCGACACTTTCCATGGTCTGGAACATGTCGTCGATCAGTTGCCACAACTCAGGGCTGTCGAACATTTCTGCCGGCACCGGTGGGGCAATACGCAGCAGGCGTTCATCGCCCATTTTCAGAATTTCACGGATCATTTTATGGCTTCGTCAGTGGTCGGCTTGATTGAGTGGTCCCGTCCCAGTCCCGAAACGTGGTGTTTGGGTTCTTCGGGCACGTTTTCGCCGTGTTTCTTGTTTTCGGATGACATGTGCTCGATCACCGCGTTCATTTCCGCGCCGAGCAACAGCACCGCTGCGGAAATATAGAAGTACAGGAGCAACACGATGATCGCGCCGATACTCCCATACATGGCGTTGTAGTTGGCGAAGGTTTTGACGTAGAGACCGAAGCCCAGCGAAGCGATGATCCAGACCACCACGGACAACACCGCACCCGGGGTGATGAAGCGAAACTCTTGTTTGACGTCGGGCATGACGTAGTAAATCAGCGCCACCGCCATCATCAGCAGAATCACCACCACCGGCCAGCGAACGATGGTCCAGACAGTCACGATGAAATCTTCAAGGCCGACTTGCGCGGCGATCCAGCCCATCACCTGCGGCCCGAGTACCATCAGCGCGGCAGCCATCAGCAGCATGCCGGCGATGCCGATGGTGTAGAAAATCGACAGCGGAAAACGTTTCCAGACCGGACGACGCTCGACCACGTCGTACGCGGCATTCATCGCGCTCATCATCAGCCGCACCCCGGCGGATGCGGTCCACAGGGCGATCACGATACCTACCGACAATAACCCCCCCTTCGATTGCTGGAGCTGGTCGATCACCGGGTTCACCTGCTCCAGCGCCTGGGGTGGTAGAACCAGTTCCGATTGCAGGCGCAGCCAGGAGAAGAAGTCCGGCAAATGCAGGAAGCCGATCAGGGCGATCAGGAACAAAATGAAAGGGAACAGCGAGAACAGCATCTGATAGGCCAGCGCCGAGGCATAGGTCGACATCTCGTCGGCAACGAACTCGGTAACCGTGCGCATCATCACGCGATGCAGGGGCAAACCTTTCATGGTCGGAAAAAACATTCGCGTCTCCTTTCGCCGCAAAAAGGTTGAAGTCATGGCGACTCAGGGGCCGTTTTCTACAACAAAGTAGCCTACTTGGCGACTTTGAAACAATTTCCTTGCTCAAGTTCAAGCTGACACAGAAACGGCCATCCGCGGATGGCCGTTTCTATTACTCGTCAAAACCCGGATTACGCCTTGTCGATGCCTTTTTTAAGAGCATCCTTGGCTTTGCCGACCGCTTGCTGGGCTTCGCCTTTCCTCTCCTGCGCGACGCCTTCGGCGCGCAGTCTGTCGTTGCCGGTGGCCTTGCCGACGCCTTGCTTGACGTTGCCGGCCGCTTCGTTTGCCATGCCTTTAACTTTATCGCCAGTGCTGCTCATGGTATTTCTCCTGTGAACATTTCAACGGGGAAAGTGGTTACACAAGGATTGACCGGGGGCCTTTGCGCGGAGTTTCATTTATTTATTAACCGGACATTTCGCAGATCAGGCTTTATGTTTGCAGGCTTTGCCCCGAGAATGCGCAACGTATTCAGGCCATGGCGCTGAAGATCCAATCCCGTAGGAACGTTATGAAACTCGATAAAAAACTGGCCATTGCCCGCAGAAACCAGGAACTCGGCGGTGCTGTGCTTGGCGTCAACAACTGCCATTTCACCGAATTGAACCGCAACCGCAATATCTTCTGGTTCGATATTCCGGTCGCGCGCCTGGCCGTTGGTCAGTACGAATGGATTCACTTGCTGATGCACACCCCGGATACCGACGAACTGCTGCACCTGAAAGTGCCGACGGTGTTCCTGCGCGAGAAACTGGAAGGCCTGGTGGTGCGCAACCAGGGCAAGCGTAAAGCTGCCTTGAGCCTGGAACTGAGCGCCGACAAGGACTCCTACCTGCAGGACATGCGCCCGGCCGGTACCAACGTTGATTTCGCGCAGTTCCGTCAGTAACCACCCGTCTGTACTGAGGACTACTGTGGCGAGGGAGCTTGCTCCCGCTGGGGTGCGCAGCGCCCCCAAATCAGTCACCTTGATTCATCTGATCAGGCCGGTGGCAGCTTTTACGACTGCTGCGCAGCCGAGCGGGAGCAAGCTCCCTCGCCACAAAAGCGTTCTCGATCAGTCAGGCAACAAAAAGCCCCGCACTGCGGGGCTTTTGTTTGGCTAGGCGCCTACTTTCTTCGCACCCAGTTTCTTCAGCTCTTCGTCGCGCAGTTCGCGGCGCAGGATCTTGCCGACGTTGGTCGTCGGCAGCGCGTCGCGGAACTCCACGGCTTTCGGTACTTTGTAGCCGGTGACGTTGGCGCGCATGTGCTCCATCACCTGCTCCTTGGTCAAGGTCACGCCCGGTTTGGCGACGATGAAGATCTTGATCGCCTCCCCCGACTTCTCGTCCGGCACTCCGATGGCCGCGCATTGCAGTACGCCCGGCAGGGTCGCCAGCACGTCTTCAAGCTCATTGGGGTACACGTTGAAACCGGAGACCAGGATCATGTCTTTCTTGCGATCGACAATACGCATGTAGCCGTCAGGCTGGATCAGCGCGATGTCACCGGTCTTCAACCAGCCTTCGCTGTCGAGTATTTCATCGGTGGCTTCCTGGCGCTGCCAGTAGCCCTTCATCACCTGCGGACCTTTCACACACAGCTCACCGATGGCGCCCAACGGCTGTTCAACACCGGCATCGTCAATGACTTTGCACAGGGTCGATGGCACCGGAATACCGATGGTGCCGATCTGGATATTCTGGCTCGGGTTCACCGTAGCCACCGGGCTGGTTTCGGTCATGCCGTAACCTTCGCAGATCGGGCAACCGGTCACCGCTTTCCAGCGCTCGGCCGCGGCCAGTTGCAAGGCCATGCCACCGGACAGGGTGATTTTCAGGCTGGAAAAATCCAGCTTGCGGAACGCTTCGTTGTTGCACAGCGCAACGAACAGCGTGTTAAGGCCGACGAAACCGCTGAACTTCCACTTCGACAGTTCCTTGACCATCGCCGTCAGGTCGCGCGGGTTGCTGATCAGGATGTTGTGGTTGCCGATCAGCATCATCGCCATGCAATGAAAGGTGAAGGCATAGATGTGGTACAGCGGCAGCGGGGTGATCAGGATCTCGCAACCTTCGTTGAGGTTGGAGCCCATCAGCGCCTTGCACTGCAGCATGTTCGCCACCAGGTTGCGGTGGGTCAGCATCGCGCCCTTGGCCACGCCGGTGGTGCCACCGGTGTATTGCAGCACGGCAACGTCGCTGCTGGCCGGGTTGGCTTCAGCCACTGGCTGGCCATGGCCCTTGCTCAGCACGTCATTGAATTTGATGGCCTTGGGCAAGTGATACGCCGGGACCATCTTCTTCACGTACTTGATGACGCTGTTGACCAGAAGACGCTTGAGCGGCGGCAGCAGGTCGGCCACTTCAGTGACGATCACGTGCTTGACGCCGGTTTTCGGCACGACGATCTGGGCCAGATGCGCCATATTGGCCAGGCAGACCAGGGCTTTGGCACCGGAGTCGTTGAATTGGTGTTCCATTTCCCGCGCGGTGTACAACGGGTTGGTGTTGACCACGATCAGCCCGGCGCGGATGGCACCGAAAACGGCGACCGGGTATTGCAACACGTTGGGCAGTTGCACGGCGATTCGATCGCCTGGCTGCAAATCGGTATGCTGTTGCAGGTAAGCAGCAAAGGCACCGGACAATTCGTACAGTTCACCGTAGGTGATTGTCTTGCCCAGGTTGCTGAATGCCGGTTTGTCAGCGAAGCGTTGGCAGGATTGCTTCAACACTGCCTGAATATTCGGATACTCGTCTGGATTGATCTCGGCAGCAATTCCAGCTGGGTACTTATCCTTCCAAAAGTCTTCGATCATGGAAGCCCACTCCTCAGCAACGCGAATTCTTCACCGCATTTGATGCGATTATTATTGGTGTGTGTTTTATTGGTGAATCTGGCTTTTACAAGGCCGAGAAGTCACAAAGCGCGCCGAGAGTAGCAGCTTTGCCAAGGGCCGACTAGAGCCTAAAAAGGCCTCTACGGTCACATTTATGACTCTTGAATATTCAATAGTCACTTTTAGAGCAAAAATTCTATAGAGCCTTGAAAGCCCCGGAAACCAGGTGTTCTTCCTCTAAAAGCATCGCGGGCAAGCCCGCTCCCACAGGTTCAGTGTTGTTCACAACGTAAGCGAACAACGCGAAACCTGTGGGAGCGTGGCTTGCCCGCGATCCGCGCAGAGCGCGGCCATTCATCGATCAGGCGATCTCACGCAACTCCCGCCGCAGAATCTTGCCCACCGGCGTCATCGGCAACGACTCACGCAATACGATGTGTTTGGGCACTTTGTACGCCGTGAAGTTTTCTTTGCAGTACGCCTTCAGTTCTTCAAGGCTGACTCCGGATTCACGGGCCACCACAAACAACTTCACCGCCTCTCCCGAACGCTCGTCCGGCACGCCGATCACCGCGCAGCTGGCGACTTTCGGGTGGGCCATCACCACGTCTTCGATCTCGTTCGGGTACACGTTGAAGCCCGAGACGATGATCATGTCTTTTTTACGATCGACGATACGCACGAAACCGTCCGGGTCGATCACCGCAATGTCGCCCGACTTGAACCAGCCGTCGGCGTCCAGCACTTCGTCGGTGGCTTCGGGCTTCTGCCAGTAACCCTTCATGATCTGCGGGCCCTTGATGCACAGTTCGCCACGCTCGCCCAGCGGCTGCTCGACGCCTTCATCGTTGATCACTTTCAGGGTAGTGCCCGGCACTGGCAGGCCGACCGTGCCGATGCGCGACTTGTCGCCGTAAGGGTTGGTGCAGGCCACCGGCGAGGTTTCGGTCAGGCCGTAACCTTCGGTGATCCGGCAACCGGTGAGCTGCTCCCAGCGCTCGGCCGTGGCCTTGACCAGCGCGGTACCGCCGGAATTGGTGAGCTTGAGGCTGGAGAAATCCAGGGTCTTGAAGTCGGGATGGTCCATCAGCGCGACGAACAGCGTGTTAAGCCCCAACAGCGCCGAAAACCGCCAGTTCTTCAGTTCCTTGATGAAGTTACCAATGTCCCGTGGATTGGTGATCAACACGTTGTGGTTGCCGGTCACCATCATGCACATGCAGTTCGCCGTGAACGCATAGATATGGTACAGCGGCAGCGGCGCGATCATTACTTCCTGGCCTTCGCGCAGCAGCGGCTGGCCGTCAGCGCCGAATTGCCCCAGACACGCCCGCGCCTGCTGCATGTTCGCCACCAGGTTGCCGTGGGTCAGCATGGCCCCCTTGGCCAGCCCGGTGGTGCCGCCGGTATATTGCAGCACGGCGATGTCGTCGAGGCCGACGCTCAGCGGTTTGATACCCAGACCTCGGCCCAGACGCAACGCGCTCTTGAAGGCAATCGCCTGCGGCAATGAATAGTCCGGGACCATTTTCTTGACTTTGCTCACCAGGGTATTGACCAGCCAGCCCTTGGCGGTGGGCATCAAGTCGCCCATCTTCGCTTCGATCAGGTACTGAATGTCGGTGTCGGGCAGCACTTCCTGGACCTTCTGTCCGAACACGTTCAGGTAAACCAGCGCCCGGGCACCGGAGTCCTTGAACTGATGACGCATCTCCCGGGCGGTGTATAGCGGGTTGGTGTTGACCACGATTAGCCCGGCGCGCAAGGCACCGAACACGGCAATCGGATAATGCAGGATGTTGGGCATCTGCACCGCGATGCGATCCCCCGGCACCAGGTCGGTGTGGGCTTGCAGGTAACCGGCGAACGCGGCGCTGTAGCGTTCCAGTTCGGCGTAGGTCAGGGTCACGCCCATGTTGCTGAACGCCGGGCGGTCAGCAAATTTCTTGCAGGAACGCTCGAACACCTCGATCACCGACTTATAGGCCCCAAGGTCAATATCCAGGGGCACGCCGGCCGGGCGTTTGTCATTCCAGAAATCAGGTTGCATTATTTTTGTCCTCTTTACCTGAGCCTATCCGGGGGCCGCTTTCTGTTACTTCTGAAAAAGCGGTGCTTCCCGGACACTAGCAGCTATGGTGAATCAGGCAAATATGCGCACGGGCGTCATAGATCGCGTGAATCTTGCTGCCCCGCCGTGGCCTGATCAGACGGTAGACGACGGATGCGCTATACAATGCAGCGGGGCTGTTTTCCACCCAGCAGTCTCATGCAGTCCAACGCAAAGGAATCGCCATGATCCACGACACTTTCTGGCTGACCGCGAGTGACCGCAGCCGCCTCTTCGCCAACCAGTGGCTGCCGTCCGCGCCGCTCAAGGCGGTGATCTTGCTGGCCCACGGCATGGCAGAACACAGCGGTCGCTACGCTCGTCTGGCGCAAGCATGCTGTGATCAGGATTATGGTGTGTACGCTCCGGACCTGCGTGGACATGGCAAAACTGCCGAAAACGGTACGCAGGGCCATTTCGCCGACGATGATGGCTGGTGCAAAGTGGTCGGCGACCTGGCCAGCCTTAACCAACACATCGGCCAACAGCATCCCGGCGTACCGATCGTGTTGCTGGGCCACAGCATGGGCAGCTACATCGCCCAGGCTTATTTGCTGCACCACAGCGCCAGCTTGCACGGGGCGATTCTCAGCGGCTCGAACTTCCAGCCCGTGGCGCTCTATCGCGCAGCGCGACAGATTGCTCGCCTCGAACGCCTGCGCCAAGGCCCCAAGGGGCGCAGCGCGCTGATCGAGTGGCTGTCGTTTGGCTCATTCAACAAAAAATTCAAACCGGCGCGCACGCCGTTCGACTGGCTGAGCCGCGACCCGGCCGAAGTCGACAAATACGCCAATGACCCGCTCTGCGGCTTTCGCTGCACCAATCAACTGTGGATCGATCTGCTCGGTGGCTTGCAGCAAATCAGCAAAGCGTCCAATCTCGCCCAGATCGATCCGGGCCTGCCGCTGCTGATAATTGGCGGTGAATGTGATCCGGTGAGCGAGGGCAAACGTCTGAAAGATCTGGCCCACGCCCTGCGCGACGCTGGCTGCCAGAGCCTGCAGCTGACTGTTTACCCGCAGGCCCGGCATGAACTGTTTAACGAGAGCAACCGCGACGAAGTGACTGCCGATGTGCTGAACTGGATCGCCCAGGCCTTGAGCAACCGTCGGCCACCCAGGGCCGAATAGTTTTTTGTGGATTTATTTAATTCGTCACAGGAATCGAGACAGATGACCCAGGTTACCAACACCCCTTACGAAGCCCTCGAAATCGGCCAGACCGCCAGCTACAGCAAGACCGTCGAAGAGCGCGACATTCAGTTGTTCGCCGCGATGTCCGGCGACCACAACCCGGTGCACCTGGACGCCGAATTCGCCGCCGCCAGCATGTTCAAGGAGCGTATCGCCCACGGCATGTTCAGCGGCGCGTTGATCAGCGCGGCGGTAGCTTGCGAGTTGCCTGGGCCGGGGACTATTTATATCGGTCAGACGATGAGCTTTCAGAAGCCAGTCAAGATTGGCGACACGCTGACTGTACGCCTGGAAATTCTTGAGAAACTGCCGAAGTTTCGTGTGCGCATCGCCACTCGGGTGTTCAACCAGCGCGATGAGTTGGTGGTGGATGGCGAGGCGGAGATTCTGGCGCCGCGCAAGCAACAGACCGTGACGTTGCCTATCCTGCCGGCGATCAGCATCGGCTGATTCACCGCCCAACTGTGGCTGGGCTTTCTGTGGCGAGGGAGCTTGCTCCCGCTGGGGTGCGCAGCGCCCCCTCAATCGGGCACCTCGATTCACCTGATCAGGCGCGGTGGCAGCTTTTACGACTGCTACGCAGCCGAACGGGAGCAAGCTCCCTCGCCACAGACAAGCCCCCTCCCCACAGTGAATGCAGCGTTATCGTTCTCCTACAATCCCGAACACAAAAAAACGCCAGACTGGCTGGCGTTTTGACAGATAACGAACGCTTATGAACGTGCACGAGCCTGGTTACGCAGGGCTTTCACCTGATCGTGGTTGCGTTGTACGCCGTGATACTGGCGTTCAACGATGTCACGTATGCTCACCAGGTTGTCCTTGTTGATTTTTTCCAGTGCGTCCTTGTAAGTCTTCAACGCATGGTCTTCACCGCGTTCGGCTTCGTTCAGCACTGCCTCTTCATCCTTGCCGGTGAACATCGCCTTCACGTCGACCCAGCGACGGTGCAGATCGCCGCTGACGCTGGTGGAGGTTTCCGGATCACCGCCCAGGGAACGCACAGTAGCCTGCAGTTCGGCAGCGGCAGCAGCGCAGTCGGCGGAGCGCTGAATGAACAGGTTTTTAAGTTCTGGATGTTTGATGTCTTCAGCGCAAGTCTTGAACCCTTCCTGACCGTCTTTGCTGGTTTCAATCAGGTCGTTGAGTACAGAGATCGCGTCTTTATTAATGTCGGTCATTTTTCAATTCCTTGCGGTTGATGAAAGATGCAATTAGTAGTTGCATCCTGCATGCCAGCTTTGAATTGACATCTTTTTACTTATATTTCAATCAGTTGGCTTATAAGGCGAAATCTGTATCCGCTTTTTTTGCATGATCTGTCATTTGGCCTGCATGCAGAATGCCTGTATTTTCCAGACTGTTTTGAATCAAGACGACTGATGATGAATCCCGAAAAGCTCGAACTGCTGATTACCCGTGAAATGCCCTTCGGCAAATACAAGGGCCGCATCATCGCCGACCTGCCCGGCCAGTACCTGAACTGGTTCGCTCGCGAAGGTTTCCCCCACGGTGAACTGGGCGGTTTGCTGGCCTTGATGCAGGAAATCGACCACAACGGCTTGTCGGAGCTGCTTGAACCGCTGCGCGCCAAACATGGCAAACCAGCCCCTCGCCACTGATCCGCCTGATCTCACCGAGTAGCTCATGCCCGATAACACCCGCCGTTCCCGCGATGAAGCCTTTTGGCAGACCTTTGCCGACCGCTATGCTGTCGAACCGGGCCCCCTGAACCTGGAGAACGGCTATTTCGGGCGCATGTCGCGCACCGTGGTCGAGGAGTATCAGCGCAACATCGAACTCATCAACCGTGGCAACTCGGTGCATGTGCGCCAGCGCTTCGAACAAGGCGAAAGCGTCAAGATTCGTGCGCAATTGGCCGAGCTGATCGGTGCTCCCGCCGAAGCCATCGCCCTCACCCGCAACGCCTCGGACGGTCTGCAATCGCTGATCCGCAACTACAACCGCCTGGAGCCGGGCGATCAGGTGCTGATATGCGATCTGGAGTACGACACGGTCAAGGGCGCGATGCGTTGGCTGGAGCGCTATCGAGGCGTGGAAGTGATCGAAATCGAACACCGCCACCCCGCCAGTTTCGACAGTTTACTCACCTCTTACCGCGAAGCTTTCGTGCGTTATCCGCGCTTGAAGCTGATGGCCCTGACCCACGTCACCCATCGCACCGGGTTGGTAATGCCGGTACAGGCAATTGCCGCTGCCGCCAGGGAACACGGCATCGACGTAATTCTCGACGGCGCCCATGCCCTCGGTCAGATCGAGTTCAATCTCGATGAACCAGGCATCGCCTTTGCCGGCTACAACCTGCACAAATGGATCGGTGCGCCGCTGACCCTGGGCTTCATTTACATCGCCCCTCATCGACTGGCTGATATCGACCCGGACATGGGCGAGATGCATTTCCCGGTCACCGACATTCGCGCCCGCACGCCGTACAGCACTCCGAACATCCCGGCCCTGCTGACCCTGCCGCTAGTGTTCGAAGAACATCACGCCATGGGCGGTTCCGTCGCCAAGGGCGCACGACTCAACTACTTGCGCAACCGATGGGTCGATGCCGTTCAGGGGTTACCGGGAATCGAAGTCATGACCCCGGATGACCCGCGCCTGTATTGCGGCATCACCTCGATGCGCTTTACCCGGCATGCCGATCAGCAGGTGATGGTCGAGCGACTGCTCAACGACTACAACCTGTTTACCGTGGCGCGCAGCGGTGCGGCGTGTGGCCCATGCATCCGCATTACGCCGGGGCTCACCACCACCGCAGCCGACATGGATCTGCTGGCCCGAGCCCTGACTGAATTGCGCTGAGGTCACACGGTGTATTTGTCGAAGTCTTCGGGCTTGATTTGCGATGACAGCGCAAACGTGTCGACACCGATGGTCATGTGGCCGAAAAAGCCGTCTTCGTTCGAGTCTCGGCCGAGGGTATGCACATTCAGGGTCGAGGCTTCGCCGCCACGGTGTTTATAGTGAAAATCTTCATCGTTGGTCAGCGGTGATACCGTGCGGCCACTGTATTCTCTGGCATTGAGTACCGATCTCGACGCTACCTCGGGAAAGTAAAGCTGCCCGACCCAGGCGACATGCCGCTCTTCCAGATAGTTGTTACCGGCCGTGATGCGTACCGCGACGTGAATGTGCAGAGCGCGGCCGGCATAGAACCCCGGATAAATCGTGGTAAACCGCACGACACCTTTTTTGTCCGTGAATTGCCCACCGCGCAGGTAAGTGTCGTCATCGGTGCGCGGGATCGAACCGATATCACCGACGTCGACTTTCTTGTCCGGATTGACCTTGCTCCAGCCTGAATACGCCCCGCGTGCGTTGCAATGCCAGATATCGACCACAGCCCCGATAACCGGTTGACCGGTCATCGCATCGACGATCGTCAGCCGCAGCACCAGGGGAATGCCATCCATGCCTTCGCTGATGTTTCGTCTGATCAGTTTCGGGTTTCGAAAATACGGACCGGCGATCTGTTCGGGTGACAGTTGATAAACCGGTGGTTGAGATGCAATTGCAGTGTTGTCGTCCATGATGTTCTCTCTTCCATAAGATGAACGCAGGTTAACGCTGGACGAGCGACGAGATGCGGTAACTATGTATCGTTTTTTCAGGCAAAAAAAACGGCGCACCGACCAAGTGCACCGTAAAGCCGTAGAACACACAACGAAGTGTTTGGTAAAAATCCGGTTAATCAGTCCAGCAGGGCCAATGCCTCGGCGGTGCACTCCTGGATGCGGGCCCAGTCGCCGTTCTTGATCCACTCAGGGTCAAGCATCCAGCTACCGCCCACGCACATCACGTTTTTCAACGCCATGTAGCTCTTGATATTGGCCGGGCTGACGCCGCCAGTCGGGCAGAATTTTACTTCGCCGAACGGGCCGCCCAGGGCCTTGATGGCCGCGACGCCGCCGCTGACTTCCGCCGGGAACAGTTTGAAGCGGCGATAACCCAGGCTATAGCCTTCCATGATGCCAGAGGCATTGCTGATGCCCGGCAACAGCGGGATCGGGCTGTCGACACTGGCTTCAAGCAGATCACGGGTGATGCCCGGCGTGACGATGAATTGCGAACCCGCCGCTTCGGCAGCGGCCAGCATGCTGCGATCAAGCACGGTGCCGGCGCCGGTCACCAGCTCCGGACGCTGCTCGCGCAGGATCTGGATCGCCTTGAGGCCGAACTGCGAACGCAGGGTCACTTCCAGCGCCGTCAGGCCACCGGCCGCCAGGGCGTCGGCCAACGGCAGCACGTCCTGCTCACGAGCGATGGTGATCACCGGCAGGATCCGCGCCTTGGCGCAGAGGCTGTCGATCAGGGCAACTTTGTCCGCCATGGAAACGGTCGGGGATGTGTTTGTCATAGCGGCTGATCCTTGGTTCATGGGCACCAGTAAATCTCTAACGTAGGTTGCAGAAACGCCCGAATCGGCATGGCGGCGACATCATCACCGGCCAGCGCGGCATTCAGGGTGGTCAGCTTGGACTGACCGGAAATCGATAGAACGGTGTGCTTTGCCGAGGCCAGCAGCGCGCGACTCATGGTCAGGCGTTGATGGGGCACGGTCGGCGCCAGCATCGGCCAGCAACGACGGGTGCCGTCAACTTTCAAGGCCTCGGCCAGATTCGGGCTGTTGGGGAACAGCGACGCGGTATGACCGTCGTCACCCATACCCAGTACCAGCACGTCGATCGACGGCAACTCGGCGAGCAAGCGATCAGCCTGCTCGGCGGCCTGTTCCAGGTTGGCGGTGGCACTGTAGAGGCTCAGGAACTGGGCCTTGGCCGCCGGGCCTTGCAACAGGTAACGCTTGAGCAGACCGGCATTGCTGTCGGCATGTTCCACCGGTACCCAGCGCTCGTCAGCCAGGCTGACCACCACTTTCGACCAGTCCAGCGCCTGCTTGGCCAGGTGCTGAAAAAACGCCACCGGGCTGCGCCCGCCAGACACCACCAGCGTCGCGGCGCCTTGTGCGGCAATCGCGTCGCTCAGTTGCTTGGCCACCGTCAATGCCAGGCCTTCGGCCAGCAACACCGGGCTTTTGAACTCATGGGCGCTGACGCCCTGAGGCAGTTTCAATTCAGATATCGCCATACCACGACCTCCCGTCCCGTGTAATCAGTGCAATGGAGCTCATCGGCCCCCACGACCCGGCCGCGTACGGCTTGGGCGCATCACCGGATTTTTTCCACCCGGCGATCAACTGGTCACACCACTTCCACGCGGCTTCGATTTCATCTTTACGGACAAACAGGTTCTGATTGCCGCGCATCACTTCCAGCAACAACCGCTCGTAGGCGTCAGGAATCCGCGCGCTGCGATAAGTGTCGGAAAAATTCAGCTGCAACGGACCGCTGCGCAGCTGCATGCCCTTGTCCAGGCCTTGTTCTTTAGTCATCACGCGCAAGGAAATGCCTTCGTCCGGTTGCAGGCGGATGATCAGTTTGTTGCTGATCTGCAAGCGCTGCTCAGGGGCGAAGATGTAGTGCGACGGTTCCTTGAAGTGGATGACGATCTGCGACAGCTTCTGCGGCATGCGCTTGCCGGTGCGCAGGTAAAACGGCACGCCGGCCCAGCGCCAGTTGCGAATATCGGCACGCAGGGCGACGAAGGTTTCAGTGTCGCTCTGGGTGTTGGAGTTCGGCTCCTCCAGATACCCGGGCACCGATTTGCCTTCGCTGTGGCCGGCAATGTACTGGCCGCGCACCACTTGAGTGGTCAGGCCTTCCGGGCTGATCGGCGCCAGTGCCTTGAGGACTTTGACTTTTTCATCGCGAATGCTGTCGGCGGACAGGTCGGCTGGCGGGTCCATGGCGATCAGGCAGAGCAATTGCAGCAGGTGATTCTGGATCATGTCCCGCAGCTGCCCGGCCTTGTCGAAATAGCCCCAACGGCCTTCGATCCCGACCTGCTCGGCCACGGTGATTTCCACGTGGGAGATGTAATTCTGGTTCCACTGGGTTTCGAACAGGCTGTTGGCGAAACGCAGGGCGATCAGGTTTTGTACGGTCTCTTTGCCCAGGTAGTGGTCGATGCGGTAGGTACGGTTCTCCGGGAAGAACTGCGCCACGGCGTCGTTGACCTTGCGCGAGGATTCCAGGTCCGAGCCGATGGGTTTTTCCAGCACCACGCGAGTGTTTTCGCTCAAGCCCACCTTCGACAGGTTCTCGCAGATAGCGCCATAAACCGCCGCCGGCGTAGCGAAGTAGGCAATCACCCGTTGGGCGCTGCCGGCCTGTTCGGCCAGGGCGACATAGTCGTCCGCCTTGAGGAAGTCGACGTGCAGGTAGCTCAAGCGGGCCAGGAAGCGCTCGAGCACGACCTCATCCAGCTCTTTGGCACCGACATAGCGGCGCAGCTCAGCGGCAATGAACGCCAGATGCTGCTGCTCACTGCCGGGTTCACGGGCCAGCCCGATAATGCGCGTATCCTCATGAAGCAGGCCAGCGCCATCGAGTTGATAAAGGGCAGGAAACAGCTTGCGCAGGGCCAGATCGCCGAGAGCGCCAAACAAGGCAAAGGTGCACGGTTCAACCGTAATCGAAGGCATGATGTTTGTTCTTTTATCAAGTTAAGCTACAAATACCTTTTTTCAAGGCATCACTCAAGGGAAAATGTAGTAATAACCACAACATTTTCGCAAAATATAGATTCCGAGTGGTGGTCGGTCGGAGCCATCAGTAGGATAGGCCACCGTCATGGGCCGTATCAAAGGCCCAATTTGCATTAGCCGAACGCTTATTTGCGCTGCTGACCTAAGGAACATGTAATGGACCGCGTGCGAAATTTACTGGAACAGATCCAGAATCGCCTTGAAGACCTGAACAAGGCAGAACGCAAAGTCGCCGAAGTGATCCTGCTCAACCCAGAGCAGGCCACCCGGTTCAGCATCGCCGCCCTCGCCCAGGCCTCTAAGGTCAGCGAGCCGACGGTCAACCGTTTCTGCCGTTCGTTCGGTGTCAGCGGCTACCCGGAACTAAAACTGCAGCTGGCCCAGAGCCTGGCCAGTGGCGCGGCGTATGTCAGCCGGGCGGTTGAAGCCGATGACAATCCGGAAGCGTATACGAAAAAGATTTTCGGCAGCGCCATCGCCTCTTTGGACAGTGCGTTGCAGGCTCTTGACCCGAGCCTGATCAGCCGCGCCGTCGACCTGTTGATCCAGGCCCGGCAGATCCACTTCTTCGGCCTCGGCGCTTCGGCCCCGGTGGCGCTCGATGCGCAGCACAAGTTCTTCCGCTTCAATCTGGCGGTGACCGCCCATGCCGACGTGCTGATGCAGCGCATGATTGCCTCGGTGGCTCATACCGGTGAGTTGTTCGTGATCATTTCCTACACCGGCCGCACCCGCGAACTGGTGGAAGTGGCGCGCATTGCCCGGGAAAACGGCGCCTCGGTGCTGGGCCTGACGGCCGAGGGTTCGCCGTTGGCCAAGGCCAGCACCTTGAGCCTGAACATCCCGTTGCCGGAAGACACTGACATCTATATGCCGATGACGTCGCGGATCATTCAGCTGACCGTGCTCGATGTGCTCGCCACCGGCATGACCCTGCGCCGGGGCGTGGATTTCCAGCCGCATTTGCGCAAGATCAAGGAAAGCCTGAATGCCAGTCGGTATCCAATTGGGGATGAATTCAACTGATCTGGCATCTGCGCTGACTGGCCCGGCCCCTTCGCGGGCAAGCCCGCTCCCACAGTGTCCGTGTCGAGCACAAAACCTGCGAACGTCATTGAACCTGTGGGAGCGGGCTTGCCCGCGATGAGGCACGGCGCAACACCGCAGATTTTGAGCTAAGCCCCAACCCGCGCCTGCAAACTCAAATGCGCCCGCTCCCCGGGCGGCAGGCACAGGCTGTCGGTCCCGCCGCTGGCCGCTTCCACGCAGACAAACTCTAAAACCTCGTTCCAGCTCACGCCCAGCAACGGCCGCGAGCCGGGATGCCAGACCACCGTGTCTGCATGGTCACCGGTGTCGATGCACAACTCGCGCTGCCAGGCGTGGTCCTTGAGCTGCAATTCGCCGTCATGCTGGAACACGCGCTGACAACCGCCGTCGACCCGCAACTCGCCTTCCTGCTGGCAAACCTGGCGGCTCAACTGGTCGTAACCGTGCGCACCGTCGAGCCCAGACAGCGCTACCTCGCCCACATCACCAATACGCCAATAGGCGTGCAACGCCTGGCTCAACTGGCATGGCATGTCGTCCTGATGCTCGGTGCTCAGGTGCAAATCCATGCGTTCACCCAGGTGCGCGTGCAAGTCCACTTGCCAGTCGCACAGCTGTAACTGCCAGTGCAGGTGCACGCCATCGTCGTCACTGCTGCTGTCGAGCAGTTTCCAGTCGAGCAAACGCGCCCAGCCATGGGACGGCCAGGCGTTTTCGCTCGGATGACGGCCATACCACGGCCAACACACCGGCACACCGCCGCGAATCGCACCGACATGCGGCCACTTCGCCGCGCACCACAGCCAGGGTTTCTGACCCTTTGGCTGGAAGTGCAGCAACTGTGCTCCCTGCCGACTGAACACCGCCTGACACAGCGGATGGTCGATCACCAGCACATCGCGCATCTGATAGCGCTCCCACGCAAACACCGGACGTTCGCGCAAGGATTTGAAGAAGCGTTGTAGCGGATGCTCAAGCATGTGCCACGGTCCTGAAAATCATTGGTGTACTCACCATCTCTGAAAACAACAGCGCTTTTGTAGCCAGTGAATTCTCTGTGGCGAGGGAGCTTGCTCCCGCTGGGCTGCGAAGCTGCCCTAAAACCATTCACTGCGGTGCTTCAGCCAAACCGCATTCGCCGCGTTTACGACTGCTTCGCAGCCGAGCGGGAGCAAGCTCCCTCGCCACAATGCATTGGCCAGCAACTTGGCTGATCAGCCCAAAAAAAAGCGGACAGCCTTGGCCGTCCGCAAATATGCGCACATAGAGAGGAGCTTATCGCAACAGCGTTAGAACACCGACTGAATTTTCAGGCCGGCGACCAGCGCGTTATCAACTTCATCCACACCCCCTGGGTGAGTGATGTATTGCAGGTTAGGACGCACGGTCAGCCAGTTGGTAACGTGGAAGCCGTAGTTGATCTCGTAGTTGTACTCGGTGGTACGCAACGGCGAGAACAGCGGATCTTCGTAGTCGGTGACACCATTGGCGGCGTTGACCAACTCGGCGTTTTTCTTCACGTCATCGTTGACATGGATACGGGAGAAACCGATTCCGACGTCGTCTTTTGGACGAGCATCAAACGGGCCTTTGTACACAAACATCAGCGACTGGTAGTTGTCGACGAAGTTGGTGTCCTTGTCGTGGAAGGTGGCGTTGGCCGCGATGTTCAGACCGCGAGACGCGTCGCCATTATGGGTGGTGAGTTGCTGCTGCGCGACGAACCAGTAGCCGTGCTTGCTGTTGTGGCTGCGATAGGCGTTGCCGGTGGTCGCTGCATCATTGCCGTTGTCATCTTTACGGACGTCATCGGCATCGGCCGTGCTCTTGTAGTAACCAACACGGTATTCGCCCGGCAGGTTGTTGACCTTCGGCGACCAGACCAATTCGACCGGCAAGACGGTGCCCTTGGTACCACTGCCGCTGAGCTTGAAGCCGTTACCGTGCTCCAGTTGCGACGGGTTCTGGTTGTACGCGCCGATCTGCGCATAGAACTCAGGCGTGATGTTGTACTTCACGCGAACTGCCGCCTGCATGACCGGCCAGTTGTACCAGATACCGGTCGCCCAGTTACCCGCTTGTGAACCGCAGAACGCCAGGTTCTGGAACTCGCAAGGGAAGGTGTTGAAGTCTTCGCCTTCGCCGAAGTAACCAGCCTTGACGTCCAGTTTACCGTCGAGGAACTGGTGCTTGATCCACAATTGGGTCAAACGGACCATATGGCCACGGCCGTAGACTTCCTGGGAGGAACTCAAGGTGCCGGCACGCGGGTCGCCAACACGGTCATTGGAGATGTTCTGACCGTTACGGTTGGTAAGCTGGATCTTGGCCTGGGTGTTATCCCAGCCCCACAGTTTTTCCAGGTCCAGCGCCACGCCCAAGCCAAACTGGTCGGCGTAACGCGCCGTCTTGTCGTCGTTGTAGCCGCCATGCAGGTTGGCGCCCACTTCACCGACGTAGTCGGCCTTGATGTCGATACCCTGCTCGATCAGCTTGGTCCGCTCGCCGCCCCAATCACCGGTCATCCACTGCGAGTCGGCACTGAACGCGTCAGCCGCGTGTACGCTACCGGCCATAGTCATCACCGCAAGAGCCGACAACTGGCAGATAAGCTGAGCGTTGTTCTTCTTCTTCATCCCTACATCCTCGTCTTTATTGTTATTAACTGTTTTTATCTAACGCGGTTTACATCGATTGCGGCAGATGTCCCCATCTGCCGCGAATCCCCCCTGTGGGAGCGGGCTTGTGTGGGAGCTGGCTTGCCTGCGATGCAGGCGACTCGGTTTAACGTCGAACCGAGTTGATGCCATCGCAGGCAAGCCAGCTCCCACATAGTCCTGCTCCCACATTTGATCTTTATCTGCCTTTGAATTGGGCTACGTTGGCGCTGTGAGCTTCGGTTTTTGGCAGGCCGGCCACCCCCAGGCGCTCACCGGTCTTGGCATCGAACAACAGCACTTTCGATGGATCGAATTGCAGGGTCAGGGTCTCGCCCACGGCCGGCGCGACGTCCGGTGCCAGGCGGCAGCAGACTTTGGTGTCGTTGAGATTGACGAACACCAGGGTGTCGGGACCGGTCGGTTCGGTGACTTGCACTTCGGCACGGATGGTCGGCAATCCGTTCGGCTCGCCGTTCGCCAGCACGATCTGCTCCGGGCGCATGCCGAGGATCACTTCGCGGTCTTCGAGCCCGGCGTCCTGCATGCCCAGCGGCAATTCGCAGCGCGCCTGACCACTGTCGAGCAGCGCTACCAACCGACCTTCCTTACGCTGCAAACGCAAAGGGATGAAGTTCATCGGCGGCGAACCGATGAAGCTCGCCACGAACAGGTTGGCCGGGTTGTTGTAGATGTCTTTCGGCGTGCCGAACTGCTGAATGATCCCGTCCTTCATCACCGCCACTTTGTCGCCCAGAGTCATGGCTTCGATCTGGTCGTGAGTCACGTAGACCGTGGTGGTTTTCAGGCGCTGGTGCATCAGTTTCATTTCGGTGCGCATCTCGACCCGCAGCTTGGCGTCGAGGTTGGATAGCGGTTCGTCGAACAGGTAAATCTTCGGCCGCCGCGCCAGCGCCCGGCCCATGGCCACGCGCTGTTGCTGACCACCGGAGAGCTGACCCGGTTTGCGACTCAGCAGGTGTTCGATTTGCAGCAGCTTGGCCACGCGAGCGACTTCTTCGTCGATTTCAGCGGTGGGCATTTTGCGAATCTTCAGGCCGAACGCGATGTTATCGCGCACGCTCATGGTCGGGTACAGCGCGTAGGACTGGAACACCATGGCGATGTCGCGATCTTTCGGGCTCATGCCGCTGATGTCGGCGTCGTCCACCAGGATCGCCCCGCCGCTGATGTTTTCAAGTCCGGCGATGCAGTTCATCAAGGTGGATTTACCACAGCCCGATGGACCGACCAGGATCAGGAACTCACCGTCATTGATCTTCAGTTCGATGTTTTTCAGGGTGTCCGGCAAACCGGCACCGTAGGTCTTGTTGACGTTGCGTAATTCGAGAGTTGCCATGTTCTACCCCTTGACCGCGCCGGACGTCAGCCCACGCAGGAAATACTTGCCAGCGAATATGTAGACCAGCAGTGTCGGCAGCCCGGCGATCATCGCGGCGGCCATATCAACGTTGTATTCCTTGGCCCCGGTGCTGGTGTTGACCAGGTTGTTCAGGGCCACGGTAATCGGCTGGGCATCGCCACTGGCGAAGACCACGCCGAACAGGAAGTCATTCCAGATTTGCGTGAACTGCCAGATCAGGCAGACCATCACAATCGGGATCGACATCGGCAGCAGGATCTTCCAGAAAATCGTGAAGAAGCCCGCGCCATCCAGCCGCGCCGCCTTGACCAGCGCATCCGGAATGCTCACGTAGTAGTTACGGAAGAACAGCGTGGTGAACGCCAGGCCGTAGACCACGTGCACCAGCACCAGGCCCGTGGTGGTGTTGGCCAAACCGATCTTGCCGAGGGTGAACGAGGCTGGCAGCAGCACGGTCTGGAACGGCAGGAAGCAGCCGAACAACAACAGGCCGAAGAACAGTTGCGAACCACGGAAGCGCCACATCGACAGCACGTAGCCGTTCATGGCACCGATGAACGTAGAGATCAGTACCGCCGGCACGGTAATTTTCACCGAGTTCCAGAAGTAGCTGCCGACACTGTCCCAGGCCTTGATCCAGCCGATGCCATCAATCACTTGCGGCCAGCTCAACAGGTTGCCGGTGCGGATGTCTTCCGGCGATTTGAAACTGGTCAGCAGCATCACCACCAGCGGGACCAAATAGATCGCCGCGGCCAGCAACAAGGTTGCGTAGATCGCGATGCGGCTGAAGCTGATCGCCGGTTTTCCGAGTTGATTACTCATGGCGTTTGCCTCGCAATTCGGAGTACAGGTACGGCACCAGAATCGCCAGGATCGCGCCGAGCATCATCATCGCGCTCGCCGAACCAATGCCCATCTGGCCACGGCTGAAAGTGAAGGAATACATGAACATCGCCGGCAGGTCGGACGAATAGCCCGGGCCACCCGCAGTCATCGCCGCCACCAGGTCGAAGCTCTTGATCGCGATGTGCGCGAGGATCATGAAGGCGCTGAAGAACACCGGGCGCAGGCTCGGCAATACGATCTTCAAGTAGATGGTCGGCAGGCTCGCACCGTCGACTTGCGCCGCGCGGATGATCGATTGATCGACGCCACGCAGGCCGGCCAGGAACATCGCCATCACAAACCCGGAGGCTTGCCATACGGCGGCGATCACCAGGCAATACACCACGCGGTCCTGATCCACCAGCCAGTCGAGACGAAAGCCTTCCCAGCCCCAATCGCGCAGCATCTTGTCCAGACCAAGACCTGGGTTGAGCAGCCATTTCCATGCGGTACCGGTAACGATCATCGAGAGCGCCATCGGGTACAGGTAAACGGTGCGGATGAAGCCTTCCTTGCGAATGCGCTGATCCAGCAGCACGGCGAGGAACACACCCAGCACCAGGCTGATGCCGATGAACATGCCGCCGAACACCGCAAGGTTTTTGCTCGCGACCCACCAGCGATCGTTGTCCATCAAGCGGATGTATTGCTGCAGGCCGACCCACTTGTAGCTCGGCATGAAGCTGGAATTGGTGAAGGACAGAACAAATGTCCAGATGATGTAACCGTAAAAACCAACCAGGACGATCAGCATGCTAGGCGCCAAAACCAGTTTGGGGAGCCAGCGCTGCAATGCGTCGAACGGTGAGGCTTTGCTGAAAACCGCCACAGAGCTCATCGGGATAATCCAGGTGAAGAGGAAAGAAATCGGCACGGCGATCCCTTGTGGAAGCGGGCTTCTGTGGGAGCTGGCTTGCCTGCGATGACATCAACTCGGTTTGAAGTTAAACCGAGTCGCCTGCATCGCGGGCAAGCCCGACTCCCACATAAACCCATTCCCACAGGGGTTACGCGGTGTCAGGAGTTACTGGGCAGCTTTGACGGCCGACGCCAGTTGCTTGCTGGCCGTCGCCGGATCAGCGTTCTTATCGTTCATGAAGTTGGTCACTACATCAAAGATCGCGCCCTGCACGGCCAGGGACGTGGCCATGTTGTGCGCCATGCTCGGTTGCAGGCCGCCAGTCTTCTCGTCAGCCAGGAAGTCCTTTGCGGACGCTTGAGCGCAAGAATCGAAGCCCAGCGCGCTCATGTCGTTAAGCATGTCGGTACGCACCGGGATCGAGCCTTTGTTGATGCTGAAGACTTTCTGGAAGTCTTTGCCCAGAGCAACCTTGGCCAGGTCTTGCTGGGCGGCGATGTCGCCTTTGCGATCGGCCTTGAGCTTGAACACGGCCATCGAGTCGATGTTGTAGGTGAAGGCTTTTTCAGTGCCCGGGAACGGCACGCACTGGTAATCCTTGCCCGCGACTTTCTTCGCGGCGGTCCATTCACTCTTGGCCCAGTCGCCCATCATCTGCATGCCGGCCTTGCCGTTGATGACGTCGGCGGCCGCGATGTTCCAGTCACGACCGGCGCGGTTCGGGTCCATGTAGCCGGTGATTTTTTTCAGCTCGGCGAAGGCCTTGGCCATCTCCGGCCCGGAGAGGGTTTTCTGATCCAGATCGACCAGCGCTTTCTTGTAACCGTCTGCGCCCATGACCGAGAGCACCACGTCTTCAAACACGGTGCTGTCCTGCCAAGGCTGGCCACCGTGAGCGAGCGCGATGAAGCCGGCGGCTTTCAGTTTGTCGCCAGCGGCATAGAATTCTTCGAGGGTGGTTGGCGCTTTTTCGATCCCGGCTTTCTTGAAGACTTCCGGGTTGATCCACAGCCAGTTGACGCGGTGAATGTTCACCGGCACGGCGACGTAATCGCCTTCGTATTTCACAGTGTCGGAGACTTTCTTGATCAGCAGGTTATCCCAGCCTTCGGACTTGGAAACCTCTTTGAGGGTGTCGGTGCTGAGCAGGCCTGTGCTGCCCCACTCCTGGATGTCCGGCCCCTTGATCTGGGCAACGCCCGGCGGGTTACCGGCCACGGCGCGGCTTTTGAGTACGGTCATGGCTGTGGAGCCGCCACCGCCGGCGACTGCGCCATCTTTCCAGGTGAAGCCGTCTTTTTCGACTTGGGCCTTGAGCACATCGACGGCCGCTTTTTCACCACCAGACGTCCACCAGTGAACGACTTCCACCGAACCTTTGGCATCGGCGGCAAGGGCACTGACGGGGAATGCAGCAACGGGAAGCAGTGAAGCGAGAGAAATGACAGTAGCGAGGCGAGAAATCGCATTCATCTAGTAGTACCTTTCTTGTTGTTATGCATGCAAGTCTGGTGCTTGCGCTGCATAGGATTCTAAACAGGGGATGCCCCTTCGCAGGTAACGAAGGGACGCGCGAATGTCACCACATGGTTACACAGGAATGCTCTGGGACAATTGCGCGAGCGCAGTGGCCATGCTCGGCGCCAGCGGCAGGCGCGGGATCAAAACGGCTTGCCAGGCGTGATACAGATCGGGTTTGCCAGCCCAGATATCGGCGCTCGGACGGTTCAGCGGATCGAGTTCGTGATGCCAGCTGCCATCGCAGCGATCAATGAAGTGACTGTCACAAAATTCCCAGAACAGTCGGTACCAGTGCTCGTATTGCTCGTCACCGGTGCGTTTGAGCAGTGCACTGGCGGCGGCGCTGGCTTCGCAATGAGTCCAGTGCAAACGATGGCGAACCACTGCGCGATTATCCCAGTCGAGGGTGTAGACAATGCCCGGCGCACCGTCGACGTCCCAGCCGTGACGGCAATTGTGGTCGAACAGTTTTTGCGCATCGGTGGCGAGCCATCCCGGAGTGAGTATCCCGGCCTGCACCCGCGCCGCTTCAAGATGCAGCAACAGCCGCGCCCATTCGAAACCATGGCCCGGCGTAGTGCCGTAAGGGCGGAATCCGTCAGCCGGGTTGTCGTGGTTGTAGTCGCGCAGCGGCTGCCAGTCGCGGTCGAAATGCTCGACCACCAGATAATCGTTGGCCGCGGCGTGATCATGAATGACGCGCTCGACGATGCGCTGGGCGCGAATCAGCCAGCGGTTGTCCTCGGTGACATCGGCCAGGGCGAGAAAGGCTTCGGTGGCGTGCATGTTGCTGTTCGCGCCGCGATAGGCTTCTTCGCAACTGAAGTCGCGGTTGAAGGATTCGCGCATGGCGCCCTCCTCCTCGCACCAGAAATGCGTGTCGATGATATGGATCGCATCGTCGAGCAAGGCTTGTGCACCGGGGCGTTGAGCGACCACCGCAGAACTCGCGGCCAACGCCACGAACGCATGCAGGTAAGCGGCTTTGGCGGTATTGCCGTCGCGGTGTTCGGGCGTGGCGAACCAGCCGCCGTGTTTGGCATCACGTAGCGGCCCGCTTAGGGCCTGGATGCCGTGATCCACCAGCTCGGCAAAACCCGGCAGACCCTGGATGTGGGCCATGGCGAAGCTGTGGGTCATGCGCGCGGTGTTCATGGTTTCAGCTTGCGCGTTGGCCGGCAGGCGACCCTTCTCATCGAGATTGCCGAAGCCTTCGGCAAGCTTTGAAGCCTTGGCGAATCCCAGCAGGCGCAGGCCTTCAGCGGCGAGCCATTGCTGGTGGGCAGGCGCGTTCAGCCAACTGCTGAAGGCGGGTTGGAAGGTGTCCATGGGAGTACCTTTTTTGTTGTTATGACTGGAGGCAGTCTAAACAACGGGCGGTGGCAGGCAGGTAACGAAGGGGGCGAGTTATGTCACCGGATTGTGACATTTGCCTTGGAGAATGCGTTGATTGATCTGACGCCATCGCGGGCAAGCCCGCTCCCACAAGGTTATGCACATACCTTGAAAATGCAGGTAATCCTGTGGGAGCGGGCTTGCCCGCGATGAACGATAACGCGGTCTTTAGTCAACACTGCGCGGCAACTGCAACGTCACCCGCAACCCGCCTTCACGCAGGTTTTGCAGGCTGACTTCACCGCCATGACTATGGGCAATGTTGCGCGCAATCCCCAGCCCCAAGCCATAGCCCTGCTGCTGCCCGGCCAAGCGAAAGTGCGGTTCGAACACTTGCTCCAGCCGCTGCTCCGGCACGCCCGGCCCTTCATCGTCGACATGCAGGACGAACGCGCTTTCGTCGTCATCGATGTGCAGATGCGCGTTCTGCCCATACTTCAAGGCGTTGTCGATCAGGTTGCCGATGCAACGCTTGAGCGCCAATGGTTTACCCGGATACGGCGCCAGCGCCCGCCCCTGCTGGGTCACGCGGCCATTGCCGTTGGGCGCCAGATACGGCTCCACCAAGCAGTCGAGCACATGGTTGAGGTCCACCGGCTCGATGTTTTCATGGATGTCGGTGTCTTTCACGCATTGCAACGCGCCCTTGACCAGCAACTCCAGCTCATCCAGATCACGACCAAACTTGGCTTGCAGCTTTTCGTCTTCAAGCAATTCGACCCGCAGTCGCAGCCGGGTAATCGGTGTGCGCAAGTCATGGGAAATCGCGCTGAACAATTGGCTGCGTTCGGTCAGGTAACGGCTGATACGTTCGCGCATCGCATTGAAGGCGCGCCCCACTTCCACCACTTCACTGCCGCCGCCCTCGGCCACCGGCTCGACTTCGGCACCGAGAGACATATCCCGCGCCGCCCGCGCCAATCGCTTGAGCGGTCGACTCTGCCAGTGCACCAACAGGCCGATGAACAGCAGCAGGAAACCGCTGGTGAGCACGATGAACCAGACCTGCTGCGCCGGCAGGCCTTGTTCTTCAAGACTGGTGTAGGGTTCGGGCAACAGGGAAGCGATGTACAGCCATTCGCCCGGTGCCATCTGGATTTGCGTGACCAGCACCGGCGGGTTCACCGGTTCCAGGGTCAACGCGTAATGCGCCCAGGAGCGCGGCAACTCATCGAGCTTCAAGCCGCCGTTGAAAATCCGCAGGTCTTCGGGGCTGACGAAGGTCACCGAGATATCGGTGTCCTGCCCCAGCGACTGGCGCAGCACTTCGTCCACTGCCTTGAGCACCGCCTCTTTGCGCGGGGTGATTGGCAGCACTTCCATCCCTAAAGGTTTGTCGTTGAGCGTCACCACGAACCGGGTGCCGCCCATGCTGCGTAACTGATCGAGCACCAGCGGCCTGAACGCCACCGGCAACGAGCGGAAATAACTGACGCTGGCCGTCATCGAATGGGCCAGGCTGCGGGCACTGGTGACCAGGCCTTCAAGCTGCGTGGCGCGCAATTGCGAAACCCAGATCACGCTCGACAGCGCCTGGGCGAACAGCACCGCCAGCAGGGTCAGCAGCAACATACGCCCGAGCAGCGAGCGTGGCACCGGCACCCGCCCGGCGAGCTTGCGCAGAAAATCAGTGACCATTGCTGGCAACCACGTTGGCTGCCAGTTGGTAGCCACTGCCGCGTACGGTACGGATCAGCCTCGGTGGTTTTTCGGTATCGCGAAGGCGCTGCCGCAAACGGCTGACGGCCATGTCGACGATGCGATCGAGCGGCATCAGGTCACGGCCACGGGTGGCGTTGCCGATGGTGTCGCGGTCGAGGATTTCCTGGGGGTGATCGAGGAACAGTTTCAGCAGCGCAAAATCGGCGCCCGAGAGAATCACTTCCTCGCCGTCGATGTGGAACAGTCGATGGCTGACCATGTCCAGCCGCCAATCATCGAAGGCCAGCACTTCACTGCCGGAACGCTCCTGACCAAACTGCGCACGGCGCAACAAGGCTTTGATGCGCGCCTGCAATTCACGGGGGCTGAAGGGTTTGCCGAGGTAGTCGTCGGCACCCAGTTCCAGGCCGATGACGCGGTCGGCCTCGTCGGAGCTGGCGGTGAGCATGATGATCGGCACCTGGGCCTGACGCGGGTGCTGGCGGATCCAGCGACAGAGGCTGAAACCGTCTTCGTCCGGCAGCATCACGTCGAGAATCACCAGATCGCTCGGTGCCTCATTCAAGGCCTGACGAAAACCTGCACCATCAGGCGTGGTACGGACCTGGAAACCGGCGCGGGTCAGGTAGGTGTCCAGCAACTCGCGTATCTCTTGATCGTCATCGACCAACAAAATCGACTTGTTGACTGAGCTCACGGGGCGGCGTCCTTGTTGTTTGTATTGGGGAGGATTATGCCTGATCGATCAAAGATCTATGTTGTCTGTGAGGGCCTCATCGCGGGCAAGCCCGCTCCCACAAGGTTATGCGCACATTTTCAGAATGTAGGTAAACCTGTGGGAGCGTGGCTTGCCCGCGATGAAGGCGACGCGGTTTCAAGCCTGATCCAGTGCCACACCCGCACCCACCAACCCGGAATACGGCGCCGTCACCAACCACACCGGAATGCCTTTGAAGTAATCGCTCATGCAACCCTTGTCGGCGAAGCACCGGGCGAAACCACTTTCAATGAAGAAATCGGCAAACCGCGGAATCACGCCGCCAACGATGTACACACCACCCCGCGCTCCGGTGGTCAGCACATTGTTGCCGGCCACTCGACCGAGCCAGCAGCAGAACTGCTCGAGCACTTCCAGAGCAATCGGATCGCCCGCCAGCCCGGCCTTTGTGATCGCCTCAGGCGTGTCGAGCACAGGCGTGTGACCGTCCACCGCGCAGATCGCCCGGTAGACCCGCGGCAAACCACTGCCGCTCAACGCGGTTTCAGCGCTGACATGGCCGATCTCGTTGAAGATGTGCTGCCACAGTTGGGTTTCCCGCGGGCTGCTCAGCGGCAGATCGACGTGACCGCCCTCCCCCGGCATCGGGGCAAAACGGCCCTCGCCCAGATCGAGCAACGTGCCCACGCCCAAGCCAGTGCCCGGGCCGATCACCACCGCCGGCCGCAACGGTTCCGGTGTGCCTTCGCAGACCACCCGAAATTCGCCCGGTTGCAAGCGGGTCATGCCCAGGGCCATGGCCGAGAAGTCGTTGACCAACAGCAGTTGATCCACCTGCAAGGCCTTGCAGAAACCCTTGCGACTGAGTCGCCAGTGATTGTTGGTGAACTTGAATTCATCGCCGCTCACGGGGCCTGCCACCGACAGGCACACCGATCCGATCGAACCCGGCGCCAGACCGAGCCCGCTCAGGTAGAGCGCAATGGCCTCTTCCGGGCTGGCGTGGTCTGCCGTCGCCAGCACCTGGACCGATTCCAGCTGCTGGTTTTTCCACAACGCGAAACGTGCGTTGGTCCCACCGATGTCACCGACCAAAGCCAGTTTCAATTAAGCGTCTCCAGGGCAGAAGTAAAGGCGCTGGCGCCCTGCTCTGCGGAGCTGAAGGCCATGCGCATGAAACCAAACAGTTCGCGACCGCTGCCGATGTTGTTGCCCAACAGACCCTTGGCAGGTTCGCGCGCTGCGAATTCTTCGGCGTCCACCTTAAGCTCCAGGGTGCCTTTGACGCCATCGACGCAGATGATATCGCCCTCTTGCACTCGCGCCAAAGCGCCGCCTACATAAGCTTCCGGACTGACGTGGATCGCCGCCGGGATTTTCCCCGAGGCGCCAGACATACGCCCGTCAGTCACCAACGCGACTTTGAAGCCGCGATCCTGCAGCACGCCGAGGAACGGCGTCATCTTGTGCAGCTCCGGCATGCCGTTGGAACGCGGGCCCTGGAAGCGCATCACCGCGACGAAATCCTTCTCCAGCAGACCAGCCTTGAATGCATCGGCCAGATCCTGCTGATCCTGGAACACCATCGCTGGTGCTTCGACGACCTGGTTTTCCAAAGCGACGGCGGATACTTTCATCACACCACGGCCGAGGTTGCCTTCCATCACCCGCAAGCCACCCTCTGGCGAGAATGCGCGAGCGACCGGACGCAGGATGGTTTCGTCGAGGCTTTCGATCGGGCCTTCGCGCCAGACCAGTTCGCCGTTTTCGAGGAACGGCTCCATGGTGTAGCGGCTCAGGCCGTGGCCGAGCACGGTGTTGACGTTTTCGTGAAGCAGGCCGGCTTCCAGCAGTTCGCGGATCAGGAACGACATGCCGCCCGCTGCCTGGAAGTGGTTGATGTCGGCTTTGCCGTTCGGGTACACGTGGCTCAGGGTCGGCACCACCTCGGAGAGGTCGGCCATGTCCTGCCAAGTCAACTGGATGCCCGCAGCCATGGCAATGGCCGGCATGTGCAGCGTGTGGTTGGTCGAACCGCCCGTTGCGTGCAGGGCTACGATGGAGTTGACCAGCGAACGCTCGTCGACGATTTCGCCGATCGGCATGAAGTCGCCGTTCTGCTTGGTCAGGCGGGTGACCTGGTGCGCCGCTTCGCGGGTCAGGGCATCGCGCAACGGGGTGTTCGGGTTGACGAAAGAGGCGCCCGGCAAGTGCAGGCCCATGACTTCCATCAACAACTGGTTGGTGTTGGCGGTGCCGTAGAAGGTGCAGGTGCCAGGGCTGTGATAGGACTTCATCTCCGATTCCAGCAACTCTTCGCGCGTCGCCTTGCCTTCGGCGTAGCGCTGACGCACATCGGCTTTCTGCTTGTTGGAAATGCCCGAAACCATCGGCCCGCCCGGTACGAAAATCGTCGGCAGATGACCGAACCGCAACGCGCCCATCATCAGGCCCGGCACGATCTTGTCGCAGATGCCGAGCATCAGCGCGCCGTCGAACATGTTGTGGGAAAGCGCTACCGCAGTGGACAGCGCGATCACTTCGCGGCTCGGCAGGCTCAGCTCCATGCCCGGCTCGCCCTGGGTCACGCCATCGCACATCGCAGGGGTGCCACCGGCGAACTGGCCGACGGAGCCGATTTCGCGCAGGGCTTTTTTGATCTGTTCCGGGAAGACTTCGTACGGCTGGTGCGCCGAGAGCATGTCGTTATATGACGAAACTATTGCGATGTTGGCGGAGTTCATCATCCGCAGGCTGTGCTTGTCGTCGCTGCCACACCCGGCCACGCCATGGGCGAAGTTGGCGCATTGCAGCTTGCCGCGCATCGGGCCGTCGCTGGCGGCGCCGCGGATCAATGCAAGGTAAGCCTCACGCGTGGTGCGGCTGCGGGCGATAAGCCGTTCGGTGACCTCAAGGACGCGGGGATGCATGTGTAGAACTCCAGGCTAACGGATGTGGCGACCTGATTGTCTATGCTGATCAAGCACCGCTGTGATTGGGATGACAGACGGTTTTCTTGATCATTCGGACCAGTTGATTCAGGTCACTCGTTGTAGATAAAACAAAATATTGCCACTAAAAAGGCTTGTTTTCTATTTTTTTGCGAATAATCTTGTAATTCCAACAACAAAACGACGGCGGCGCTGTAAATGACTCTTCGAATCGCAATCAATGGTTTTGGCCGTATCGGCCGTAATGTCCTGCGCGCACTGTATACCCAAGGCTATCGTCAGGATCTGCAGATCGTTGCGATCAACGATCTGGGCGACAGCTCGATGAATGCCCATCTGCTCAAGTACGACACCGTTCACGGCACATTCGATGCCGACGTTCAGCATGATCAGGAAAGCCTGACTGTCAACGGCGACCGTATTTCGGTCAGCGCCATTCGCAACCCGGCCGAACTGCCTTGGGCTGCGGAAAAGGTCGATGTCGTGTTCGAGTGCACCGGTCTGTTCACCGACCGTGCCAAAGCCGCCGCGCATATTACGGCCGGCGCGCGCAAAGTGATCATCTCGGCCCCGGCCAAAGGCGCTGACGCCACCGTGGTGTATGGGGTTAACCACGACATTCTGCGCCAATCGCACCAGATTATTTCCAACGCCTCGTGCACCACCAACTGCCTGGCCCCGGTGGCCCAGGTGCTGCATCGCGAGCTGGGCATCGAAAGCGGTCTGATGACCACCATCCATGCCTACACCAACGATCAGAACCTGACCGACGTCTACCACACCGACCCGTACCGCGCCCGTTCCGCCACCCAGAACATGATCCCGAGCAAGACCGGCGCCGCTGAAGCAGTGGGCCTGGTGCTACCGGAACTGGCGGGCAAACTGACCGGCATGGCGGTGCGTGTACCGGTAATCAATGTGTCGCTGGTGGACCTGACCGTGCAGCTCAAGCGCGAAGCGTCGGCCGATGAAGTCAACGCGATGCTCAAACACGCCAGCCAGCACTCGAAGATCCTGGGTTACAACACCCTGCCGCTGGTTTCCAGCGACTTCAACCACAACCCGCTGTCGTCGATCTTCGACGCCAACCACACCAAATCCAGCGGCAAGCTGCTCAAAGTGCTGGCCTGGTACGACAACGAATGGGGCTTCTCCAACCGCATGCTCGATAACTGCCTGGCGCTCTGCAACGCCGAGTAAGCGTCTCACTCTACGTTGAACGCGCCCCCTTAGTAGCTGCCGAAGGCTGCGATCTTTTGATCTTGACGATTGTAAGACCGACAAAAGATCAGGATCAAAAGATCGCAGCCTTCGGCAGCTCCTACAGGTATTGGCAACGCCGAAAAATGCGTTTTCGCAGACGCATTCTCGTCTGGAGAAGCAAGCGATGATCGGTATCAGCTTTACGCAAAAGACCCTGGCCGCGCGCAAGCGTATTGCTCTGGTTGCCCACGACCACTGCAAAGTATTTTTGCTGGATTGGGCCGAGCGGCAGAAAGACAAACTCGCGCAACATGAACTGGTCGCCACCGGCACGACGGGGTTGTTGTTGCAACAACGCCTCGACCTGCCGGTGGAAAGCATGATCAGCGGTCCGCTGGGCGGTGATCAGCAACTCGGCGCGCGAATTGCCGAGCAGCGGGTCGACATGCTGGTGTTCTTCTGGGACCCGTTCGAACCGCAGCCCCATGACCCGGACATCAAGGCGTTGCTGCGGGTCGCGGCGGTATGGAACATCCCGGTGGCCTGCAACGAGTGCAGCGCCGATTACCTGCTCAGCAGCCCGTTGATGGATCAGGCTCACGAACACCGCATCCCGGATTACGCGACCTATCTGCTGGGGCGTGGGTAAAGCGTGACCCATTCCGGGCGTAGCAACAATCACAAATCCTGTGGGAGCTGGCTTGCCTGCGATGGCGGTGTGTCAGCCGAATCTCTGTTGGCTGATACACCGCCATCGCAGGCAAGCCAGCTCCCACAAGGTCGGGTATTCGGCCGGCAACCGGCATTTTCATCTAATCGAGCGGTATTTTGAACTATGCTCGGGCTCTCGCTCCGGAGGGCCTTCGATGACTGATTTACTCACGTCCATTCAAGCCGCGCTCGGCTTGCCGCACACCCCAATCCCGTTCAAATCGAGCGGCGCCCTGCCCTCGGCGTTTGCCGTCACTGACCTTGCCTGCGCGAGCATTGCCGCTGCCGGTCAGGCGGTCAGTGAGTTGTTGCAACAACACACCGGCCGTTTGCCTGCCCTTGAAGTCGACCGGCGCCTGGCATCGTTCTGGTTCGCAACGTCGATCCGCCCCCAGGGGTGGAGCGTCCCGCCGTTGTGGGACCCGGTTGCCGGTGACTATGCGACCAAGGACGGCTGGGTTCGCCTGCACACTAACGCGCCTCATCATCGTGCCGCCGCTGAAAGCGTGCTCGGCGCCTGTGCCGACCGCGCCGCGATGGCGAACAAGGTTGCGCAATGGGCGAAAAGCGATCTGGAACAGGCCGTAGTTGATGCCGGTGGTTGCGCGGCCGAAATGCGCAGCTGGGCGCAATGGCAAGCACATCCTCAAGGTTTGGCGGTGAACGCCGAGCCGTTGATTCAGTTCAGCGCCGACGACAGCCAAAACCCAAAACCATGGAAGGGTTCGGTGGCGCAACCGCTGGCCGGGATCAAAGTGCTGGACCTCACGCGGGTGCTCGCCGGTCCGATCGCCAGCCGCTTTCTCGCAGGGATTGGCGCCGATGTGCTGCGCATCGATCCTCCGACCTGGAACGAACCGGGCGTGGTGCCGGAAGTCACTTTGGGCAAACGCTGCGCGCGCCTGGATCTGCACGACAAGACTGATCGCGCGGTGTTCGAAAGCCTGCTCCAGGACGCCGATATCTTGCTTCATGGCTACCGCGCCGATGCATTGGAAAGGTTGGGTTACGGCGTCGCCGCGCGTCAAAAACTGGCGCCGGGCCTGATTGATGTGTGCCTCAACGCCTACGGTTGGAGCGGCCCCTGGCAGAACCGTCGAGGGTTCGACAGTTTGGTACAGATGAGCAGCGGAATTGCCGAAGCAGGGATGCAGTGGAAGAAAGCAAACCAGCCGACACCGCTGCCGGTACAGGCGCTTGATCACGCCACCGGGTATTTGATGACTGCTGCGGCGATCAAGCTATTGGGACGTGGCGGGTCGGCCAGGTTGTCATTGGCGCGGACCGCCAAGTTGCTGATTGAACATGGCGCGGGGACCGATGAGGCGTTGCGGACGGAGGATCAAAGCGATCAAGGGATGTTGATTGAGCAGACACCTTGGGGGCCGGCCCATCGACTGCAGGTGCCACTGAAAATCACCGGGACACCATTGCAGTGGGCACTGCCGGCCGGGGAATTGGGTTCCCATCGCGCGCAGTGGTGGTGACTGTTCGGGCCCCTTCGCGAGCAAGCCCGCTCCCACAGGTGATCGCATTCCTCCAAGGAAACTCGGTCACTGTGGGAGCGGGCTTGCCCGCGAAGAGGCCCGGAAAGTCACTACACATCTCAGCTCAATCCGGTCGGCTCAACGATGTCCACAGCACCTGCGCCGCATACCCTCGCCAGGGCCGCCAGGCCTCGGCCCGCACCCACAATTCCCGAGCCGTCACCGGCTCACCTTCCAGCGCCGCCAGCGAATTGATCAACCCCACATCCCCACTCGGAAACGCATCCATCTCCCGCAGCTGCCGCAAGGCAATGTACTGTGCCGTCCAGTCACCAATCCCGTGCAACGCCAGCAACCGCGCCACACCGCCTTCCCGTTCCGGTTCAAACAACAAGGGATCATCCAGCAACGCCTGAGCCACGCCGGACAAGGTCCGACCGCGACTTTTCGGCATCCCCAACGTTGCCAGATCCGCCGCTGCCAACGCGACAGCATCAGGAAACACATGACTCAACCCCGGCATCGGCGACTGCAATGGCCGTCCATATTGCACCACCAGTTTCCCCGCCAATTTAATCGCCGCGACCACACTAATCTGCTGCCCCAACACCGCACGAATGGCCAACTCCAGCCCATCCCAAGCCCCGGGCACTCGCAGCCCCGGACGCGCGGTAATCAAGCGCGCCATCAACGGATCAACCGCCAGTTGTCGATGAATGGCTGGCAAATTCGCATCCAGATCAAACATCCGCCGTAGTCGCGCGACAATCTCCGGTACTGCCGCTGAATCAGGAAAATCCAGCGTGACTTCCAGCACATCGCCTGCCCCTGGCCTGACCGAAATCACACCGTGAACACCGTTCAACGCGATGCTGCGCGAGTACACCCCATCGACCACGGTTTCCATCCCGACCACCGCCCGCGCCGACAAAAAACCCAGCATCGCCGACCAGTCATAAGGCGGTTGATACGCCAGCAGCAATCTCACAACGACAACAATCCGCTGTACAACCCATAGGCCGCCAACCCCGCCCCGGCAACCACACAGCTGAAAATCCCCTTCTCGATATGGGTAAACAAAGGCTCGCCCTGTTCCCGCTTGGCCTGGGCAAACAGAATCACCCCCGGCGCATACAACAACGCCGAGAGCAGCAGGTATTTCACGCCACCGGCATACAACAGCCATACCGCGTAACACAGGGCAATGCCGCCGATCAGCAAGTCTTTCGTGCGCTCGGCCGAAGCATGCTCATAGGTTTCCCCTCGCCCGCTCAACAACACCGCATATGCCGCCGACCACAGGTACGGCACCAGAATCATCGATGAGGCGAGGTAAATCAGGCTGGTGTAAGTGCCGGCGGAAAACAGCGTGATCAGCAGAAAAATCTGGATCATCACGTTGGTCAGCCATAGCGCGTTGACCGGCACGTGGTTGGCGTTTTCCTTTTGCAGGAATGCCGGCATGGTCTTGTCCCTGGCCGTGGCGAAGAGGATTTCGGCGCACAGCAGCGCCCACGACAACAACGCCCCCAGCAGCGAAACCGCCAAGCCGACGCTTATCAGCACCGCGCCCCAATGACCGACCACGTGCTCCAGCACCGCGGCCAGCGACGGGTTCTGCAACGTGGCCAATTCCGGTTGGCTCATGATCCCAAGGGATAACACGTTCACCAGCACCAGCAACGCCAACACACCGATAAAACCGATAACCGTCGCCCGGCCCACGTCCGAACGTTTCTGCGCCTTCGCCGAATACACACTGGCGCCTTCGATACCGATGAAGACAAACACGGTGACCAGCATCATGTTGCGCACCTGGTCCATCACGCCGCCGAAATTCGGGTTGCTGCGGCCCCAGATGTCGCGGGTGAAGATCTCCGCCTTGAAGGCCACGGCGGCGATGACGATGAACATGATCAGCGGCACGATTTTGGCCACGGTAGTCAGTTGATTGATGAACGCCGCTTCCTTGATCCCGCGCAATACCAGGAAATGCACACCCCAGAGCAGTACCGAGGCGCAGCCGATGGCGATTGGCGTGTTGCCCTGGCCAAAGACTGGAAAGAAATAACCGAGGGTGCTGAACAGCAACACGAAATAACCGACATTGCCCAACCAGGCGCTGATCCAGTATCCCCAGGCAGACGAGAACCCCATGTAATCGCCAAACCCGGCCTTGGCGTAGGCGTACACCCCGGAGTCCAGTTCGGGTTTGCGATTGGCCAGGGTCTGAAAGACGAAGGCCAGGGTCAGCATGCCGACGGCAGTGATTGCCCAACCAATCAATATCGCCCCGGCATCGGCACGCGCCGCCATGTTTTGCGGTAAGGAAAAAATCCCGCCGCCAATCATTGATCCCACCACCAAAGCGATCAGCGCACTCAGACGAAGCTTTTGCGTCGGTTGCGACATTCGTGCATCTCCATTTCCCCGCGGCACTATCGCCGCGAGACCGTCACATAGTCGGTTTTTAACTAAATAGATAAAGCGTAATAACGTTTATCAATTAACGCCAATTCTGTCTTTATTTATAACTGATCACACTATCGAACCTATTTGCAAATAGCGGTTTTATCGGAAAATCCTAATAATTCCATATCCCTGCAAAATCAATGACCAATACTTGCCAAAACAAGAAAACAAACTAGCGTCTAAATCTCAACTGATACGCTTTATTTCTTTCACTTTTAACCGAGGCCTCTGGAAAGGGCTTTCCGGGCATTAGCCTTATGCCTGCCAAGGACGCATAAGTCTTTAATTAACAATGGAATGTGATCATGCATTGATCTAAATCAGATGATTGAACAGCTAACGAAATTAACCTGTTGTCTCTCTTCTCCTGCATTGGAGTCATGCAATGTCTGAATCCCCCGGAAAACTGAAACTCGGCGCCCTGGTTGCATTGGTTGTCGGCTCAATGATTGGTGGCGGGATCTTCTCTTTGCCCCAGAACATGGCCGCCAGTGCCGACGTCGGTGCCGTTCTTATCGGCTGGGCAATTACCGCGGTGGGCATGTTGACCCTGGCCTTCGTGTTCCAGACCCTCGCTAATCGAAAACCTGATCTGGATGGTGGTGTTTACGCCTACGCCAAGGCCGGTTTCGGCGATTACATGGGTTTCTCGTCTGCATGGGGTTACTGGATCAGTGCCTGGCTGGGCAACGTCGGTTACTTCGTTCTGTTGTTCAGCACCCTCGGCTACTTCTTCCCCATTTTTGGGGAGGGCAATACCGTAGCTGCCGTGATCGGTGCGTCTGTGCTGCTCTGGGGCGTACATTTCCTCGTGCTGCGGGGCATCAAGGAAGCGGCGTTCATCAACCTGGTGACCACCGTCGCCAAAATCGTACCGCTGCTGCTGTTTGTCCTGATCGCGATTTTCGCGTTCAAACTGGACATCTTCACCGCCGACATCTGGGGCGTGAAAAACCCTGACCTGGGCAGCGTGATGAACCAGGTGCGCAAGATGATGCTGGTCACCGTGTGGGTGTTCATCGGCATCGAAGGCGCGAGCATCTTCTCGGCCCGTGCGGAAAAACGCAGCGACGTGGGTAAAGCCACCGTCATCGGTTTCATCACCGTGCTGCTGTTCTTGGTGCTGGTGAACGTGCTGTCGCTGGGCATCATGACCCAACCGGAATTGGCCAAACTGCAGAACCCGTCCATGGCCGCGGTGCTGGAACACGTGGTCGGTCATTGGGGCGCGGTGCTGATCAGCGTCGGCCTGATCATCTCGTTGCTGGGTGCGCTGCTGTCGTGGGTGCTGCTGTGTGCGGAGATCATGTTCGCTGCCGCCAAAGACCACACCATGCCGGCCTTCCTGCGCAAGGAAAACGCCAACCATGTACCGGCCAACGCCTTGTGGCTGACCAACGCCATGGTCCAGTTGTTCCTGATCGTCACGCTGTTCTCGGCCAGCACTTATCTGTCGCTGATCTACCTCGCCACCTCAATGATTCTGGTGCCATACCTGTGGTCGGCGGCTTACGCGCTGCTGTTGGCGGTACGCGGCGAAAGTTATGAAAACGCTATAGCCGAGCGCAGGAAAGACCTGTTCATTGGCGCCGTCGCGTTGATTTACGCGGTCTGGCTGATCTATGCCGGTGGCGTCAAATACCTGCTGCTCTCCGCCCTGCTCTATGCGCCCGGCGTGATCCTGTTCGCCAAAGCTAAACTTGAAGTCAACAAACCGGTTTTCACCAACGTCGAGAAGCTGATTTTCGCAGCGGTCGTCGTGGGCGCCCTGGTGGCAGCTTACGGGCTGTATGACGGCTTCCTGACTCTGTAACACCCGACTCATTTGTCATCTGGAGGATCACTGTAATGACCACCGAAAAAGTTAAGTACGGCGTCCATTCCGAAGCCGGCAAACTGCGCAAAGTCATGGTTTGCTCCCCAGGCCTGGCCCACCAGCGGCTGACCCCGAACAACTGCGACGAACTGCTTTTCGATGATGTGCTGTGGGTTGCCCAAGCCAAGCGTGACCATTTCGACTTCGTCACCAAGATGCGCGAACGCAACATCGACGTACTGGAAATGCACAACCTGCTGACCGACATCGTCGCCATCCCTGAAGCGCTGGACTGGATACTGGAGCGCAAGATCACCGCCAACTCGGTCGGCCTTGGGCTGGTCAACGAAACCGGTTCCTGGCTGCGTAGCCTGGAGCCGAGAAAGATTGCCGAATTCCTGATTGGCGGCGTCTCCGCCGATGACCTGCCGGACAGCTTCGGCGGCAAGACCATTCAGATGTTCCGCGAATTTCTCGGTCACTCCAGCTTCATTCTGCCGCCGCTGCCCAACACCCAGTTCACTCGCGACACCACCTGCTGGATTTACGGTGGCGTGACACTCAACCCGATGTACTGGCCGGCGCGTCGTCAGGAAACGTTACTGGCCACGGCCATCTACAAATTCCACCCGCAATTCACCAACGCCGACTTCCAGATCTGGTACGGCGATCCGGATCAGGACCATGGCAGCGCCACCCTTGAGGGCGGCGACGTGATGCCGATCGGCAACGGCGTGGTATTGATCGGCATGGGTGAGCGTTCGTCCCGCCAGGCCATCGGTCAATTGGCGGTCAACCTGTTCAAGAACAAAGCGGTCGAACGTGTGATTGTCGCCGGCCTGCCGAAGTCCCGCGCAGCGATGCACCTGGACACCGTGTTCAGCTTCTGCGACCGCGACCTTGTGACCATTTTCCCGGAAGTGGTGAATCAGATCGTCGCCTTCAGCGTGCGCCCTGATGAAAGCAAACCGGGCGGCGTCGATATCCGCCGCGAAGAAACCAGCTTCCTCGACACCGTGGCCAAGGCCCTCAACCTGAAAGCGTTGCGCGTCGTCGAAACCGGCGGCAACAGCTTCGCCGCCGAACGCGAGCAATGGGACGACGGCAACAACGTGGTGGCCGTGGAGCCTGGTGTGGTGATCGGTTATGACCGCAACACCTACACCAACACCCTGCTGCGCAAGGCCGGCATCGAGGTCATCACCATCAGCGCCGGTGAACTCGGTCGCGGGCGTGGCGGCGGCCACTGCATGACCTGCCCGATCATTCGCGACCCTATCGACTATTAACTTTCAAACCCTGGCCGCCGCCAGCGCGGCCCGGGGGATAACCGATACCAAAGGAGATCCAATCATGGCTTTTAATATGCGCAACCGCAGCCTGCTGAGCTTGATGCACCACACCACTCGCGAGCTGAACTACCTGCTGGATCTGTCCCGGGACCTCAAACGCGCCAAGTACACCGGCACCGAGCGTCCACACCTGCAAGGCAAAAACATCGCGCTGATCTTCGAAAAAACCTCGACCCGCACCCGTTGCGCCTTCGAAGTCGCGGCCCACGATCAGGGCGCGCACGTCACCTATATCGACCCGGTGTCGTCGCAGATCGGCCACAAGGAAAGCATGAAAGACACCGCCCGCGTGCTCGGGCGGATGTTCGATGCCATCGAGTACCGTGGCTTCGAACAGGAAATCGTCGAAGAGCTGGCGAAGTTCGCCGGCGTGCCGGTGTTCAACGGTTTGACCGCCGAATTCCACCCGACGCAAATGATCGCTGACACCCTGACCATGCGCGAACACAGCGACAAGCCGCTGCACGACATCAGCTACGCCTACCTCGGCGATGCCCGCTACAACATGGGCAATTCATTGTTGATGATCGGTGCCAAACTCGGCATGGACGTGCGCATCGCCGCACCGAAAGCGCTGTGGCCACATCAGGACTTCATCGATCAGTGCAAAGCCTTCGCCGAGGAAAGCGGCGCGCGCATCACCATCACCGAAGACCCGAAAGAAGCGGTCAAGGGCGTGGACTTCATCCACACCGACATCTGGGTGTCGATGGGCGAGCCGGTGGAGGCGTGGGACGAGCGCATCGAGCAACTGCTGCCCTACCAGGTCAACGCCGACATGATGAAGGCCTCGGGCAACCCGCGCGTGAAATTCATGCACTGCCTGCCGGCGTTCCACAACAGCGAAACCAAGGTCGGCAAAGACATCGCCGCGCGCTATCCGCACCTGGCCAACGGCGTCGAAGTGACAGAAGAAGTCTTCGAGTCGCCGGCCAACATCGCCTTCGAGCAAGCGGAAAACCGCATGCACACCATCAAGGCGATTCTGGTGTCGGCGCTGGCGGATATCTAACGGCTCACTCGGTTTGCTCTTTGTGGGAGCGAGCCTGCTCGCGATGACGGACTGACATTCACCATGGATGTTGACTGATACACCGCTATCGCGAGCAGGCTCGCTCCCACAGGAGACCGAGTTACCTGCAACCTCCTCTCTGTTTAGAAGGACTGCATTATGCGTATCGTCGTTGCTTTGGGCGGTAACGCCCTGCTCCGCCGGGGTGAACCCATGACCGCGGACAATCAACGCGCCAACATCCGCGTTGCCACCGAACAGATCGCCAAGGTCCATCCCGGCAACCAACTGGTGATCGCCCACGGCAATGGTCCGCAGGTCGGCCTGCTGTCGCTGCAAGCGGCGGCCTACACCCAGGTTTCCGCTTACCCGCTGGATGTGCTGGGGGCTGAAACCGAAGGCATGATCGGCTACATCATCGAACAGGAACTGGGCAACCTGTTGGACTTTGAAGTCCCGTTCGCCACCCTGCTGACCCAGGTCGAAGTCGACGCCAACGACCCGGCATTCCAGAACCCCAGCAAACCCATCGGCCCGGTCTACACCAAGGCCGAAGCGGAAAAACTCGCTGCCGAGAAAGGCTGGGCAATTGCTCCGGACGGTGACAAATTCCGTCGTGTGGTGGCCAGCCCTCGACCGAAACGCATCTTCGAAATCCGCCCGATCAAGTGGCTGCTGGAAAAAGGCAGCATCGTGATTTGTGCCGGTGGTGGCGGCATCCCGACGATGTACGGTGCCAGCGGTAAACTGCAGGGCGTGGAAGCGGTGATCGACAAGGACCTGTGCTCGGCGCTGCTGGCCGAACAGCTTGAAAGCGATCTGTTGGTGATCGCCACCGACGTCAGCGCGGCGTTCATCGACTTCGGCAAGCCCACCCAGAAAGCCATCGCCCAGGCTCACCCGGATGACATGGAAAAACTCGGCTTCGCGGCCGGTTCCATGGGACCAAAGGTCCAGGCGGCCTGCGAGTTCGCCCGCCATACTGGAAAAACCGCGGTGATCGGTTCACTCTCGGATATCGAGGCGATCGTCCAGGGCAAGGCCGGCACGCGTATCAGTACGGCGACACCTGGCATAACTTACTTGTAAGGAGAGACGTCTATGGCAACGTTTGAGCCCGGTCATCTGCATATCGAGCGCCACGCGCTGACCCCGGATGATGTCAACTACAACGTGCACCTCGACTATGAGGTCGCACAGGATCCCAAGAAAGGCAAAGGGATGCAGTTCACCATGCACGGCAGCATGCAGGGAAAGGACATGACGGAGACCTTCTTTCTGCCCAAGGAGGAGGCTTACAACTTCGCCAACAACGTGACGAAAATCGCCGAGAAGTACGGAATCCCGAAAACACACAGCCAGATCGGCTCGGTTCACAAGCATTACGATTTAATGTTTGAAGATATCCGGAAGCAGTTGGATATGAAATCCGGCGACCCGGTAAACCTCGAGAACTTCGAATAACCCTATTCCCCTGGATGAACGCTGTACCTGTGGGAGCGGGCTTGCCCGCGATGGCGGTTTAACATTCAACATCTATGTTGTCTGACACACCGCTATCGCGGGCAAGCCCGCTCCCACAGGGATCATCGTTGCCCTGAAGTCCTGCGCAGGATTTCACCATTGACCCGCCCCAAGGCATACTTGCCACCCTCCGCACTCCAGAACCCAATCGCCCCATGCGTATCCACGTCAGCTTCATCGACCGCGTCGGCATCACCCAGGAAGTCCTGGCCCTGCTCGGTGGGCGCAATCTCAATCTGGATGCGGTGGAAATGGTGCCGCCCAACGTCTACATCGACGCCCCGACCTTGAGCCCGGCAGTGCTCGAAGAGCTGCGCGACGCGCTGTTCAGCGTGCGCGGCGTGCAAGCGGTGACGGTGGTCGACATTCTTCCCGGCCAGCGCCGTCACTTGCAGCTCGATGCATTGCTCGCCGCGATGACCGACCCGGTGCTGGCCCTGGACAGTGCCGGCAAGGTGCTGCTGGCCAACCCGGCGCTGATTGCCCTGTACGGCCGCGAACCGGCAGGTGAAAGCATCAGCGAGCTGTTTGCCGATCCGGCACTGCTCGACACGTTGTTGGAAAACGGCTTCCGCCTGCCGTTGCGCGAGATCACCGTCAACGGCCAGACCCTGCTGCTGGATGCCACGCCGATCACCGACGCTGGCGCGCTGCTGACCCTGTATCAACCGAACCGCATCGGTGAACGCCTCTCGGCGCTGCACCACGACCACGCCGAAGGTTTCGATGCCCTGCTCGGCGAATCCCCGGCGATTCGTACACTCAAGGCGCGCGCTCAACGGGTTGCGGCCCTTGATGCACCGTTGCTGATCCAGGGCGAAACCGGCACCGGTAAAGAGCTGGTGGCCCGCGCCTGCCACGCCATCAGCGCTCGCCACAGTTCGCCTTTCCTGGCGTTGAACTGCGCCGCACTGCCGGAAAACCTCGCCGAAAGCGAACTGTTCGGGTACGCCCCCGGCGCCTTCACCGGCGCGCAGCGAGGCGGCAAACCGGGGCTGATGGAACTGGCCAACCAGGGCACGGTATTTCTCGACGAGATCGGTGAAATGTCGCCGTACTTGCAGGCGAAATTGCTGCGTTTTCTCAACGACGGCAGCTTCCGTCGGGTCGGTGGCGATCGCGAGGTGAAGGTCAATGTGCGGATCCTCAGCGCGACCCACCGCGATCTGGAAAAAATGGTCAGCGAAGGCGCCTTCCGCGAAGACCTTTTCTATCGCCTCAACGTGCTGAATGTCGAAGTCCCGCCCCTGCGCGAGCGTGGCCAGGACATCCTGCTGCTGGCGCGCTACTTCATGCAGCAGGCCTGCGCGCAGATCCAGCGCCCGGTCTGTCGACTCGCCCCCGGCACTTACCCGGCGCTGTTGGGCAACCGTTGGCCAGGCAACGTACGGCAATTGCAGAACGTGATCTTCCGCGCCGCGGCGATTTGCGAAAGCAGCCTGGTGGACATCGGCGATCTCGACATCGCTGGCACCTCCGTGGCGCGCCAGAGCGACAGCGAGGTCGACAGTCTCGAACAGGCCATGGAGGAGTTCGAGAAAACCCTGCTGGAAAAGCTCTACGTCAGCTACCCCTCGACCCGCCAACTGGCCAGCCGCCTGCAAACCTCACACACCGCGATCGCCCATCGGTTGCGTAAGTACGGCATACCCAATAAGCCGTAAGATTTGTGGCTGAAACACAATCCCCTCAACACCACATCAGCCCGCTCCCACAGGTTCTGCGCTGCTTTTCAAAATCGCTTACAAAAGCGACCTCCACCTGTACTGAAAGCGCTACAGCGGAACGATATCGCTACACCCTCTCCTGATCGCCGCTGTGCAAGGCTTTGATCCACCTCAGCTTTTTTCTTCTCTCTGCGCTGTAGCGATTTCGCTACAGCCAGCCCATTCCAGTCTTTCGTAAAAACAATTAACTCATTGATTTATAAGCAATAAACAACATTGGCCGCGTTTTTGCTTAGTAACCATCTATAAAGCAGGGCTTTTGCCCGAGCATTCAATCGCGTCCACCAGACGAGTCTGGCCCCCTTAGGAGTTTCCATGAGCGAGTTGCGTTTTACTGAAGATCACGAATGGCTGCGCACCGAAGCTGACGGTACCGTCACGGTCGGCATCACCGCTTTCGCACAGAACGCCCTGGGCGACGTGGTTTTCGTACAACTGCCTGAGCTGCAGTCCTACGACAAAGGCGCTGAAGCCGCCACCGTGGAATCGGTAAAAGCCGCCAGCGGCGTGTACATGCCACTCAACGGCGAAATGCTGGAAGTGAACCCGGCGCTGGACAGCAGCCCTGAACTGGTCAACGAAGATCCGCTGGGCGAAGGCTGGTTCTTCCGCTTCCAGCCAACCGACGCCTCGGCTGTCGGCCAACTGCTGGATCAAGACGCTTACGACCGTCTGATCAAAGCCAACGCTGAAGCCTGAGGATCCGCCATGACTATCAATCTCAGCACCGCCAATGAATTCATCGCCCGCCACATCGGCCCGCGTGCCGGCGACGAGCAAGCCATGCTCAACAGCCTGGGCTTTGATTCGCTGGAAGCCCTGAGCGCCAGCGTCATTCCCGACAGCATCAAAGGCACCAGCGTCCTCGGCCTGGAAGACGGCCTGAGTGAAGCGGATGCCCTGGCGCTGATCAAATCCATCGCCGGCAAAAACCAGCTGTTCAAGACCTACATCGGCCAGGGTTACTACGGCACGCACACGCCGTCGCCAATCCTGCGCAACCTGCTGGAAAACCCGGCCTGGTACACCGCTTACACCCCGTACCAGCCGGAAATTTCCCAGGGCCGTCTCGAAGCGCTGCTGAACTTCCAGACCCTGATCAGCGACCTGACCGGCCTGCCGATCGCCAACGCCTCGCTGCTCGACGAAGCCACCGCCGCTGCCGAAGCCATGACCTTCTGCAAACGCCTGAGCAAGAACAAAGGCAGCCACGCGTTCTTCGCATCCGTGCATTGCCACCCGCAAACCCTCGATGTGCTGCGCACCCGTGCCGAGCCGTTGGGCATCGACGTGGTGGTCGGCGACGAGCGCGAACTGACTGACGTGACGCCGTTCTTCGGCGCCCTGCTGCAATACCCGGCCAGCAACGGTGACGTGTTTGACTACCGCGAACTGACCGAGCGTTTCCACGCTGCTAATGCGCTGGTCGCAGTCGCGGCCGACCTGCTGGCCCTGACCGTACTGACTCCGCCGGGCGAGTTCGGCGCCGACGTGGCCATCGGCAGCGCGCAACGCTTCGGCGTGCCGCTGGGCTTCGGTGGTCCGCACGCGGCCTACTTCTCCACCAAGGACGCGTTCAAGCGTGACATGCCAGGCCGTCTGGTCGGCGTGTCTGTGGATCGTTTCGGCAAGCCGGCCCTGCGCCTGGCCATGCAGACCCGCGAGCAACATATCCGCCGCGAGAAAGCCACCAGCAACATCTGCACCGCCCAAGTGCTGCTGGCCAACATCGCCAGCATGTACGCCGTGTACCACGGCCCGAAAGGCCTGACGCAGATCGCCAAGCGCATTCATCACCTGACCGCGATCCTCGCCAAAGGCTTGAGCGCATTGGGCCTGACCGTCGAGCAAACCAACTTCTTCGACACGCTGACGGTTAAGACCGGCGCGCAAACAGCTGCTTTGCACGACAAGGCGCGTGCTCAGAAGATCAACCTGCGTGTTGTGGATGGCGAGCGTCTGGGTCTGTCCCTGGACGAAACCACTTCGCAAGCTGATGTGGAAACCCTGTGGGCCCTGCTGGCCGACGGCAAAACCCTGCCAGACTTCGTCGCATTGGCCGCAAGCATTGAAAGCACGATCCCGGCCGCGCTGGTTCGCCAGTCGCCGATCCTCAGCCACCCGGTGTTCAACCGTTATCATTCGGAAACCGAGCTGATGCGCTACCTGCGCAAGCTCGCCGACAAGGACCTGGCCCTGGATCGCACCATGATCCCGCTGGGTTCCTGCACCATGAAACTCAACGCCGCCAGCGAAATGATCCCGGTGACTTGGGCTGAATTCGGTGCCCTGCACCCGTTCGCCCCGGCCGAGCAAAGCGCCGGTTATCAGCAGCTGACCGATGAACTGGAAGCGATGCTCTGCGCCGCCACCGGTTACGATTCGATCTCCCTGCAACCGAACGCTGGTTCCCAAGGTGAATACGCTGGCCTGCTGGCGATCCGTGCCTACCACCAGAGCCGTGGCGAAGACCGTCGCGACATCTGCCTGATCCCGTCGTCCGCCCACGGCACCAACCCGGCCACCGCCAACATGGCTGGCATGCGTGTGGTTGTGACTGCCTGCGACGCCCGCGGCAACGTCGACATCGAAGACCTGCGCGCCAAGGCCATCGAGCACCGCGAACACCTCGCTGCGCTGATGATCACCTACCCGTCGACCCACGGCGTGTTCGAAGAAGGCATCCGCGAAATCTGCGGGATCATTCACGACAACGGCGGCCAGGTGTACATCGACGGCGCCAACATGAACGCCATGGTCGGCCTCTGCGCACCGGGCAAGTTCGGCGGCGACGTGTCCCACCTGAACCTGCACAAAACCTTCTGCATCCCCCACGGCGGTGGCGGCCCGGGCGTCGGCCCGATTGGCGTCAAGTCGCACCTGACGCCGTTCCTGCCGGGCCACGCGCAGATGGAACGCAAGGAAGGCGCGGTCTGCGCGGCACCGTTCGGCAGCGCGAGCATTCTGCCGATCACTTGGATGTACATTCGAATGATGGGTGGCGCGGGTCTCAAGCGTGCTTCGCAATTGGCGATCCTGAATGCCAACTACATTTCCCGTCGCCTCGAAGAGCACTACCCAGTGCTGTACACCGGCAGCAACGGTCTGGTGGCGCACGAATGCATCCTCGACCTGCGTCCGTTGAAAGACAGCAGCGGCATCAGTGTCGATGACGTCGCCAAGCGCCTGATCGACTTCGGTTTCCACGCCCCGACCATGTCGTTCCCGGTGGCCGGCACGTTGATGATCGAGCCGACCGAAAGCGAATCCAAAGAAGAACTGGACCGCTTCTGCGACGCCATGATCCGCATCCGCGAAGAAATCCGCGCAGTGGAAAACGGCACGCTGGACAAGGACGACAACCCGCTGAAAAACGCACCGCACACCGCCGCGGAAATCGTCGGCGAGTGGACGCATCCGTACAGCCGCGAGCAAGCGGTGTATCCGGTAGCGTCGCTGATCGAAGGCAAGTACTGGCCACCGGTCGGTCGCGTCGACAACGTCTTCGGCGATCGCAACCTGGTCTGCGCCTGCCCGTCGATCGAAAGCTACGCTTGATCTATAGGGGGCGAGTTCGCTCGCCCCCCTTTTCAAGAACACCACAAAACCCTGTGGGAGCTGGCTTGCCTGCGATGGCGGTGGGTCAGTCAGCATCTCCGTTGGCTGATCCACCGCCATCGCAGGCAAGCCAGCTCCCACAGGATCGTATTTAGTCAAAAAAATTTCGCCAATTCCTATAACAAGAAACCGGAGAACAACCATGTCGTTAAGCGTGTTCGACCTGTTCAAGATTGGCATCGGCCCCTCCAGCTCCCACACCGTCGGCCCGATGCGTGCCGCTGCGCGTTTCGCCGAAGGTCTGCGCCGTGAAGGGCTGCTGGCCGCAACCACCTGCGTCAAAGTCGAGCTCTATGGCTCGCTCGGCGCCACCGGCAAAGGCCACGGCAGCGACAAGGCTGTGTTGCTGGGCCTGGAAGGCGAACACCCGGATACCGTAGACACCGAAACCGTCGCCGCTCGCCTGCAAGAGATTCGCGGCAACGGTCGCTTGAACCTGCTCGGCGAACACAGCATTGCGTTCAACGAGAAAGAACACCTGGCGATGATCCGCAAACCGTTGGCCTATCACCCCAACGGCATGATTTTTCGCGCGTTCGATGCCGCTGGCCTGCAAATCCGCAGCCGCGAGTACTACTCGGTAGGTGGCGGGTTCGTCGTCGATGAAGACGCCGCCGGCGCCGACCGCATCGTCGAAGATGCCACACCGCTAACCTTTCCGTTCAAAAGCGCCAAGGACCTGCTCGGTCATTGCAGCACCTACGGCCTGTCGATCAGCCAGGTGATGCTGACCAACGAAAGTGCCTGGCGCCCCGAAGCGGAAACCCGTGCCGGTTTGCTGAAGATCTGGCAAGTGATGCAGGACTGCGTCACCGCCGGTTGCCGCAATGAAGGCATCCTCCCCGGTGGATTGAAGGTCAAACGTCGGGCCGCGGCGCTGCATCGGCAATTGTGCAACAACCCGGAATCGTCGCTGCGCGATCCGTTGTCGGTGCTGGACTGGGTCAACCTGTACGCCTTGGCGGTCAACGAAGAAAACGCAAACGGTGGGCGCGTGGTTACGGCGCCCACCAACGGTGCAGCCGGAATCATCCCGGCGGTGCTGCATTACTACATGCGCTTCATCCCCGGGGCCAACGAAGATGGCGTCGTGCGCTTTCTACTGACGGCCGCTGCGATCGGCATTCTGTACAAGGAAAACGCCTCGATCTCCGGCGCCGAAGTCGGCTGTCAGGGCGAGGTTGGCGTCGCCTGTTCCATGGCCGCCGGCGCCTTGTGTGAAGTGCTGGGCGGCACGGTGCAGCAGGTGGAAAACGCCGCCGAAATCGGCATGGAACACAACCTCGGCCTGACGTGCGACCCGATTGGCGGGCTGGTGCAAGTGCCTTGCATCGAGCGCAACGCCATGGGTTCGGTCAAGGCCATCAATGCGGTGCGCATGGCCTTGCGCGGCGACGGTCAGCACTTCGTCTCCCTCGACAAAGTCATCCGCACCATGCGCCAGACCGGCGCCGACATGAAAAGTAAATACAAGGAAACCGCCCGTGGCGGTTTGGCGGTCAACATTATCGAGTGCTGATGCGCGCATCTGCACTATTTTCAGGAGCTGGATATGTCCACCGAACAATTGTTGAAAACCCCGTTGCACGCACTGCACCTCGAACTCGGCGCCCGCATGGTGCCGTTTGCCGGCTACGACATGCCGGTGCAATACCCGTTGGGCGTGATGAAAGAACACCAGCACACCCGTGATCAGGCCGGGCTGTTCGATGTTTCGCACATGGGCCAGATCCGCCTGACCGGCGCCAACGCTGCCAAAGCCCTGGAAACCCTGGTACCGGTGGACATCATCGACCTGCCGGTGGGCATGCAGCGCTACGCGATGTTCACCAACGACACCGGCGGCATCCTCGACGACCTGATGGTCGCCAACCTCGGTAATGACGAACTGTTCCTGGTGGTCAACGCCGCCTGCAAGGATCAGGACCTGGCGCACCTGCGCAAGCACATCGGCGACCAGTGCACGATCGAACCGCTTTTCGAAGAGCGCGCGCTGCTGGCTCTGCAAGGCCCGGCCGCCGTAACCGTGCTCGCACGCCTGGCGCCTGAAGTTGCGAAGATGACCTTCATGCAATTCGCCCGCGTGAAGCTGTTGGGCGTGGACTGCTTTGTCAGCCGTTCGGGCTACACCGGTGAAGACGGTTTCGAAATCTCCGTACCAGCGGTCAACGCCGAAGCCTTGGCTCGCGCCCTGCTGGCCGAACCGGAAGTAGCGGCCATCGGCCTCGGCGCTCGCGATTCCCTGCGCCTGGAAGCCGGCCTGTGCCTCTACGGCCACGACATGAACACCGAAACCACCCCAATCGAAGCGAGCCTGCTGTGGGCCATCTCCAAGCCTCGTCGTGCCGATGGCGCGCGGGCCGGCGGCTTCCCCGGCGCTGAAACCGTGTTCGCCCAGCAGCAAGCCGGTGTCAGCCGCAAACGCGTTGGCCTGCTGCCGCAGGAACGTACGCCAGTGCGCGAAGGTGCGGAAATCGTCAACGAAGCCGGCGAAATCATCGGCAGCGTGTGCAGCGGCGGTTTCGGTCCAACCCTCGGCGGTCCTTTGGCCATGGGTTACCTCGACAACGCTTACATCGGTCTGGATACGCCAGTTTGGGCAATTGTTCGTGGGAAAAAGGTGCCTTTGCTTGTAAGCAAAATGCCATTTGTTCCACAACGCTACTATCGCGGTTGATTGACTGTTTCTATAAGTAACGCGGTTGCGTTAACAGTGCACTAATCTGTAACGCAGCCGCCATAAAACAGTGCGTACGTTTCGTTTATGAACGTTACTTATAACGATCGAAAACAACTGAACAACTCTATCGAATAAGCTTGCGTTAGTGTCCCCCCTGATTGTCACAACCCGAGGAAATCCGGGCCTTCGCAGGGCTTGTTTTTTCTCCCGTAGTTGGCGTAGAGTTTGTTCACTGTGTTTGCATGGGTCGCTTGGAATCGTGACCTGGGCAGTAGCCTACAAGTTAGCTACATCCCGTTCGACGTCTTCTTACTCTCCTGCAACCAGCCCCAGTACTCTTTCATCGGAAGGAGACTGTCATTCATTTTTGCGTCAAAGGAAATAAGAAATGTCCCAACGTCAGAGCGGTACCGTCAAGTGGTTTAACGACGAGAAAGGTTTTGGTTTTATCACTCCAGAAAGCGGTCCGGATCTGTTCGTGCATTTCCGCGCTATTCAGGGCAACGGCTTCAAGAGCCTGAAAGAAGGCCAGAAAGTGACTTTCGTTGCTGTGCAAGGCCAGAAAGGCATGCAGGCTGACGAAGTACAAGCAGAAGCCTGATCTTCTGTAACGAAAAAGCCCCTGATACTGATATCAGGGGCTTTTTTGTGCGCGCAAATCCGTAAAATGGCTTCTTTTTCCGTTCAGAGGCTGCCATGTCGAAACACCTGCTCAACCCACAGGGCGACTTTCCCGCCGTCGGCCTGGGTCGTCGCCTGGCAGCGATGTTCTATGACTTTCTGTTGTGCACTGCCCTGCTTATCGTCACCAGCGGCATCTACAAGATGATCCAGATGGCGATCATCGGCGAAGGCCAAATGCGTACCTTGACCGACGCCGGCGCGCTGGATGGTGATCCATTGTTGTCGACAGTGCTGCTGTTTGTGCTATTCGGCTTCTTCGCCAAGTTCTGGACCTGGTCGGGACAAACACTGGGCATGCAGGTCTGGGGCATTCGCGTGCAAAACGCCGATGGCTCATCCATCAGCCTGTGGCAGGCGCTGCTGCGCTTTGTGGTGTCGATCGCGTCCTGGCTTTGCCTCGGGCTGGGGTTCTTCTGGTCACTGTTCGACAAGCAGAAGCGCAGCTGGCATGACATCTACTCCAATACCCAGGTTGTGCGGATTCCGAAGAAAACCAAGTAACTGTGGCGAGGGAGCTTGCTCCCGCTGGGGTGCGAAGCGCCCCCAAATGCGGCTGCTGCGCAACCGAACGGGAGCAAGCTCCCTCGCCACAACAGGTCTCGCCACAGTAAGTGTCAGGCGTTGCCAGCCAACTTCATCCGCGCCGCCTGGGTGAAATCAAGCATCCGCTTCAATGGACGAATCGCCTGCGGAATCAACGCCGGATCAACGAAGATCTCGTTGGTCCCTTCACGCAAGCTCTTCAGCATGCGCTCAAGGGTGTTCATCGCCATCCATGGGCAATGCGCGCAACTGCGGCACGCTGCGCCGTTACCGGCCGTTGGCGCTTCGATGAAGACCTTGTCCGGGCACAGCTGCTGCATCTTGTAGAAAATGCCACGATCAGTGGCAACGATCAGGGTCTTGTTCGGCAGACTTTGCGCAGCAGCGATCAGCTGACTGGTTGAACCCACCGCGTCGGCCAACTCGATTACGGCGGTCGGCGACTCCGGGTGCACCAGAATGGCCGCGTCCGGGTACAGCGCTTTCATGTCTTCGAGCTGCTTGGCCTTGAACTCTTCGTGGACAATGCAGGCACCGTCCCACAGCAGCATGTCGGCGCCGGTCTTGCGCTGGATGTAGGTGCCCAGGTGCTTGTCCGGAGCCCAGATGATGGTTTCGCCGTTATCCATCAGGCTTTCGACGATTTCCAGCGCACAGCTGGAAGTCACCACCCAGTCCGCACGCGCCTTGACCGCCGCCGAAGTGTTGGCATACACCACCACCGTGCGCTCCGGGTGCTGATCGCAGAACGCCGAGAACTCGTCTACCGGGCAACCCAGGTCCAGCGAGCAAGTCGCTTCCAGGGTCGGCATCAGCACACGTTTTTCAGGGTTGAGGATTTTCGCTGTTTCGCCCATGAACTTCACACCGGCGACCACCACGGTCTTGGCCGGGTGAGCATTGCCGAAGCGGGCCATCTCCAGAGAGTCGGAGACGCAGCCACCGGTTTCTTCGGCCAGGGCCTGAATGACCGGATCGCAATAGAAGTGGGCAACCAGCACTGCGTCCTGAGCCTTGAGCTCGGCAGCGATGGCGGCACGGTAATAAGCCTCTTCCTCGGCCGTCAGCGGTTTGGGCTGCTTGGCGTCGAGGTGGGCTTGAACCAGAAGGCGTTCGGAAATCTGCGTCATGTTCGCAAGACCTGCAGGCGCTCTCGCGCGAAAGTCGAGTATACACCCGGCTCCGGACCCTTCAGGGTACCGCCGGGAGAGTGAGTATTCATCAGGCGTGGATAGCGTTGAAGCTGCGCAAGGCTACAGAATATCCCGTGGATGCAAAAGATGATTCTGACCTGCGTCACCCAGACTGAGCCGAGCTCAAATCGCGGGCAAAAAAAAACCCGGAAATCCTCACTTACGTGGGCCTTCCAGATTTTTTAAAATGGTGGGTCGTGTGGGATTCGAACCTACGACCAATTGGTTAAAAGCCAACTGCTCTACCAACTGAGCTAACGACCCGCTGTGTGGTGGCGCGTATAATACTGATTTTTAAGGACTATTCAACACCTAATTTGAAATAAATCAAAAATAAGGTGTTGGGTCAGTCACACCGGCCGCCGCGAAGCCTTCTGCACGCAGGCGGCAGCTGTCGCATTTACCGCAGGCACGGCCATTATCGTCTGCCTGATAGCAGGAAACGGTCAGCCCGTAATCGACGCCAAGCTTCACGCCTGCCTGAACGATCTGCGCCTTGCTCAGGTTCTGCAGTGGCGCCTGGATACGGAAGCCCTGCCCTTCTACCCCGGCCTTGGTCGCCAGGTTAGCCATGCGCTCGAAGGCTTCGATGAACTCGGGACGGCAATCCGGGTACCCGGAGTAATCCACCGCGTTAACACCGATAAAGATGTCACGCGCGCCCAGCACTTCGGCCCAGCCCAGCGCCAGGGACAGAAACACGGTGTTGCGCGCCGGCACGTAAGTCACCGGGATACCTTCACCCGGCGTTTCCGGCACATCGATGCTAGTGTCGGTCAGGGCCGAGCCGCCGATACCATTCAGGTTCAGGCCGATCACCTTGTGCTCGACCACACCCAAGTCTTGGGCGACACGTGCGGCGGCGTGCAATTCGGCGTGAGACCGCTGACCGTAATCGAAGCTCATGGTGTAGCAGCTATAGCCTTCGGCACGGGCCATGGCCACGACGGTCGCGGAGTCGAGGCCACCGGACAGCAAGATGACCGCACGTTTTTCGGTGGTGTTTGTTTGTTCAGTCATTTCAACGCCCCGGCTCGTCATTCCAAAGATATTTATGCAGCTGCAGTTGCAAACGCACAGGCAGATTGTCCGCCACCACCCAGTCCGCCAGATCACGCGCGTTCAGGTCATGATGGCTCGGCGAGAACAGGACTTCGCCGGCACGTTGATCCAGACCGTACTGAATCAGCTTGGACACGGCCCAGTCGTAGTCTTCCCGCGAGCAGATGACAAACTTTACCTGATCGTTAGGCGTGAGCAGCTCGATGTTTTCGTAGCGGTTGCGGTGTGCTTCTTTCGAGCCCGGGGTTTTCAGGTCGACGACGCGACTGACCCGTGGATCGACCGCCGAGATATCCAGCGCGCCACTGGTTTCCAGCGACACTTCGTAGCCGGCGTCACACAACTGCTTGAGCAAGGGAATGGCATTCGGTTGCGCCAGGGGTTCACCGCCCGTGACACACACATAACGCGGGCGAAAACCGGCCACTTGCTCGAGGATGTCGTCGAGCGTACGAAGGGTGCCGCCAGTGAAGGCGTAGGCGCTGTCGCAGTATTGGCAACGCAATGGACAACCGGTCAGGCGCACAAAAACAGTGGGCAGCCCGGCAGTCCGCGTTTCACCCTGCAACGAGTAGAAAACTTCGGTGATTCTCAATGTGTCTTGCATAGTCGCCACGGGCGTAACAGCTAAACAGGCTGTCCGCCTCCGTCAGGCACTTCAAGGAACCCCGGCAATGCGCAGATCCCAAAAAGCGTGTTTCAGAAAAAGGGGGTGAATTCTAACGAAAAAACCCGCGACAAGCGCGGGTTTCTTCGAAACAGGTAGTGCAGGCTTACATGCGCTGCAAATCGCGTTGCGCCAGCTGAGCGGCGGAAGTGCCCGGATATTGGGACACAACCTGTTGCAGAATGCCTTTGACCCTGTCGGTATGACCGAGGCGGCGCTCTACATCAGCGAGCTTGTACAGCGAATCAGGCACTTTGGGGTGCTTGGGGTACAGTTGCGAAACCTTGGCAAATGCCTGACCTGCACCTTGCAGATCGCCTTTGGCCAGGTTCACTTCACCCAACCAGTACTGAGCGTTGCCCGCGTATTGGCTGTTCGGGTACTTGCGCAGGAATGCGGCGAAAGCCTGGCTGGCCTTGTCGAAATCCTTGGCTTTGATCAGGTCGAAGGCTGCATCGTAATACAGTTTTTCCTTCGCCGGATCAGCCGGTTCGCCACCCGCGGCAGGCGCTTGTGTGGAAGTGGCAGCGGCTGCCGCTCCGGCACCTGCGCCGGCTGCTGCTGCACCGGGGGCATTCAAATTGCCACCGGTGGAAGAATTATCAGGAGTCGCGGCTGGTGCAACGCCGGTTCCTATGCGCCGATCAAGATCCTGATATCGCTCCAGGTTCTCTTGCTTCATGCGCGCTACATCATTTTGCAGAACTTCGATCACACCCTGTTGGCGTGAGATCTGCTCCTGCATGGATTGCAGTTGGTTGAACAGCTCGCCCTGTGCCGAGACAGGGGCCGAAACCCCTCCCCCGGCATAGGCGCCGTTCGTACCGTAACCCGCAGGCGGATAACTACTCCCGCTATTGTTATAGCCGGAGTTGTCCTCGACCACAGGAACCGCAGCCCACACCGCAAGCGGTGCGAGACTGAGAGCCAAAACAGTTACAGCACGACGGCACGTTCGCATGACGAATTACTTACGCAGTTCGACGCGACGGTTTTGAGCCCAGGACTGCTCGTCGTTGCCGGTAGCAACTGGACGCTCTTCGCCGTAGGAAACCAGTTCCAGCTGAGCTGGGGAAACACCTTGCAGTACCAGGTAGCGCTGAACGGCTTTCGCACGACGCTCGCCCAGTGCCATGTTGTACTCACGAGTACCACGTTCGTCGGTGTTGCCTTCCAGAACAACGCGAGCGCCGTTTGCTTTCAGGTCTTTGGCGTGAACGTCCAGAGCGCGCATGGCTTCTGGCTTCAGGTCCGAGCTGTCGTATTCGAAGTAGAAGGTGGTGATTGCGCGCAGAGCAGCTTCTTCGCTCAGGGAGCCGTCAACAGCACCAGTGTTAGCGCCGTAACCAGCGTTTGGATCAACAGCGCCTTCACCGGCGTTGTCGCCGCCTTTGGACGAGCAACCTACAGCTACAGCCATGGCCAGAGCCAGCGCAGCAAATTTACCAAACTTCAGCATTTCCATCGTGAAACTCCTAATGAACCCCAGTGTGTTAAGTACAACGTGTAGCGCCGCGTCAGTTCAGGTAAGGGGACCAGGACGGTTCTCTGACTTCGCCTTGTGCGGTAGGAAGCGGGAGCCTCACGCGTCCATTAATGGACACGAGCATCAAGACTCCCCGGCCCTGCTGGCGGGTGGCGTAGATTACCATGGTGCCGTTGGGCGCAACAGTAGGTGACTCGTCCAGAGTGCTATCAGTGAGGATCTTTACACTACCTCGCTGCAAATCCTGGGCCGCCACCTTGAAATTGGTGAAGCCTTCCTGACGATGGATCATCACCAGGGTCTTTTCATCAGCCGACAGTTTAGGGTTGGCGTTGTAGTTACCGATGAAGGTCACACGCTCCGCACCACCACCGCTTGCGCTGGTTTTGTAGATCTGCGGCTTGCCGCCACGGTCGGAGGTGAAGTAGATGGTCGAACCATCCTTACCCCAGAACGGTTCGGTGTTGATGCCTTGGCCGTTAGTAACGCGGCTGATCTGACGCGACCCCAGGTTCATCACATAGATGTCGGGGTTGCCGTCTTTCGACAATACGAATGCCAGGCGCTGACCATCCGGCGACCATGCTGGCGCACCATTCAGGCCTTCGAAGTTGGTGATCTGCTCACGGCGACCGGTGTCGATGTTCTGCATGAAAATGCGCGGACGCTTCTGCTCGAACGACACATAGGCAATGCGCTTGCCATCCGGTGCAAAACGCGGCGACAGGATCGGCTCGCGCGATTGCAGCAGGGTCACGGCACGGGCACCGTCATAGTCCGAACGTTGCAGCGTGTAGCGAGTGTTCTTCTCGGAGAACCGCTCGGCCGTCACGTACAGCAGACGAGTCGAGAACGCACCTTTGATACCGGTGAGTTTCTCAAACGACTGGTCGGAGATGTAGTGCGCCATGTCGCGCAGTTGATCGACGCTGCCCGACACGCTGCCGGTCAGCACTTGCTGCTCGGTGGCGACGTTGAACAGTGCGTATTGAACCTGCAGGCGACCGCCCGCTGGAACGATACTGCCGACCATAATGTACTGGGCGCCAACAGCCTTCCAGTCACGGAAAATGATTTCGCTCGCCTGGCTTGGCTGGCTGATCATGTTCTGTTTTGGAATCGGCGAGTAGTAACCCGAGTTGCGCAGGTCGTTACCGATGATTTCGGCCATGTCGTCCGGCAGCACGCTGCCGCCCTGGTTGCCGAACGGAACGACTGCAATCGGGGTGGCCCGATCACTGCCGCTGGTGACCAGAATGTTTTTTTCATCTGCTGCCGCTATCCCTGCCAGGCAGCAGATAACGACAAGCATTCCTCGAAGAAGGTTTCTCACAAGGCTAGATCCTCAGGTGTGAATGTCATCTTGAATGAACGATACGGAGCGAAATCGCTCGGCTTCATTCCCTGCATTTCTGTCAAACGTCCAATGTTCTTGACCGCCGCTACTGCGGAAGCGTCAAACGGACCATCGCCGCTGGACTTGGCCACGCCAACCGAAGTCACCGTACCATCCGGCAACATGCCGATTTGCAACACGACCGTCATGCCTTTGCGTGCCGAAGGTGGACGAGCCCAGCCTTCCGCTGCACGAGCACGAATCAGATCATCGAAACTGCCGGAGACTTCGTCACCCTGCTCATCGGCCAAGGCCTGCTGACGCTGCGGCGTGTCGGAAAGCAAATCTGCCAGGGCCTGAGCCTTTTTCTCATCGGCGGATTTACGTGCCGCTTCCTGCGATTTTTTCTTCGCGGCATCGGCAGCAGCTTTCTTCTTCGCGTCTTCGGCGACTTTCTTCTTCGCCTCTTCAGCTTCAGATTTTTTCTTGGCGTCTTCCGCGGCTTTCTTCTTCGCGTCTTCGACGATCTTTTTCTTCGCCTCTTCAGCGGCCGCTTTCTTGGCCTCTTCTTCAGCAGCTTTCTTGGCTTCTTCTTCAGATTTCTTCTTGGCTATATCAGCCAATTGTTTCTCTTCGGCCTTTTTGGCTTCGGCGGTCTTCTTGGCTTCATCGGCTTTCTTGGCTTCATCAGCCTTTTTTGCCTCTTCCGCTTTCTTCGTCTCGTCGGCCTTCTTGGATTCTTCGGCTTTTTGAGCCGCATCTTCCTTCTTTTGTTCCGCGGCCTTGATCGCTTCCTGTTCGATCTTTTTCTGTTCCATCTGTTCGACTTCGGTCTGGCGCGCAGCGGATTTCTGCGCTTCACCCGCAATCTTCTGATTAGTCTGGGTGGTCGCCCGACTTTTCGATTTCAACTGGTACAGGGTCGCCTGGACGATCGGCTTGGCCGGCGGCAGCTCCGGTGTGAAGGCGAAACTGACAAACAGCATGCCGAAAACCAGCACGTGCAAGACAATCGCCCAGACACTAGGCCAGAAGTAGCTTTCCGAGGCGGACGGCTCTCGCATTTGCTGCATCAGGGTGCCTCGGTAATCAAGCCAACATTACCGACCCCGGCTTTCTGCAACCCGCCCATCGCGCCCATGACGGAGCCGTAATCGACAGTCTTGTCGCCGCGAATGAATACCTGGGTACGCTTGCCGCCTTCAGTACCGGCGCGAATGATCTTGGTCACCGCGTCGGTCATTTGCGGCAAGGTCATGGCCTTGTCCTGCTGCTTTTCGGTGTCGACTTCGCTGCCAAGGTTCCAGTAGTAGGTCTTGTCAGCCTTGATCGAAATGGTCAGGACCTGGGTGTTGTTGTCCTGCGGCAAGGCTTCGCTGGAAACCTTGGGCAGATCAACTTTCACGCCCTGATTGAGCATCGGCGCGGTCACCATGAAGATGACCAGCAGTACCAGCATCACGTCGATGTAAGGCACCACGTTCATCTCGGCAACCGGCTTGCGCTTTTTGCGAGCTCGAGCGATTAAAGCCATTGGAAATTACCTGCTTATTCTTCGCTGGTGTGCACTTTGCGGTGCAGGATCGCCTGGAATTCGTCGGCGAAGGTGTAGTAACGGCCCAGCAGGGTTTCGCTGCGAGCAGCAAAACGGTTGTACGCGATAACGGCCGGGATGGCGGCGAACAGACCGATCGCGGTGGCAATCAGTGCTTCGGCAATACCGGGGGCCACGGTGGCCAGGGTCGCTTGCTGGGCAGTTGCCAGACCACGGAAGGAGTTCATGATGCCCCAGACCGTACCGAACAGACCGATGTACGGGCTGACCGAGCCGACGGTGGCGAGGAACGGCAGGCTCTGCTCGAGCTTTTCTTCCTCACGGGAAATGGCCACGCGCATGGCACGGGCCACGCCTTCCATGACCGCTTCCGGGTCAACGCCGGACTGCTGACGCAGACGGGAGAATTCCTTGAAGCCAGCACGAAAGATCTGCTCGACGCCCGAATCCGGATCAGGGTTGCTACCGGCCTGACGGTAGAGTTTGGACAGGTCGATACCCGACCAGAAGCGCTCTTCAAAGCTCTCCAGGGCGCGTCGACCGGCACGCAGCAAGTTGCTGCGCTGAAAGATCATGATCCATGAGGTCACCGATGCGGCTACCAGGATCAGCATTACCAGTTGCACCACGATACTGGCATTGCTGACCAGGCTCCACATGGAGGAATGGTCGACGACGTTAGCTTCCACGCTTTATCTCCTGCTTTGAGTGTGTACCCGCGCCGCTCACGTCGGCAAAGGCCGCACGTAGAGCTTCGGGAATGGCCCGGGGTTTTAAACTGTTAGTGCGCACACAGGCCACCAGAAACTGCCCTTCGCAGAGCAGCACGTTATCCGTAGCCCGCCTGACCTGCTGTTTGAAGCGCAGGCTGACCCGGTTCAATTCAATGACTTCAGCGCTTACGAGCAATTCGTCGTCCAGTCGCGCCGGCGCGTGATAACGCGCTTCGCTGGAATGCACGACGAACAACAGGTCCTCCCCTGCCAGCGCCGACTGGGCAAAGCCCAGCTCCCGGAGCCGCTCGGTTCGAGCCCGTTCCATAAACTTGAGGTAATTGACGTAATACACGATGCCGCCGGCATCGGTGTCCTCGTAATAAACGCGACAACGATGTGCGAACGGCTCAAGCCCGTTTTGCGCGCGCATACTCTAGTGCTTACTCCTCAGGTTGCCAATCCGGCCAGGCAACTGTTTTTCATTGATTCGCGGCTTTCTGGCGAAAGTACGGTCCTGGGACAGCACAAACCCCGAATAAATCAGCGCGCAAAGGTTACTAATCGTCCACGGCATCGAGGAACTCGTCTACCACGGGCATCTCGCCTAATCGTGACGGGATGTTTAAACCGAAGTGCAGATACGCATGCCGAGTGACCACCCGCCCCCGCGGAGTGCGCATGATATAGCCCTGCTGGATCAAATATGGCTCCAGCACGTCTTCAATGGTGTGACGCTCTTCGCTGATCGCTGCCGCCAGACTGTCCACCCCCACCGGCCCACCGTCGAATTTCTCGATCATGGTCAGCAGCAGGCGTCGATCCTGATGGTCGAAACCACGCTCGTCGACATCCAGCAGGTTCAGCGCCAGGTCGGCGATCGGCTTGGTGATGTGGCCCTTGGCGCGGACCTCGGCAAAATCCCGGACCCGGCGCAGCAAGCGGTTGGCGATCCGCGGCGTGCCACGGGCACGGCGGGCGATTTCGAAGGCGCCTTCCGGGTCCAGCGGCAAACCGAGAATGTTCGCCGAACGGCTGACAATCGTCGCCAGGTCGGCGGTGTTGTAGAACTCCAGGCGCTGGACGATCCCGAAACGGTCGCGCAACGGGTTGGTCAGCATGCCGGCCCGGGTGGTTGCGCCAACCAGGGTGAATGGCGGCAGATCAAGTTTGATCGAGCGCGCGGCCGGCCCTTCGCCAATCATGATGTCGAGCTGGAAATCTTCCATGGCCGGGTACAGCACTTCTTCGACGATCGGCGACAACCGATGGATCTCGTCGATGAACAACACGTCATGGGGTTCAAGGTTGGTCAGCAACGCCGCCAGATCACCCGGACGCTCGAGGACCGGCCCCGAGGTGCTTTTGATCGACACGCCCATTTCCTGGGCAATGATGTTGGCCAGGGTGGTTTTACCCAAGCCCGGAGGGCCGAAAATCAGCGTGTGATCCAGCGATTCATTGCGCCCGCGCGCAGCCTGGATAAACAACTCCATTTGCTCGCGAACGGTTGGCTGGCCAATGTACTCGGCCAGGCTGACAGGACGAATCGCCCGGTCCTGGACTTCCTCACGGTCACGGGGACCTCCCGTGGCGGCGATCAGACGATCAGCTTCAATCACTTAGATCATTCCCTTCAGGGCACGACGAATCATGTCTTCACTGCTCAAACCTTTCTCCTTGATCGCGGAAATCGCCTTGCTGGCTTCCTGCGGTTTGTAACCCAGGGAAATCAGCGCGCTGACCGCGTCATTTTCGGCGGTGGCCACCGGAGCCGGCGCATCTGGCCCTCCCGGCTGGTTTGGCACCAACGCGAACATCGCCGGCACGGTTTCCCACGCTTTGAAGCGGTCCTTGAGTTCCACCAGCAAACGCTCGGCCGTCTTCTTGCCCACGCCCGGCACCTTGGTCAACGCCGAAGTGTCCTGGGATTGCACGCAACGAACCAGCTCGTCGACTTCCAGGCTCGACATCAAGGCCAGCGCCAGTTTCGGCCCTACACCATTGAGACGGATCAATTCGCGAAAAAAGTCTCGCTCGCGCTTGCCAAAGAAGCCATAGAGTAACTGCGCGTCTTCGCGTACGACCAAATGGGTGTGCAAGGTCAGCGGTTCACCGACCGACGGCAAGCGATAAAGCGTGGTCATGGGTACTTCCAGCTCATACCCCAGACCGTTTACATCCAGAATCAGGTGCGGCGGCTGTTTCTCAGCCAAAGTGCCGCGCAAGCGTCCAATCACGTTTCAGATCCTTGAGCCTTGGCCAGATCAGTGCTGGCGACTGACAGAACAAGAGTTTTGCGCCGACAACACAGGCGCAAAACCCTCATTCCATAAAAAATGATTGCTGATGCTATCAGAGACGCAGGCGCCCGCCACGACTGCGTGCCGTACCCAAGCCATGGGGCAACAGGCTGGAACGGGTGTGAGCATGGCAAATGGCAATGGCCAGGGCGTCCGAGGCATCGATTTGCGGCTTGCTGGTCAATTTCAGCATGTGCATGACCATCATTTGCACCTGTTCCTTGTTCGCCGCGCCAGTGCCGGTTACCGCCTGTTTGACCTGGGTCGCGGTGTATTCGGCGATTTCCAGGCTTTCCTCGGCACCGGCCACAATGGCTGCGCCGCGGGCCTGGCCAAGTTTCAGCGCAGAATCGGCGTTGCGCGCCATGAAGACCTTTTCGATGCCCATGGTCACCGGGCCGTAGGTCTGAATGACTTCGCGTACACCGCGATAGACGATTTGCAGGCGTTCATGCAGCTCGCCGGAGCCTGTGCGAATGCAGCCCGACGCCACGTACACGCAACCACGCCCGGTATCGCGTACCACGCCATAACCGGTGATACGCGAACCGGGGTCGATTCCAAGAATTAAAGTCATAACGCCTGCGGGTTAGGTAAGAGCACGATATTCAATACAGCTAATAACAAATGTGGGAGCTGGCTTGCCTGCGATGGCGTAGGCACATCAAACAATGATGTAGCCTGACACGCCGCCATCGCAGGCAAGCCAGCTCCCACACTGAATCTTAGTCGCCCTTAACCGAGCTGTGCGGCCACCGACTCTGGAATGTCGGCGTTGGAATACACGTTTTGCACGTCATCCAGGTCTTCAAGCATGTCGATCAGCTTCAGAACCTTCTCGGCGCCTTCCAGGTCCAGTTCGGCACTGGTGGTCGGCAGCATGACGATTTCCGCGTCATCGCCCTTGAAGCCAGCGGCCTCCAAAGCGTTGCGTACGGAATAGAAGCCGGCGAACGAGGTGAACACGTCGATGGAGCCGTCTTCGTGGGTTACCACGTCATCGGCGTCGGCCTCCATGGCCGCTTCCATCAGCGCATCCTCATCAACGCCTGGCGCGAAGGAAATCTGCCCCTTGCGTTCGAACAGATAAGCCACTGAACCGTCGGTACCAAGGTTGCCGCCGCACTTGCTGAACGCATGGCGAACAGCCGCTGCGGTGCGGTTGCGGTTGTCGGTCATGCACTCGACCATCACCGCCACGCCGCCCGGGCCGTAGCCTTCGTAGGTCAGTTCAACCATGTCGTCGGTATCGGCGGCGCCGGCACCGCGAGCAACCGCGCGATCGATGATGTCGCGACTCATGTTCGCACCCAGCGCTTTATCCAGCGCCAGACGCAAACGCGGGTTGGAGCCCGGATCACCGCCGCCCTGACGGGCAGCAACCGTCAGTTCACGAATCCACTTGGTGAAAATCTTGCCCTTCTTGGCATCCTGACGTTCTTTGCGGTGCTTGATGTTCGCCCACTTGGAATGACCCGCCATAACTCGCTCCGAATTATCTTTGAAACATTGCCCGCCACGCCATGACACGCCAGCCAGCAAATAAAAATCTCGACCATTCTATAAAGAAAGGGCGCATCCGAAGATGCGCCCTTCTGGTCAGCCTTACTCAGCTTTAGGCGTTTCGCGCAGACGAATGTGCAGTTCGCGCAATGCCTTGGCATCCACCAGACCCGGTGCCTGAGTCATGACGCAGGCAGCGCTCTGGGTTTTCGGGAAGGCGATCACTTCACGGATCGACTGGGCGCCGGTCATCAGCATCACCAGACGGTCCAGACCGAAGGCCAGACCACCGTGCGGCGGCGCGCCGTATTTCAGGGCGTCGAGCAGGAAGCCGAACTTCTCTTCCTGTTCCGCTTCGCTGATACCCAGCAGACGGAACACCGACTGTTGCATTTCCTTGCGGTGGATACGGATCGAACCGCCACCCAGCTCGGTACCGTTCAGGACCATGTCGTAGGCACGGGACAGCGCGGTTGCCGGGTTGGCTTCCAATTCTTCCGGCGTGCATTTCGGCGCGGTGAACGGGTGGTGCAACGCGGTGAAGCTGCCGTCGTCGTTCTCTTCGAACATCGGGAAGTCGACGACCCACATCGGCGCCCACTTGCAGGTCAGCAGTTCCAGGTCGTTACCGACCTTGATCCGCAGCGCGCCCAGGGCCTCGCTGACGATCTTGGCTTTGTCGGCACCGAAGAACACGATGTCACCGTCAACCGCGCCAACGCGATCGAGGATCACATTGAGGTTGGCTTCAGGGATGTTCTTGACGATTGGCGACTGCAGGCCTTCAACACCTTTGGCGCGCTCGTTGACCTTGATGTACGCCAGGCCCTTGGCACCGTAGATGCCGACGAACTTGGTGTAGTCGTCGATCTGCTTGCGCGGCATGCTCGCAGCACCTGGAACGCGCAGGGCGGCAATACGGCATTTCGGGTCGTTGGCCGGGCCGCTGAACACCTTGAAATCGACGTCTTTCAGTTGGTCGGCAACGTCAACCAGTTCCAGCGGGTTACGCAGGTCCGGCTTGTCGGAACCGTAACGGCGCATGGCTTCTTCGAAGGTCATGTGCGGGAAGTCGCCGAATTCCAGATCCAGCACTTCCTTGAACAGGTTACGGATCATTTGTTCGGTGATGCCCATGATCTCTTTTTCATCGAGAAAGCTGGTCTCGATGTCGATCTGGGTGAATTCCGGCTGACGGTCGGCGCGCAGGTCTTCGTCACGGAAGCACTTGGCGATCTGGTAGTAGCGGTCGAAGCCGGCAACCATCAGCAATTGCTTGAACAACTGTGGCGATTGCGGCAAGGCGAAGAAGGAACCGGCGTGGGTACGGCTCGGCACCAGGTAGTCGCGAGCGCCTTCCGGGGTGGCACGGGTCAGGATCGGTGTCTCGACATCGAGGAAGCCGTTCTCGTCCAGGAAGCGACGGATGCTGGTGGTCATGCGCGAACGCAGACGCAGCTTCTCGAGCATTTCCGGGCGACGCAGGTCGAGGAAGCGATAACGCAGGCGGGTTTCTTCGCCGACGTCGGAGAACTCGTTGAGCGGGAACGGCGGGGTTTCCGCTTCGTTCAGCACTTCAAGCTCGTAGCCCAGCACTTCGATCATGCCCGACGCCATGTTGGCGTTGGTGGCACCAGCCGGACGCAGGCGAACCTTGCCGGTGATCTTGACCACGTATTCGCTGCGCACGCGATCGGCGGCGGCGAAGGATTCAGCGCGGTCCGGGTCGAACACCACCTGGGCCAGACCGTCACGATCACGGATATCGAGGAAAATCACCCCACCGTGGTCACGGCGACGGTGAACCCATCCGCAAAGGGTAATTTCCTGGCCTTCCAGGCTTTCGTTCAGTTGGCCGCAATAATGGCTGCGCATCATGGTCGTGGTTTCACTTCTCGTAATTCGAAATTCGGTTGGAGGTCTTGCTGCACCCTCGCACTTAAACAAGGTGCCAGATGATGCAAGAGCTCACGCGTGTCATTCAGCCCGGGCGCTAGACCCTAGTCAGCTTTGTCGCCACCGGCCAGATTCTTCTTGGAACCGGTCTTGAAGTCGGTTTCGTACCAGCCGGTGCCGCTGAGGCGGAAGCCCGGCATGGACAGCATCTTTTTCAGCTCTGGCGCCTGGCAGGCAGGGCAGTCGACCAGCGGTGCTGCGCTGATCTTTTGAATGGCTTCCAACTGATGACCACAGGAAGCACATTGATAGTCGTACATCGGCATGGGGGTTGTCTCGGCGATCAGATTGCTACCGCGCATGCTGGGCTTTGCGGCAAAGGGCGGGATTATATCCATTAAATGCAGCCTGTGCAGCCGTAAGACTGCACAGACCGACACTCGACCCGATCAACCGCCAATCGCTAAGCCATGACGAGGCAACTTCCCTCCTTCAGGCTGTGCACGACGCAGACAACCCGCACCAGCCCGGTGAAGTTCTTCACCCCGCCATGACGCAAATGTACTTCGCGATCCACGCGGGACAACAGCGCACTGACCGAGCAGCAATTGACCTTGGCCATGTCACCCAAAATATCCCAATAGACCTGCTCCAGCCGCAAACAGGTCGCAAAGCCATTCAAACGTACCGACCGGGACAATGGCTGGGCCAAGTCCATATCGAATTCGCTGACTAATGAATCAATCCTTACGTCCTTGAGTGGACCGACCCTCCCCTCGTTTTGCCTGTCTTCATGAACCATACCGTTGACACTCCTTTGCCATCCTTGCTGCTTATAAGAGTCATATTCCGTTTCCTTATAAAAGCGCAGTCGCACAGGCATATCCAGATGACTTTATGACCATCAACGTAGGATAAGCCAACAACGGAGGGGAGATCATGGAGCACGTCCTAGGCCGGACGTTTTCCCACAAGAACTGACGCAACATCACTCACTGAAAAGGTAAAAGATCCGAGGAACACTGCGCACGAACAACACTCAGCAAGCGTCATTCGCACACCGGCCAGTGGAAAGCACCGCTGGACTGCCTGATTTGAGTAGCCGCGGGCTTTGCTGTTAAATAGGCAGTGTGTCGCTACCGCCTATTTTCCGGGGGTTGCGCATAGGCTGATACCGGGTACGTGTCCAACGCCTCTTATTGTTCTGAAGCGAACCGCGCTCCATCAGCTCTTCCTTGTGATCCGTCTTAACGTGAGTTAATCAAAATGTTGAAAATCGTCCACCTGCTAATGGGCGCAGCGGCCCTGCTGCTGTCCTTCATCCCTAGCCTGCGATCCGAAGCGGTACCTTACCTGCAACAACCTGATGCGCTGTACCTGGCCTTTTTCGGCCTGCTCAACCTCACCCTTGCACCTGTTATCCCTTACTGGAACAAAGGCCCGCGTCATCAACTGCAAAACCTGGTCAGCGCCCTGCTGGTTCTGGCTGTCGTGCTGCAAACCCTGACGCTGATCGCCCCGATGCCTGTCATCGCCGGTCAACCTGCCGTTCTGTTCAGTCTGGTCGCTGCCCTGATCGCCATTCTTCTGCACCTGGCCGTCAGCTTCTACAAATCTTCACCGGCCGCCGCCTCGCCAAGCTATGACATGAGCAACCGCGATACTGGCACCGTTAAATGGTTCAACACCTCCAAAGGCTTCGGCTTTATTTCCCGTGATTCCGGTGATGATATTTTTGTGCACTTCCGGGCAATTCGCGGTGAAGGCCACCGTGTTCTGGTCGAAGGCCAGCGCGTGGAGTTCTCTGTCATGAACCGTGACAAAGGCCTGCAAGCCGAAGATGTGATCGCCGCGCTACCGCGTCGCTGACTCCAAAGTTAAAAAAAACCGCGAACAGCCCAGGCTGTTCGCGGTTTTTTTATGACCTGCTTTTCTCTAATGTAGCTCACTCATGTGGCTCAATAATGCGGTGGTGGCGCCTCTTCTTCGAAGGACTCGAACTGGCCGACCATTTCCTCCTGCCGCTTGAGCAACGCCATCATTTGCAGTTGCAGGCGCTCAACCGCATGTTGCTGCGCAGCCAGCACATCATTCAACGTCTGGATGGTGTCATCCTGAAACGCCAACTGGCTTTCCAGATCGGTAACGCGTTCTTCCAGGCTCATGACTCAACCCTCCAGAAACGTGAAATCATCGGTCAACACCAGGCGCAGCCGTTCGCGAATCGTCGCGATCTGCTCTGGACTGTAGGGTAAAGCCTGCTGCTTGCCCCAGACTGGAGCTGGCCAGGCGGAGTCCTCACGCTTGCGCACAATCACATGCATGTGCAGCTGACTGACAACATTTCCCAGGGCCGCGACGTTCAACTTGTCCGCATCGAATGAGTCCTTGAGCATTTCCGCCAGCGCAGTCGTTTCCTGCCACAGCTGCTGTTGATCTGCGACATCTAACTGAAATATCTCACTGATATCCTCGCGGCGTGGCACGAGGATGAACCATGGGTAGTTCGAATCATTGGACAACAGCAACCGACAGAGCGGGAAATCGCCGATCGGCAAGGTGTCTTGTTGAAGTCGTGGATCTAAAGCGAACACAGCGCGCACTCCCCTCTGGTGATCTTTTTTCAGCTTAGCGCCCATACCAAAAGACGGAGGCACCAAGCGACAGGACGGCAGCATACCTGCGAACGCCACGCGCTTCACAACGACTTGCCGCCTGCAGCGTCCTCCGGGCGCCCCGACATGAGCCATCTTGATCCGGCATGCACCATGACAGAACCAGACATCGTACAAAAAATGCCGAAATGACCAATAAAGAACGGGCTGCTCGATTCGATCACAAAGCGATACTGTGTGATTTCGGTACAGCAATTGAAATTTTTTGCACCAAAACCGCACAACGCGTCTACGCTCAGATGCGTCAGCATCCGCTAACTACTCACTGACGGGGTGAACCGGTAACGTTTTTGGTTGTCGCCCCCATCAGTTCGATGTGGCAAACACGATGCGAAGCATGGCGTCAAGCCCAAGTAAAACGAGCTTGAACCCCCCGGTTTTATGGGGTTTTTACAGCAGCAGGCAGGCCTTTGGAAAAAAACAGCAACAGAATTCCGATTTGTGCACGCTTGTTGCATTCACACCTATATCGTCTATAAGGCGTCCGCTGGAAGTGGAAGCCTTAAGGCCAATAAAAACAGTGGCAGGATTGCCCGATGGAGATTCAAGTGCAGGACCAGGGACTCTTTTTTACCGATGCGCAAGCCATGGAAAACAACGCTGAAGTTGTCAGTCCGATTGCGTCGGGATTGTGAATTTGCGACATCTACCCAGCCATTTGCGACAGGGTCGTAAAGAAGCTGAAAGGTTAGATGCGCAAGTATCGCCAACATGGTCGGCGTGATATAAGTTTGCGCCGACACAAAAAGAAAGAGCCGCCCGGATAATAAAACAGGCGGGACGGCAGTACTCTTCTAAAAACCAAAGGAGCAAATCACGATGCGCGTGATGAAGTGGAGCATGATCGCACTGGCAGTTGCAGCAGCCGCCAGTACTCAATTGGCTACGGCCGCACCGTTCGTAAGTGACCAGGCTGAAGCCAAAGGTTTTGTTGAAGACGCCAAGTTCGACTTGCTGATTCGCAACTATTACTTCAACCGTGACAACAAAGATGGCGCCCGCGACGTTAAAGACTGGACCCAAGGTCTTTGGGGCACCTTCAACTCCGGTTACACCCAGGGTACTGTTGGCGTTGGCGTTGATGCATTCGGTTACCTGGCCATCAAACTGGATGGCGGCGATGGCACTTCCGGTTCGGGCAACATGAGCCGTAGCGACACCGTCAACGCCAACGGTGGCCGCGACGTCAACGACAGCCAGGGTAAAGCTGGGGGGGCCATTAAATTCCGCGTCTCCAAAACCGAGCTGAAAGCCGGCGACATGTCGCCAAGCACTGCTCCAGTGTTTGCTGTTGGCGGTTCCCGTATCCTTCCTCAAGTTGCCAGCGGTTTCCAACTGCAGAGCAGCGAAGTCAAAGACCTTGACCTCGAAGCCGGTCACTTCTACTCGGGTTCCAGCCAGGACAAAAACGCCCGTGACGGCGGCCTGTATGCAAACTACGCTGGCGTTGAAGCCGACAGCATCGACTATTTCGGTGGCAAGTACGGCATTACCGAGAACCTTTCCGCATCGCTGTATGGCGCCAAGCTGGAAGACATCTGGAACCAGTACTACGCCAACGTGAACCTCACCACCCCAATCAGTGGTGACACGTCGCTGAACACCGATTTCAACATCTATCGCACCACCGATACCGGTGACGCGAAAGCTGGCGACATCAGCAACACAGCATTCTCGCTGGCAACTGCTCTGTCGTTCCTGAAAGCACACACCATCACCCTGGCCTTCCAAAAGGTTAACGGCGATACCCCGTTCGACTACGTCGGTATTGGCAAGAACAACCGCGGCGGCGACTCGATCTTCCTCGCCAACTCCATCCAGTACTCTGACTTCAACGCCCCTGGCGAGAAGTCTGCCCAGATCCGTTACGATCTGAAAATGGCTGAGTACGGCGTTCCTGGTCTGAGCTTCATGACCCGTTACGTGAAAGGTTGGGACATCGACGGTACCAAAACTCCAGCAGGCAGCGCTTACGCCGGCCTGTACGGTGAAGATGGCAAGCACAACGAAACCAACTTCGAAGCCAAGTACGTTGTTCAGTCTGGCCCGGCAAAAGATCTGTCCGTTCGCTTCCGTCAAGCTTGGCACTTTGCTAACGCCGACGAAGGTGAAGGCGACGTGAAAGAGTTCCGTGTGATCGTCGACTACCCGCTGTCGATTTTGTAATCGCATCCAGTTAGTTTGCGGTAACAAACAAAAAGGCCCATCTTCGGATGGGCCTTTTTTTTGGCTACAGCATTGTGTTTAACGGTTCGGGCCTCTTGCAGAACAAGTCTGACCGAAAGGTCAAACATGAACTGAAAGACCGATCCTTACACCGTTGCCGATTCCTGGACCACTCGAATAACCCGCTGCGGAAACGGAATATCGATACCGGCTGCCTTCAAACGATCGCGGGCGTGCTCGTTAAACATGAATAGCACATTCCAGTAATCAGCGGTCTTGACCCAGACTCGCAGCGAAACAGTGATCGAGCTTTCGCCCAGCATAGAAATGACTGCTTCCGGTGCCGGCTCAGCCAGCACGCGTTCATCCTTGGCCAATTCCAGCAACACTTCACGGGCCTTTTGCAGATCCGCATGGTGATCCACACCGATATCAAACACTACTTTGCGTGTCGTTTGACGATTGGTATTGGTGATGATGCCGTTCGACAGATTGCCGTTAGGCACGATGATGGTTTTGTTATCGCCGGTACGCAGTACGGTGTGGAAGATCTGAATGCTGTCGACAGTACCGGCAACACCTTGGGCTTCGATCCAGTCACCGATGCGGAACGGGCGGAACAACAGAATCAGCACGCCGCCGGCGAAGTTCGCCAGACTGCCCTGCAACGCCAGACCGATAGCCAGGCCGGCTGCACCGATGGCCGCGACGAACGAGGTGGTTTCCACACCGATCATTGACGCCACGCTGACGATCAGCAGAACCTTTAAAATGATGTTCGCCAGGCTGCTGATGAAGCCCTGCAATGCCAGGTCAGCGTTACGCAGTGCCAACAGACCGCCAAGCTTTTGCGTAACTTTGTTGATCAGCCACCAGCCAACGGCCAGGGTAATCACCGCCAACAGCACGCGGCTGCCGTATTCCATGATCATCGGAATCCAGGCTTGGGATGCCTTGACCAGGTTGTCCACTTCAGCATTCAAATCCATCTTTTTTCTCCTGATTTCCGGCTACCCGGCACGCAAAAAATGAGCGGCAGAAAGACCAAACCCGTGAGGGCCCAATCGTTTCTGCCGTTGCTTGGGCCTCGGACGTCGAAAACGCCAAGAGGTTCCCGCTTGAAAAGTCAGTCGCGGAAGTTGTTGAACTGCAGCGGCATGTCGAACGTCTTGGCGCGCAGGGCGGCAATCGCTTCCTGCAAATCGTCACGCTTCTTGCCGGTGATGCGCACCTGCTCGCCCTGAATGGCGGCCTGGACCTTGAGCTTGGCGTCTTTGACGTGAGCGACGATTTTCTTCGCCAGCTCTTTGTCGATGCCTTCCTTGAGGACCGCTTCCTGCTTCATCAACTTGCCCGACGCGTAGGCATCCTTGACTTCCAGGCACTGCACGTCGATCTTGCGCTTGACCAGGGCCAGCTTGAGGATCTCGATCATCGCTTCGAGCTGGAAATCGGCTTCCGCGGTCAGGTTGACGGTCAGGTCCTTTTCCTTGAACTCGAAGGTGCCTTTGCCTTTCAGGTCATAGCGACGATCGAGTTCCTTGACGGCGTTCTCGACCGCGTTGGTGACTTCGTGTTTGTCCAGTTCGGATACCACGTCGAACGACGGCATGTAATCTCTCCAATAAAAAGGCACGCTCGATAATGATGGAGCGCGCTTGGCTTGCGGTTAAAATCCGGCTCATTATAACGGGTCTTTTCCAACCGATACTGCGAGCCTCACATGCCAGCGTCAAACCGAGCAAAAAGCTGATGTCTACCCCTTGGCATATCCTCGGCGCCGGCAGTCTCGGCACCCTTTGGGCCACGCGTCTGGCACGGGCTGACGTGCCGGTCAGGCTGATCGTGCGGGACGCGACACGCTTACAGGCCTATCAGGCGGCGGGCGGTTTGACGCTCGTCGAACACGGTGAAGCGCAGCTGTATCCGGTGCCTGGCGAAACAGCCGACAGCGACGAGCCCATCAGCCGTCTGTTAGTGGCCTGCAAAGCCTACGACGCCGAGGAAGCCGTGGCCAGGCTTGCCCATCGTCTGACACCCGACGCTGAACTGATCCTGTTGCAGAACGGCCTCGGCAGTCAGGACGCGGTTGCCGCGCAGGTGCCTCAGGCGCGCTGCATCTTCGCCTCAAGCACTGAAGGTGCATTTCGTGACGGCGACTGGCGCGTGGTGTTCGCCGGCCACGGTTACACCTGGCTGGGAGATGCCGGCCACCCGGTGGCGCCGATCTGGCTGGAGGACTTGAGTGCCGCCGGCATTCCCCATGAGTGGAGCACGGACATCCTCACAAGGCTGTGGCGAAAACTGGCGCTCAATTGTGCGATCAACCCGCTGACCGTGCTGCACGAATGCCGCAACGGCGGTTTGCAGCAACATCATTGCGAAGTCGCCACCCTGTGCGCCGAGCTCACCGAACTGCTGGAGCGCTGCGGCCAGCCGGCAGCGGCGCAAAACCTCCAGGATGAAGTCGAACGGGTGATCCAGGCCACTGCCGCCAATTTCTCCTCGATGTACCAGGACGTCGCGAATCGGCGCCGCACTGAAATCAGCTACCTGTTGGGTCATGCCTGCAAAGTCGCGTCGCGGCACCAGTTGAACCTGCCCCACCTCAGTCAATTGCAGCAGCGCTTGATCGCCCATCTGCACAGCCTTGGATTGCCCAGCGACTGAGCAGCGGCTACGCTGGCCACTTGTTCCTTTTCAGCGATGAACCTGATGCCATTGCGCCAGCGCCTTGAAAATCTTCCAGTCGGCCAGAAATTGCTGGCCGCCCTGCTGGTGCTGTTGACCACCGTTTTGCTGGTCGCCAACCTGACCTTTATCAGCGCCGCGTATTACATCTCCCAGGAAAGCATGGCCCCCCAGGCCTTGCAGACCATCGGCCGACTGGTGTCCAACCCGAGCCTGGTCTCCGACGCTTTGAAGTCGCCGCAAACCGCCGAGCGCCTGCTCAACGAACTCAATAGCTATACACCGTTGCGTGCGGCAGCGCTCTATGACGGCAAAGGTGTGCGTCTGGCGCAGTTGCAGCAGGGAGACAAGCTGAGCCTGCCGGAGCACTTCCGGCACCTCGACGCCTGGCAAGCCACGGAGTTTCGCAGCAATCAAGTAATCACCCTGCCCCGCCCCGGCACCGAGCCCGGCCACCTGCTGCTGGTGGCCAGCAGCGAATTGCCGATGGCGTTCTACACCGGGACCCTGACCGCCAGCCTGGGGATTCTGATCTTCAGCGTGCTGTTATGGCTGGTGATCGCCCGGCAGATCAAACGCCTGATTACCCGCCCGATCCATCAGCTCGAAGAGCTGTCCCGGCAAGTGACCCGGGAAGAGAACTACGCCTTGCGCGCCTCTCGCGGCAACCACGACGAAATCGGCAGCCTCGCCGAAGCGTTCAACACCATGCTCTCGCGCATCGAGGCCCGGGAGCAGCAACTCAAGCGCGCTCGCGACGATTCCCAGGCTGCTTACGACCAGGCCCAGGGGCTGGCCGAAGAAACCCGCCACACCAACCGCAAGCTGGAACTGGAAGTTCAGGTGCGCAGCAAGATCGAGAAAAAACTCACCGGTTTCCAGAACTACCTCAACAGCATCATCGATTCCATGCCGTCGGCACTGATCGCCCTCGACGAGCAGCTCTACGTGACCCAGTGGAATCAGGAGGCCAGCGCCCTGTCCGGCACACGTCTCGATGAAGCCCTGAACCAGCCGATCTTCCTCGCCTTCGAACCGCTCAAGCCGTTCCTGCCGCAACTCAGGCAAACCGTCGAGCAGCACACGGTGGCGAAGATCGAACGCGTTACCTGGCTCAAGGACGATGAACCCAAGCATTACGCCCTGACGTTCTACCCTTTGATGGGCGGTGCCGGGCGCGGTGTGGTGATCCGGATCGACGACATCACCCAGCGTCTGTCCCTGGAAGAAATGATGGTGCAGTCGGAAAAAATGCTCTCGGTCGGCGGCCTCGCCGCCGGCATGGCCCACGAAATCAATAATCCACTGGGCGCAATCCTGCACAACGTGCAGAACATTCGTCGACGCCTGTCACCCGACTTGCCGAAAAACCTCGAACAGGCCGAACAACTCGGCATCGAGCTGGAAACGGTCAACCAGTACCTTCAAGCTCGTGAAGTCCCGAAGCTGCTCGATGGCATTCAACAGGCCGGCGCCCGGGCGGCAAAAATCGTGACGCACATGCTCAGCTTCAGCCGCCGCAGTACCCGGCAGATGGCCCCGTGCGATTTGCCGGCGTTGATCGATCAAGCGGTGGAAATTGCCGGCAATGACTTCGACCTGGCCATCGGCTTCGACTTCAAGGGTCAAGCGATCATTCGGCAGTTCGATCCGGCACTGGGCCCGGTGCCCGGCACCGCCAACGAACTGGAACAAGTGCTGCTCAACCTGCTGAAAAACGCCGCGCAAGCCATTCACCAGCGCCCGGACGACCGCGAACCGGGGCGGATCATTCTGCGTACAAAACTGAATCCTCCATGGGCGGAAATTCAGGTCGAGGACAACGGCATCGGCATGAGCGAGAACGTGCGCAAACGCACGTTCGAGCCGTTCTTCACCACCAAGGAAATCGGTCAGGGCACCGGCCTTGGACTCTCGGTCTCGTATTTCATCATCACTAACAACCACAAAGGTCAGATGGAAGTGCAATCGACGCCGGGCCAAGGTACCTGTTTCACCTTGCGCCTGCCGCTGTCCGGCACGCCGGTGGTCTCTCAAGAACTCAATCAGCTGTCGAGGTAACCATGGGCTTTCGCTTGTCGAAGATTTACACCCGCACTGGCGACAAAGGCGAAACCGGGCTCGGCGATGGCCGCCGGGTGCCCAAAGACCATCCGCGAATCGAAGCCATTGGCGAAGTCGATACGCTGAATAGCCAGGTGGGTGTGCTGTTGGCCGGGTTGGCTGCGGAAAGTAACGCGTATCCAGGGTTGAGCGAAGTGATCGAGGTGTTGGCGCCTTGTCAGCATCGGTTGTTCGACTTGGGTGGCGAACTGGCGATGCCGGTGTATCAGGCACTGAACACAGCAGAAGTCGAGCGCCTGGAAGCGGCGATTGATGTGTGGAATGAAGAGTTGGGGCCGCTGGAGAATTTCATTCTGCCCGGCGGTTCGGCGCTGATTGCCCAGGCCCACGTATGCCGCTGTCTGGCGCGCAGTGCCGAGCGGCGCTGTCAGCAGTTGAATGCGATCGAGCCGCTGGCCGGGGTTGGCCTGGCGTATATCAATCGGTTATCGGATTTGTTGTTTGTGGCGGCAAGGTTGATTGCCAAGCGCCAGGGGATTGCCGAGATTTTGTGGCAAGCGGCAGCGAAACCCAAAGTTTAGTCGGCGCGTCCGAAGACGCCATCGCGGGCAAGCCCGCTCCCACAGGGATCAGCGTCGTACACAAATTTGTGTCCACTACGAACCACTGTGGGAGCGGGCTTGCCCGCGATGGCGCCAGCAGCTACACCGCAGAATCAGGCTTCAGGCCAAAACGCCCGAATCCCCGCCACACCCTGCGCTCCCGCTTCCCAGGCTTTCTGCCGCTCCGCCGGGCCCACCCCACCGAGCAAGAACACCGGCTTGCTGAAGCCCTCGATCAAGCTCGAAGCCTGCTCCCAACCTAATGGCAGCGCATCCGGGTGAGTCTGCGTCGGCTGCACCGGCGACAGGGTCACGAAGTCCACGCCCATCTGCTCGGCCAGCGCCAGTTCCTCAGCGTTGTGGCAAGACGCTGCCAACCAGCGCGACGCCGGTAGCGGACGCCCGGCTGCCGCGTACTTGCGCAACTGTGCCGACGTGATGTGCCAACCGGCGGACGGGAAGTCCCCCAGCCATTCAAACGGCCCCTTGATCATCAACTGCGCCTTGCCGGCACACAGCCCCGCCGCATCAACCGCCAGATCGCGGTATTGCGGGTCGTAGCCGTTGGGCGCGCGCAATTGAATCAACTTGATGCCGCCAGCGATGGCTTTCTGGATACCGCGCAGCAAGGCCGGGGTTTCCAGGCCCTCCGGGGTGATCAAGTATTCGCCGGGCAAGCGTGCAGCGGCGACGATCGGCTGGTTGGCGGCCGGAAACTCGTAGTCCACCAGTTCACGCGCGGTCACCCAGGCCAAAGGCTGACCTTCGGCGCCATGGGGTTCGCCGGTAAACGCCGAGACTTCCCAGACATCCAGCAACACCTGCTTGTCCGGGTAATCGTGGCGGACCTTGATCATCGGCCGCGCGGTGTTGACCACAATGCCCAACTCTTCGTGAAGCTCGCGGGCCAGGGCCGTCTCGACGGATTCGTCATCCTCGACCTTGCCACCGGGGAACTCCCACAAACCGCCCTGATGCTGGGTGTCGGCACGGCGGGCAATGAGGATTTTGCCGTTGCTATCGCGGATAACCGCGGCTGCTACATGGACTCGTTTCACCGCTCTATTTCCTCCAGTCCCGCCTTCCGCCAGGCCTTGAAGGCTGGCCATTGGTAGATGGTTTCGACATAGGCCGCATCGACCTCGGGCAGCTTCACCTGATAGGTGCGCAGACGTACGGCGATCGGTGCAAAAAACGCATCGGCCAGGGTCGCACCGCCAAACAGGAACGGGCCGGTTTCAGTCGCGACGGCACGACATTCAGCCCACAACGCCAGCATGCGCTCGATTTCAGCCTGAACCTCAGGCGGAGTCGGCGACAGTGGCGCATCGTGGCTCAGGTCGAACGGCAAATTGCTGCGCATGGCGAAAAAACCGCTGTGCATCTGCGCACACGCCGAACGCGCCTGGGCACGGGCGGCAGTGTCTTGGGGCCACAGGCCGGCATCGGGAAATTGTTCGGCCAGGTATTCGGCAATCGCCAGGGAATCGGCGACGGTGCCGTGTTCGGTTTTCAGTAGCGGGACTTTCCCGGTCGGCGAATGCTTGAGCAGGCGCTCGCGAGTGTCCGGCTGGTTCAGCTTGATCAGCTCTTCGGTGTAGGACGCGCCCGTCAAATCAAGGGCCAGTGCGGCGCGCAGGGACCAGGAGGAATGCAGTTTGTCGCCGATGATCAGGTGGAGGCTCATGTTCGGGACCTTTTGATGAGGGGAATAGACCAGGATCTCGAGTGTCTGTTCGTCCGTCATCGCGGGTAAGCCCGCTCCCACAGGGTTTAGTGTCAACCGGCAATCTTGTGGCTGACTCGATCAATGTGGGAGCGGGCTTGCCCGCGATAGGGTCGACGTAGTCTTACGTACGGTACTCCGCGTTGATCTTCACGTATTCGTGGGACAGGTCAGTCGTCCAGATGGTTTCGCTGCAATCACCGCGACCCAGCTCGATGCGGATGGTGATTTCTTCCTGCTGCATCACCGCCGCGCCCTGGGCTTCGGTGTAGGTGGCAGAGCGAGCACCACGGCTGGCGATACACACGTCGCCGAGGAATACGTCGATCTTGCTCACGTCCAGGTTCGGTACGCCGGCACGGCCCACGGCGGCCAGAATGCGACCCCAGTTCGGGTCGGAGGCGAACAGTGCTGTCTTGATCAGCGGCGAGTGGGCCACGGTGTAACCGACGTCCAGGCACTCCTGGTGATTGCCGCCGCCGTTGACTTCCACGGTGACGAATTTGGTCGCGCCTTCACCGTCGCGCACGATGGCCTGGGCCACGTCCATGCAGACTTCGAACACCGCTTGTTTCAGCAAAGCGAACAGCGGGCCACTGGCCTCGGTGATTTCCGGCAGTGCTGCCTGACCGGTGGCGATCAGCATGCAGCAGTCGTTGGTCGAGGTGTCGCCGTCGATGGTGATGCGGTTGAACGACTTGTTGGCGCCGTCCAGCAGCAAGTTTTGCAGCACGTCACGCGAGACTTTGGCGTCGGTGGCGATGTAGCCAAGCATGGTCGCCATGTTCGGGCGGATCATGCCCGCGCCTTTGCTGATGCCGGTGACGGTGATGGTCACGCCGTCATGCTGGAACTGGCGGCTGGCACCCTTTGGCAGGGTGTCAGTGGTCATGATGCCGGTAGCGGCGGCTTCCCAGTTATTCACCGACAGATCGTCGAGGGCGGCTTGCAGCGCGCCTTCGATTTTTTCGACCGGCAGCGGCTCGCCGATCACACCGGTGGAGTACGGCAGCACCAGGCTTGCATCGACACCGGTCAGCTCAGCCAGTTTGGCACACGTGCGCTCGGCGGCTGCCAGGCCTGGCTCGCCGGTGCCGGCGTTGGCATTACCGGTGTTGGTCAGCAGGTAACGTACCGGGCCTTGCACGCGTTGTTTGGCCAGGATAATGGGAGCGGCGCAAAAGGCGTTCAGGGTGAACACGCCCGCCACTGTGGAACCTTCGGCACAGCGCATGACCACGACATCCTTGCGCCCCGGGCGCTTGATGCCGGCCGAGGCGATACCGAGTTCAAAACCGGCAACCGGGTGCAACGTTGGCAAAGGACCAAGACCAACAGCCATGAATGCGCTCCTTAAAAAGTAGTGTCTGCACCGTCATTACCCCGTTCTTTTAACGTGGCGCGGTGGTTTAAATGGCAAAACGCCGCGACGGCATAAGCCGGTCGCGGCGCGGGTATTTCAGCGTATGAAACGGGTTTACTGGATCTGCCCGTGGCAATGCTTGTACTTCTTGCCCGAACCGCAGTAGCACAGCTCGTTACGGCCCAGCTTCTGCTCGTTGCGTACCGGTGCGGTGGCGAGGGCTACATCGACCTCTTCACCCAACACTTCCGGTTGCTCCAGGCCAGGTGCTTCGTCGTGCTGGAACTGCATGCGCGCAGCCAGTGCCTCGGCTTCCTGACGCAGGCGAGCTTCTTCTTCGATCGGGTCTTCGCGGCGAACCTGAACGTGCGACAGCACGCGGATCGAGTCGCGCTTGATCGAATCCAGCAACTCGGAGAACAAGGTGAAGGACTCGCGCTTGTACTCCTGCTTCGGGTTCTTCTGTGCATAACCACGCAAGTGGATGCCGTGACGCAGGTGATCCATGGTCGACAGGTGGTCTTTCCACAGGTCATCCAGTACACGCAGAACGATTTGCTTCTCGAAGGAGCGCAGCGCTTCGGCACCGGCCTGGTCTTCTTTCTCGTTGTACGCGGCAATCAGCTCGTTCATCAGCTTCTCGCGCAGGGTCTCTTCGTAGAGGTGATCGTCTTCGTCCAGCCATTGCTGGATCGGCAACGCCACACCGAAGTCGCTCTGCAACGCCGCTTCCAGACCGGCCACGTCCCACTGCTCTGGCAGCGATTGCGGTGGAATGTGCGCGCTGACGGTTGCGTTGAGCACGTCCTGACGGAAATCGGCGATGGTTTCGCCAATGTTGTCGGCGGCCAACAAACTGTTACGCATGTGATAGATCACTTTACGTTGTTCGTTGTTGACGTCGTCGAACTCAAGCAGTTGTTTACGAATGTCGAAGTTACGGCCTTCAACCTTGCGCTGAGCCTTCTCGATGGCGTTGGTCACCATGCGGTGCTCGATCGCCTCACCGGACTGCATGCCCAGCGCCTTCATGAAATTCTTCACCCGGTCAGAGGCGAAGATGCGCATCAGGCTGTCTTCCAGCGACAGGTAGAAACGGCTGGAACCGGCGTCGCCCTGACGACCGGCACGACCGCGCAACTGGTTGTCGATACGGCGCGATTCGTGACGCTCGGAAGCGATCACCTGCAAACCGCCCGACTCCAGCACTTGCTGGTGACGTTTCTGCCAGTCGGCCTTGATCTGGGCAATCTGCTCAGGAGTCGGGTCTTCCAGCGAAGCCACTTCCACTTCCCAGTTACCGCCCAACAGGATGTCGGTACCACGACCGGCCATGTTGGTGGCGATGGTCAGTGCGCCCGGACGACCGGCCTGAGCAATGATTTCGGCTTCTTTTTCGTGGAACTTGGCGTTCAGAACCTTGTGTTCGATGCCTTCCTTCACGAGCAGGCTGGACATGTGCTCGGACGTTTCGATGGTGGCGGTACCCACCAGCACCGGACGGCCCTGAGTCATGCACTCCTTGATGTCGTTGATGATCGCCGCGTATTTCTCTTCGGCGGTCAGGAACACCAAGTCGTTGTAGTCTTTACGCGCCAACGGCTTGTTCGGCGGGATGACCATGACCTGCAGGCCGTAGATCTGGTGGAACTCGAACGCTTCGGTGTCCGCGGTACCGGTCATGCCGGACAGCTTGTTGTACAGACGGAAGTAGTTCTGGAACGTGGTCGACGCCAGGGTCTGGCTCTCGGCCTGGATGTTCAGGTGTTCCTTGGCTTCGATGGCCTGGTGCAGGCCTTCGGACAAACGGCGACCCGGCATGGTACGGCCGGTGTGTTCGTCGACCAGCACGACCTGACCGTCCTGCACGATGTATTCGACGTTACGGTTGAATAGCTTGTGCGCGCGCAGACCGGCATAAACGTGGGTCAGCAGACCGAGGTTATGCGCCGAATACAGGCTCTCGCCTTCAGCCAGCAGGCCGACGCGGGTCAGCATGTCTTCGATGAACTGGTGACCGGCTTCGTTGAGTTCGACCTGACGGGTCTTCTCGTCGACGGTGTAGTGGCCAGCCTTGGTGACTTCGCCTTCGACTTCTTCGACGTGCAATTCCAGCTGCGGGATCAGTTTGTTGATCTCGATGTACAGCTTGGAGCTGTCCTCGGCCTGACCGGAGATGATCAGCGGGGTACGGGCTTCGTCGATGAGGATGGAGTCGACTTCGTCGATCACGGCAAAGTTGAGTTCGCGCTGGAATTTTTCTTCCATGCTGAACGCCATGTTGTCGCGCAGGTAGTCGAAACCGAATTCGTTGTTGGTGCCGTAGGTGATGTCGGCGGCGTAAGCGGCGCGCTTCTCTTCCGGCGGCTGGAATGGGGTGACCACGCCGACCGTCATGCCGAGGAATTCGTAGAGCGGACGCATCCAGTTGGCGTCACGGCGGGCCAGGTAGTCGTTCACCGTCACAACGTGCACGCCCTTGCCGGACAGCGCGTTGAGGTAAACGCCCAGTGTTGCCACCAGGGTCTTGCCTTCACCGGTACGCATTTCCGCGATCATGCCTTCATGCAAGGTCATGCCGCCGATCAGCTGGACATCGAAGTGGCGCATACCCATGACGCGCTTGCCGGCTTCGCGGGCGACCGCAAAGGCTTCTGGCAGCAGTTTGTCGAGGGTTTCCCCTTTGGCGAGGCGGGCCTTGAACTCGTCGGTCTTGGCACGCAATTGATCGTCCGAAAGGGCTACCATTTGCTCTTCGAAGGCATTGACGAGCTGCACCGTCTTGAGCATGCGTTTGACTTCACGCTCGTTCTTGCTTCCAAAAAGTTTCTTTAACAAAGGCGCAAACATATCGGCAGGATCTTCCACACTAAAGGGATGGAGGGCGGCCCCGTGAGTCGCCCGTGCAGCCCTCATGGCCGCATGCGAACGAGCATTCTACCCGGAAACGATGGTGAGGAAAGTGGCGTTATTCCACGATGCATGCACTGCGCTGTGACGGGGCTCACTTAAAATAAGGGCATTTTGCTGAACTTCAACCCATTGAGGGTACAAGTTACTCGTTGATTTAATGGGTAAAGCGCTCGCAAAGCAATGGGTCGGGGGCAACGGATGCTTTCTGTTACCATGGCCGCTCTGTTACTTCAGGTGTTCGATCATGGCATTTCGCCCTCTCACGGCCAGAGCACCCGCCGTTCTGCTTCGCGAAGCCAAACCGCTGAAAGCCATTTTTGGCCACGCTCAACGCCTGGGTCATTTACAACGTCTGGTGGAAAGTCAGTTGCAGCCGGCTGCCCGCGAGCATTGCCATGTGGCGTCGTGGCGCGAAGGCAGTTTATTGCTGATTGTCACCGACGGCCACTGGGCCACCCGCCTGCGTTATCAGCAAAAGCGTCTGCAACGGCAGTTACAGCTGTTCGACGAGTTCGCCAGCCTGACGCGGATCCTGTTCAAGGTTCAACCGCCTACCGTTCAGCAAGGGGCGGCGGGGCATACGATAAATTTGTCGACTGATGCGGCGGCGACCATTCAGGCGACGGCTGACGGGATTACCGACCCGAACCTGCGGGCGGCCCTCGAACGGCTGGCGGCGCACGCCAAACCCAAAACCTGACATAAAACCAATGTGGGAGCGGGCCTGTGGCGAGGGAGCTTGCTCCCGCCGGGCTGCGAAGCGGCCCCAAAATGGGACTGCTTCGCAGTCCAACGGGAGCAAGCTCCCTCGCCACAAGCCAGCCCCACATTTTGATTGCCCACTTGTCAGCGGCGTTTGCTGCCACCTAGCAATGACCCCATCAACCCGCGTACCAGTTGTCGGCCCAATTGATTTGCCGCCTGTCGCATGGCTGATTTCAACGCCTGGCCTGCCGCCGTGCCGAGGAATTCCCCGGCCTGTTCGGTGAAACTCGGCTCTTCAGGAGCAGGTTTGCCCGGCGCTGCTTCGGGATCCGGCGCCAGGCCTTTGCGCCCCATCAGCACTTCATAAGCCGATTCGCGATCGACCGGTTTGTCGTAACGCCCCTTGAACGGCGAACCGGCGATCAGCACGGTGCGCTCGGTCTCGGTCAGCGGCCCGATCCGCGATTGCGGCGGTGCAACCAATACACGCTGGACCATCCCCGGCGTGCCCTTGTCTTGCAAGGTACCGACCAGCGCCTCGCCGATCCCCAGCTCCGTCAATACCGACAAGGCATCGAACGCCGGGTTCGGCCGGAAGCCGTCGGCCACCGCGCGCAGGGATTTCTGCTCTTTGGCGGTGAATGCACGCAAACCATGCTGAATACGCAGGCCCAGCTGAGCCAGCACATCATCCGGCAAGTCGCCCGGCGATTGGGTGACGAAATACACCCCCACGCCTTTCGAGCGAATCAGTCGCACCACTTGTTCCAGACGCTCCTGCAATGCCTTGGGCGTACCGGCGAACAACAAGTGCGCCTCGTCGAAAAACAGCGCCAGCAGCGGTTTCTCGGCATCGCCACGCTCCGGCAGTTGCTCGAACAGTTCGGCCAGCAACCACAGCAGGAACGTCGCATAGACCTTTGGCGCTTCGTGTACCAGACGGCTGGCATCGAGCAAGTGAATGCGCCCGCGACCATCCACGGCCGGTTGCAACATGTCTTCCAGTTGCAGCGCCGGTTCGCCGAACAACGCTTCGGCGCCCTGCTGCTCCAGCGTCGCCAGACGGCGCAACAGGGCCTGGCTGGAACCGGTGGTCATCAACGCGGCGTCATCCCCCAGCAATTCGGGGTTATCGCGCAGATGATTGAGCAGCGCCTTCAGATCCTTCAAATCCAGCAGCAACAGCCCTTCGCGGTCGGCCACCTTGAACGCGGCATAGAGTGCCGACTGCTGACTGTCGGTCAGTTCCAGCAAGCTGCCGAGCAGCAACGGGCCCATTTCGCTCAAGGTTGTGCGCAGTGGATGACCGGACTGACCGTTAATGTCCCACAGGGTAACCGGATACGCCTGAGGCTTATGGTTCAGCCAGGGCATCCCGGCGATCCGCTCCGCGACCTTGCCTTGAGGGTTGCCGGCGGCGCCCAGGCCGCACAGGTCGCCTTTGATGTCCGCCGCGAACACCGCCACGCCAGCATCGCTGAAGGCTTCGGCCAGGCGCTGCAAGGTGACGGTTTTACCGGTCCCGGTAGCGCCCGCTACCAGGCCGTGACGGTTGGCCAGGCGCATGGCCTGGGCGATGGACTGGCCCGCGAGATCGGCGCCGATAACGAGTTGCAATGAGTCAGGCATTTTGTCACCCATGGTTAATCTTTGATCCTTCATGGCCGATATAAAAGACTGAAAAGCGTCGGTAATCCCCCTAAGGAGAGGACGGAAATATCAGCTTGATTTCAACACTGCCCGTTTTGCGTGCCTTTATAAAAGCACGCCCTGAATAATAAGACCTTAGCGGAACCCCAAGCCATGAACAAAAATCTGCGCTTCAGCCATAAAATACTGCTTGCCGCCGCCCTCATCGTTATTGCTGCCTTCGCCTCGTTCACACTGTACAACGACTATTTACAGCGCAATGCCATCCGCGAGGATCTGGACAACTACCTCAATGAAATGGGCGATGTCACCGCCAATAACATTCAGACCTGGCTGGCAGGTCGCATCCTGCTGATCGAGAGTCTCGCGCAGAACATTGCCATCAACCCCGAACAATCCAACGTCGCCAACCTGCTTGAACAGAAGGCTCTGGAATCGACCTTCATGGCCAGGTACCTGGGCGATGCCAGCGGCACTTTCATCAACCGCCCGGACTCCAAGATGCCGGACGGCTACGACCCCAGAGTTCGCCCTTGGTACAAAGGCGCGGTAAACAGCAATGGCTCGACGCTGACCGAACCTTATATAGATGCGGCGACCGGTCAGACCATCATCTCCATCGCCACCGCCTCGAAGAAAGCCGGGCAAAGCGTGGGGGTGGTAGGCGGTGACTTGAGCCTGCAAACCCTGATCGATACCCTGACCGCGCGTGACTTCGACGGCATGGGCTATGCCTTCCTGGTCAGCGCCGACGGCAAGATCCTGGTCCATCCGGATAAATCCATGGTGATGAAGTCCCTCGGCGAGGCTTACCCGAAGAACACCCCACGCATCAGCGGCGGCATCAGTGAAGTCGAAGTCGACGGCAAAACCCGCATCGTCACGTTCACCCCGATCAAAGGCCTGCCGTCGGTGAACTGGTACATCGGCCTGTCGGTGGATAAAGACAAAGCCTTCTCAATGCTCAGCGAGTTTCGCGCCTCGGCGGTCGTCGCCACCATCATTGCCGTGGCAATCATCATCGCCCTGCTCGGCATGTTGATCCGCATCCTGATCCAGCCGCTGCACGTCATGACCCGCGCCATGGAAGACATCGCCGACGGTGAAGGCGACCTGACCAAGCGCCTGACCATCCAGAACCAGGACGAATTCGGCATCCTCGGCACGGCGTTCAACCGTTTCGTGGAACGGGTTCATACGTCGATCCGCGAAGTGTCCTCGGCCACCGGCCAGGTCAACGAAGTGGCCCTGCGGGTGGTGGCGGCCTCGAACTCGTCGATGTCCAACTCCGACCAACAGGCCTCGCGCACCAGCAGTGTCGCCGCGGCAATCAACCAGCTCGGTGCCGCGGCCCAGGAAATCGCCCGTAACGCCGCGCAAGCGTCAAATCAGGCCAGCGACGCGCGCAGCCTGGCCGAAGACGGCCAGCAAGTGGTGGATCGCAGCATTGCCGCGATGAACCAGCTGTCGAGCATGCTCAGCGCCTCAAGTACCAACATCGAATCGCTGAACAGCAAAACCGTGAACATCGGGCAGATTCTCGAAGTGATCACCAGCATCTCCCAGCAAACCAACCTGCTGGCGCTGAACGCGGCCATTGAAGCAGCGCGGGCCGGTGAAGCCGGGCGCGGTTTTGCCGTGGTGGCCGACGAGGTACGCAACCTGGCGCACCGCACACAGGAATCGGCGCAACAAGTGCAAACCATGATCGAGGAGCTGCAAATCGGCGCCCGTGAGTCCGTCAGCACCATGAGCGACAGCCAGCGCCACAGCCAGGACAGCGTGGAAATCGCCAACCTGGCCGGTGAACGCTTGAACAGCGTGACGTTGCGCATCGGCGAAATCGACGGCATGAACCAATCCGTGGCTACAGCGACCGAGGAACAGACGGCGGTGGTTGAGTCGATCAACGTGGATATCACTGAGATCAACACGTTGAACCAGGAAGGCGTGGAAAACCTGCAGTCGACGTTGCGTGCCTGCTCGGACCTTGAGCAGCAGGCTTCGCGATTGAAGCAGTTGGTAGGCAGTTTCCGGATTTAGCGTCTGATCACACTGTGGCGAGGGAGCTTGCTCCCGCTGGGTCGCGAAGCGACCCCAAAATCGGGATTGAAGGTGTGCCAGATTGAACACACCGACTGATTTTACGACTGCTTCGCAGCCGAGCGGGAGCAAGCTCCCTCGCCACATAATCGTCCAAAGCCTCCCCACCGCAAAACCCCAACCGAACATCTATCCTTCATATAGGTCAACCAAAGGGAGAACAACGATCCCGGAGGGATGTTCATCGTGCATATCGCTGACATAACCATGTTCTACGCCCCTGCCAGCGGTGGCGTGCGCACTTATCTGGATGCCAAACACCGCCGCCTGGGCAACAAGCCAGGCATTCGTCACAGCTTGCTGATCCCTGGGGCACATTTAAGTGAACGGGATGGCATTTACACGGTTCCGGCCCCTGCCCTGCCCTTTGGCAAGGGTTATCGCTTCCCCCTCCGCCTCGCGCCCTGGCGCAATGTTCTGCAGGATTTACAGCCTGATCTGATTGAAGTCGGCGACCCCTACCTGACCGCTTGGGCTGCATTGGACGCCAAGCGGCAACTCGATGTGCCGGTGATCGGCTTTTATCATTCGGACCTGCCGCTGTTGGTCAGCAATCGCATGGGCAATTGGGTTACCCCCAATATCGAAGCTTATGTCAGCAAACTTTATGGCAACTTCGACCGGGTTCTGGCGCCGAGTCAAATCATGGCCGATAAACTGATCGGGTTGGGCGTGAAGAACGTTTTCGTACAACCGCTGGGCGTCGACCTGCAAACATTCAACCCCAGTAAACGGGATCCAGGTTTGCGGTCCGAATTGGGCATCGATGAAAATACTCATCTGCTGATCTTCGCCGGCCGTGGATCCAAGGAAAAAAACCTGCCAGTGCTGCTCAAATGCATGAAACGCCTGGGCCGTCGCTATCACCTGTTATTGGTGGGTTCGTCGATGCCGACCCTGGTACCGCGCAATGTCACCGTCCTCGACGAGTTCTACCCGGCGGCGCAAGTCGCGCGCTTGATGGCCAGTGCCGATGTGCTGGTGCATGCCGGTGATCAGGAAACCTTTGGCCTGGTGGTCCTCGAAGCCATGGCCAGCGGCATTCCGGTGGTGGCCGTGGCGGCCGGGGCTTTTCAGGAAATTGTCACCGATCAATGCGGCCTGCTGTGCGCGCCGAACAATCCAGCGGCGATGGCCAACGCTGTGCGCGAACTGTTCAGTCAGGGCAGTGCCGCGCTGGGCAAACAAGCCCGCAGCCATGTCGAGCAGCATTACGCCTGGGACATCGTGGTCGACAGCCTGCTGGGGCACTATCACGCCGTACTCGGCACTCAATGGCCACTAACCGCTAATGGTTGAGCCCATGAACGCGTCCAGCCTGTTACTGGTATTGCACGACGTTGCGCCGCAAACCTGGCCCGATTACCAAGCCTTCGTCGAAGCCGTCGACGCGCTGGGTGAGGTGCCGATCACCTGGCTGGTGGTACCGGATTTCCACAAGCATAACGACCTGGGCGCGTATCCGGCGTTTCGACGTTTGCTGACCCGCCGCGTCGCTCGCGGCGACGAACTGGCACTGCATGGTTACTTTCATTGCGATGAAGGACCGATCCCCATCACTCCCCGAGACTGGTTCATGCGCCGAATCTACACCCACGAAGGCGAGTTCTACGACCTGCCTCTGGAAGCAGCCCTCACCCGCCTGCGTGCCGGAATCGAGGTGTTCCACCGTTACAACTGGCCATTAGAAGGTTTCGTCGCCCCGGCCTGGCTGATGAGCGAAGGCACCCGCCAAGCCTTGCGCCAGGTACCGCTGCGCTACACCAGCGACTCGCAGCATCTGTATCGATTGCCGGATTTCACCGCGATCGATGCCCCGTGCCTGGTCTGGAGCGCGCGCAGCGCCTTGCGCCGGGGTCTGTCGAAAATCGTCAGCGATCAGCGTGAACAACGCTGGCGCCAGGCGCCGGTGATTCGCCTCGGCCTGCACCCGGTGGACATGCGCCATGAATTCTCGCGTCACTACTGGCTGCAAACCCTCAAGCGCTTGCTCGACGAGGGTCGCGTGCCGATGACCAAAGCCAACTGGCTGACACAGCAACGTGACCCTATCGGTCGCGCCGCATGAGCCGCGGGATTCTGCTGGTCGTCGCCCTGCTCGCTGCGGTGCTCATTCCGTCGTTGCTGGGTGGCGGAGAAACATGGTCGCGGCTGCAAAGCTTTCCGCTGAAATGGTTGCTGATCATGTTCGGCATGATCCTGCTCTGCTGGATGCTCAACACCCTGCGCTTGCGCCTGTTGCTGGGAGATCAGAGCGGCAAGGTCAGTCGTTTCAAAAGCCTTGGGGTGGTGATGTCCGCCGAATTCGCCTACTGCGCCACCCCCGGCGGTAGCGGCGGACCGCTGACCATCATGGCGTTGCTGGCACGCCACGGCGTCCGGCCGGCCAGGGGCAGCGCCGTGTTCGCCATGGACCAGTTGAGCGATCTGCTGTTTTTTCTCTGTGCACTGAGCGGGATTCTGATTTATGCACTGTTCCAGCACCTCAGTCAGCGCATGGAATGGCTGCTGACCGTCAGCGCCATCTCGATGTTCGGCGGGTTATTCAGTTGCATGTTGGCAGCTCGCTGCCACCGCTCGCTGATTCGTCTGAGTGGTCGGTTGCTCGCTCGCCTCAATGTCAAAGGCACCACCCGGATGCGCTGGGCGCGAAAGCTCCTGCACTTCCTGGCGGCGTTCACCGACACACTGAAGTTGCCCTTTCAGACGTTGATCACGGTGTTTGCACTGACCTGCCTGCATTGGCTCTTGCGCTATAGCGTGCTGTATCTGGCATTGCGTGGGCTGGGCGTGGACTTGCAGTGGGCCTGGTGCTTTCTGATCCAGATGCTGTCACTGAGTGCGGGGCAGTTCAGCCTGTTGCCGGGCGGTGCCGGGGCGGCGGAACTGACATCGGCGGCGCTGCTGGCGCCCATGGTCGGAAAATCCACCGCGGCGGCGGCGATTCTGATCTGGCGGACAGTGACCTATTACTTCTATCTGGTGGTCGGTGGCCCGGTGTTTTTGCTGATGCTTGGGCGGCCATTGCTCAAGAAGTTGATGAAGTTCAAGCAGGCTTAAAAGATCGCCTGTGGCGAGGGGGCTTGCCCCCGTTGGGCTGCGAAGCGGCCCCCGCATTCTTTCAGGTATACCTTGCGTGCTGATCTTGCGACGGCTGCGCCGCCGAACGGGGGCTAGCCCCCTCGCCACAGTCCTGCAACTGCTCCCACAACTCGGCGGCACCGGGAAACTCCGTGCCGTCTTCGGGGCTCAGGTCATCAGGGTCATAGCGACTCAAACAGCCCTCACCCAATGTGGCGGGTGCCTTGGAAGTAGCTTTGTCCAATGGATCGGCCATGGTTATGTTCTCAGTGCAAAAACGGCGAAGGGCCTGAAGCGATTGAACGCCCAGGCCCTTCGAATTTCAACCGTACGGCTATCAGAACACGACGGTTTTGTTGCCATGCACCAACACCCGGTCTTCCAGGTGATAACGCAGACCACGGGCCAGCACCATTTTCTCGACGTCACGGCCGAAGCGCACCATGTCTTCAATACTGTCGCTGTGACTCACGCGCACTACGTCTTGCTCGATGATCGGACCAGCGTCCAGCTCTTCGGTTACGTAGTGGCATGTGGCGCCGATCAACTTCACACCGCGCATCGAAGCCTGGTGATACGGCTTGGCGCCGACAAACGACGGCAAGAAGCTGTGATGAATATTGATGACCTTATGGGCGTATTCGCTGCACAACTCAGGCGGCAGAATCTGCATGTAACGGGCAAGGACCACCACTTCGGCCTCGTGCTGTTTGACCAGGCGCGAGACTTCGGCGAAGGCCGGCTCCTTGTTCTGTGGGTTGACCGGGACATGGTAGTAAGGAATACCGTGCCACTCGACCATGCTGCGCAAATCATCATGGTTGGAAATCACGCAGGCGATTTCACAGTCCAGTTCATCGCTGTGCCAGCGGTGCAGCAAGTCGGCCAGGCAGTGGGATTCACGGCTGGCCATCAACACCACGCGTTTCTTCTGCTCGGTGTCGGTGATGCGCCAGTCCATCGAGAACTCTTCGGCAATCGGTGCAAACGCTTCGCGAAAAGCCTCGATCCCGAAAGGCAACGAGTCGGCACGAATTTCGTGACGCATGAAGAACCAGCCACTGAGATTATCCGAGTGATGGCTCGCTTCAGTGATCCAGCCGTTATGGGACGCCAGAAAGTTACTGACTTTAGCAACGATGCCGACGCGGTCCGGGCAAGCAATCACCAGCCGAAAAGTGCGCATGAGGGGAAACTCCAGAACTTCGCAAAGGCCGCTATTCTAGCGATTGCGCAGCAAAACTGCAGTATTGATGACGCATGGCTTTGCCCGCAGGTCCGATACAGGTTCTGCAAGCACCAGGCTGCCCCACGCGATGGTGTTCTTGCGGGCAATCTTCAAGAGGTCAACTGTGAATATTTGTGACGCTATTTAACTGCCCCTCCAATGTGTGTCCTATTCCGCAACTAATTTAAATAAAACTCCGGTTTAATGTTTACTTGATGAAACACCCTGACTATTATTGTCGCACTGTCACCCTGCCATCCAGCGCCTAACATAAGGTAGTCCCCATGTCCTTGATCAACGAATATCGCGCCACCGAAGAAGCTATCAAAGAGCTGCAAGCCCGTTTGAAGAATCTGTCCCAAGACGACAAACTGCAAACCGAGCTGGAATTCGAAGGCAAACTGCGCACCCTGATGGGCGAATACTCCAAATCCCTGCGTGACATCATCGCGCTTTTGGATCCAGAGTCCAAAACCAAGGCTCCACGTGGCGGCGCAGTAAAAACTACCGGCACCAAACGTGCTCGCAAAGTTAAACAATACAAAAACCCGCACAACGGCGAAGTCATCGAAACCAAAGGTGGCAACCACAAGACTCTGAAAGAGTGGAAAGCCAAGTGGGGCGGTGACGTGGTTGAAGGCTGGGCTACCCTGTTGGGCTAAGCCGCAAGCGTGTCGCAGCCTGATCGCGACTCAAAAGAACGCCAGCGAATGCTGGCGTTTTTTTATGTCTGGAATTCAAGCGGCAATCATTTTCGTTTTCAAAGACTCAAACGTTTGCGTAATGCCTGGACATGATTCTGCCATTCATCCAGAACCATTCGCTGAAACGATGTAGCACTAGTCATCAATTGAGCGGCTGCCTCCAGAAAACTATCCAGCGTATTTGGCGCGCCCCACTCAGGTGCACACAAACGTTTCTGACAGAATATTCGCCAGCGTTCTTGCTCTTCCGCGCTCAACGTATCTGGAAAGTTGCGTGCGCGATAACGAAACAATAATTCTGGCAAACGCTCATCATCGAAAGGCCACAGTTCTTGTGCTAATTGCGCTGGGTCGGCGGTTCTGACTTGCTCGCATAGACGCCGGTCCCGATCACCGATAAAACCGTCGTATAACTGTTGCTCGGGGTCTTGGCTCGAAGAGAAATCGTCGCGGGAGTAAATGCTTGACACTTTATCTAGCCAAACTTGTTGCGCGTCACTTAGCCGCAGCGCCCGCTCCTGATAAAGCGCCATGTCCAGCCCCAAACGTTGCTGATCTACAGGACGAAGTACCGATAAGGGCGCCACTACCGGGCACTTGTTGATGTGTATGAGCTTGAGCGGCACCGGCAGTTCACCTTCGGCCAAATCATCGCGGCGGGTATAAAGCCGCTGGCGCAAGGTTTCGGCATCCAAATCGAGAAGCCCCTGAGGGTCCAGGTGCAGGTCACAGACAATCAGCGCGTTGCGATTGCGGGGATGCCAGGCCAACGGCAGCACCACACCCACATAGTTGCGGGCCGCCGAAAAGCGCCCGGAAATATGCACCATCGGCTGCAACAGCCGAATTTGATCCATGACCTTTTGTTTGCCGCGCAATTGAAACAGCCAGTCATACAACTTCGGCTGTTTTTCCCGAATCAGACGCGCCAGGGCGATGGTGGCTCGAACATCCGACAGCGCCTCGTGTGCATGCCCGTGATCGATGCCATTGGCCGCGGTCAGACGTTCGAGTTTGAGCGTGACTCGCCCTTCGTCGTCCCTGGGCCAGACGAGCCCATCGGGACGCAAGGCATAAGCCGCCCGCACCACATCGATCAAGTCCCAGCGACTGTTGCCGCCCTGCCACTCTCGTGCGTAGGGGTCGAAAAAGTTTCGATACAGGCTGTAACGGGTCATCTCGTCGTCAAAACGCAGCGTGTTGTACCCGGCTCCACAGGTGCCGGGCGCAGCGAGCTGGGCATGAACCCGTGTCATGAAATCGGCTTCACTCAAACCTTGCTCGGCCAGAAGCGCGGGCGTAATACCGGTGATCGCGCAAGCCGCCGGATGAGGCAGGATGTCGTCGCTGGGCTGGCAATAAAGGTTGACCGGTTCGTCTATTTCATTGAGATCGAAGTCGGTGCGAATCCCCGCCACTTGCAGCGGGCGGTCGCAACGGGGGTTGATGCCAGTGGTTTCATAGTCGTACCAGAAGATCGAGGTCACGGGTTGTTCCTGAACTGAAGACCGGCGAAGTCTAGGCGCACTCACGGCGCCCCGACCAGCAATCTTGTTATTCAATCATCTCTGACGACTTACCGTGCAATACATAGTTATGTCGTTTGCCCCCAAGAGGCTGCTAGCATCCGACAGACCAAGCCACATCAGGTTGCCCATGCTCGAAACCACAGCACTGCCAGGGAAAGCGACGCTGGCCCGGCCACTGGACACGCGATATCACGTCGAAACGCCCGAAGGCATCGACTTGCCGCTGCGCCCGGCCGGGTTGATGGTACGTGCGCTGGCGTTCGCCATCGACTCGGGCCTGCGCGGGGTGATACTGAGCCTGCTGTTTATTATGTTGGCGTTTCTCGGAAAGCTTGGCGCCGGGCTTGGTTCGATTCTGCTGTTCGTAGTGAGCTGGTGGTACATGGTGCTGTTCGAGGTGCTCAATCAGGGCCGCTCGCCAGGCAAGCAATGGATGGGGCTGCGTGTGGTGCACGACGATGGCACGCCGATCGGCTGGTCCGCGTCCTTGCTGCGCAACCTGCTGCGATTTGTCGACATGCTGCCGTTCAGCTACTTTCTCGGGGCGATCAGCTGCCTGCAACACCCCTCCTTCAAACGCCTCGGCGACCTGGCTGCCGGTACACTGGTGATCTACCGCGAACAACCGCTCACCCGACCGCAACTGCCTGATGTCCCGCCGCGACGCGCAGCCTTCGCGCTGACGCTGACCGAGCAACGCGCCATCCTCGGGTTTGCCGAACGCCAGGGTGAACTCTCCGAGGCGCGGGCTAACGAGCTCGCCTCGATACTCGCGCAACCGTTGCAGGTATCGAAGTCACAGGCGAGGGCCGAACTCAACGGCATCGCCCGTGGCTTGTTGGGCCCCACATGAAGCAAAGCCTTTTCGAAAGTCGCCACCAAGCCGAATGGGAGCAGTTTGCACTCATGCTTGAACGGCTGGAACGCCGCAAGGACGCCTCTGGAGTCGCCAGTTTCCCCAGCGATTATCGACGGCTCTGCCAACACCTGGCCCTGGCTCAGGAGCGCGGCTACAGCAGTTTCCTGATCGATTCATTGCAGCAACAGGTGCTGCGCGGGCATCAACAGCTTTATCGGCATCGAAGTCGACTGGGTGCCAACGTGTTGAATTTCATCCTCGCCGACTTCCCGCAACTGGTGCGTGAACAGTGGCGTTTCGTGCTTGCCGCCGGCCTGATGTTTTTTGGTAGCCTGATCGGCTTTGCATTGCTGGTGTATCTGTTCCCGGAGCTGGTCTACAACCTGATCCCGGCCGAGCAGGTCTTTGAGATGCAAAGCATGTACGACCCCGTCGCCGGCCACCTGGGACGTTCGGCCGAACGAGCGGCCAGTGAAAACTGGGTGATGTTCGGTTACTACATCATGCACAACATCGGCATCGCCTTTCAGACCTTCGCCAGCGGTTTGCTGTTTGGCCTGGGCAGCGCGTTCTTCCTGTTTTTCAACGGTTTGATGATCGGCGCGGTGGCCGGGCATCTGACGCACATCGGCTATGGGCAAACCTTCTGGTCGTTCGTGATCGGCCATGGTGCCTTCGAATTGAGTGCCATCGTCCTGGCCGGTGCCGCGGGCCTGCAACTGGGCTGGGCCTTGATCGCGCCGGGGCGTTTGCCCTGCGCCGAAGCCCTGCAACTGGCAGCGCGCAAGAGCGTGTTGCTGATTTGCGGGGTCATGCTGTTTCTGCTGATTGCGGCATTTATCGAAGCCTACTGGTCGTCAAAGACCGGGCTCGCGCCGCTGACCAAATACCTGGTCGGTGCGGCGCTCTGGTTGTTGGTGGCGACTTATCTGCTGTTCGCCGGACGAACTCGTCATGCGCCTGAGTGATGCCAGTGTGGTGATCCGCCCGCGCACAACCTGGGAAGCCATGGACCTGGGGGTGCTGCTGAGCCAGCGCCATCGACGCCTGTTGATGACCAGTTGGGCGATCGTGACCTTGCCGATTTTTGCCCTGCTCACCCTGATACTGTGGGATTCGCCTTCCCTCGCCGTGCTCCTGTTCTGGTGGCTCAAACCGGCGTTCGATCGACTGCCGCTGTACATCCTGTCCAAAGCCATGTTCGGTGAAACGCCCACGCTGAAGCAGGCCCTGCGCCAATGGCCGCGCCTGCTCAAGCCGCAACTGCTGGCCAGCCTGACCTGGCGCCGCCTGAGCCTGAACCGCAGTTTTCTGATGCCCGTGGTGCAACTCGAAGGCTTGGGGGGCGAAGCACGCCAACAACGTTTGCGCGTGTTGCTGCAACGCAACGCGGGTGCCGCCCAGTGGCTGACGATCATCGGCGTGCATCTGGAAACCGCGCTATGGATCGGCTTGATGGCGCTGTTCTACATGCTCTTGCCGCAACAGGTCGAACTCGACTGGGGCTGGCAGACCTTGATTACCGCCGCCACACAAGACTGGCGCTGGCTGGAACACCTGACCAATACCTTTTACGTTCTGGTGCTGATTGTCTGGGAACCGATCTATGTGGCCTGCGGTTTCAGCCTTTATCTGAACCGGCGCACGTGGCTGGAAGCCTGGGATATCGAACTGGTCTTTCGCCGATTGCGCCAACGCTTGTCCAGCGCGATCGTCACGCTGCTGCTGGCCGCGATCCTGCTGGTGCCGACGGCGCAAAGCGTCTGGGCCGCCGAACCGGTCATCTCGCCGGACTCTGCGCGTCTGCTGGAGCAACCACTGACCAGTCAGGCGTCCCGAGACAGCATCAAGGCCATCCTCGATCAACCACCGTTCAAGAACAAGGAAACGGTAACACGCTATCGTTTTGGCGAAGACAAACCCGCCGCCAACAACGCGGACGAGGATCAAACACCCGCATGGCTGAAGGCGCTGTTCAGCTTGCTGAACAGCCAACGCTTTGGCGCACTGGCCAACCTGATCGAAGTGTTGCTGTGGGGCACGGTGATTGGCGCCATTGGGCTATTGATCTGGCGTTACCGCGACTGGCTGCAGGCCTTCGTCAGCCGTCGGCCAACGTTAAACCGCAAAGTCGCGCGGCCATTACCGCAGCAGGCGTTCGGCCTGGACCTCAACCGCGAAACCCTGCCCGCCGACATCGCAGCCAGTGCCGAAAGCCTCTGGCAGAGCAATCCCCGTGAAGCCCTGGGGTTGCTCTATCGCGCCCTGCTCAGCCACTTGCTGCATGACTTCAACATGGCGCTCAAACCCGCCGACACCGAGGGCGAAGTGCTCCAGCGCGTTGAACAACTGCAACAACCGGCCTTGCTGGCCTTCAGTAAAAACCTCACCGGGCACTGGCAGAACATGGCCTACGGGCATCGCCTGCCATCGGTGCATTTGCAACAAGAACTCTGTGATGGCTGGCGCGCGCTGTTCGGTCCGGGAGCGGTCCGTTGAACCGGCGCTTGTGGCTTTCAGTCGGTGCGCTCATCGCCCTGTTAGTGTGTGCGCTGAGTGTTTACCTGAATTTCAAGGCTACGCCCTATCAGGCAGATATCGATCACGGCCCATCCCCGCAAGCCCTGGCCAATCCCTACCTGGCGGCCGAGCACTTTCTGCGTAAACAGGGCGTGAGCGTCAGCCATGCCAATGGCCTCGACATCCTGCCGACGCTCGAGCCTCATCAGCGCAGTTTGTTGTTGCTCGGCGATCGGTCGAACATGTCGCCGCGACAGGTGAATCAGGTGTTGAACTGGACCCGGGCCGGTGGACGTCTTTTATTCGTCGCCGAAGCCCTGTGGGATGAGAAGACCGGCCAGAGCAATGACCTGCTGCTCGACCGGGTGCAACTGCACCAATCCCTGAGCAACGACCTCAAGGAGCCGCCACCCGATCTCAATGACGACCCCTACCCCAAACTGACCAAGCTCTACCTGGAAAACGAAGAGGCGCCGGCCTACTTCAGCTTCGATACCGCATTCCACCTCGATGACCCGAAAAACCTCGCCCATGCCTGGGCCAACAGTGGCAAAGCCACGCACATGATGCAGCTGAGCCACGGGCTCGGCTCGATCACCGTGGTCACCGACGCCGACCTCTGGAAAACCCCGGCCATCGACCAGTACGACAACGCCTGGCTGCTGTGGTACCTGACGGCCGATACAGACGTGACCCTGCTGTTCAATACCGATCACGACAGCTTGCTGACATTGCTGTGGCGCTACTTTCCACAAGCCTTGGTGGCCCTGATCGCCTTGATCGTTTTCGGGTTCTGGCACGTCGGCGTGCGCAACGGCCCGTTACTGGAATCGACTCCGAGAGCGCGCCGCCAGCTTCAGGAACACCTGCGTGCCAGCGCCGATTTCATGCTCCGTTACAACGGTCAGCACAGCCTGTTGCAAGCCTTGCAACAAGACATCCTGCGGCGTGTCCGTCACCGTCATCCCGGTTTTGAACAACTCGGCGTTGCCGAACAATGGCTGGTGCTCGCACGCCTGACTGGCCAACCCACACGCGCCATCAGCCAGGCCATGAGCCCGCGACCGAAGCAGCGGCTGTCCAGCGCTGAATTCAGCCGTCAGGTCGCCCACCTGCAAACCTTGAGGAACGCCTTATGAGTGAACAGTTCGAGCCCGGCACACAGACCCATGCCGCCCAGCAGCGCCAGCGCGCAAGCCAGTTGGCCCAAGCGGTAAGGACGGAGTTGCAGAAAGCCGTGATCGGCCAGAACAACGTGATCGACGATGTGCTCACCGCCCTGATCGCCGGTGGCCATGTGCTGCTCGAAGGCGTGCCGGGGTTGGGCAAGACGTTATTGGTGCGTGCCCTCGCTCGCTGCTTCGGCGGCGAATTCGCACGCATCCAGTTCACCCCGGACCTGATGCCCAGCGACGTCACCGGGCACGCGGTGTACGACTTGCAAACCGAGCAGTTCAAACTGCGCAAAGGCCCATTGTTCACCAACCTGCTGCTGGCCGACGAGATCAACCGCGCCCCGGCGAAAACCCAGGCGGCATTGCTCGAAGCCATGCAGGAACGCCAGGTCACCCTCGAAGGGCGCGCCCTGCCCATCGCGCAACCATTCATGGTGCTCGCCACGCAAAATCCCATCGAGCAGGAAGGCACTTATCCTTTGCCGGAAGCCGAACTCGACCGCTTCATGCTCAAGGTGCGCATGGACTACCCCGATGCCGAGCAGGAATTGAACATGGTGCGCCAGGTCAGCCGCTCCACCCGGGCCGACATGCTGGATGTGCAACCGTTGCGCACCGTGTTGCAAGCCAAGGACGTGCTGGCCTTGCAGCGCATTGCCAGTGATCTGCCGCTGGACGATCAGGTGCTCGATTACGCCATACGTCTGGCTCGCACCACCCGAACCTGGCCGGGGTTGACCCTGGGTGCCGGGCCACGTGCGTCAATCGCCCTGGTACGTTGCGCCCGCGCCCGGGCTTTGTTGCGCGGGGGTGAGTTTGTGATTCCCGATGACATCAAAGGCTGCGCGCTGGCCGTTCTGCGTCACCGTGTGCGAATTGCCCCGGAGCTGGACATCGAAGGGCTGGAAGTCGATCAGGTGCTCAAGCAACTGCTCGATCAAGTGCCGGCGCCACGTCTGTGAACACCGTCATGCAGACTAACCCTGTGGCGAGGGAGCTTGCTCCCGCTCGGCTGCGCAGCAGTCGCAATACAGGTAAACGCGTTTTACCTGACACTCTGTGTCGGCTGGTTTCAGGGCTGCTTCGCACCCCAGCGGGAGCAAGCTCCCTCGCCACAAAAGGTATGCGCCAATGAAACCCTCGCGCCTGCTGCTGATCTGGCTCGCGACCCTGCTGGCCATCAGCATCGTGCTGGGCACTTTGCGGGCACTGGACATCCCGATTCCATCGAGCCTTTTATCGATCAACTGGGGATTATTGTTAGCGCTGCTGGCCTTGGCGATACTCGACGCCATCCGCCTCAAACGCCTGCCCTCACCTCGCGTGCAACGACAAATGCCCGGCAGCCTCGCGCTCGGTCGATGGAGCGAAGTGCGACTGGAGGTCGAGCACGATTTTGCCCAACCGCTGAACGTACAGATTTTCGACCATGTGCCGCATGGCCTGGACTTCGAACACCTTCCGTTGTCCGTCGAACTGCAACCCGGCCTGCAAAGCCAGATCGGCTATCGCTTGCGCCCGCTCCAGCGCGGACACTTCACCTTCGAACATTGCGAATTCAACCTGCCGAGCCCAATGGGCCTGTGGTCGGACAAACGTCTGTTGAATGTGCTCGACAACACCCGCGTCTACCCCGACTTCGCCCGTCTCTACGGCGGACAACTGCTGGCGGTGGACAACTGGCTGAGCCAGCTCGGTGTACGCCAGCTCCAACGACGTGGCCAGGGGCAAGAATTCCATCAACTGCGCGAATTTCGCGAAGGCGACAGCCTGCGTCAGATCGACTGGAAAGCCACCGCCCGCCACCGCACCCCCATCGCCCGGGAGTACGAAGACGAGCGCGACCAGCAGATCATCTTCCTGCTCGATTGCGGCCGACACATGCGCAGCCAGGACGGCGAACTGTCCCATTTCGACCACGCCTTGAACGCCTGCCTGTTGCTCGCCTACACCGCCTTACGCCAAGGCGATGCCGTCGGCCTGAGCACCTTCGCCAGCAACCAGCCCCGCTACCTCGCCCCGGCCAAAGGCAGCGGCCAGCTCAACGTACTGCTCAACACCGTCTACGACCTGGACAGCAGCCAACGCCCCGCCGACTACCAGGCTGCTGCCAACCAGTTGCTGGCCCGGCAAAAACGCCGGGCGCTGGTGGTGCTGGTGACCAATCTGCGGGATGAGGACGATGAGGAATTGCTTGCCGCTGTCAAGCGTTTGGGCCAACTGCATCGAGTGCTGATCGCCAGTTTGCGCGAAGAGGTACTCGACACTGTGGGACAAACGCCGCTGCATACCCAGGACAACGCCCTCGCCTATTGCGGTACGGTTGACTATTTGAATGCCCAAGCCGAACTCCATGAGCGGCTGAGTGCTCAAGGAGTGCCGGTGCTGTATGTGCGCTCCAGTGAACTGGGCGCGGAGTTGGTGACACAGTATTTAAGCTGGAAGAAAGCCGGGATGCTTTAACTGCGCATCAACCAACATGGCTCAACGAAACGAACCGATCCTTGATGTCTGTTCAAACACCAGTGCCTGCTACTCCAGAATTGTCAAGGTCACTGTTCTGGACGAAGGGCCTGTACCCTCGGCATGCCGTACTTCAGCCTTAATTTGCGTACTCCCGGGTTCAGTAGCCGTGAAGCTGATGCAGGCCTCGCCATCTGCTTTGGTGTAAGTCGTGGCAAACGGCTCACTGCCAGCATCTTGTATCCATTCCACTTTTCTGCCCTCTATGGGGGTACCAACGAGGGTCACTACCTTTGCTTCGATAGACGCTGACTCTCCTACGCGAAGCGTGGAGGGGTTCGCCGATAGTGCTGATACCCTTGCTAGTTGCAAAGGTTTCACCGTAATCCGCTGTGTCTTCGAACCCGGCACGCCGGAGGCCTGCGTGGCGACCAGATCATGTTCCCCGGTATCTGATGTCATAAATGTTACCGATGCGACGCCATCGGCGTCGGTAAGTGAGTCAGGTAATGAGTTCCCCACGAAACGCCAATTGATCTTGATACCTTTAAAGGGCAGACCGCCGGGAGAGCGAATGACCCTGGCCCAGGCATTGACCTCATAACCAGTATAAGTGTCTGGCCTGTCACACGTGAGCGACTCAATGACCGGTAGATGTATCTCCCCCGGCAGTAGCGGTGACTTCGGCAACTCATCAAACTTCGGCAGGGCAAATTGCAATACAAAAGGGCCGTCGGAAGCCTGGTTGGTAGAGATAGACCAGCTCAAAGAGGTGGTCTCCTTCGCCATCTCACACAGCTGCCCCAAGGGCGGATCAAAAACCAGACCTTGCCCCTCTGCGCCCGGCTTGTATTCCAGAGCAAGAAAGGCATCTGGATTACCAATCAACCAACTGTATTTATAGTTCAGTTCCAGTGTGCAAGTCTCTCCCGCCACTAGATTCAGCTTCACGTCGAACCAATCTACCTCCACGTCATCAACGTAAACTCTGAACTCCTGCAACCAAGTAGAAGACGTAAACAAATCAGGAATAGGCATATTTTTCTCCCCATCAAATTCAATAGATTGTATTCATCATTCATTCGATACGGCAGAACCGTGCGCCAGTCAACTTTCGGTCTGAATTGATGCCCCGGCATAGGGTATGAAAAAATGAGCAAACTACAAAAGCCACCCTCTTTTTCAAGCGTTGATTGCTAACAACAGACTCACACTTCCGTATTATTATAATGATTGACAATGTACAAACTAATAGTATTTCTGCCCGTCCGAACAACCTTCCCATCTGAATCTGTAAACAACTCAAGCGTGGGCAGAGCTCGGTTGATGACTCGAACCCCAGATGCGGGTGCCTGCAAGAATACTGAAGTCGCAGTAACTGTAACTGTATGGATGATAATGTCTGGTGGGATGCTCTGGTGTTCGCGTGTGTACACCGCCGTTACAAGGTTATGCGCCAAGTTCATTGGCAGTAGTGGCAAATCAATGTTTAGATCCAGTAGCCTCAACGTCAACGCAAAATCCCCGCTCTTGACGCTATTCCGACAATCCAGCGTCCATGTCATGCCCTCTGGACTCAGCCTCCAAACGCCTCCCGGCGCGGGGGTGACCACTACACCGAGACTTTCGGCGGGCTCCCCGCCCCATATCAGTTTCATATTCATATCCAGCAATTGGCTGGAAGGTTTGAGTCGCACGGTGAATGTATGCCTTGCACCATGGCAGGGATAGGCGGCGGCACCGGTTTCGAAAGTAAGTGGGAACTCGTCGAATATAACGTCTATTTCTTGCGCGACATTAATTATCTCCCCCGGCAATAGCGGTGACTTCGGTAACTCATCAAACTTCGGAAGGGCAAATTGCAATTCAAAAGGGCCACTAGGCGCCTGGTCGGTTGAGATAGTCCAGCTCAAGGAGGTGGTCCCCTCCGCCATCTCACATAGCTGCCCCAAGGGCGGATCAAAAACCAGACCTTGCCCCTCTGCGCCCGGCTTGTATTCCAGAGCAAGAAAGGCATCTGGATTGCCAATCAACCAACTGTATTCATAGTCCAGCATCAGCGTGCAAGTCTCTCCCGCCACTAAATCCAGCTTCACGTCGGGCCACCTAGTTCGCTTGCCATTAACGTGAGGAGCGAATTCCTGCAACCAAGTATTGGAATCTGGAGAAGACGGTGGTATCGATTTATTTTTCATTTTTCCATTCCCGTTCAATATCCCACCTGTCACGGTGGTTCGTAAAAGACCGTTCTGATGCCAAGAACTTGAACGGCGCATTTATTCAATGTCTTGAAAAAAAAACGAAATTTTATAAGCAGAAAGCATCTTTCAATTAAGAGAATACTAATTAGGTATCAATTTAAATTCCAAGCGCCTTACTTCCAATCCAGCATATCCACCTGTCACGGTGGCTAGTAAAAGGCCTCTCCAGATACCCGAAAGTGTGAACGCCACCCCGGCATTCCCTTCAGCATCTGTTCTCGTTGGCCTTAGAACTCTGTCTGGGTACTCCCACATCACCTCGACATCCTGCAAAGGTTTGCCGGTCATGGCCGACACCACGTTAACAACCGCTGAAACCAATTCCCCCAGATGACCACTTGGCTTCGGACTGGTGAGCGATTGTATTTTCCGGGGCTCAATCAATGTGTACCGAAACGAAACCGAGCCCCAGTGGTGTTCATCCCCTGTCTTGGCAATCACTTCAGACTCTCTCGGGATCTTCGGGGTAAATTGAATCTTCGCCACGCCGTAGAAATTGGTAACCGTGGATACGCGTCCCACATCCGGCCCTTCCCAGTAAACAGGCAGTCCGGCAACAGGCTCACCCAGTCGGGAGACAGCGGTAACAGCAGCCTCGAATTTCCCCCCCCAGTAAATCATCTGCAAAACACGGTTGTCGGCAGACAATGTGACGCCCCTGAAGGGTGCGCCCAATGACACGGGTTGGCTCGGCGACAGCGACAGCAATCGTGTGGCCGCCAGGCGGAGAGAGAAACTGCCGTCCTTCACGACGCTGGATTTGAGGGTAACGGGCAGATTTTTGTCAAAGTCCCGGAAATTACCCAACGGAACGGGCTCTATCGCCATGTTTAATGCATTGGGCCCGGTCCCCGTCAGCCCCAAAGCCACACGTTGACCACGAAGATAACTTTCCTCATTAGCCGACAACGTGAGATCGAATTCACCGTTGTGACGAGGAAGCAGGAAAGATGCTCCCCACTCGCCATCGCCGTCATCCGTTTGAACCCTGAGGTCCTGCCACGGATCGCGTTGCAGGGCATTCACTTCGACGGTCTGCACAGCCTCGCTGTCGTCATAAGGGTTAACGACCTTGGCCCGGACAGGGATAAGCCCTACGCGCGACGGTGCGTAATCAAACCTGGCCCAGCCGTTGTTATCGGTCACCGAGTCGCTCGGCGCTCCCAGCTCATCCCTCCAGGCCACCGTCTTGCCAGCAACTGGCACATCGCTGAACCAGGACCGGAATTGGACTTCCAGGTGGACGCATTCCCCCTTGTCCAGCACGGGATCAATTGCTACCGGCCGCAGCTCACCGGGCTTGAGTTTATTGTGGTCAATGCTCAACGCTACGGGTGCCGCAGGCCTGGACTCCCCGCTTTGCTCCGTCAGCAAAATACTGTACTCAGCCTTTTGCGGTACATCACTGCAGTCAATGCTCAGCTGCACGCCCCCCGCCGTGATGACCTGCCCCGTGGTTTTGTCTGGGGTGATGACCAGCCCCGGCGGTGGCTCCGCGCCGGACCAATGCAACTCCAGGCCCAGCAAAGGGCTGAATGCATGGGGCAGCACTCGCAGGGTATGAACCGCTCCCAGGCAGGGATGCAAGGTTTTCTCGCCCATCATCGAAGGCAGCTGATCGAACAGCAGCGTGGCTTCGTCTTTGATGCTTTCGCCCAACAGACGACCTGAAAGCTCGCGTTTCTCCTCCAGATAACCGCTGGTCACTTCCAGTTCGAACAAACCGATGTCTGAAGCGCCAGAGGTGACCGTCCACTCCAGCCCTTCTTTCGTCAGGGGACGAGGAGCCCCCAGCGCCGGGACAAATACCAATCCCGGTGCGGGATCCGTCCCGCCACGCCAGTTCAAGGTGATGGGCTGGCCGATAAACGGGCTGGCATCATTCGTGGGGGCGATCCGGAATTTATGAGTACTGCCACTGCGGCAAACCACGCCCCAATGATTTCTATCGATCACCTCCGTATCCAGCGAACACTCAATATGGGCTTTCCAGCCGCTGGTCGACCGCGAAATGACCGTGAACGAATGTTCCAGCGGCACGCCGCCATCAGGTAGTTGAACTTGCGCGACTATCTCGTATGTCTGCGCCTGGGTCGGCGTATGGAATACGCTGGCCCAACCGCCCGCGCCGGTCAGGGTCGTGACTTTGTCAGCGCCGATGATCCAGTCGACGGAGATATTGAGCGCCGGCTCATCTTTCTTGGTCAGCACTTGCAGCATGCAATGAACGCTATCGCCCTCATCCACCACGGGTGATTTGTTGGCTTCTCGCCAATCACCGATCTTGAATGTATTGCGCGCCAGCGACATGGCGTTACTGCGGGAATCACGCAGCAAGCGTGGGCTCGACAGAAACAAACCGAATCGCGCGTCCAGCTTGTCGCCGCAAAGCAGCGTCCACGCCAGCTCGTTGCTGTCGGCAACAATCAATTCGCCAAAATCGGGGGTGCAAGTGACGTCCAGGTCTTCAGGCAAGTATCCGCCCTCGCTCCAGTGCACCGCGATCGAATCATCCCGCAAGGGGCTGTCCTCAGGCAGAACCACCGTGAACGGATACGAGCTGGCCCGGTCGGGAAAACCGGTTTTTTCTCCCCAGATCGCAGCCGGTCCGTTTTCGAACCGGACCTGCACTGCTTTAAAGGGATCGAATTCCAGAACGCGAACATCGAACGCCCGCTGGACGCTGGCATCCTGATAATAAGGGCTCGACACCGTAGCCCTGATCACCTGTTCCCCTTTAAGGGTGGGCGTAAAATCGAAAGAGGCTTTGCCCTCCCTGTCACTCTCGCCGCGATACAGAATCTCCTGGCCCAAACTCCAAGTCACCTCCTGGCCCGGGACCGGTTGGTCGGTGTAATACGACACCACCTGAACCTCCAGCGGCACTGTCTGCGCGTACTCCAGAACAGGCCAGACATCGGCTCCTTGAAGAACGTTCATCTCCAGCCGATGGTGACCGAGGGAAACATCCATCGTGTAGGGTTGTGCCGTGTACTGGTTGTGAAGCGACAGCGAGAACAGAAAAGGCGCATCCCCCTTCAGCACCGGGCAATCGAGACGCCAGGCCAGATCCAGAGTCTGGTTCTCACCCAGCGTCGGCTCGATGAGGATGGCTTCCTGTGGATTCTCCACGGTCCACAACGCGGCCGGTAAAGCGGCCCATGGGCTATCCGGCAACGGCTCGAAACGCAACCGATGGGCGGTTTCACCCTCGGCGCCCAGGCACAAGTAAAGCGTCTGCCCGGTTTCGAACGACTGATCATCATTGATCATTCGCTGCAACTGCAACGGTGCAAGCACCAAATGCAGCTCGATCAACGTCACGATCACTTTTTGGTTAGGGACATTGGAAGGGTCTTTCACGTGGGAAAACATGACCTTCAACTGATCGCCTTGCTGCAGTCCAAGGTCGAGGAACATTTCATGTTCAACCAGTGTCAGGACCAACGGCTCGGCCTGGTCTTGAAGGGGCCGCTGGGCCGGCAGTTCGATTTCGACCTTTTCGTTGTTGCGCTCGTTGATCACAGAAACCATGCCATAGGTTTCACCGCGAATTTCATAGAAAAACGTGAGGCGGTAACGCGCATCGTCCCCTTTCTGACCGAACGGCACGTCGATCATTTGATACGCCGCGGCCTCTTTTTGAAGGAGCAGATAGTTCACGTGGCTCCCTTGCCATTCTTCAGATGCAATATCGTAGAGACTGTCAGGATTGCCGTCCTCCCAGAATTCGTAGTTCTCACTAAGATCGCCATCGACTACCAGGTTGGTGTTGGCATTAGGCGCACGATCATTCATGGCGGCTTACCTTTGCAGAGGTTTCAGTACCAGGATTTTTGTTCCCTACCAGCTCCTCCACCTTCGCTGCAAACTTCGCATCAGCGACTTTGGCGGTATAGCGAACCTTGAGCACGATGTCGGTCAACGCCGCCAACTGCGCCTCCTGTTGCGGCCGTTCGTGCCAGGGGAATTTCAATTGCCAGCGGGAAACGGCCCCGGTGTTTTCAAAGGGATTGAGCAAACCTTCATCGGCTTTGAAGGTCGTCAACCCCATGTCGTCCAGCCCGCTGGACAATGCCACCTGCTGGCCACTGCCCAGATTGATCAGCACGTCCGAGGGGGCTACTGAATCGCCGGGTGAATGCAGGTATTCCAGGGACGCGATCGACGGTTGGGTGGCGGTATAACTGCCTACCTGCGTCAGGATGGCCCGGGTATCTTCGAAGGGCCCTTTTATCAACGGCAGCGTGACCTCTATGGCGCTGATCTGGCGGCAATAATGATTGGTGTAATCACGGTCAAACAGCAGTTGGCCCAGCGAGAAGCTCAAGGTGCCGCCCTGCTGGAGTTCGTCGAGCGCCTCCGTCCATGAACCGGGCTCTTGTTCGTACGAGCTGTCGTCAAACAACTGACGTAACGAAACAGTCTTGACCAGCTCAAGACGCCGTTCGTAGCGTTGCAGGTAATTGGCCTCCATGCGCAGCAGGTCCAGACGCAAAGAGTCGCCCGCCGTCAGGCCATGGCGATGATCGAGCCAGACGTCCGGCCGAATCGTTGCGGTATCGAACTCGCAGGTTTCCGCTTGCAGCGCCGTCTGGGCACTCAGACACAAGCCGACAACGGCATCGTAAGCCTGGAAGTGCAGGGTTTTAAGCTGCCCCAAGTGCCAGCGATACAGCTCCAGGTTACTGGCTCGTTTTTTTAGAAACTCGAACAGATTCAACGCCTGGGCATTGGCCTTCTGTGTCTGCTCAAAGCCCGCCTGGGCTGCGGCGATGGCGCATTGCTGGGCCTCGATTTGCCCATCGATGGCATTGATTTCCGCCCCGGCCTGATCACGGGCCAGACGCCATTCCTGCCGGCGGCGCCGATAGTTTTCCGACGTCTGGGATTTTTCGGCATTCTTGAGAAGAATATCAGCGGCAATCTGGACGCCCAAACCCACGGCTTGGGGGATGCTGCCCGGTCGATGCCCACCGTTTGCCATACCAAAAATATTCGGGAAGGCATCGACGACTGAGCCTGCCACGAAAAATGCGGTACTGGTGGCCGACAAAGTCTTGACCGTATCGATCTCGGCCAGGACGCTGTATTCGCCCGATGAAATGTTCTCCCGCTCCAGCTCCTCGTAGTGCGAACGGCGCTCCTCGGCCATCGTCCTGCTACGTTGCAAGGCGCTTAGGCTGGCACGCTGTTGCGCGATGGTTTCCTCGTGGACTTTTTGTGCAAAATCCCCCAGCTCGACCAGGTGTCGTTGCTGGACCTCTTCCAGCTCTGCGCGATCTGCCTGCTCCAGCAGACGCATCACCTGGTTGCCGAATTCTTGCAACAACTGCACAGAACGCAGCGCCGTATCGAACAGCACTCGCCAGCGGAATGCCGCCACGCGTAACTGGCCTCCCATAAACCGCGCGGCGCCCGTGCCACCGGCCGCCAGGCTGTTCAATAACTGACCAGGGTCTACCGGGGGGCTGAAAAACGGAATCGACAAGGGTTTGCCATCGATCGTGAGGTTATGACGCAGGTTAAACATCCGGCTGGCCGGCAGGTCAAACAGCCCCAGCAAACGAGGGCTGATCGGCAACTTGAACGATTTGGTGCCGCAGGCGAATGGAGCCTCGAAGTGCTTGGCACTTAGGGGTAATTGAGTTGGGTCCACAACAAGCGCTTCTTCGAAGGCTTGCAGGTTCGGCTTATCGACGATCTCCTTGATCAGCACATTCAGAGCGGTCGACGTCCATTTGCTCACCGTCTGCTTGATGGGCGCAGACCCCATCAATGTTTTTGCACGCGTGTAGTGCAATTTGGCAACGGTAAGGCTGTCTCGGGTCAGTTGACGATAGTGCCAATCGCCCCAGGCCATGATGTTGCTGACATAGTCGAGAAAAATCACCGTTTTGTAATGCCGGGGCGATGAGTAGGCAATCGCGTCCGGGTCAGTCGGTGCCTTCACCTCGTAGGCGATATTGGCCTGCTCGACATTTAACGGGCGGCAGCGCCAATACTGAGGTTTAGGGTTGGGCACGCCGGGCAGGTCGGCCGGAGCCTGCGGGTCGAACAGGTAATGTAACCACTGTTGGGCCTCGAGAAAGCGTTCTTCGTCACGTAACCGGCACGCCACCAGATGAGGCAGATGGAAAAACAGTTCCCAGAAAAACAAACCGTTGCAACCGTCGAAAGGGCCATTGGGTTCGCTCCCCTCGGGCAACGGTGGCTCTCCAGGGAACTGGGTGGTCCAGTCAAGCACCGCGGCCATGGACACATGGGTACGAAACACCAGCTCGCCACCGATCAGCGTATTCATGCGCACGTACTTGAGTTTGATCGGCTGACTGAAATTCAGAAACTGCGCGCCTTTTTCATTGGTTTTCAGCAATGTCGGCAGCGGTTTGACTACAGGAACGCTTTGGATCCGAAGCTCATAGGTGTTAGTGCCGAAATCCGGTCCCCCCAAAGTGACGGTAATGTTGGTATTGGCCAATGACGGCCGAGTGATGTGTAGCCAGGGCGTAGACCATCCCCCGTTCCCGGAGCGGCTGCCGGAATTCTCGCCAAGGTCACCTCCTGCAGCGTATTTGACTTTCAATGTAACCATTTTGCTAGTTGCGACCCCGCCGGGCACCCGGGAACAATGTCCCTGTACAAACAAGTGATCTACTGTGCCTCGACGAACAACATAGGCCTTTAATACATAGTGCGTCGTCAGGCTGCCCGGCGTCGTAACACTTGAAGTTAGAGAGGGAAAATCCTTGGGCGCTATCGAATGCTGGAGGGTCAACGAATTATCGAATTGCTCCTGCGCCAGATAGTCCATCAGAGAGCTTTCATCGGGCACCTTGCGAAACAGCGAATCGCGGGTTTCGTAGATTTCCACCGGGTTGTTGCCCACCGTCGTCCCGCGACCATTGGTCACGTGCACCGCCAGGCGTCCATCGGGGTCAGCCTTGTCGAACACATCACGTAGCGCCACCGCTACCATCCTCAAGCCTGGCGAGACGTCCTCTTTATATTCCGACCGGTGCAAGTTGACGGGTGCCGACCATTGCCCGTTCAAGGCAATGAACGCCACGCTGAGTTCCAACTCATAGGGCTTTTGCAATTTGTTCTCTGCGTTGAACAATGCCTCATGCCACGTCGCCCATACCAGGCACAACCGGCCGCCCCAGAACACCGGACGGCTGTCCAGCACCTGACCTTCGGCGCCAATGTCGGCCTGTTGCCACTCACTCCAGGCGGTCGGGTTCACAGCCACGGACGAACCGTCGAGCTCTATGTCCGCTTTGCGCCAGAAATAACGGTGCGGCTCGATGCGCTCGCGGCCAATGAAGTAATAAACGGCGTCAAGCGGATTTGCGGTACTGATGTAACCATTGAGCACTTCCAGGTTGCAGGTTTCTTCGAACACCCGAAGGTATTCCTGCACACCACGCTGTACCGAATCGGTCGTCAGGCGAGTTTGATTGAGGTTGCTTTCAAGCACCTTGAACAGGCTGGTCTTGCGAATACGCGCATAAGGCGTGATGTAGTCTTCGGGCGTGCATTTAAGCAACTGGCTGGCGGCCCAGACGGGGTAATTATGGGCAATGTCCCAGTCTTCCAGATCCTTGGCGGGGAACTCTCGTCCGACGTAACCCGGCTCCAGTTTCTGGTAGACCGCGTGAATGTATTGCTGAAAACAGCTCACCGCCTCAGCCACCCAAGAGGTCATGACCTGATCGCTGTCGGCAGGATCGGTGCGCAACCATTCGAATAAATTATCAAGCGAGACAATACGTGAATGATCGCTCTCGTTCGCGTCGAGGTCTTTGAGGCCGATGCAAAATTCGATCAGCGCATCACGCCGTAATGCCTTGAGCGCACCCATCTGCTGCGTAATCATGTCAATCTCCTTGTCGATGTCGAGCGTCAATGGCTGGACAATGGCTCATGCCATGCTAAGAGGTGAATCAGCTAAACCGTCAGCAGCGGGTGTGAACTCGATCGGCCTGAATATCGCTTTTTTGTCATTGGCGAGGATTATGGCTGTCACTGTAATGCGCCCGGGTTCTTCGCTGGTGAATGTGACCTCAGCCAGGCCGGCCCGGTTTGTGTCCGTCTGGATCGGAAGGATAGTCGGCGAATTGAATGTCCAGAGCACCGACTGATCGGCCGCCAGGTTGCCGTAGTCGTCCTCAAGCGTGAGAAACAACGAGACCGGCTTCCCTACCATCGGCTTGGTCGGTACGGGTGACTTGCCGGTAGCGTCAAGTGTGCTCACATCAAAGCCAATCTCTACCGTCGGGCCCGCCAGCTGTTTGCCCAGGTCATGCTGATAGAACGTCATCGCACTGCCCATGACCGTACCGGCATGCAACTTCACGGTTGCCACGCCATCGTTGTCAGTAGGCGTCATCAACGCTTCGAGCCGCCCCAGCGTCGATAGCCAGTGCACGTTGACCCTTCTCAGCGGTATGCCTGCGCGGTTTTGAACGGTGATGGTATAGGTCGCAAACTCGTCAGGTTTGTTGGCGATCAAGTGTTCAGGCTCAACCTTGACGGTCATCTGCACGTCCTGCCCCACCGAGCCGATGTCATCAGCGATGAGCGGATTTCCCGGCTGGGTCAGGCTGGCCGTGACCCGATCGGCCACGGTCTCGTACTGCTCGTAGCTGCCATCCGGAGGCAGCGTGCCGATCGCCAGGATCGCCTCGGCGTCCATGCCACTGCGCAAGGCGAACGCCCGGACACGCAACAGCAAGTCAAGCTGCGCCACGGTTCGAATCAGCTGTTCGCCCGGGCTTATCCGCAAAGCGCACGCCAAAACTTCCCGGGTACTCCAGGTAAACAGTTCAGCCAACAACTTCGCCGCTGCATGCTGGGCAAGGATCTTGCCGTCCGCTGCAAGGTCGGGCCGCAGCGCACCGACGCGCTGGAAATAACTCACCAGCTGTTCTTCCGGTTTGGCGCTCAGGGCCAGCGCCCGCTTGTATACGCTCAGGTGGTATAGCGTCGCGAGTGAAAAGGCCGGGGTTGTGTGTCCATCAGACGTTTGCTCGCGGTTTTCTTCCAGGTGATACTGCAGAAAGATCGTGCTGAGCTCCAATGTGCGGACAATGGAACTGCGCCGCAGAAACTCCGCCAAAATGACCCAAAACGCGTCCTCGGGATGATCAGGATCCTGACGCCGGGAGCCAGCCATTGCATCGAGCGTGGAAGTCGACAAAACCCGAGCCAGCACCTGGTACACAGAGGCACCCGACCAGGCCAGCACCAAAAGCGTGATATCCGAAGCCAGGCCGGAATACCCCGACAGGCCTTCCTGGACCACACTGTGCTGGCCACTGCGGCAACGCAGCAGCACATCGAGGATTTTTTCTGTCAGCATTGCCCGCTCACCCTCGTCGAGATCCGGCAGAGCGGCCTTGACCGCCCTGTCGATCGCCTCCCGGGCATGGGTCTTGTAAGGCCGCTCCGCCGTTTCTTCAAAATGCAGCACGAGCCCTTTTTCATCCACCAATGCCTTGAGCACCTCCAGCCACGGCCGGTTGTTCGGCAGAAGCGGCGCCCCCCCCATGCTCAACAGTTGCTCGGTAAACAGCGCCGGAACAATCTGACTCCTCAACTGTTCAGCCAGCGCGAACTCGACCTGCGAAGGCAACGCAGGGGCGATGGCCGTCGGTACATGCTGGGCGACCCAATGCACCGTCAGGCCGGCGTCCAAGCACCAACGCACACTGTCCACCAACGCCTGAATGACGCTGAGCACATCGGTGTGCTCAGGCTCCTTTTGCCCGGCGATGATCCGCGGTGCGCCTGCCAGACTGAACAGCAGGCTGTTATCGCCCCCCATTATCTGCAGCAGCGCCACGGCCTCGATCGGCGTGATCCCGATCAGGCGCGGCAGTTTTGCCATTCGATAAAAACTGGAGAGAATGGGCACGCTGCGGCGCAACTCGGTCACCCCATAGGCCTGCGCGATCACTTGCGCCAGGTAAAGATAGGTTTCCAGCTCGATGCCCAGCGCGCTGCGTATCTGGCTGATCGTCAGCATGTCGGCGTCTGTCTGCGGGATGATCGCAAACTCACCGCCGTCGATCTTCAAGGGGCGCGTAAACAGAGTGTTCTCATTGAACACACGGTCGAATTGAGCGGCCTCGATGCCTCGTCCGAAGACAGAAATGTGGTGGATAAACACCGAAAAATCTTCGGCGGTGCACGCGTAGCGCTCCCTTAATTCCTGAAACAACCCCAGCGCGCGGATCGTATTGGGGGTTATCCAGTACTTCGGTGGCGCAGGTGCGTTCTCGGCCTCCATCGCAGCGACGAGCAACCTGTCGACTTGGTGGCTGGGCAATCCCAACCATTTGTCCAGGCGCAACTTGCGGTTCATCCGATCGATGCGGGGTTTGTCGAGGTATCGAAACTGGTTGAAGATCTCCGCTTTGTCAGAATATTCAATGGAAATGGCAGGCGAAGTACCTGCATTGATAAAAAACGAGCCTGAATGCGCACCGCTAACAGACTCGCTACTGTCCCGAACGTAATTTGGCGACAAGGTCGTGGCGAAATCCTTGATCGATAGAAGCGCTTCCATCCCCTGCTGATTCAGTTGAGTTCTGCTGTTGAAATAACTCACCTGGGAGGTCAAATTAACCGGCTGCACTCCCACCAGCCCGAAGTTTTCCTTGAAATAAGGCGCTTCTGATGGCGAAGGCGAGTTGGGAGCTTCCGTCAGCACTTTTCTCTGCTCGACACTGAACCGGGCTGCCAGGGAGAGAGCCGCATCCGATTCCTTACTCCAAAGCGGCGGGTGAAGAAAATACGGAGACTCGGGGTCACAGAGCCGCCTTACACTGCCGACCGACTCCAGATGCTCCCGGGCAAGGTAATTGAGCGTCACCCAGGGCCGATGAAACGGCAGCCCATTGGGGTAGCGGCTGCGACTCAAGGCTTTATCGATGTCGAGCTGGCCGCTTTCAGTTTTGATGAACGTCTCCATCACGTGCGTGACGACTTCCACCGAGGGCACGCTGTCATGGACCGTGTTGATATTGACATGCAATTTGTCGAGATCCGTGCGGCGATTCTTTAACGGCAATCCTTGTACGTCCATGCTCCCGAGCCGATATTCGGCCCAATAACCCAGGGAGGCCAAATAAGCCGCCGGCGAATGAATGGCTTCAATGGATTGTGGTGAGCACAGCATTTCGTAAGCGGGATTGAACAAACTGGCATAGGTCGGCCCGTGATCTCCGGCAGGCCATTTTGATCGTGCCGGGTCTACGTCGCCGGGGCCGGTTTGTTGGTGGTGGATGAACTGACGCAGCACAGAGGTCGCCAGCGGATTGAGCCGCGTCAGAAACGCCTGTGCCTTGTCACGGTTCATCCCGTAGTCGGCCACCAGCCCGTCGACGCCCTTTTGCGCCAGGGCACACACCGAGCCCTGCGCGTCGAAAAACTGGTTGAGCTCAGGCAACGCCTCGCGTTCGGGAGCATCGAAAAGGTTCTCGTAAAACTGTCTGGCCAGGCGGTTGGGCGTATCCATGATCCTGATGCTCCGGCGTAAGTGAAACGGGTCACGGTGGATAATGTCTGGAATAACGATGCGCTGGCCGAGCCGGGACGTCTACTGTCAGAACTGACAGTAGAGGTGACCATTCATCGGACTTCAGGCGCCCGGACGAGCAGTGTTCTGTGCGACGGCAATCACTTCGAACCGAGGGCTGTCGGCCATGGCGGACGGCTGCGTGCCCACCGATATTTGCGCCCGGCCCCAATGCTCCTCGGGCCGCAAAGCTTGCGACGGTGTCGCTTCCCAGCTTTGGCCAGTAAAGGGGGACTCGCCCAGTTTTAGCTCCGGGTCAAACCAGGCAAACAGTGCAACAGCACTTCCTTTCTCGGCCGTACCGGCAAACACCGGTTGAGGCAGAACCCATCGGCCAGATCGGGGGGTTGTAAACAGCGGTGGATCACCTCGCAGTTCGAGGGCTCGCGCCTCGGTCCACCCGGACAGGTGCTCTCCATAACTCTGCTGAGCGAGCAACGCTGCCTGGCCGGCCGGCCGGTCAAGCGGCAGGCGCAGCGACCAGGTGCCATCCTCTTGCACCTGCGCGGTACCCAGGGGGACTTCGATGGCATCGGCGAAGGCGAGGCTGACCGTATCGCCCGGATAGCCGAAGCCGAACACCGCCATGTGCGCCTCGATGGTTTCGCCGCTGGCCGGGGTTTCGATAAACGGTTTGGCGGGCACCACTGCAAGCACCAGCTCTTCACACACAGACTTGTGATCCCTGAAATACTGTTGGAAGGTCAAGGTGTGAGCGCCCACCGGCAAAACGGCGTCGAACTCCCAATGACCGTTGCTCCACACCACCCGAACAGCCCATGGATCAGGCGCATCGTCCAGCCACACATACACATACGCCGCATCCGAACCTTTTGGACGAGCCCCTTTCCCCTCGATTCTGAACCTGCGCGCGACCTTACCGTCCGGCAGCGGTTTTTCCACGACAGGCGCCAACAACGTGACCTCCAGGCGGACATGTTGGCTGGGGGCGGAGTCCTTTTGCTCGAACGTCTGCTGTGCATAAACATCACTGAGCCCAAATGCCAGTTCGTCAATGGTTACCGCCCATTTGTCCTCCGTCACGGGCGCCTCACCCAGCAACGACTCGGTGCTGTAGTCATAGATTTTCATTACCGCGCCGGGCACGCCACCACGGCCTTCGATCACCGAATCCTGGTGGCCTACCGGCACCGTGATCGGCGTGATGACGGGTTTTACCACCGCCACCCTGAACAGCTTGCTCGCCGGGTTGGATGTTTCTCCGCCAAATGTCTGGGTGGCCGTGACGGTATGCGCGCCTGGCAACCAGAGTTGCGGCCGGGTGAACGTCCATTGCCCCGCATTATCGCTGGTCGCGGAGCCGGGTAGCCCGCCGTCGCTGAACTCGAACTTGACCACCGCGCGTGGCCAGCAGGTGCCGGAGAAAATCGGAAACAAACCGTTTTCATCAATGGTGTCGATCGTCGGGAGTCGGGGCAGAATGACCACGGATACTGGCTCGGTCCAGTCAGACGCCAGTTCCGGGCTTCCGGTCGCCTGAAACAGCTGCCTCGCCTTCACTGAATGGCTGCCAGGCGCCCAAGGCACTGACGCCTCAGCCGACCATTGGCCCAATATCACGGGAGCTTTCGGCACAGGTGATGTGCCCCCAGACACTTCGACCTGGGGATCAGGCTGGTTGTCCCAATGATGACCGGTCCCGGAAAACTTCGGCCGCTGCTCCTCATCCACATGAAACGTGAGCGTGGGCTTCGGAACACTTATCGAAAAAGAAAGGGGAGCGGTAGCCTCGGAATAGATCCTCTCGTCAGCCGATGCCCCACGCACCCATTGGCGCGCCTGACAGGTGTAATTGCCCGGCAGCCAGTCGCCCGAGGTATGGGTCCAGGACGAAGCTGGCACCGCAAATTCGATCGGCGGCCGGCCAGAGCTGAAGATGATTTCAATATAGGCCGGCACTTCACCCACATACCCTCCGTTGCCGGAGAATGTCACGGTGTTATCTTCGGCGGTGGGATGGGCGGTGAATGAGCCTACTTTTGGGGGGCGGGCTTTGAAATTACGGGGAGTACTTCGCGGTGACTCCAACTGACCTTTGAATTTCTGCGCGACCAGTGACACAGGTCCCACAGGTACGGTAACGGACACATTCCACTGATCTCCTGTCAATGTCCCGCTTGCGCCTACTTGGATATCGTCAAGATCAAGGAATACGCGAACGATGGCGCCTGTCTCACCTCCCGCTCCTGAAAGTGTAAAAGTTTGATTCTGTAACGAGTCGGCGGCCGGCAAAGTTATACTCAAGGAGCTCAAACGCACGTTGAATGTTCGATTCTCCGTTTCAGGCGAGCTCACGCCATTAAGGGTCGCTTGTGCCCTGATGGTGACCGAGGGACTTTCCAGAGCCACTTCCGATTGCTTTGACCAGTTCAGGTTGGCATCGACCTGAGTGCCTGTCACCAAAACCCGGTAGGGATTGGTTTGCCATACCTTGACTGTCGAACCACTTACTCCCGTACCCGAAATAGTTGGTCGAGGATCGACTATTTCATTGGAAGACGGTCTATCGATTCGTGGAGCAACCACAGTACGCTTAATGATGACAGTATTCGAGCTTTTGGATGTTTCATTGCCGTTTGTTTGACGAGCATAGAAACTTCTAGAGTCTTCCTGCAACGAGATGGAAGTGTTCCATCCCCCATCCGAATGCACTGGCGTGGATCCGAGCATACCGCCTAACCCATACAAGCGAATCGTTCCTCCTTGAAGCCCACCTTTTCCGGCAACGTTAAACGGCATCCCAACGACTTCACCGGAGAGTGGCGACTCAATAATCGGCGCCCGTACAGCTGATAATTCCGTCCCCCATCCCTCATGAGGTTCGACATCATTATTCGTGCCGTCATAGTCGACACGTATCGTTAGGGTTACACGACCGCCATCCACGAAGCGCGCGCTGAGAGAATCGTAACCCTCCGGATAGTTATACCACGCACCAGTTTGCGACATTGAATCTGGTGAATCTACAGTAGTAGTTTCCGCCGCTTTAAGGCGGAGCCTTATATTCCCCCTATACCAAGGGCCATATCGAGTACCCATACGATAGCTCATGGCTCTCATGTACACTCGACCATTTTCAAATTTGTATTGACACTTCACATTAGAATTTAACACCGATACACGAGGATGTTGCTGGGACAGAGTAATATATTCCGCATCTGCCCAAAAGACTTCAGAATATTGCTCACCATCTTTTGGTTCTATGATCTGCACATCATTGGTTGCTTGGATTTCGTTATCGCTTATCCAGGCTTTATCTTTCTCTGCACCATCAACTTGCTCGCTCATTTCATTAGCTCCTGAATAATCCACGTCTAACTTCTTGCTATAAACATACTCACCTCCCCCCCGAGCTACCACTGTCATAACTGATAGTTTTAAAGACAAAACAATATAAAAAACAATTAGCTTATAACAAAACAAGCCTGCAGTTTTTTATCTTTTTTGTGCAAAGACTGTTTGGATATCCACCCATTTTGGATACCCGCAGCAAACTACAACATCTTGCGCCATTGCCTACAGATCCCTCAGAATCCGCCGGCTTGTGCGCCTTGGCATTGCCCCGTAACTTGATCTGCGTCGCTGCCAATCAGCGATCGGGTTTAGTCGCCCGGAGGTATAAGAAGGTGCATAAGCGTCATCAAGTCGGGTATTCCCTATCCCCGCACTCGATGGTGGCTGTGCGCAGGGCGCCCTCGGGCGCGCCGGTAATTCTTATGCCTCCCGGTCGACTAACCTGCGTACAGCCGCCACCCCTTCGTTTAGTCGCGAATAGGTGGTAGCCCTAATAGAGGCAATTCAATCATGTTCAAAGCCACACCCAATCCCCCACCCGAAACCGACCCGGTCTCCCCCTACGCCACCCTCGATTCAAAAAAGCTCCACGCCGCTGCCGAAAAGGCCCTCGACCACTACCTCAAACCCGATATCGAATCGCTGCGCTCATCCCAGGACCGTGCCATGAAAATGTTCACCGTCGTACCTGATGCAAACCCCGAAGCCCTCATCATCCAGACCTATGAAACCTTTTCTTCGGTCAGCATTCTGCTGCTCGACCTGGCGGACAGCCTGGAAGACAAACAGCGGCATCTGGCGATGGCGATTTATCAGATGAGTGAGATGGGGTTGATGCTGGCGGAGAGGTCGCTGGATCACGAGCGGGCGATTAAGCCGGCCTAGCCTTTAAGTAATGGCCATCTGGTCTGACGCCATCGCGGGCAAGCCCGCTCCCACAGGGATCTTCGGTGAACTCTCGATAGGTGAACACCGCCGAAACTGTGGGAGCGGGCTTGCCCGCGATGGCGATCATGAAAGCGCCGCAGCCTTCAGGCCGAAGCAGGCAGCGGCTGAAAACTGAAGTACTGCTTCAACGCCTCGACCAATTGCTCATACTCCGGCGGTGCCCGTTGCAGGCTGAACCCGGCGTCATAGTGGTGGGGGGTTGCGTCCTCGTGGCACCACAGGCAGCAGGCGTTGAGGTCGATCACCTGCTGACAATGGCCGTCCATGGGGATTTTCAGGCGCAGATTAAAATCGGCGCCCACCATCATCGGCAACTGGCTGATCAACATCAGCCCGTCCCCGGACAGATTGCCCAGAAAGCCGATAGGCTTGTCGGTGACGCTGTTGAACACTTTGAGAAAATACGGCAGTTGATGCCGCTCGATCCGGCGGTCAGTGAACATGCTGATTTCGCTACGCAAGGCCCTTAAGCAGGGCCGCACTAATGCTTCGGAACGGGCCTGCTCTATTACTTGATAGGCATAAGCCGCGCTCTCCCCGATCCTGGTGCGACAGTCCATCCGTCCGCTGTCGCTTACTGCTGCCGATCACAGGTGTTACCTCGAATTAGAAACAAGGCTCTAAATCGATTTATTCGACTATAGCTCACCGCCGCCGGTCAGCCAGCCGCTTCATTCAGAACCGGGTCGGGCGCACTGCCGCCGCGCTGCGGGTCGGGTAATGTCCCAGGCTCTGCAAGGTTTCCAGGCGGGCACGGGCGCGGTAGGCGTATTCGCTTTGCGGGTACGAGGCGATGATGAATTCATAAGTCTGGGCCGCATCGATAAACAGCTTTTGTCGTTCCAGGCACTGGCCGCGCATCATCGACACTTCTGGCCACACATAAGGCCGCGCGCGGCTGGCTCGCTCGACCTTGGACAGTTCAAGCATCACCTGCTCGCAGTTGCCGCGCTCATAGGCGCTGTAGGCGTTATTCAAATGATGGTTCATCGACCAACGGGTGCAGCCCACAACACTGAGGGCAAGGACGGCAATGAGCACGAATCGCATGGGGGATCTCCTGTCTTGAGCTCTGTATCGACCCATTGTCGGAAATCTTCAGGATGGCTTGCTGCAAAGTTGTTCGGTTCAATAAAGAAACGAATAAGTAGTGCAAACGAACAATGACTACACCCAAAGACCATAGTAGCCTCTGCTTGCGCTTGAACTCAGGAGTCTTTGCATGTCCGTCCGTCGTACCAAAATCGTCGCTACCCTTGGCCCGGCCAGTAACTCGCCGGAAGTTCTCGAACAGCTGATTCTGGCTGGCCTGGACGTCGCCCGTCTGAACTTCTCCCACGGCACCCCCGACGAGCACAAGGCTCGCGCGAAGCTGGTGCGTGACCTCGCTGCCAAGCACGGCCGCTTCGTCGCCCTGCTGGGTGACCTGCAAGGCCCGAAAATTCGTATCGCCAAATTCGCCAACAAGAAGATCGAGCTGAAGATCGGTGATCAATTCACCTTCTCCACCAGCCATCCGTTGACCGAAGGCAACCAGCAAGTGGTCGGCATCGACTACCCGGACCTGGTGAAAGACTGCGGCGTGGGCGACGAGCTGCTGCTCGACGACGGCCGCGTGGTCATGCGCGTTGATACCGCCACCGCCACCGAACTGCATTGCACCGTGACCATCGGCGGCCCGCTGTCCGACCACAAAGGCATCAACCGTCGTGGTGGCGGCCTGACCGCACCGGCCCTGACCGAGAAAGACAAGGCCGACATCAAGCTCGCCGCCGAAATGGAAGTCGACTACCTCGCGGTGTCCTTCCCGCGTGACGCCGCCGACATGGAATACGCCCGTCAACTGCGCGACGAAGCTGGCGGTACCGCCTGGCTGGTGGCGAAGATCGAACGCGCCGAAGCCGTGGCCGACGACGAAACCCTCGACGGCCTGATCAAAGCCTCCGACGCGGTGATGGTGGCTCGTGGTGACTTGGGTGTGGAAATCGGCGACGCCGAGCTGGTGGGCATTCAGAAGAAAATCATTCTGCACGCACGCCGCCACAACAAGGCCGTGATCGTCGCGACCCAGATGATGGAGTCGATGATCCAGAACCCGATGCCGACCCGCGCCGAAGTGTCCGACGTAGCCAACGCCGTGCTCGACTACACCGACGCCGTGATGCTCTCGGCCGAAAGTGCTGCCGGTCTGTATCCTCTGGAAGCGGTGCAAGCCATGGCGCGTATCTGCGTCGGCGCTGAAAAGCACCCGACCAGCAAGTCCTCCAGTCACCGCATCGGCACAACGTTCGAACGTTGCGATGAGAGCATTGCACTGGCAACGATGTACACCGCCAACCACTTCCCGGGCGTGAAGGCGATCATCGCGCTGACCGAAAGTGGCTACACGCCGTTGATCATGTCGCGCATCCGTTCCTCGGTGCCGATCTACGCGTTCTCCCCGCACCGCGAAACCCAGGCCCGCGCGTCCATGTTCCGTGGCGTCTACACCGTACCGTTCGACCCGGCATCGTTGCCGCCTGAGCAAGTCAGCCAGGCCGCGATCGACGAGTTGCTCAAACGCGGCGTTGTGGAGAAAGGCGACTGGGTCATCCTGACCAAGGGCGACAGCTACCACACCACCGGCGGCACCAACGGGATGAAAATCCTGCACGTTGGCGACAAGATGGTCTGAGTGATCGCTCGGTGAAAAACAAAAGCCCCGCCACGTGAATGGCGGGGCTTTTTGGTTTCTGATCCGGAAATTGTGTTGCCTGGTCGGGCCTCTTCGCGGGCAAGCCCGCTCCCACAGGATTTGTGTTGAAATTCAATTTTGTAGACACCTGCAATCCCTGTGGGAGCGGGCTTGCCCGCGATGAGGCCGGCCCAGACAACGAAAAACTCAATGCCGTTTGATAAATGCCGACAACGCCGCCATCGCTTCCGGCGAGCGCAGCCGCTGGGTGAACAACGCGCCCTCTTCTTCTATCACCTTGCGCAGCAGTTCTCGACCCGGCGCTTTCATCAATTGCTTGCTGATGCGCACCGCCTCCGCTGGCAGCGACTCAAATCGCAACGCCATCTCCCGCGCCCTGGCCAATGCCGCTTCGCCACTGCCCAGAGCTTCAGTCGCTATCCCCCACGCTGCCGCTTGTTCACCACTGAACGCTTCACCGAGCAGCAACAACTGCGCCGCTTTGGCATGCCCGAGCAAACGCGGCAGGATCAGGCTGGAGCCGAACTCGGGGCATAACCCTAGATTGACGAACGGCATACGCAACCGGGCGTCGGTGCTGACGTAAACCAGATCACAATGCAGCAGCATCGTCGTGCCGATCCCCACCGCCGCACCGGCCACGGCGGCGATCACCGGTTTACGGCACTCCAGCAAATTGAGCATGAAATGGAACACGGGGCTATCGAGGTTGCTCGGGGGTTGCTGAAGGAAATCAAAGATGTCGTTGCCGGCGGTGAAACACTCAGCGCCACCGGTGATCAGCACCGCATTGATTTCAGGGTCGGTATCGGCTTGCTTCAGGGCCTCGGCCAAGTGGCTGTACATGGCGCGAGTCAGGGCGTTTTTCTTTTCGGGGCGATTGATGCGCAGGGTCAGCAGGCCGCGCTCGCGTTCGAATCGGATGGTATCGGGCATGGTGAGTCCTGATCTGAGAGGATCAACTGTGGCGAGGGAGCTTGCTCCCGCTTGAGTGCGCAGCGCTCACAAACTTTTGGGGCCGCTGCGCAGCCCTGCGTCGGAACGCCGCCCGGAGCAAGCCCGCTCGCCACAAAAATCAGCGCTCAACCACGGGGTAGAAAGACATCCGCCAGCAGTTGGTTGCGCGGCAAACCGGCCAGGTACAGGCGCCGGGCAAAGGCGTCGACGCTGTCGGGGGCCCCGCAGACTAAGGCCAGGGTTTGCCGCGAAACAAGGCGCAGTTGTGCCAAAGCCGCGGGCAACTCGGCCGCGGTCCACAGCTCGACGTTAAGGTTTTCACGGCCGTCAGCCATGGCTTGCAGGGGTTTGACCAGATAATGCTCACCCGCATCATGGGCCAGGTGAATGACACGGATGGCGCCCTGGTGATCCTGACGCAATGCTTCGCGCAAAATACCGAACAACGGTCCCAGACCGGTGCCGGCCGCCAATAACCACAGCGGTCGTGTGTGCCAGTCCGGATCGTAATGAAGTGCCCCGCCGCGCAACTCGCCGAGGCGGATCGGATCGCCGATTTTCAAGCAACGCGCCGCATCACTGAATTCCCCCGGTTGGCGGCAATCGAGGTGAAACTCCAGAAAGCGGTCTTCTTCCGGCAGACTGGCCAGGGAATACGGCCGCGCAATCTGCCCTGCCCACAACACCAGATGCTGCCCCGCCTGATAGCGCAACGGTCGCTCGCAGGTCAGGCGTAAACGCAAGACGCTGGGGCTCAGCCAATCGCTGGCGACCACCTGCGCGGCAAGGCCATCACGCAGCGGATCAAAGGTTTCGACTTGCAGATCGTCGACCACCTGGCACTGACAAGCCAGCCGCCAACCCTGCTGACGCTGCTCATGGCTCAAGGCATCGGGACGGCTGTCGCTGGGCAAACCCTCGACACACTTGACCAGGCACGCATGGCAACTGCCAGCGCGGCAGCTATAGGGCACCGACACGCCGTTCTGATTCAAGGCGTCGAGCAGGTTGCTGCCCGTCGCCACCGTCCATTGGCGTTCGCCGACCCGTAACTCAGGCATCGACATTCTCCCAGGCCGCCGCGCAACGGTTACGGCCGTCACGCTTGGCGCGATACAGCGCCTGATCGGCGCGGTGCAGGGCGTCATCGAGATCGTCGCCCAGTTCCAGCAACGTCATGCCCGCCGACAGGCTGAGATTGGATACATCCAGGCCGACCAATTCGACATCCATAAAGGCAACGCGCAACCGTTCGCAGCAAGCGGTCAGACGTTCGGGATCACAATCGGGCAACAGCACCACGAACTCTTCACCGCCATAGCGGGCCAGAATATCGCCATCGCGCAGGCAGGCAGTGGCTACCCCGGCGAACGCTTGCAACACCTGATCGCCGGCGGCATGGCCGTGAACATCGTTGATGCGTTTGAAGTGGTCGAGGTCGATCAGCGCTAGCCCATGTACCACACCGACTTCCATGGCGTGCAACTCACGGGAGGCCAGGCGCAGGAAATGTCGGCGGTTGAACAGCCCGGTGAGTTCGTCGGTCGCCACCAGACCTTCGAGCTGGCGCATCATTCCGCGCAGGGTGTCCTGATGCGCCTGCAAGGCGAACCGCCGCTGACGCATACGCTGGCGCGACATCTGGACGTAACGGGCGTAAAGCACTATCCACACGAGCACCACAAATAGTACACACACCTGCAACAGCGCCAGTGTCGGGTTGGGTAGCTGGAAGTGGTAGCCCTCCCACAAGGTGATGGCGCTGAAACTGAAGAACACCAGAAACGCGCAACGGGTGAAAGCCGCGCGCGACAGATGAAACAACCCGAATAACAGAATCAGCAGATAAAACACCAGAAACGCACCGCGCGCCTCGTCCAGATGAGCGATGAGCCAGGTTTGCCATCCCAGCCCCAGCAGTATTTGCACTTCAGTCAGGCTCGGGTCGGAAAAGCGCAGGTTGCGGCCGCTGGAAAACAGCGCGAACAACACCGCCTGGCTGAATACCACCAACGCGCTGCCGATCGCCATGCCGGTGACGGACTCTTGGTAGAGACCAGTGAAAAACGCCAGCCACAGCAGCAGCAAAGCCAGGGCGTAGGTGCCAGCTGCGAGGGCAAAGCGTTTGAGCAAAAGCCGCTGGATGGCGTTATGGGTCAATCGTTGATTCACCGTGGGAAAGGGGGCTGTCGGAGTGTCCTACTCTACAGGCCGGATGCCACTTTAGTGGCGAGTCTGATAAATGACCATTCAATTTTTTTGGGCGAAAATCTGGCGTCAAACCCATGACCCGAGTCCGGGATAACCTGTGGCGAGGGGGCTTGCCCCCGTTCGGCTGCGCAGCAGTCGTAAACCTGCCAATGCGGTGTGTGTTTGAAATAATGTCGGGGAGCGCTTCGCACTCCCACGGGGGCAAGCCCCCTCGCCACAAAAGCCCTTCACCAATATCCATGTGTGGGCGGTATGCGACCAACGTTTGACTGTCAACGGATGTGCCCGCCATCGAGGCGCGGTATACTGCCGCGCCTTTTTAGCGTCGCGCCAGCATGCCCGGCGTGCCTTGAAAGGTGCTTGCAACCGACCGATGCACCCAAGCTGCAAGCACCTTAATTGAATGTTCCCGTCTTTTAGAGGAGCGCGACTCATGACCGTGATCAAGCAAGACGACCTGATTCAGAGCGTTGCCGACGCCCTGCAATTCATTTCCTACTACCACCCCGTGGATTTCATCCAGGCGATGCACGAGGCCTACCTGCGTGAAGAATCGCCGGCAGCTCGCGATTCCATGGCCCAGATCCTGATCAACTCGCGCATGTGCGCCACCGGCCATCGCCCGATCTGCCAGGACACCGGTATCGTTACCGTGTTCGTGCGCGTGGGCATGGACGTTCGTTGGGATGGCGCCACCATGGGCCTGGACGACATGATCAACGAAGGCGTGCGCCGGGCTTACAACCTGCCGGAAAACGTCCTGCGTGCCTCGATCCTCGCCGACCCGGCGGGCGCTCGTAAAAACACCAAGGACAACACCCCGGCCGTTATTCACTACTCCATCGTTCCGGGTAACACCGTGGAAGTGGACGTGGCGGCCAAGGGCGGCGGCTCCGAGAACAAGTCGAAAATGGCCATGCTCAACCCGTCCGACTCGATCGTCGACTGGGTGCTGAAGACCGTTCCGGAAATGGGCGCCGGCTGGTGCCCACCGGGCATGCTCGGCATCGGCATCGGCGGCACCGCCGAGAAAGCCGCTGTCATGGCCAAGGAAGTGTTGATGGAATCCATCGACATCCACGAGCTGAAAAAACGCGGCCCGTCCAACCGTATCGAAGAGATGCGTCTGGAGCTGTTCGAGAAGGTCAACCAGCTGGGCATCGGCGCCCAGGGCCTGGGTGGCCTGACCACCGTGCTCGACGTGAAGATCATGGATTACCCGACCCACGCCGCTTCGTTGCCGGTGTGCATGATCCCCAACTGCGCCGCCACCCGTCACGCGCACTTCGTGCTCGACGGTTCCGGCCCGGCGTCCCTGGAAGCGCCACCGCTGGACGCCTACCCGGAAATCGTCTGGGAAGCAGGTCCATCGGCCCGTCGTGTCAACCTCGATACCCTGACCCCGGAAGAAGTGCAGAGCTGGAAGCCGGGCGAAACTGTCCTGCTCAACGGCAAAATGCTCACCGGTCGCGACGCGGCGCACAAGCGCATGGTCGAGATGCTGAACAAGGGTGAAACCCTGCCAGTGGATCTGAAAGGTCGCTTCATCTACTACGTCGGCCCGGTCGATCCGGTCGGTGACGAAGTGGTCGGCCCTGCTGGTCCTACCACTGCCACGCGGATGGACAAGTTCACCCGTCAGATCCTCGAGCAAACCGGCCTGTTGGGCATGATCGGCAAATCCGAGCGCGGCCCGACCGCCATCGAAGCGATCAAGGACCACAAAGCCGTTTACCTGATGGCTGTTGGCGGCGCGGCTTACCTGGTGGCCCAAGCCATCAAGAAATCCCGCGTGGTAGCTTTCGCCGAACTGGGCATGGAAGCGATCTACGAGTTCGACGTCAAAGACATGCCTGTGACCGTTGCGGTCGACAGCAAGGGCGAGTCGGTACACATCACCGGTCCTGCGATCTGGCAGAAAAAGATCAGTGAAAGCCTGGCGGTGGAAGTGCAGTAAGCGCCTCCCCTGCTACCGAAAAGGCCGGGCCGTCTACCCAGACGATCCGGCTTTTTTTGGATGCGATTTCATCCTTCGATCTAAGCAGCCACTTCGAGCAAGCCATTCGTTCTAGAAAAAGCCGCCCTACCTGTCAGATCTGACAGGTTACGTTTCAATCCCACCTTGATAGCGTTAATCCACCCACGCCCCCCGCGTGCGCACTGGATAAAACCATGGCCGATCAAGACCTCAGCATCACGACACCGTCCATCGCGAAAAGCTCATCGATCGCCACGATCGGCAAGAGTTGGGGCGCTGTGGGTCCGACGGGGGCAGCGTCATTCGAGCTGCCAATACCGGTTTCCTCCGGACGGGGCAGGGACCCGCAACTGTCACTGACTTACAGCAGTCAGGCCGGTAACGGGCCATACGGCATCGGTTGGAGCCTGGGGCTCAGCCAGATCAGCCGCCGAACCAACAAGGGCGTACCGCGTTATACCGATCATGACGAGATCGTTGGGCACGACGGCGAGGTGTGGATGCCCGAGCTCGAGGACGATGGCACGACGATCAAGGCCCGCACCGAAAGCACCTACAACGGCGTGAACGTCGGCCCGCACACCGTGGTGCGTTACTGGCCACGGGTCGAAAGCGACTTTGCCCTCAGAGAACGCTGGCAACCGGTAACTCAACCATCGGAAGAGGAAAAGCCAACGTTCTGGCTTGTGCACGGCGCCGACGGCTCATTGCAGGTGTATGGAAAAACCGCAGCTTCGCGCCGGGCAGATCCCGATCCTGATCAACCGCTACACGTGAGTGCCTGGCTGCTCTGCGAAAGCATGAATACCCATGGCGAGCACATTTGTTTCGACTACAAAGCCGATGATCAAGGCCCCGACCCGATTCATGACTACCGTGCTCAGCGTTACCTGCGCGCAGTGTTCTACGGCAACTTCACGGCCAGCGTGGATCTGTACGCCTGGACGGAGGAAAACCCGGCCAATCTGGACTGGCATTTTCATCTGCTGTTCGACTATGGCGAGCGCAGCAAATCGCTGACAGAAAAACCCGAGTATGACGGCGATACCCTGCAACCCTGGTTGACGCGCCCTGATCCCTTCTCGACCTATGGGCAGGGCTTTGAACTGGGCACCCGCCGGCTCTGCCAGCAGCTGCTGATGTTTCATTACTTTCCTGAAGAGCTTGGTGCCAAGCCGGTGCTGGTTCGGCGTCTGGTGCTGGAATATCCACGCAGTACGACGCTGTGGGCCTACAGCCAGATAACGGCGGCACACTATCAGGCGTACGACGCCAGCGGTGCTGTGGAATACACCCCGCCGGTGGAATTCGACTATTCGCCCTTCGAGATCAATAAAACCCCCGCACGACTGCTCGAGCTGGACAATATGCCGGGCATCGAGGACGGCCAGGCTTATCAGTGCGTTGACCTGTACGGTGAAGGTGTGCCGGGCTTCCTCTGCCGCTACGACCAGTGCTGGTACTACCGCGAGCCGCTGCGCACCGCGGCGGAGCCAGATGATATTGGCTACAGGCCCTGGACAGCGCTGAATAAAATACCGGTCGCGAACCGCAACAAAGCCGTGCAACAAGTGCTGACCGATCTGACCGGTGACGGCCGTCTGGACTGGATCACCGCCGAACCGGGCATGAGCGGTTTTCGCACGCTGAACGCCGATCGCAGCTGGGCTGAGTTCATACCGTTTACCGCGTTCCCGTCGGAGTTTTTCAACACCCTTTCGCAACTGGGCGATCTGTCCGGCGACGGGCTCAGTTCGCTGGCGATGATCGGCCCGCGCTCCGTGCGCCTGTACGCCAATCGTCGCGAGGAAGGTTTTGCCCGGGCCGAAGAAGTCCTGCATGAACCGGATGACGACCGGCTCCCGCTGTTCAGCAACTCCCCCAGCGAACTGGTGTTGCTGGGTAACCTGCTGGGCAGCGACATGACCGAGTTGTGTCGTATTCGGCATAACGAAATCAAATGCTGGCCCAACCTGGGGCACGGCAGATTCGGTGAGGGACAGGTGATCAGCGCCCTGCCGTTCGAGTACGGCGAGTTCGATTCGGCACAGGTGCGAATCGCCGACCTCAACGGCTCCGGCGCACCGGCCCTGATCTACCTGAAACCCGATGGGTTCGAGATTTACTTGAACCGTGGCGGCAACGGGCTGGAACTGACACCGATCATCGTTCCATGGCCAGAGGGCGTGCGCTACGACCGGCTGTGCCAGGTGACCCTCGCCGATCTGCAAGGTCTGGGCTGCGCCAGCCTGATTCTGACGGTGCCGCACATGAAGCCGCAGCACTGGCGCTACGATTTTGTACCCGCCAAGCCCTACCTGCTCACGGCCAGCAACAACAACATGGGCTGCAGCGCCCGGGTGGTCTATCGCAGTTCGGCGCAGGAATGGCTGGATGAGAAGAATCGGATACTCAAGCTCAAACGCTTCCCGATTTGCCACTTACCATTCCCCGTCCAGGTGGTCAGCCAACAACTGCAGCTGGACGAAGTCACGCGCAACTGCCTGACCCAATCGTTCAAGTATTGCCAAGGCGTTTACGACGGCCAGGAACGCGAGTTCCGCGGTTTCGGCCAGTTGCAACAAACCGACAGTGAAACCGCCACCGGCGACGATCCTGGCTTCACAGCGCCGGTGCGGGTGTGCACCTGGTTCCACACCGGTCAGTCCATGGACAGGTCACGGGATGACTATTTCAATCGCGACGCAGAAGCCTGCCCACTTGGCGACACGTTATTCAGCCGCTATCACGCCAATGATGAATGCGACGAACCGGTAACGCCGCCCGACGCCGCCACAGAGTATGAAATCGCCCGGGCGCTGGTCGGCTCGATCGCCAGAGCCGAAATATGGGCCGCCGGGGACGACCCGGCCACGGCGCAGCCGTACTCGGTGGAAGAACACCGCTACTTGGTTCGCGAAGTACGGCCCAGAGATCAATATGCCGCTGCGGTGTTGCTGCCATTGGCACTGGAGAAAATCGGCTACCAGTACGAACGTATTATCGACGACCCGATGTGCCTGCATGACGTGACTCTACGCTGGAACGGATACGGTCTGCCCACCCATGCCCTGACCGTCAACTGTGCACGCCGTCGAATCGAGTCAGACACGCCACCCTTTACCGACCCCGATGAACAACAGTGGTGGCGCGACGCCCATGACGATGCGCAACAGGTTTACTACCTGAGCGAAACCCGTGCCCGGTTCATTGATCTGGATGAGGATTCACAGCACCGGCGGCTGGCGCTGCCGTGGCGGCAACGCAGCAATGCGTTGGTGCTGCCCAAAGGTTCGCTGCCCGCGGGCCTTGCGCCGAATCAGGTTTCGTATGAACAACTGACGCAGCATCAGGACTCACCCGAATGGGATGCCCGGCGTGTGCTGACAATGCAATCGGTGCAGCGTTACCTCAAGACTGCAGATCAATCGCTGCTGCCTGATGGCCAGGCCGATTTCGAAGCCCTGGCCGGCCCGCTGGAGGTGGCCCAACTGGACAAGACGGCGCTGGACGCTTACAGCATCCTGCCACCGCCCTTCGACATTCGGGCCGAACTGGCCAGCATCGGTTACACGCCCATGCCATTGCTGTTCGAAACGCCGTCCCCGACAGACGACTTGTGGTCCGCCCGCTACGGTTTCGCCAAGTACGACGGCCTCGATGGTTTTTACAGAGTGCGCGATTACCACGAGACCGCCAGCCACGGAGTGACCAAGGCCGAATACGATCCCTATTGTCTGGCGATCATCAGCGTCGAACTGCCGGATGGCTGCACGACCCGTGTCGAATATGACTACCACGCGCTGCAACCGGTGCGCATCATCGACGCCAACGACAATGTTCAGGAAGCGATTTACGAACCGTCCGGGCAGCCCTTGGCGATCAGTTTTTACGGCACCGAAAATGGCAGCGCCGTTGGCTTCAAGCCACTGAGCGACTTCGTGCGCCCGGAGGATCATCGTCCGGATCCGGCGATTGAAAACCCGGTGCAAGCCATACAAAAAGCGGCCAGTACATTGCGCAAGGACTTGTTCAGCTGGATGGGGCAACTGCCACCTACCGTCAGCCCCGAACAACTCGCCGAATGGATCGCGAATGGATATGTCCTGCCCAGCGGGCACATCTGCACAAGCGCCCGTCAGCGGTTGCAGCAAGGCACCGACCTGACCACGTCGGAACAAACATTGAGCGAGCTCATCGCGACAGTTCATCGCGAGCCGGTGCACAGCGTCATCCTCAGCGCCGACCGTTATCCCGACGACCCTGTACCGGCACAGATCCAGATCGTCAAAGCCTGCGTGGACGGCTTTGGCCGGGCACTGCAAACCCAGCAACTGGTCGAATCGGGCATGGCGTATGCGGTGGCCGCCGATGGCTCGTTGATCGTCGACCGGGGCGAGTTACGCGAGGAGTTCGCCGACCCGCGCTGGCGCATCAGCGAACGGGTCGAATACAACAATAAAGGTCTGCCGGTTCGACAATTCCGGCCGTTTTTCGCCAATACCCATGGCTACGTCAACGACCATTCCTTGCATGAACGGGGCTATTTCGATCAACTGTTCTATGACGTGTCGGGCCAGCCGATCAAACTGATCAACGCCAAAGGGTATTTTTCGCGCGAGACGTATCATCCGTGGTACCACATCAGCGAGGACTTTAACGACACCGCTGAGCCGCCACCGCCGACACAGCCTCGGACGTTGCACTGATGATCGCCAATGTCCATCGGCGCACGCCGTCACTCTCGGTGAATGACGGTCGTGGCCTGCCGATTCGCCAGATTGCGCATCTGCGCACCGTCGCCGGTGAAACGGCTACCGCCCTGGTGACCCGCCAGCAGCACGATGTGGCTGGACGATTGGCAGCCGGTTTTGCGGGGCGCGCAGTACAACGCGGCCGGGCAGATCGTCGAGCAGAAGGCAGGCAACGACATCATCAGCACTTGGGTCTATGACCTGGCCAATGCCCGTCTGCATCGGCAATCGGCACAGCACAACCAGCAGTCGCCCCTTCAAGATTTCGAATACGAATACGATCCGATGGGCAATATCACACGCATCCTCGACCATGCGTTCATCACCAGCCACTTCGGGAATCAGCGCATCGATGGCCATCGTGAATTCAGCTACGACTCCCTATACCAACTGATCACCGCGACCGGTTACGACGACACCCCGCCTTCAGACCTTCCGGGGCGTCCGGTACAGGCCAACTTTCTTCGCTGACACCTCAAGGTCGCCAGAACATCTGACGCCTTTGTCTCTTTGGGCAGGCACCATGCTATGGTGCCCGCCCGACTTTCTACCTGTTTGCGCCAGCATGCTGCCGACTTCCCGTACCGTGCGTTTTTCGTTGTACACCCTGCTGATCGTCGCCGGTGCCGCACTCGCCGCGACCCTGGCCGTCCGCCACGCCGAACGCCAGTCCCTGGTGGAAGACGCCGCGCGGGCCAATCAGCAACTGGCGCTGTACGCCAACTCGCTGCACACCCTGATCGACCGCTACCGCGCCCTGCCCGCCGTGTTGGCGCTGGACCCGGAACTGCGTGCCGCGCTAAACGGTGAAGTGAGCCCTGAACAGCAGCTTGCGTTGAATCGCAAACTGGAGAAAATCAACGGCGCCGCGCTGTCCTCGACCCTGGAGTTGCTCGACCGCACCGGCCGGGCCGTGGCCGCCAGCAACTGGCGCTTGCCCAGCAGTTACGTCGGCCACAATTACGGTTTTCGCCCTTACTTCAGCCAGACCCGCACCCAAGGCACCGGGCGCTTTTATGCGGTGGGTGTGACCAGCGGCATTCCCGGCTACTTCCTCTCCAGCGCGGTGACCAGCGACGGTGGTGAGTTCCTCGGGGCCATGGTGGTCAAACTCGAATTCCCGGAACTTGAGCGCGAATGGCGTCAGGGCAGCGACACGTTGCTGGTCAGCGATGCGCGCGGGATCATCTTCATCGCCAATCAGCCCGGCTGGCGCTATCGCCAATTGAAACCGCTGAGCGACAGCGATCGCGCCGAGCTCAAAGCCACCCGCCAATACGACAAACAGCCACTGACCCCGCTTGACTATCAATCGGTGCGACGCTTCGACGACAACAGTGCGCTGACCCGGGTCGTTGGTCCCGACGGGACGGCGGATTACCTCTGGGAATCGCTGCCGCTGGCCGCCGAAGGCTGGACGCTGCATCTATTGCGTCGCCCGCAAGTCGCGTTCGAAGACCGCCGCAACGCCGGGCTCGCCGCGGCCGGGTTATGGCTGGCGATCGTGTTTTTGCTGCTGTTCCTCAACCAGCGTTGGCGCCTGGCCAAGATGCGTCAGCGCAGCCGTGAAGAACTCGAGCGACTGGTGGAAGAACGCACCCGGGATTTGCGCACCGCTCAGGACGGGCTGGTGCAATCAGCCAAACTCGCAGCCCTCGGCCAGATGTCTGCGGCGCTGGCCCATGAAATCAACCAGCCGCTGACCGCCCAGCGTATGCAGCTTGCTACTCTGAGGCTGCTACTCGATCACGGCCGTGTCGAGGACGCCTACAAGGCGCTCAAACCGGTGGACGACATGCTCACGCGCATGGCCGCTCTCACCGGCCACCTGAAAACCTTCGCCCGCAAAAGCCCCAGCGGCCTGCGCGAACGGCTGGACCTGGCGGCGGTGGTCGATCAATCCTTGCAGTTGCTGGATGCGCGCCTGCGTGACGAGCACATCAGCACCGTGCTGCATCTGACTCGCCCGGCCTGGGTGCGTGGCGATGCGATTCGTCTGGAACAGGTGCTGATCAACCTGCTGCGCAATGCCCTGGATGCGATGCATGACAAACCCTGCAAACGTCTGGAAATCCGCCTCGAAGCCGATGAACAATTGTGGCGCCTGACCGTCGCCGACAACGGTGGCGGCATTGCCGAAGAGAATCTGGGTAAAGTGTTCGATCCATTCTTCACCACCAAACCGGTGGGCGATGGCCTGGGCCTCGGGCTGGCCGTCTCCTTCGCTATCGCTCACGAAGCAGGCGGACGCTTGAGTGTCGATAATGGTGAAAACGGCGCGGTATTCACCCTGACGTTGCCCATTGATCTGGAGGTGCCTGGCTGATGCTCAATTCGGTGATGGTGGTCGATGACGAAAGCAGCATCCGCAGCGCCGTCGAACAGTGGCTGAGCCTCTCGGGTTTCGAAGTGCAACTGTTCAGTCGCGCCGACGAGTGCCTGGCGCAACTGCCGAAGCATTTCCCCGGGGTGATTCTCAGCGACGTGCGCATGCCCGGCATGACGGGGTTGGAGCTGCTGGCCGAAGTCCAGCGCCGTGATGCCGACTTGCCGGTGATCCTGCTGACTGGTCACGGCGATGTGCCGATGGCCGTCGAAGCGATGCGCGATGGCGCTTATGATTTTCTCGAAAAACCTTTCAGTCCGGAAACCCTGCTGAGCAGCTTGCGCCGAGCGCTGGACAAGCGTCGACTGGTGCTGGAAAACCGTGCCCTGCACGAGCAAGCGGACAATCGCGCCAAACTCGATGCCACCCTGTTGGGGGTTTCCCGTGGTTTGCAGACGCTGCGTCGGCAAGTGCTGGACCTGGCGATGTTGCCGGTCAATGTGCTGATCCGGGGCGAAACCGGCAGCGGCAAGGAGTTGGTTGCCCGTTGCCTGCACGACTTCGGCCCTCGCGCAGACAAGCCCTTTGTGGCGCTGAACTGCGCGGCGATACCCGAACAGTTGTTCGAGGCCGAACTGTTCGGCCATGAGAGCGGTGCGTTCACGGGCGCCCAAGGCAAACGTATCGGCAAGCTGGAATACGCCGACGGCGGCACGCTGTTTCTCGATGAAATCGAAAGCATGCCGCTGGCCCAGCAGGTGAAACTGCTGCGGGTGTTGCAGGAGCAGAAGCTTGAGCGATTGGGTTCCAACCAGAGCATCCACGTGGACTTGCGAATCATCGCCGCGACCAAACCCGACTTGCTGGATGAAGCCCGGGCCGGACGCTTTCGCGAAGATTTGGCCTATCGATTGAACGTCGCCGAGTTGCGTCTGCCACCGTTGCGCGATCGGCGTGAAGACATCCCCCTGCTGTTCGAGTTCTTCGCGCAAAGTGCCGCCGAGCGATTGGGCCGCACCTTTGCGCCTTTGAGCGGGCCGCAACTGAGCCATCTACTGAGCCACGACTGGCCGGGCAATGTGCGCGAACTGGCGAACGTCGCCGAGCGACAAGTGCTGGGCCTCGGCGAACCGGAACCGGCGGGGATCGATCCCGGCCAGTCGCTGGCGGCGCAGCAAGAAGCCTTCGAAGCGCATTGCCTGCGGGCGGCGTTGACCCGGCATAAAGGTGATGTGAAAGCGGTGCTTGAAGAGCTGCAACTGCCGCGCCGTACCTTTAATGAAAAGATGCAGCGGCATGGATTGAGCCGCGAGATGTTTTTGCAGGACAGCTGATTTGCCGTGCCTGTTCTGGCCTCATCGCGAGCAGGCTCGCTCCCACAATGGTCCTGCGTACACCAATCTACTGTGGGAGCGAGCCTGCTCGCGATGAGGCCGGCACAGGCAAAGAACCCCATGACTTTATAAGCGGATTTCCGCTCGCACCCGATCCTGAATAAGCGGATTTCCGCTCAATAAAACCCGCCACCCCCTCTAAACCGGCCCTCCTCTCCTTGGCACAGCTCCTGCTATAGCCCCAGCAGGCTGCGTTTAAACGCGCTCCACAAAAACAATTAAACGAAGGATCCTTCAATGGATAACTCCAACGCCCTGCCTCTTGGGTCGGCTGCCGCGCCGGCTAAAGAAAGAACCACCGCTAGCCGGATCAAATCGATCTTCAGCGGCTCTGTCGGCAACATGGTCGAGTGGTACGACTGGTACGTCTACGCCGCCTTCTCCCTGTACTTCGCCAAAGCCTTCTTCCCCAAAGGCGACACCACCGCACAACTGCTCAACACCGCCGCGATCTTCGCCGTGGGCTTCCTGATGCGCCCGATCGGTGGCTGGTTGATGGGGCTCTACGCCGACAAGGCGGGTCGCAAACGTGCGTTGATGGCTTCGGTTTACCTGATGTGCTTCGGCTCGCTGCTGATCGCCCTGAGCCCGGGTTATGAAACCATCGGCATCGGCGCGCCGATCCTGCTGGTGTTCGCCCGCCTGCTGCAAGGTTTGTCGGTCGGGGGCGAGTACGGCACCTCGGCGACCTACCTCAGTGAGATGGCGACCAAGGAACGTCGCGGCTTCTACTCCAGCTTCCAGTACGTGACCCTGATCTCCGGCCAGCTCATCGCCCTGGCGGTGTTGATTGTGCTGCAACAGACCCTGACCACCGAACAGCTGTATGCCTGGGGCTGGCGCATTCCGTTCGCCATCGGTGCGCTGTGTGCCGTGGTCGCGCTCTACCTGCGTCGTGGCATGGAAGAAACCGAGTCGTTCACCAAAAAAGAGAAAGCCAAGGAAAGCGCGATGCGCACCTTGATGCGCCATCCGAAAGAACTGATGACCGTGGTCGGCCTGACCATGGGTGGCACGCTGGCGTTCTACACCTACACCACGTACATGCAGAAATACCTGGTGAACACCGTCGGCATGAGCATTTCCGACTCCACCACGATTTCCGCAGCCACGCTGTTCCTGTTCATGTGCCTGCAACCGATCATCGGCGGGCTGTCGGATAAAGTCGGTCGTCGGCCGATCCTGATCGCCTTCGGTATTCTCGGGACGCTGTTCACCGTGCCGATCCTGACCACCTTGCACACCGTCCAGACCTGGTGGGGCGCGTTCTTCCTGATCATGGCGGCACTGATCATCGTCAGCGGCTACACCTCGATCAACGCGGTGGTTAAAGCTGAACTGTTCCCTACCGAAATCCGTGCGCTGGGTGTTGGTTTGCCATACGCACTGACCGTGTCGATCTTCGGCGGCACCGCTGAATACATCGCGCTGTGGTTCAAGAGCATCGGTATGGAAACCGGCTACTACTGGTATGTCACGGCGTGCATCGCGGTGTCGTTGCTGGTGTACGTGACCATGAAAGATACCCGCAAGCATTCGCGGATCGAGACGGACTGACAGTTTCATCGATGGTGACTGTTCTGGCCCCATCGCGGGCAAGCCCGCTCCCACAGGGATTTATGTCGTTCACATAACCTGTGGGAGCGGGCTTGCCCGCGATGGGGACGCCTCGGTCTCAGGTCAACTCGGCAGCTGTCTGCTTCGCGTATTTATTCTGCACGTAAGAAGCCCCCGCAATCATCACCACCAGAATCCCCGCCAACACCAGCGACGAGCCGATGGTGCCGAAATCCAGGCCACCCTTTTCATGGGGTTTGGTCAGGAAGTCGCCCAACGTTGCGCCGAATGGCCGCGTCAGCACGAACGCCATCCAGAACAGCAACACCGACGAAATCTTCGTGAAGTATTTCAACAGCACCACCAGTGCAATGGTCGAGCCGATCAGCAGTGCCCCGCCGGCAAAACCCAGGCCCGAGTCGTCGGCCAAATAATCGCCAAGCGCCGTGCCCAGGGTGTTGGAAAACAGAATCGCCATCCAATAGAACATCTCGCCCCGGAAGGTCTGGACCTTGGTGACGTTCAGCGAATCGCCGCTCAAGCGCCAGGCCGCGAAAATCCCCAGCAAAATCGCAATCAGGATCATCGAACCGGTGGCGTAGCCCAACTCAAGGGTGCGGTCCATGAAGTCCGACATGGTGGTACCGGCCGTGCTGGTCGACAGAATCACGATCCAGTACAGCACCGGCTTGTAGGTTTTGGACATCAACTGCGTGACCAGCGTCAGCACGAACACGCTGATCAGGATCAGCGAGCTGATGGCGTAACCGACGTTGAGGGTCATCGACAGCAAATCCCCCGCGGTTTCCCCCAGGGTCGTCGCGCAGATTTTCATGACCCAGAACGCCAGGGTGATCTGAGGAAGTTTATTCATGCAAGGTGAGCTCCAGTGTTCATGGCGGCCGTTTCTTCGGGTTATTGACCGGTGCGCAGACTGGCGATGGAGCAGTGAAAAATAGGTAAGTGCAGGATGAAAAATCTGTCACTCGGGCAAAAGAGCGCGATTAATCGGTGGTTAATGCCCGGTACTCATCCTGCCCCCGTCTGATCAATTCACTGCGATTTGCAAACTGGAGTTACCACCATGAAAACCAAACTGATGCTCGCCCTGACCCTCTCCGTGCTGGCCGCCAATACCTTCGCCGCCGACGGTTACGACCGCACCGGTTCCGCCGTCTTCACTGCGCAAAGCAGCGCCGCTGGCGACAGCCGTACCGACGCGGCCAAAGTCGCTACCGACAGCGTCGATCGCACCGACGCGGCCCGCACCAACTGATCCCGAATGCAACACCACAGCCCGGCCTTGGCCGGGCTTAGTCGTTTCTGGAGCAAAGGAAATATCTCGGGCGAGACAAAAAAACCTGTGGGAGCGGGCTTGCCCGCGAGGAGGTCGTAACATTCAACATCTGTGTTGACTGTTAAACCGCTATCGCGGGCAAGTCGGATCACCGCACCGCCGCTCCCACAGTGATCGAGGATGGACTGGAAAAAAGCCACCGGCCCTTGCACCATGACCGCCTCCCGAACACCCCAGGAATTCACTGTATGCCCGACGACATCCATTTCTACGAACCCGCCAACGGCCACGGCCTGCCACATGACCCGTTCAACGCCATCGTCGGCCCGCGCCCTATCGGCTGGATTTCCTCCCAGGACGCCAACGGTCGCTTGAACCTGGCGCCCTACAGCTTCTTCAACGCCTTCAACTACATTCCGCCAATCATTGGGTTTTCCAGCGTCGGGCGCAAAGACAGCCTGAACAACATCGAGCAGACCGGCGAATTCGCCTGGAACCTGGCGACCCGCCCACTGGCCGAGCAGATGAACCAGAGCTGCGCCATGGTCGGGCCTGAAGTCGACGAGTTCGAACTCTCCGGACTGACCACCGCCGCGTCGAAAATCATTCAGGTGCCACGGGTTGCCGAAAGTCCGGTGTCCTTTGAGTGCAAGGTCACGCAGATCATTCAGTTGCAGCGCGCAAACAAGGAAGTGGTGCCGAGCTGGCTGATTCTCGGCGAAGTGGTCGCCGTGCATATCGCCAAATGGCTGTTGAAGGATGGGGTGTACGACACCGCCGCGGCAGAACCGATTCTGCGCGGCGGCGGGCCGGCGGATTACTTTCAGCTGGGGCCAGAGGCACTGTTCAAAATGTTCCGCCCGGGGGCGGTCAAGTAATTACCAGAGCAGGTCGGCGTCTTCTTTAACGTCTTTGAGGCGGGTCAGCTCTTTGGCCGCGGCCTCGTCGGCTTCATGAGCGGTCTTGAAAGTCTGGTCTTCCAGCACTTTGTGAAAACGCGGGGCACCGGAACCACCAAGGGCTTTGACGGCAATCGCGGCGTGGTAACCGCCCTCGCCCGGTACTACTGCTGAAACGGCTTCGAAGTGTTCAAAGGCTTTGCGTGCCATGTCGCGGATCCTGGCTAATGGAGAGTTGCGCCATTAAACCCTCAACCGGCGAGTTTGTGTACCGCTGCCTTGGACTGGCCAAGGGCCTGGGCCGCCGAGACATCTTTGAAGGTATGGAAATCCAGGCTATTGACCACCAGCTCCTGCACCAGCTCGGCAAAAATCTGCATCACCGGGCTGCCGAAGTAAGCGGTCATGGCCTGTTGGTTGTCCCAGAAACCGGACACCAGCCACAGCTCCGGATCGCATTGCGAGTGCTGCAGGGCAAAGCTCAGGCAACCCGGTGCGCTGCGCGATGGCTCGATCAGGGCGCTCAGGCGCGCACCGAGTTCTGCCGAACGCCCGGCGCGGGCGCGGACGAAGGCCATATGACTGACGGGGATTTGCGTAGACATGTTCAACCCTCCCAGGTCATCCAGTGGCAGCCGGGGACGGGCTGCGACAGGATCCAAGATTAGGCGGCACGCCCTGGTCGTCGTTAGTCGATTCCTGCCGGGTTGTTGCACAATCCTGCGCGGCTGCGAAAAACCTCTGTAACAGCATGTAAACCACTGTCACATCGCTGCAACACGACTTTCAAGCAAGTTTTCCCGGCGCTGACCTGCCATAGCAGCCCCGCGTATTCACCTCGTGCAGAATCAGGCAAGCTTTTGGCAGGATGTATCTACCGCTGTTCCTTGCACAAATTTAAGCTCAGCCCATTACCAACGCGTCACCGAGGATGCCCAGCATGTCGTCGCTCGATCATTTTCAAGCCCCGCTGGATGCCGACATGGAAAAACAGCGCGCGGAACTGGCCGCCCTCATCCGCCGTAACACGATGGAGGATGGCACGTATGCCACCGCCGTCGGTTCGCTGTTCATGTCGCGCCACAGTCAAAACCATGACTTCGCCCCAGTGCTGGCGCAGCCGGCCCTGTGCATCATGGCCCAGGGGCGCAAGGAAGTACGGCTGGCGGATGAATACTTCAATTACGACCCGCTGAATTACCTGGTGGTGTCGGTCTCGATGCCTCTGAGCGGGCGGGTGGTGAATGTCTCGCCCGAGGAACCGATTCTCGCCGTACGGCTGGACATCGACCCGGCGGAAATCAGTGCGCTGATTGCCGACGCCGGCCCCATTGGCGTACCTACACGGCCCACTGGCCGCGGCCTGTATGTGGAGCAGATCGACACGGCAATGCTCGATGCCGTGTTGCGTCTGGCGCGTTTGCTGGACACACCGAAAGACATCGCGATGCTGGCGCCGCTGATTCGTCGAGAGATTCTGTATCGGCTGTTACGCAGCCAGCAGGGTCATCGGCTGTATGAGATTGCCATCGCCAACAGTCAGAGCCATCGCATCAGCCAGGCGATCAAATGGCTCAACGGCAATTATGAGCAACCGCTGCGCATCGATGATCTGGCGCGGGAAGTGAACCTGAGCGTGTCAACACTGCATCACCGCTTCAAGGCGATGACGGCGATGAGTCCGCTGCAGTATCAAAAGCAGTTGCGCCTGCAAGAGGCGCGGCGGTTGATGCTGGCCGAAGGGCTGGAAGCTTCGGCGGCGGGTTATCGGGTGGGGTATGAAAGCCCTTCGCAATTCAGCCGGGAGTACAGCCGATTGTTCGGGGCGCCGCCGCTCCGGGATTTGGCGCGGTTGCGGTTGTCGGTTTGATTTGGCATTTGTTGTGTGGCTGATGACCCCATCGCGGGCAAGCCCGCTCCCACAAGGACCGGTGTACACGGAACCCTGTGGGAGCGGGCTTGCCCGCGATGAGGCCAGGAAGGCCAACATCAAATCTGGATCAGGCGCTTAGTACTCGGCAAGCCTCAGCCGGCAACGTCACCGACACCGGATTGCCAATGCTCAACCCAACCCCCTGACACGGCGTGCTCAACGCGGTAAACGACACCCCGGAGCACTCGACGGTGGTTTCGATGGTCGCACCGATATCCCGCACAAACGTCACCTTCCCGAGCAAGCGATTCCCCGCCGTGGCCTGGGGTTGCGACAGTTGCAGGTCTTCCGGGCGAATCAGCATTTTCACCTTCTCCCCCACCACAATGCTGCTGCAGATCGGCACTTGCAGCGCATCGCCACCGGGCAAGCTGACCTTGCCGTTGCCCAGCGCAGTGGCCGGGAAAATGTTCCCCGAACCGATAAAGTCCGCGACGAATTCATTGGCCGGATGTCGATAGATTTCAATCGGCGTGCCCACCTGCTGCACCCGATGCTCACCCAGCACCACCACGATGTCAGCCATGGTCATGGCTTCGCGCTGGTCGTGGGTCACCATGATGGTGGTGATGTTCAAACGCTGTTGCAGCTGACGGATTTCCACCTGCATCGACTCACGCAGCTTAGCGTCCAGCGCCGACAGCGGTTCGTCGAGCAGCAGGATTTTCGGCCGCGAGGCAATCGCCCGGGCAATCGCCACGCGCTGACGTTGCCCGCCAGAAAGTTTCGCCACCGGGCGATCAATCATTTCCCGCAGCTGAATCAGCTCCAGCAACTCCACCACCCGCGCCTGTTGATCAACCTTGCTGACCCCGCGCAGTTTCAGCGGATAAGCGATGTTCTCCCCCACTGTCATGTGCGGAAACAGCGCCAGCGATTGAAACACCATGCCGAAATTACGCTGGTGCGCCGGCGTATGGCCGATGTCTTCACCGTCCAGGCGAATCTCGCCGCCGGTCAGGGTTTCAAGCCCGGCGATCATCCGCAGCAAGGTGGTTTTACCGCAGCCCGAAGGGCCGAGGAAACACACCAGTTTGCCTTCGGGCAAATGCAGGTTCACATCCTTTACCGCGCAGGCCGAGCCGTAATGTTTCTCGACGTTTTCCAGAATCAGACCAGTCATGTGAATCACCTCAAGAAATCAGAACGAAACGCCACCTTCACCGACCAGCTTCTCCAACGCCCAGATGAGGACGAAGTCGATCAGCACGATCAGCACGGCAAACGAGAAAACGGTAGGGTCGAGCGAAGACACGGTGCGGCTGTACATCCAGATCGGCACGGTCATGACGTCGATGGTGTAGAGGAAATAGGTCACGGTGAATTCGTTGAACGAGACGATGAACGCCAGCAGCATGCCCGCCAGAATCCCCGACTTCATCAGCGGCACCACCACATCGACAATCGCCCGAGTCGGTGAAGCGCCGAGCATTTGCGCGGCCTCCTCGACTTCGCTGCCGATGGAGAGCATCGCCGCCGTGCAGTTTTTCACCACGAACGGCAGCGCCAGAATCACGTGGGCAATTACCAGCCGCGAGGTGGTGATCTGGAACGGCAGGCTGTCGAACACCAGCAGCAAGGCCAGGCCCAACACCACCATCGGGAACACCAGCGGCAGCGACATCAATTGCAGCGCCACGGCCTTGCCGCGGAACTCGCAACGGGTCAGGGCATAGGCTGCCGGCACCGCGATAATCGTGGCGAAAACCATGGTCAGGCAGGCCACCATCAAACTGGTGGTCATGGCTTTGCCGAGGCTCAGCACGTCGCTGGAGTCTGGTGACACGAAGGTGTTCCAGGCAGCCTTGTACCATTGCAGGCTATAGCTGCTGGGCGGGAAGTCGAGGTTCGACGCACCACTGAACGACATGACGATCATGGTCAAAATCGGCAACACCGCCAGCAGCAAAATGAAACCCGACAGGATGCCGGCGAACTTACCGGTATCGCCCGGCAGCAGCGAGTGGCGCTTCTTGATCACAGAGCTCATTGCGAAGCCTCCAGCATGCGCCGACGACGGCCAGTGATGTATTCGGACAAGGTCATGATCGCCAGGGTGGTAACGATCAGCACCACACCGGCAGCAGACGCGGCGGGCCAGTTCATCAGCGGAGCGATCTGGTCATGCACCATCACCGCCAGCATCGGCACGCGTCGACCACCGAGCAGCAGCGGCACCACAAAACTGCTGGCGTTGTAGGCGAACACCAATGTCGCGCCGGTGATGATCCCCGGCAAACTCATCGGCAACACCACCTGGCGAAACACCTGCAAGCGACTGGCGCCGAGGGTGGCAGCGGCTTCTTCGTAAGTGCGGGCAACGCCGCGCATGGCGCTGGCAATCGGCAGCACGGCCAACGGGAAGGCGGTCTGCACCAGGCCCATCAACACGCCGTTCTGGTTGTACAACAGCATGATCGGCCGCTTGATCAGACCCAGGCCCATCAGTGCCTGATTGAGCATGCCGCCGGGGCCGAGAATCACCAGCCAGCCGTAGCTTTGCAGCAGCAGGTTGACCAGCAAGGGCAGCAGCACCGCCGCGAGGAAGATCCGCCGCACGAACGGTGAGGTCAGTCGTGACATGGTGTAAGCCACCGGAATCGCCAGCAGCACCGCGATCACCGCGCTGATCAGCGCCAGGCGCAACGTCAGCAGCAACGATTTGAGGTAATAGGGTTCCAGCAATTGGGCGTAACTGGCCAGGCTGAACCCGGTCCACTCCGCGCCTTTGGTACCGACGCTCATGCGCAGCACCAAGAGGCTCGCGGCAATCAGCACGCCGAGAAACAGCATCGATGGCGAGAGGAAAAGCCAGGCGCGCGCCGTCGGTGAGACACCCCGATTGATGCGCACGGGTGCGGCGCTTACCGGATGGGTCAGAGGTTGGTGTTCCATAGCAAGGGTCTCGTCAATGGAAAGCAGCTGAGCGAGCACAGGCCTTAAAACCACGTTGAACCCTGTGGGAGCGGGCTTGCCCGCGATAGCAATCTGTCAGTCACATCATTGTCGACAGGGAGGCCGTCATCGCGGGCAAGCCCGCTCCCACAGTGTTTTGCAGTGTTCTAAAGACTTGTGTTCGCCACTCGATCAGGAAGAAAAGATTTCCGTGTAACGACGAATCCATTGGTCATGCACGGTGGCCAGGAAGGCGTTGTCGTGCATGATCGCCTTCTCGGCAATCTGCTCCGGCGTGAGGATGTAGGGGCTCTTGCGCGCTTCGGCGGAGATGATCGCCTTGGCGTTGACCGGACCGTTGTAGATGTCTTCGGCCATCTTGCCCTGCACCAGCGGGTCCAGAGAGTGGTTGATGAAGGCGTAGGCCAGGTCGGTATCGCCCGGACGATTCTTCGGCATCACCGACAGCATCAGGTCGGTGTAGAAGCCTTCCTTCATGCCGAACGTGGCGCCCAGGCCGTAGGCCGGGTCGCGAATCTGTTTCGGGAAAAACGCCGGCGCGTACAAGCCGCCCATGTCCAGGGAACCGGTGCGGAACAGCTCGGCGATCTGGTTCGGGTTTTCGCCCAAGGTCACGACGCGATCTTTCAGCTCGGCAAGTTTCTTGAAGCCTGGCTCGATGTTGTGTTCGTCACCACCGGCCAGTTTGGCGGCGATGATGATCAGGTCCATGGCCTCGGTCCAGTTCGGCGGCGGCAGGAAGATGTTCGGCGACAGCTCTGCGTCCCACAGGGCGGCATAGCTGTCCGGCGCTTCTTTGATGGTGCGGGTGCTGTAGACCAGGCTGTTGCACCACAGCAGGTAACCGATGCCGTGACCGTTGGCGCCAGTGCGGTATTGCTCCGGCACGTCGATCAGGTTAGGGATGCGGTTGAGATCGGGTTTTTCCAGCAGGTTGGCGGCGGCCAGACCTTCGGCGCCGACGCCGGCCAGAGTGATGATGTCGTACTGCGGACGATCGCCGCCGGCCTTGAGTTTGGCGACCATCTCCGAGGTGCTGCCGGTGCGGTCGGCGATGACCTTGCAACCGTACTTGGCTTCGAAGGTTGCCGCGATATTGCGCAGTGCCGCAAGGCCGGTGTCATCGGACCAAGTCAACAGGCGCAGGGTCTTGCCCTGAAAACGTGTGTCGCTGGCATTGGCCTTGATGAACGGCATGCTCATGGCCGCCGCAGCCACGGACGCCACGCCCACGGTTTTGATGAATTGACGTCTGTTCAGATCGTGCTCGCCCATGAAGGACTCCCTTTGTTTTTTTAAGTATGAGGTTGGTCGCAACCGTTGCATCCGCGCGGCCAGATCAGCTTCAAGCCCCCGGTTTCAATGGGCCTTGGCGATGCCAGCGGGTTCATCCTGAGGTCGTGCAAAACACCTGACTATCGATAAAAACTCATTGAAGCCATGACGCTGATGCATGCCTCATCAAGAGGCATGCGTTCACCTTTTTCGTGCCTTCAGACGGCCCGAATCACGTGTTTGATTTCCTGAAAAGCCTGCAAACCCCACGGCCCCAATTCGCGGCCGATGCTGCTCTGTTTGTAGCCACCCCAGGCGGTCTGCGGGAAGATCACTTGCGGCGCGTTGATCCACACAAGCCCCGCCTGCAAAGCGTTGGCGACCCGATCAGCCGCTGCGGCGTCGCGCGTGACCACGCTGGCCACCAGGCCGAACTGACTGTCGTTGGCCAAGGCAATCGCCTCGGCTTCAGAGGTGAAACTGCGCACGCAGATCACCGGGCCGAAAATCTCTTCGCACCACAACGCACTGTCGAGGGGCGCGTCGATGAAAATAGTCGGCTGCAAAAAATAGCCGCGTGGCAGATCCGCCGGACGATTGCCGCCGCAGATCAACTTCGCGCCAGCGCTCAAACCGCGATCGATGTGACCCAGCACACGTTGGTATTGCGCCTGATTGACCAGCGCGCCCATTTCCGCGTTCGGGTCGAACGGGTCGGCCACGCGAATGGCTTCGGCACGGGCCTTCAATCTCGCTACAAATTGATCCGCCAGCTCATCGGCGACCAGCACACGGCTGGTGGCGGAACACATCTGCCCGGCGTTAAAGAAACCGCCACCACAGGCCACTTCCACGGCCAGTTCGATGTCGGCATCGGCGAGCACCAGCAGCGCGGATTTACCGCCCAGTTCGAGGCTCACGCCTTTCACGGTTTCCGCCGCCCGCTGCATCACCTGCACGCCCACCGCGTTGCTGCCAGTGAAGGAAATCTTGGCGATGCGCGGATCAGCCGACAGCGGTGCGCCGACAGCCAGGCCGGTGCCGCAGACCAGATTGAACACACCGTTTGGCAGACCAGCCTCGGCGATGATCGTCGCCAGTTCCAGCTCCGGCAGCGGTGTCACTTCCGACGGTTTGAGCACCACGCAGCAACCGGCGGCGAGGGCCGGGGCAAGTTTCCAGGCGGTGGTGACCATCGGGAAATTCCACGGCACGATCAGCCCCACCACACCGCATGGCTCGCGGCGCAAACGGGCGCTGAAATCGTCGCTCGGCAACGCCACGGCGCTGTCTTGTTTCGCGTCCAGGCCTTCGGCCAGATCGGCGTAATACTCGAACGTGGCGATTACATCATCGACATCAATGGCCGCTTCGAACAGCGGTTTGCCATTGTTGCTCGACTGCAACTTCATCAACTGCTCGCGACCAGCCTGCACGCCAGCGGCGATTCTGCGCAGGATCGCCCCGCGCTCGGCACCGGTGGTTTTCGACCACGCTTTGAAAGCGTTGGTCGCCGCTGTAACAGCCTGATCGACAGCGTGTTCATCGCCGCCGTTAACGGTTGTCAGCAGCGCTTCGGTTGCTGGGTTGATCACCCGCAAATGTTCATTGCCAGCCGACCATTGGCCGTCGATGTACAGGCCATCAAGCGTGGTCGGGAACGTCGCAGAAGAACTCATTTCGACACCGCCTTCATCCACGAAGTCTGATCGATTTCAATCAGGGTCGGTCCCTGGCGATCGGTGGCGAGGCGCAATGCACTGCGCAGCTCTTCGACACCGCTGACCGCCTCGGCCGCGCAGCCCAGGGCCTTGGCCACACCAATGAAGTCCGGGGTGTAGATGTCCACGCCAACCGGCTCGATGTCGCGGTTGACCATGTATTTCTTGATCTCTTCGTAGCCCTGGTTATTCCACAGCAGGACGATCACCGGGGTGCGTGCTTCCACCGCACTGGCCAGTTCCGGCAGGGTGAATTGCAGACCGCCGTCGCCGATCAGGCACACCACCGGAGGGCGTGCGCCGTCTTCGACGCGGCCACCAAGCCAGGCACCAATCGCCGCCGGCAAGGCGTAGCCGAGGGTGCCGTAACCGGTGGACGAGTTGAACCAGCGGCGCGGGCGTTCCGGGTTGAACGTGAGGTTGCCGGTGTACACCGGTTGGGTCGAATCGCCGACGAACACCGCGCTCGGCAATTCGTGCAAAACGGTTTCCAGGAAACGGGTCTGGGCCAGCGTCGGGGCGTCCCAGGTCGCGGCCAGTTCATCGCGCAAACGCGCGGCACGCACCTGGCCCCAATCGTTGCGACGCTCGGCCAGCGACTGGTGGGACAGCGCACTCAGCAAGGCCTGAGCGGCGTTGCGCGAATCGGCGACCAACGCGACTTTCGGCGGGTAATTACGCACGGTCTGGTCGGGGTCGATGTCCACGCGCAGCAGCACGCCGGGAATGTCGAAGCCGCCGGCGAAGGTGACGTCGTAATCGGTTTCGGCCAGTTCGGTGCCGATGGCCAGCACCACGTCGGCCTCGGCGACCAGCGCACGAGTGGCTACCAGGCTTTGGGTCGAGCCGATCAGCAGCGGGTGACTGGATTCGAGCATGCCTTTGGCATTGATGGTCAGGGCCACTGGCGCGTCCAGCAGTTCCGCCAGTTCGGTCAGCTCGGCCGCGGCATCGATGGCGCCGCCACCGGCGAGAATCAATGGGCGCTTGGCACCGGCCAACAAGTCGGTCATGCGGCTGATCGCGCTTGGCGAAGCACCGGCGCGGTCGATGTTCACTGGCACGCTGGCGAGCAAGTCATCGGCCTCTTCGACCAACACGTCCAACGGAATTTCGATATGCACCGGACGCGGACGGCCAGCCTGGAACAGCGCAAAGGCGCGGGCCAACACGCCCGGCAATTCAGCCGCCGACATCAAGGTGTGGGAGAACGCCGCCACGCCGCCGACCAGCGCGCTCTGGTTCGGCAACTCATGCAACTTGCCGCGCCCGCCGCCCAATTGGCTGCGCGATTGCACGCTGGAAATCACCAGCATCGGGATCGAGTCGGCGTAAGCCTGGCCCATGGCGGTGGTGATGTTGGTCATGCCAGGGCCGGTGATGATGAAGCACACGCCCGGTTTGCCGCTGGTGCGCGCATAACCGTCGGCCATGAAACCAGCGCCCTGCTCGTGACGCGGAGTGACGTGGTTGATGCTCGAACGGGCCAGCCCGCGATACAGCTCCACGGTGTGCACCCCGGGAATGCCGAACACCTGCTCGACCCCGTAATCTTCGAGTAACTTGACCAATACTTCGCCGCACGTCGCCATGTCTTTGCCCTTTTTGTTCGTTTGAGACGCCGGGCCTGCGCAGTGTTTATGATGGGTTGGCAGGTCCAGGGATGGCCTCATTGGAACGGGCGACACGTAGCCGCAACAATGGATAAAAAGTCATACTAGCCATGTCCTCACGTCATACCTTGGATCCCAATGAAACGATTGCCTCCCCTGCCGGCGCTGCACACTTTTCTGATCACCGCGCAGTGCTGCAACTTCACCCGGGCCGCCGAACAACTGCACATCACCCAAGGCGCGGTGAGCCGACAGATCGCCGGGCTGGAAGATCATCTGGGTTATGAGCTGTTCATTCGCCAGGCGCGGGGCTTGAGCCTGACTGCCGAAGGTCGGGAATGGCTGCCACGGGTGCAGCAGATTTTTGGCCTGATCGACGAGGCCGTGGAGCAGATCGGCGAGAAGCGCGAAACCCTGCAACTCAAGGCGCCAACCTGCGTGATGCGCTGGCTGTTGCCACGCCTGTTGCAGTGGCAAAAGGAACGCCCGGATGTACCGGTGGAATTGACCACCACGGTGAAACACGGCGTGGATTTCCATCGTGAACAGTTCGATGCGGCGGTGATGTATGGCGCGCCGCCGGACAGCTCACTGGCCTCCCGGCATCTGTTCGATGAGCAACTGACGCCCGTGTGTTCCCGACCGATGCTTGAAGGGCCGATGGCTTTGCAGACACCGGCCGATCTGCAACAGCACTTGTTGCTGCACCCCACCCGCGATGAGCGGGACTGGAACGCCTGGCTGAAGGCTGCCGATATTCGGCTGAGCAATGTCGGCAAAGGTCAGCATTTCGAAACCCTGGACCTGGCGATGTCGATGGCGTCTCAGGGGACAGGTGTAGCGATTGGCGATTGGTCGTTGATCGGCGATGACCTGAGTGCCGGACGGCTGGTCATGCCTTTTGACTTGAAGGTGAAAACCGGGTTGGCGTATTACCTGGTGTTCCCCGAAAAACCGGAACCTTCGCCGAAGTTGCGTGAATTGATGGGGTGGTTGGTGGAGCAAGCGCAAAGTCGCTGAAACCCAAAAAGCATCGCGGGCAAGCCCGCTCCCACAGGATATCCACTGTCCTGTGGGAGCGGGCTTGCCCGCGATGGAGGCCGTACAGTCGACATCAATGTTGAATGTGAGTCCGTCTTCGTCGGATCGCCGCCCGGAGCCGGCTCGCTCCCACAAGTGATCAGTGAACTCAATACCCGACAGTAAACCGCTGACGGGAATGCTTCGGTGTTTCCACTTCATCGATCAGCGCAATCGCGAAGTCAGCAAAGGTAATCCAGCTACGGCCCTCTGCACTCACCAGCAAGTCATCCGTGCCGACCCGAAACGTGCTGGTGCGCTCACCTTCGACAAACTCTGCCGACGGCGACAAGAACGTCCAGTCCAGGTCCTTTTCCTGACGCAAGGTATTCAGGAACGCAGCACCGGCGCTGGCCTCGGCCTTGTATTCCTCCGGGAAACCTTCGCTGTCGATCACCCGAGAGCCATTCGGCAGCAACAGCGAACCGGCACCGCCGACCACCAGCAGCCGTTTTACCCCGGCCTTCTTCACCGGCTCGATGACCGCGCTGGCAGGGATGGTGGAGAAGTGCGCAGCGCTGATCACCGCATCATGCCCGGCCACGGCGGCTTGCAATGCAGCAGCGTCGAGCACGTCCACGTTTTTGCTCACGACCCCGGCACGCGGGCTGATTTTCGAGGTGTCGCGGGCGATGGCAGTGACGCTGTGACCGCGACGCAAGGCTTCTTCCAACAGTTGGCTACCGGCACGACCGGTGGCACCGATGATTGCAATGTTGCTCATGACGTTTCTCCAGTTGGCTTGGGTGAATCTGTATTGATTTGTGTGGCACGGGGCGACACAGAACCTGTGGGAGCGTGGCTTGCCCGCGAAGAACGATGACGCGTAATACCTGAAAAACCGCGGTGCCTTCTTCGCGGGCAAGCCACGCTCCCACAGGATTTTCGTCGCCCCCCTCGCCACTGCTCAGCGAATCACCACTTCATCTCGCCCTTGGCGACTTTGGCGCTCAGCTCCAGCGAGCTTTCTTCGCCCAGGGTCGGGTAGCGTTTTTTCATTGCGCCGATCAGTTCGGCAGCGTCTTTCGCCTTGGCGGTTTCTTCGTCGAACGCCTTGATGTAATCGGCGGTGAACTGCACCGCCGCCAGAGAACGCGCGCTCTCACCGAGGTAGTGACCCGGCACGATGGTGTTCGGCTTCAGCGCTTCGATCGCCTGCAACGTCGTCAGCCAATCGGCATGGGATTGCGCGGTCTGGGTGTCGGCCATCCACACGTGAATGTTTTCAGCGACGACCACGCCACCGACCACAGCCTTGATCGACGGGATCCACACAAAGCTGCGATCCGGCTGCTTGCCGTCCAGGCCGATTACCTGCAATTTCTGCCCTTCCAGCATCAGGCTGTCGCCCTTGAGCACCTGCGGCACGATGGTTTTGTTCGGTACGTCGGCGCCCATTTTCGGACCCCAGAATGCCAGTTTGCCGTCGACGGTTTTTTTGATGTGATCAACCGTCGGTTGCGAGGCCAGCACTTTGGCTTTCGGGAACGCTTTGGTCACGGTGTCGAGGCCGAAGTAGTAATCCGGATCACCATGACTGATGTAGATGGTGGTCAGTTGCTTGCCGCTGGCGCGGATTTTTTCCACCACCTGTTCGGCCTGGCCTTTGCCAAATTGTGCGTCCACCAGAATCGCTTCTTTCTCGCCGCTGACCAGCACCGAGGTCACCGGGAAGATCGCGTTGGTGCCAGGGTTGTAGACGTCCAGCGTCAGGGTGGATGCCGCAGCGGCATGGGCCGCGAAGCCGAGCGTGGCGGTTGCCAGAAGAATGCGTTTGATTGAAGTGAAGCCGATCATCTGTTGCTCCGTTGTCCGAATGCCGTGCTTGGCGATGGGACAGAGCTTAGTTGCCTGGTTCGATACAAAAAATGCGATGCTTGAACATAGTTTGTTTCTGAAAGCGGGCAAATCATGGATCGTCTACAAGCAATGCGGGTGTTCGTCACGGTGGTGGACCTGGGCAGCCAATCGGCCGCCGCCGATCACCTGGACCTGTCACGGCCGGTGGTTTCCCGCTATCTGGCGGAGCTGGAGGATTGGGTCGGCGCACGCCTGATGCACCGCACCACGCGCAAATTGAGCCTGACCGCCGCCGGGACGGAAATTCTGCCTCGCTGTCGGCAGATGCTCGATTTGTCCACCGACATGCAGGCCGCGGTCAGCGAGCCGGACGACGCACCGCGAGGCCTGTTGCGGATCAGCGTCAGCACCTCGTTCGGCCAGGCGCAACTGGCGGACGCCATGGCGGCCTACGTCAAACGTTACCCCGGCGTCAGCATCGATATGCAAATGCTCGACCGCACGGTGAACCTGGTGGATGAACGCATCGACCTGGCCATTCGCACCAGCAATGATCTGGACCCAAACCTCATCGCCCGGCGGCTGACGGTCTGCCGCTCAGTGATCTGCGCTTCCCCCGCGTACCTGCGTGAGCACCCGACACCGCAACGGGTCGAAGACCTCAGCCTGCACAACTGCCTGACCCATTCCTACTTCGGCAAGAGCCTCTGGCATTTCGAACAGGACGGCGAGCCAGTCTCGGTGCCGGTGCAGGGCAACATCAGCGCCAACGAAGCCAGCACGCTGTTGCGCGCGACAATGGCCGGGGCCGGCGTGGCGATGCTGCCCAGCTATCAGGCGGGTGTACATATCCACAGCGGCGAATTGATCCGCTTGCTGCCCCAGGCCGTACCGAGGCAGATGAATATCTATGCGGTGTATGCCTCACGCAAACACATGCCGGCGGCGTTGCGCAGCATGCTGGATTTTCTGGTGTTGAGGTTTCCGGAAGAGCCGGAGTGGGATATCGGTCTGTAAACACCTCTCCTGTGGGAGCTGGCTTGTCGGATCGCCGCACCGCTGCGATGGCGTCGTCACATTCAACAATGATGCTGACTGACAGTCCGCTATCGCTGGCAAGCCAGCTCCCACAGGGGACATCATCGTTCTGAATATCGGGTTACATACAAAACCGGACTTGCTAGCAACTCACCGGCGCTGACCTATGCTCAAAGTAGTACCGAAAGGTATTCGTTCAGAGGTCAACGCCATGAACATCAAAACAAAAAGATACCTCGCCATTTTCATCACTTGTGCGGCGACGCTGGCGCTGTATGGCACAGCCGCCTGGCGTGTCGAGCAGTTACGAAAAGTGCCCCGTGATTACGCGAGCTGCAACCTCGAGCGCTGCATTCCCCACAACGCGACCCTCAACGCCCTCCGGTAACGAACACACACCTGTGGCGAGGGAGCTTGCTCCCGTTGGACTGCGCGCAGTCCCATTCTTTTTGGGGATAAGGGGGGCCGCTTCGCAGCCCAGCGGGAGCAAGCTCCCTCGCCACAGGGGTCAGGCCTCGTTGTCCTGATCGGCATGGTCCTGATCAGCCTTCAAGCGGTCGCGAAAGGCCTTGGGCGATATCCCCACGCGACGCCTGAACAGGCGTGTGAAGTTGGTCGGATCGGAAAACCCCAACACGTCGGACATTTCATAAATGGTCATGCTGGTGTAGGTCAGCAAGCGCTTGGCCTCCAGCAATTGACGCTCATGCATGATCTGCAATGCCGGTTGCCCCGCCAGCTCACGGCATGTGCCGTTGAGATGGGACACGGAAATCCCCAGACGATGAGCCAGGTCCTCGACCTTGACGTGCTGACGATAGGTTTCTTCCACCAGCTGAATAAAGCCGTTGAGATATTCCCGAGCCCGCTGCGGACGCTGAGTGGCGGTTTGGCGCTGAATCACCTGACGGCTGACCCACACCATGATCACGCTGACCAGCGAATGCATGAGCATTTCCCGTGCCGGTTGATGGCCGGTGTATTCGCTTTGCAGCGCTGAAAACAGGCTGTTGAGGTACTCGCTGTCCTTGCCCGCCGGGTAGCTTTCGGCTTGTGCCAATGCGTTCACCGAATGGCCCAGTTGTGCTTGCAGGTGGGCGATCAGCGGCGCGGCCAGCGTAACGACGAACCCTTCGACGTCCTCGGAAAACCGATAACCATGCACCGATAACGGCGGCAGAATCAGGATGGCCGGCTCGGTCAATTGTGAGCGTTTGCCTTCGATCTCAAGCTCTGCCTGGCCTTTGAAGACGAAGAGCAACTGACACAAATCGGCGTGGCGATGGGGTTTGATTTCCCATTGATGTTCGCGGCTGCGTTTGGAAATGGTTTCACAGTGCAACAAGTCAGGGGTCGGCCAGTCCAGGCTTTCACCGTAGAGTTTGAACACCGGAATCGATGGCAGGTCAGGCTTGTTCATCACTTCAATCCAGGCCTCGAGGGTAACGGGGCGATAATCGCACCGATTGGCAGAATGTACAGGTATCGGCTCAGTTTTCCCCTTCAATTGACAGACTCGCAAGTGAAAAATGCAAGTACTCGATCCATAAAAATCATTCACCGGTCTTGGCCGTGTGGAGCTTGCGAGTCATAAAAACAATGAAAACACTGAAAACCCAAGTCGCGATCATCGGTGCCGGCCCCTCTGGCTTGCTGCTCGGCCAATTGCTGCATAACGCCGGCATCGACACCCTGATCCTCGAACGCCAGACCCCGGATTATGTGCTCGGACGCATCCGCGCCGGTGTCCTCGAACAAGGCATGGTAGAGCTGTTGCGTCAGGCCGGGGTGGGTCAGCGCATGGACGCCGAAGGGCTGGTGCATGCAGGCTTCGAACTGGCCCTCGACGGGCGCCGGGTACACATCGATTTGCAGGCGCTGACGGGCGGCAAAACCGTAACGATCTATGGCCAGACCGAGGTCACCCGCGATCTGATGGCCGCTCGTCGGGACGCCGGTGCGCAGACGATCTACGAAGCCAGCAATGTCGTCCCCCACGGCATGAAAACCGCTGAACCCTTTGTCACCTTCGACAAGGACGGCGAAACGTATCGACTCGATTGTGACTACATCGCTGGCTGCGACGGTTTCCATGGCGTGGCGCGGCAGTCGATCCCTGCTGACTGCCTGAAGGTGTTCGAGCGGGTTTATCCGTTCGGCTGGCTGGGGATTCTCGCCGACACGCCGCCGGTGCATGAAGAGTTGGTCTACGCGCGGCATGAACGGGGTTTTGCGCTGTGCAGCATGCGTTCGCCGACACGTACCCGTTACTACCTCCAGGTTCCAGCCCAGGACAAAGTCGAAGACTGGTCCGATCAGCGCTTCTGGGATGAGCTCAAATCCCGCCTGCCGGCCGCCCTCGCCGACACGCTGGTGACCGGCCCGTCAATCGAAAAAAGCATCGCGCCGTTGCGCAGTTTCGTGGTCGAACCGATGCAGTACGGGCGGATGTTCCTGGTCGGCGACGCCGCCCACATCGTCCCGCCCACCGGCGCCAAGGGCCTGAACCTGGCGGCCAGCGACGTCAGTACGTTGTTCAATATTCTGCTGAAGGTTTACCGCGAAGGCCGTGTGGATTTGCTGGAGAAGTATTCCGAGGTCTGCTTGCGGCGGGTGTGGAAAGCCGAGCGGTTTTCCTGGTGGATGACCTCGATGCTGCATCGCTTTGACGAGCACGACGCGTTCAGCCAGCGCATCAGCGAATCGGAGCTGGCCTATTTTGTGGACTCCGAGGCCGGCCGAAAAACCATCGCGGAAAATTACGTTGGGCTTCCATACGAGGCTATCGAATAGCTTCCTACCGACTTACACTGGCGAGCATTCCGGCTCGCCTTGCCACTGCGGGCCCATCACTGCCCGCAGGTTTTACCCGTGACCAATCTCAACCAGCCTGAAACGCCCAAACCGGCCATTCGCAGCGTGCTGATCGCCCTGATGCTGGCGATCTTTCTGGGCGCGCTGGACCAGACCATCGTCGCCGTGTCGATGCCGGCCATTTCCGCGCAATTCAAGGATGTCAGCCTGCTGGCCTGGGTGATTTCCGGGTACATGGTGGCGATGACCGTGGCGGTGCCGATCTACGGCAAACTCGGCGATCTGTATGGCCGCCGCAAGTTGATGCTGTTCGGCATGGGGGTGTTCACCCTGGCGTCGTTGTTCTGCGGCATGGCGCAAAGCATGGAGCAACTGGTGCTGGCGCGGATCCTACAGGGCATCGGCGCCGGCGGGATGATTTCGGTGAGCCAGGCAATCATTGGCGACATCGTTCCACCTCGCGAACGCGGTCGCTATCAGGGTTACTTCAGCAGCATGTACGCAGTGGCCAGCGTGGCCGGCCCGGTTCTCGGTGGCTACATGACCGAATACCTGTCCTGGCGCTGGGTGTTTCTGATCAACCTGCCATTAGGCCTGGGTGCCTGGCTGGTAGCCCACCGCACGCTGGTGGGGCTGCCGGTGCCACAGCGCAAGCCGATCATCGACTACTTCGGCACATTGCTGATGATCATTGGCCTGACGGCGTTGTTGCTGGGCATTACTCAGGTCGGCCAGGGTCATTCGTGGCGCAGCACAGAAGTCTCGGGTTTGCTCGGTTGTGCGGTGGTGGTGCTGGCGGTGTTCGTCTGGCATGAACGGCGGGCGCGGGAACCGTTGCTGCCGATGCATTTGTTCGCCAACCGCAGCGCGATTCTTTGCTGGTGCACGATTTTTTTCACCAGCTTCCAGGCGATTTCCTTGATCGTGCTGATGCCGCTGCGCTTCCAGAGTGTCACCGGCGCCGGGGCCGACAGCGCTGCGCTGCATCTGTTGCCGCTGGCCATGGGTTTGCCGATAGGCGCGTATTTCGCCGGACGCCAGACCTCGGTGAGCGGTCGTTATAAACCGATGATCCTGACTGGCGCCCTGCTAATGCCGTTCTCGATCCTGGGCATGGCGCTCAGTGCGCCTCAGGCGTTTGTGCTGAGCAGCCTGTTCATGTTGCTCAGTGGCATCGCCAGCGGCATGCAGTTCCCGACATCGTTGGTGGGCACGCAAAACTCGGTGGAACAACGGGACATCGGCGTCGCCACCAGCACCACCAATCTATTCCGTTCCCTGGGTGGCGCGGTGGGTGTGGCGTTAATGTCGGCGCTGCTGCTGGCGTTGTTGCAGGATTCGAGTTTCGCTCACTTGGCCGGCTCGTCGTTAATGGCCGAAGGGAGTTCGGGGAATGTCTTGCTCGATGGTTTGAACGCCGCACCGGGGGATGCACAAAACGCCTTGCGCGCTGAGCTGTTGCTGACCTTCCGGCATTTGCTGATGGTCAGTGCGGCGGTGTCGCTGCTGGGGCTGGCGGCGGCGATTGCCATGCCGAACAGAGTGTTGCGGGGGCGGGAGGACACGGTTCGGTAGTGGGACCGAGTCGCCTGCAATCGCGAGCAGGCTCGCTCCCACATTGGATCTCGGCCGTATGCAACATCTGTGACCAATGCAGATTTACTGTGGGAGCGAGCCTGCTCGCGATAGCGGTCTTTCAGTCACCTTGAATCAAGGGCTGTAATACCCCACCGCCACCAGAAAATGCCCGACCTTTTTCAGGTAGGCATGCTTGTCTTCCACTTTTCCAGTCACCGGGTTTTTCCAGCGGTATTCGTATTCACCGTCATCCTGTTTGGCCATCAGCGCCAGAATAGGCTCGCCCACCGGTTTGCCTTCCGGGTCTTTGATCTTGCTGAAATCGGTGTTGATCAGTCGTAGATTGGTGCCATGGGCCACATAACGCCCGGTATCCAGGTCGACGACAAACACGTACAGGTCATCCTGCAAGTAACCGCCCTTGAGGGAGTTGATCGCTGTGAGCGTGCCCTTTTCGTTTTTGGCCAGATCGACCGCTGCTTTATCGAGCAACGCTTGCGCCTGTTGCGGCGAGGCCCGTGGCAGGTAGTAACCGACCGCCAGAATCCGTTGGCCGATGCGCTGATAGAACACATGCTTGCGTTCAACCTTACCGTCGGCCCAGTTCTGCCAGCGGTATTCGGCCTGCTGAATGCCGTTGCCCTCCGGCACTTTCAAGGCGTCCTTGAAGGCTTTTTGCACATCCGGCCCAAGCACCTCGGACACATCACGACCGATCAACGCCGAAGATGGCCCGCCGCTGGCGAGCATCACGCCCTTGGTGTCGACTACGAAGACATAGCGATCCTTGTCGACAAACTCGCCCTGACGGCTGAACGCCGCGAAAGCCTTGTCACCTTGCTCGTGGTAATAGGCCAGGGCTTTTTCCAGCAAGGCTTTGGCGGCCTGGCTGTCAGCGTTTTCCGTCGTGGCGGCGTGAATCGGCCCCAGGCACAGCAAAAGCAACCCGCCCAGCCAGGCTAGCTTGTGAAGAACCCCCATTGCGCATTCCCCGTTCTTATTAGTGTTTCAAGAGCGTAGACGGCTTGGGGCTATGTATGAATATTCAGGAAACGGTGGGGAGGTCTGTGCTTTGAAGGGCCTGTGTGGCGAGGCGCTTTTCTGTGGCGAGGGAGCTTGCTCCCGCTGGGTGGCGCAGCCGCCCCAAACCCATTCAACACAATTCTTCAGGTAATCCGCGGTGTCTGATTTGCGACTGCTGCGCAGCCGAGCGGGAGCAAGCTCCCTCGCCACAAAAGCCCCACACCACGGCCCCACTCCCCACAGGCCCCATCACTGCATCGGGCTATTGAGGCCGGGCACGCAGCTGTTGCTGCAGATTCTGAATCTGCGCCTGCAGGGTGTTGATGTTGCGGGTGACCTGGCCGCGGAAGGCGTCGAACTCAGCAATGTTGGTGCCACCTTGTGCGGCGGCCGGGCGGTTGTCCTGCTGGCTTTTGAGCACGATCATGTCTTGCTCCAGGCGCTCGATGGCGGCGCTCGGGTTGTTTTGTTTCTTCAGCGCGACGATGTCAGCGCCCAGGCTTTTGAGTTGGGCGTCGAACTTGCTGGTATCGTCCGGCGCGTTCTTCAATGCGGCCAGTTCGCCGCTCAAGGCTTTGACCTGGGCCTGCAACTGAGCATTGGCGGTTTGTTGTTCGGTGGCTTGCGCGGTCATTTGCGCCAGGCGCTTGTCCAGATCGGAGGTCTGGCCGAGTACGCCTTGCTGCTGTTTGCTCTGGTCCTGAAGCTTGCTTTCCAGCTGCTTGCTCTGGTCCTGGAGTTTGCCTTCGAGCTGTTTGATTTGCAGCTTCAACGCTTCACTGCCGGTGTTGACGTTGGACTGGCTGGCCACGACCTTGCCGGAAATATCCTGCAAGCGCCCCGCCGCTTCCTCACTGATGCGCGCGAAACTTTCCTGGGTCGCCACCAGTTGCTGTTCCATCAGCGAGATCTGCTGAAAACTCCACCAGGCAAGGCCGGCGAAGGCAAAGAACAACGCGCCGACCAATGCCCACAGAGGGCCAGTGCTCGGGCCTTTGACCTTCACCACCGGCGTGGTGCGCGAATGCACGGAAGTGCGAGCGGTGGTCGGAAAATCATCGTCATCGAGGCTGTCGGCGCGCAGGCTCGGGACATCGTCGAAGTCGTCGTTGGCATCGTTACGCATGGGCATTAGGGTCAACCTTTGTGGAACGCGGTGATGGCTTGATGCGGCGAAGTATAACCCCCGCTGCCGCACCGGTTGACCCTGAACCCCGAACTCGGTTCAGTAAGGGCCACCCTTGTGTGTCAGCGAATGTCCTGAGCCTTCCACCAGCCGCAGAATTCATCGAGGGCGGTCCAGAGGCTGACTTTCGGATCGTAGTCCAGATAATGCCGCGCGCGGCTGATGTCCAGGGTGAAGTTTTTGTTCATGACCTGCATGCCCAGCCGCGACAACGTCGGCTCGGGACGACCTGGCCACAGCTTGCACACGCCCTCGTTGAGCGCGGCAAGGCTGTAGGCCAAACCGTAGGAACGGTAGCGGGTAACCTGTGGGACATCCATTTGGCGCATCACGTAATTGACCACATCCCACAACGGAACGGGCGCTCCGTTGCTGATGTTGTAAGCCTTGCCCAAGGCCGAACCGCTGGCCAGCAAGCTGCTGAGCAACGCTTCATTGAGGTTTTGCACGCTGGTGAAATCGACCTTGTTCAGGCCATTGCCGATAATCGCCAACCGCCCCTTGCGCTGCATCTTCAGCAGTCTGGGGAAAATGCTCATGTCGCCGGCGCCCGTCACGAAGCGCGGGCGCAGGGCAAGGGTTTCGAGGCCGAATTCCTGCGCACCGAAGACTTTTTGCTCGGCCAGGTATTTGGTCGCGGCATAGGGATGTTTGAAACGCTTGGGCACCTGGTCTTCGGTCAACCCCAGACGATCGCGGCCATCGAAGTAGATCGAGGGCGAGGACAAGTGCACCAGGCGCCGCACCCGCTGTTTCAGACAGGCCTCGACCACGTTCTCGGTGACCTCGACGTTGCCTTGATGAAAGTCCTGATACCGCCCCCACAAACCGACAGCGCCGGCGCAATGGACCACGGCTTCGACGTCTGAACACAGGTCGCGCGCCAGTTGCGGGTCGCTCAAGTCGCCCTGAATGAACTCGGCGCCACGGCGCACCAGATGCTCGACGCTCTCGGCCCGGCGACCATTGACCCGCACGTCCAGGCCCTGCTCCAGGGCGAAACGCGCAAAGCGTCCACCAATGAAGCCGCTTGCGCCGGTGACCAGAATCTTCATGAATTGCTCCGAATATTTCGTTTTGCGTTTTGCGCTTTGCATATTGCGTAGGGCGTAGGGCGTGAGGTCTTGACGCTGCCCGTCAGTCCAACGGCACCAGCCATTGCTTCGACGAGCGCACCAATTGATCGGTGAGTAACCCCAACAGCTGACCGCCGTTGCGCCAATGATGCCAGTACAGCGGCACATCGATCGGCTTATCTGGCAAAAGCTCCTGCAATTGGCCGCGTTCCAGTTGCTCGCGCACCTGCAATTCAGGCACCAGGCCCCAGCCAAGCCCTGCTTCCGTGAGACGAAGAAACCCTTCGGACGATGGGCATAAATGGTGTTCGAAACCGCCATCCACACCGACGGATGCGAGGTAGCGATGCTGTAGGAAATCGTCCGGGCCAAATACCAGAGCCGGGGTTTTGGCCAATTGATCGGCGCGTACACCTTCGGGAAAATGCCGGGCAATGAACGCCGGACTCGCCATCGCACGGTAGCGCATCGCCCCCAACAGAACGCTGCGCGCACCGGCCACCGGCCGCTCACTGGCACAGACACACCCCGCCACCTCGCCTGCGCGCATGCGTTTAAGGCCGACGGTCTGGTCTTCTACCACCAAGTCGAGCAACAGATGTTGTTCCGCACAAAAGTCCCCCACCGCCTCGGCCCACCAAGTGGCAAGGCTGTCGGCATTCAGAGCGATACGCAGGCGTTCCGGCAGGCCTTCTTCGTCCAGCGCCGGGACCAACGTTTGTAGATCACGCTCAAGCAATCGCACCTGCTGCACATGGTTGAGCAATCGCCGGCCAATCTCCGTCGGCGCTGGAGGTGTGACCCGCACCAGCACCGGTTGGCCGACCCGTGCCTCCAACAGTTTTATCCGTTGGGAGATGGCCGATTGAGACAAACCCAGCACCTGCGCGGCGCGTTCGAATCCGGCCTGTTCGATTACGGCGGCGAGCGCGGAAAGTAATTTGTAGTCGAACATCAGTTTTCCTAATGGGCGATCAGCACTATTGGTTTTTCTTATACAGCCTTCAACCGGAGAATGGCCAGCAAGAACTCTTGAACAAGGATCACCGACATGGCTGGCGAAACGTCATTGGCAACCCTGCTGCGCAGCATGAGCCCGCAACTCAACGATGGCGAATACGTGTTCTGCACGTTGCGCGACGGCAAGCTGCCCGCCGGCCTTGAGATTGTCGGCAGTTTTCGCGAGCGGGAAGGCCTGACAGTCATTCTGGAACGTTCCCACGCCCAGAAGGCCGGTTTCAGCTTCGACTATGTCGCTGCCTGGATCACCTTGAACGTGCACTCGGCCCTTGAAGCCGTCGGCCTGACCGCCGCGTTCGCCACGGCACTGGGCAAGGCCGGCATCAGTTGCAACGTGATCGCCGGGTATTACCACGACCATTTGTTCGTCGGCCAGGCCGATGCCGAACGCGCCCTGCAAGTACTGCGGGATCTGGCGACCAACGCGGAGTAAAACGTATGTGGCAAAGCTATATGAACGGCCTGTTGGTGGCCGCGGGGCTGATCATGGCGATCGGCACCCAGAATGCGTTTGTGCTGGCGCAGAGCCTTCGGCGCGAACATCACCTGCCGGTGGCGGCGCTTTGTGTCATCTGCGATGCGTTGCTGGTGGCTGCCGGGGTATTCGGCCTGGCGACAGTGCTGGCGCAAAACCCGACTCTATTGGCCATCGCCCGTTGGGGTGGCGCGGCGTTTTTGCTGTGGTACGGCAGCCTGGCGCTGCGTCGGGCCTGCTCGAAACAAAGCCTGCAACAGGGTGAAAATCAGACGGTCCGTTCATTGCGGGCGGTGCTGCTGAGTGCGTTGGCGGTGACGCTGCTCAACCCGCACGTTTATCTGGACACCGTGTTGCTGATCGGTTCTCTCGGCGCACAACAAACCGAGCCCGGTGCTTATGTGGTGGGCGCGGCCAGTGCGTCATTGTTGTGGTTTTTCACTTTGGCCCTTGGCGCGGCATGGCTCGCACCGTGGCTGGCGCGGCCAAGCACCTGGCGAATCCTCGACTTGTTGGTCGCCGTCATGATGTTCACCGTAGCGTTCCAGTTAATCATCGCTTCATGATTTATTCCAAAAGGCTCTGGAACCTCTATTCCACACAGTTGTTGCGTGGTTATGCCGCACCCCCGGTGCTATGATCCGATCCCTGCGCCGCAAAGAGTACAAACTCCCCGGCGCATGTCTGGCCGCCCGTGATCGGCCTTGCGCTCACCGCAACTGACCTGATTAGGAGAATCATCATGGCTTTCGAATTGCCGCCGCTGCCTTACGCACACGATGCCCTGCAGCCGCACATTTCAGAGGAAACTCTGCAGTACCACCACGACAAGCACCACAACACCTATGTCGTGAACCTGAACAACCTGGTGCCAGGCACCGAGTTCGAAGGCAAGACCCTGGAAGAAATCGTCAAGACTTCCTCGGGCGGTATCTTCAACAACGCCGCTCAGGTCTGGAACCACACTTTCTACTGGAACTGCCTGGCGCCAAACGCCGGCGGTCAACCAACCGGCGCGCTGGCTGATGCCATCAACGCAGCGTTCGGTTCGTTCGACAAGTTCAAGGAAGAGTTCAGCAAAACCTCCATCGGCACCTTCGGTTCCGGTTGGGGCTGGCTGGTGAAAAAGGCTGACGGTTCTCTGGCCCTGGCCAGCACCATCGGCGCCGGCAACCCTCTGACCAGCGGCGACACCCCGCTGCTGACCTGCGACGTCTGGGAACACGCTTACTACATCGACTACCGCAACCTTCGTCCGAAGTACGTCGAAGCGTTCTGGAACCTGGTCAACTGGAAATTCGTGGCTGAGCAGTTCGAAGGCAAAACCTTCACCGCTTAAGCTTCGCGCCAGTCAAGAAACCCGGCTTTTGCCGGGTTTTTTTATGGGCTGGGGAAATGGGTACATCCCTACAGCCGCCTTCGCGGTCAGCCTCGCTCCTACAGGGGAGCTGTCATACACAAAATCTGTGTACGACCAAATCCTGTGGGAGCGGGCTTGCACGCGAAGAACGATAACGCGGTCCATACCATTTCATAGTTGGATTGGGGGCTCCCATTCCGGGAACATTCCCACAACGCGAGAGGCATTCGCCCTCTTGCCCCCACATCACAGCCGTCTAACATCAACCACAAGGAAAAATTGTCCCGTTCCCCTCAAGTTGAGGGCCTCAACAACCGACACAGTACTAATAGGGCAAATACTCCAAACAACAGCATATCGGCCAAGCTACCGGCAAAATCCCCTGGGTTGGAATGTCCCTTTGACTGACATCACGGGATTGCCAATACTCATGGCAACTTGACGCTACCCGCACGGAACAAGGAATAACCCTTTGAAGCTGGAACTCAAGAACAGCTTGTCGGTGAAGTTGCTCCGGGTCGTGCTCCTGTCGGCATTGATCGTCGGCGTAGTCTTGAGCTGCGCGCAGATCGTTTTCGATGCCTATAAAACACGTCAGGCCGTAGCCAGCGATGCCCAGCGCATCCTCGACATGTTCCGCGACCCCTCGACCCAGGCCGTCTACAGCCTGGACCGGGAAATGGGCATGCAGGTGATCGAAGGCCTGTTTCAGGACGACGCCGTGCGCATGGCCTCCATCGGCCACCCTAACGAAGCCATGCTTGCGCAAAAAACCCGTGAACTGCAGCACTCCAACAGCCGCTGGCTGACTGACCTGATCCTCGGCAACGAACGTACCTTCACCACCCAACTGGTGGGCCGCGGGCCCTACAGCGAGTACTACGGCGACCTGAGCATTACCCTCGACACGGCCACCTACGGCAAGGGCTTCATTGTCAGCTCGGTGATCATCTTCATCTCTGGAGTATTGCGCGCCCTGGCCATGGCCCTGGTGCTGTATCTGGTCTATCACTGGTTGCTGACCAAACCGCTGTCGCGGATTATCGAGCACCTGACCGAAATCAACCCGGACCGGCCCAGCGCCCACAAGATTCCGCAGCTCAAGGGTCATGAGAGAAACGAGCTGGGCGTCTGGATCAACACTGCCAACCAGTTGCTCGAATCCATCGAACGCAACACTCACCTGCGCCACGAAGCGGAAAACAGCCTGCTGCGCATGGCCCAGTACGACTTCCTCACCGGTTTGCCGAACCGCCAGCAATTGCAGCAACAACTGGACAAAATCCTCGTCGACGCCGGCAAATTGCAGCGTCGGGTTGCGGTGCTGTGTGTCGGGCTCGATGACTTCAAAGGCATCAACGAACAGTTCAGCTATCAGACCGGCGACCAGTTGCTGCTGGCCCTGGCCGATCGCCTGCGGGCTCACAGCGGTCGCCTCGGTGCCCTCGCCCGTTTGGGTGGCGACCAGTTCGCACTGGTCCAGGCCGACATCGAACAACCCTATGAAGCGGCCGAACTGGCCCAAAGCATTCTTGATGATCTGGAAGCGGCGTTCGCCCTCGATCATCAGGAAATCCGCCTGCGCGCCACCATCGGCATCACCCTGTTCCCCGAGGACGGTGACAGCACCGAGAAGTTGCTGCAAAAAGCCGAGCAGACCATGACCCTGGCCAAGACTCGCTCGCGCAATCGCTATCAGTTCTATATCGCCAGCGTCGACACAGAAATGCGTCGGCGCCGCGAGTTGGAAAAAGACCTGCGCGATGCCTTGATCCGCGACCAGTTCTACCTCGTTTATCAACCGCAGATCAGCTACCGCGATCATAGCGTGGTGGGCGTCGAGGCGTTGATTCGCTGGCAGCACCCCGAACACGGGCTGGTGCCGCCGGACCTGTTTATCCCGCTGGCCGAGCAGAACGGCACCATCATCGCCATCGGCGAATGGGTGCTGGATCAGGCCTGCAAACAATTGCGCGAATGGCACGATCAGGGTTTCGACCTGCGCATGGCGGTGAACCTGTCCACCGTGCAATTGCACCACGCCGAGTTGCCGCGGGTGGTCAATAACCTGCTGCAGATGTACCGCCTGCCACCGCGCAGCCTGGAGCTGGAAGTCACCGAAACCGGCCTGATGGAAGACATCAGCACCGCCGCCCAGCACTTGTTGAGCCTGCGTCGCTCCGGCGCGCTGATCGCCATCGACGACTTCGGCACCGGTTATTCATCACTGAGCTATTTGAAAAGCCTGCCGCTGGACAAGATCAAAATCGACAAGAGCTTCGTTCAGGACCTGCTCGATGACGACGACGATGCGACCATCGTTCGCGCCATCATCCAGTTGGGCAAGAGCCTGGGCATGCAGGTGATCGCCGAAGGCGTGGAAACCGCCGAGCAAGAGGCCTACATCATCTCCGAAGGCTGCCATGAAGGTCAGGGCTATCACTACAGCAAACCGCTGCCGGCACGGGAGTTGAGCGCCTACCTCAAACAGGCGCAGCGCAGTAACGCGGCCATCCTCTGAAACAGCCTTTGAAGGAGCTGGCGAAGCCCTGTGGCGAGGGAGCTTGCTCCCGTTCGGCTGCGCAGCAGTCGCAATCAGGTTGACGCGATACTTCTGGCAGAACCGGGTTGCAGAATTTGGGACAGCTTCGCCGTCCAGCGGGAGCAAGCTCCCACTCCACAGTGCTGCGCCAGCTGCTATAGATCATATTCCTGGCATTCAGCCGCGCGAATAAGAAATATTTACAAGCACAACCCTTTACACATAATGCGAAAGATTTGCATTATGTCGCAGTTTTGCGCGCCCCCCGCGCGTCCATCAATCACCGAAGCAGGATGTTCGCCATGATTCGTATGCCTCTGGCCACCGCCAGTCTGCTGGCCATCGCTATTTCCCTCGCCGGTTGCGGCGAAGGCAAAGACAAGGCTGCCGCTCCACAAGCGCCGACCCCGGCCGCCAGCACCGCTGCCCCGGCTGCGCCTGCTGCTACCGGTAAAGTCGATGAAGCCGCCGCCAAGGCTGTGGTCGCGCACTACGCCGACATCGTCTTCGCCGTTTACAGCGATGCCGAATCCACCGCGAAAACCCTGCAAACCGCCGTCGACACATTCCTCGCCAAGCCGAACGCCGACACCCTGAAAGCCGCCAAGGCTGCCTGGATCGCGGCCCGCGTGCCTTACCTGCAGAGCGAAGTGTTCCGCTTCGGCAACACCATCATCGACGACTGGGAAGGTCAGGTGAACGCCTGGCCACTGGACGAAGGCTTGATCGACTACGTCGACAAATCCTACGAACACGCACTGGGTAACCCGGGCGCCACCGCCAACATCATCGCCAACACTAAAGTTCAGGTCGGCGAAGACAAGGTCGATGTGAAAGACATCACCCCGGAAAAACTCGCCAGCCTGAACGAGCTGGGCGGTTCCGAGGCCAACGTCGCCACCGGCTACCACGCCATCGAATTCCTGCTCTGGGGCCAGGACCTGAACGGCACCGGCCCTGGCGCCGGCAACCGTCCGGCTACCGACTACCTGCAAGGCAAAGGCGCTACTGGCGGTCACAACGATCGTCGTCGTGCTTACCTGAAATCCGTGACCCAACTGTTGGTCAACGACCTGCAAGAAATGGTCGGTAACTGGAAGCCGAACGTGGCCGACAACTACCGCGCCACCCTGGAAGCGGAACCGGCTGAAACCGGCCTGCGCAAAATGCTGTTCGGCATGGGCAGCCTGTCCTTGGGCGAACTGGCGGGCGAGCGCATGAAGGTTTCCCTGGAAGCCAACTCCCCGGAAGACGAACAGGATTGCTTCAGCGACAACACCCACAACTCGCACTTCTACGACGCCAAAGGCGTGCGTAACGTGTACCTGGGCGAATACACCCGCGTCGATGGCACCAAAATGACCGGCGCCAGCCTGTCGTCGCTGGTCGCCAAAGCCGACCCGGCAGCCGACACCGCGCTGAAAGCCGACCTGGCCGCCACCGAAGCCAAACTTCAGGTCATGGTCGATCACGCCAACAAGGGTGAGCACTATGACCAACTGATCGCTGCGGGCAACACTGCTGGCAACCAGATCGTGCGCGACGCCATCGCTTCGCTGGTCAAGCAGACCGGTTCGATCGAAGCGGCCGCTGGCAAACTGGGCATCAGCGACCTGAACCCGGACAACGCTGATCACGAGTTCTGATCAACGCTGGCTGAGTGAAAAAGGCGACCTGGTCGCCTTTTTCATGCCTGATTTTTGAGTGATGCTGACGGCCTCATCGCGGGCAAGCCACGCTCCCACAGGTTCAGTGCAAGAGCCTGTGGGAGCGGGCTTGCCCGCGATGGCCTCGACACGGTCTCAAGTCAATCCCCGCCTCAGATCAACCAAACGATAATTCCTCTTATTCAAACTCCCCTGCCCTGTTAGACTTTGCGCCCTTGTTTTGCTCGTCTTGCAGGATGTCCGATGCCCTCGCTGCCTCTTCGCTTGTCCGCTCTGTTGCTGGCCCTGGGCCTGAGTGCCTGCGATGACGCCCCGCGTTTTACCCAGGCCGAACCCGGTGAAGCCCGGTCCGGCGGCAGTGCGACGGTGCGCAAGACCGATCAGAACGCATTCTCCCTGCCGTCCGCCAATCTGCCACCGTCACGGCGCGTCGATTTCAGTGTCGGCAACAGTTTCTTTCGCAGCCCTTGGGTGATTGCCCCATCGACCACCACCGCCCGCGATGGCCTTGGCCCGTTGTTCAATACCAACGCCTGCCAGAACTGCCACATCAAGGACGGGCGTGGTCACCCGCCCGCACCCGATGCACCGAATGCGGTGTCGATGCTGGTGCGTCTGTCGATCCCTGATGCGCCGGCCTACGCCAAGGCCATCGAACAACTGGGCGTGGTGCCGGAGCCGGTCTACGGCGGGCAGTTCCAGGACATGTCGGTGCCCGGCGTCGTCCCGGAAGGCAAGGTGCGCGTCGATTACACAGCGGTCCCGGTGCGTTTCAAGGACGGCAGCGAAGTCGAGTTGCGCAAGCCGACCCTGCAGATCACTCAACTCGGCTACGGTCCGATGCATCCCGATACGCGTTTCTCGGCGCGCATCGCACCGCCGATGATTGGCCTGGGCTTGCTTGAAGCGATCCCCGACGAGGCCATTCTGGCTAACGCCGAGGCTCAGGCGCGCGAGAAGAACGGCATCGCCGGACGACCGAACCGGGTCTGGGACGACGCGCAGCAGAAAACCGTCCTCGGGCGATTTGGCTGGAAGGCCGGGCAACCGAACCTCAATCAACAAAATGTTCACGCGTTCTCTGGTGATATGGGCCTCACGACCAGCCTGAGAACCGTTGATGACTGCACCGACGCGCAAACCGCTTGCAAGCAGGCGCCCAACGGCAATGGCCCGGATGGCGAGCCGGAAGTCAGCGATAACATTCTGCGGCTGGTGCTGTTCTACAGCCGTAATCTCGCGGTGCCGGCCCGTCGCGATGTCGGCGCGCCACAAGTGCTGGCCGGCAAGAATCTGTTTTTCCAGGCGGGGTGCCAGTCCTGCCATACCCCGAAATACACCACCGCCGCCAATGCCGCGGAACCTGAATTGGCCAATCAAGTGATTCGCCCTTACAGCGACCTGCTGCTGCATGACATGGGCGACGGCCTGGCCGACAACCGCAGCGAATTCCAGGCCAGCGGCCGCGACTGGCGCACGCCGCCGTTGTGGGGCATCGGCCTGACACAAGCGGTCAGCGGCCACACCCAGTTTTTGCATGACGGCCGCGCCCGTAACGTGCTCGAAGCCGTGCTCTGGCATGGCGGCGAGGCAAAGGCGGCGCAGCAACAGGTTTTGTCTTTCAATGCCGAGCAGCGCGCGGCGTTGCTGGCGTTTTTGAATTCCCTTTAATGCGTTTTCCTTAAGCGGGAGCCCGACATGTTCCGTCCCAAATTGTTGTTCACCAGCCTTGCCGCCCTCGCCCTGGGTGCCTGTTCGCCCCAGGATCCGCAAGCGGTCACATCGGCGGCCATCGCCAAGCAAGTCATTCTGCCGACCTACAGCCGCTGGGTCGAAGCCGACCGGCAACTGGCGGTCAGCGCCCTGGCCTTCTGCCAAGGCAAGGAAAACCTCGAAACCGCCCGCGCCGACTTCCTGCACGCGCAGAAAGCCTGGGCCGAGTTGCAACCGCTGCTGATCGGGCCGTTGGCCGAGGGCAACCGTTCGTGGCAGGTGCAGTTCTGGCCGGACAAGAAAAACCTCGTGGGCCGTCAGGTCGAGCAACTGGTCACCGCGCAACCGCAGATCGATGCCGCCGCCCTGACCAAGTCCAGCGTTGTGGTGCAAGGCCTCTCGGCCTATGAATACATCCTGTTCGACAGCAAGATCGACATGGCCGACAGCACGCAGAAAGCCAAATACTGCCCGCTGCTGACCGCCATTGGCGAACGTCAGAAACAACTGGCCGAAGAGATCCTGTCGCGCTGGAACACCAACGACGGCATGCTCGCGCAGATGAGCAAATTCCCGAACCAGCGCTACGCCGACTCCCACGAAGCGATCGCCGATCTGCTGCGCGTGCAAGTGACGGCGCTGGACACCCTGAAGAAAAAACTCGGCACGCCGATGGGCCGTCAGAGCAAAGGCACGCCACAGCCGTTCCAGGCCGATGCCTGGCGCAGCCAATCGTCGCTGAAAAGCCTGGAAGCGAGCCTGAGCGCGGCGCAAACCGTCTGGGTGGGTGTCGACAACAAAGGCCTGCGCGGTCTGTTGCCGAGCGAGCAGAAACCCTTGGCTGACAAGATCGACGCGGCCTACGCAGCGTCCCTGAAACTGCTCGCCAGCAACCAGCGCTCGCTGACCGACATGCTCACTGACGATGCCGGGCGCCAGCAGCTCAACGCGATCTACGACAGCCTCAACGTTGTCCATCGCCTGCACGAAGGCGAACTGGCCAAGGCGCTGGGCATCCAACTGGGCTTCAACGCCAACGACGGTGACTGATGAGGGCAAGTGCCATGCTGCGACGCCAGGCTCTGACGTTAGGGAGTTTGCTGCTGGGTGCGGTGACACTGGGCGGCTGGACGCTGTTCAAGCAAAAAGACAAAAGCCCGCTGCTGCTCTCGGCGCGGGACGACGCTGACGGCAAGCACTACGCCGTCGGTTATCGGCTGGACGGCACCCGGGTGTTTGCCACCCAGGTCGGCCAGCGTTGCCACGACATCATCAACCACCCGACGCTGCCGATAGCGCTGTTCGTCGCTCGGCGTCCGGGTACCGAGAGTTACCTGATCGACCTGCGCGACGGCACGCTGCTGCAAACCGTGGTCTCGCAGCCGAACCGGCACTTCTACGGTCACGCAGTGATTCACCAGAGCGGCGATTGGCTGTATGCCACCGAGAACGACACCTCCAATCCGGGCCGTGGCCTGCTCGGCGTGTATAAGTTCGAAGGTGAGCGACTGGTGCACAGCGGCGAGCTTTCCACCCACGGTGTCGGCCCGCATCAGGTGTCGTGGATGCCCGATGGCGAGACACTGATTGTGGCCAACGGCGGCATTCGCACCGAGGCCGAAAGCCGGGTCGAGATGAACCTCAACGCGATGGAGCCAAGCCTGGTGTTGATGCAGCGCGATGGCACTTTGTTGAGCAAGGAAACACTGGCCCAGCAGATGAACAGCGTGCGGCATTTGGGCGTCGCCAGCGATGGCACCATCGTCGCCGGCCAGCAGTTCATGGGCGATGCTCATGAGTCATCGGAGCTGCTGGCGATCAAGCGTCCCGGCCAACCGTTCGTGGCGTTCCCAGTGCCCGAGCATCAGTTGCAGGCCATGGGGCATTACACCGCCAGCGTCGCCGTACACAGCGAACTGCGTCTGGTTGCCCTGACCGCGCCGCGGGGAAACCGCTTTTTTATCTGGGACCTGGACAGCGGTGAAGTACGCCTGGACGCGCCACTTCCCGACTGCGCCGGCGTCGGCGCCGTGGCCGATGGTTTTGTCGTGACCTCGGGCCAAGGCCGTTGCCGGTACTACGATTGCCGCCAGACAACCCTTGTTGCAAAACCTCTGGAGTTGCCTGCCGGGCTCTGGGACAACCATCTTCACTTGATCTGACTTCATCCTCCCTTGTAGGAGCGAAGCTTGCTCGCGAAAGCGGTGCGTCAGCCAACTAATGTACTGACCGATACACCGCTTTCGCGAGCAAGCTTCGCTTCTGCAGGGTTTGCGCCATTCTGTAATAACTGCCAGTTGGAATCCCCCTCACACTCGGAGTAATGTTCCCGCCTGTCTCACCTGATTTTCTCCAAGGAACTGGAAATATGCTGCGTCGCCGCATGCTGATCATGTTGGGTGTTGTTCTGCTAATCGTGCTGGTCCTGGCCGGTTACAAAGCCTTCTCCATCTATACGATGATGCAGGGCTTCTCCGCGCCGAAACCGCCGATAAGTGTCGCGGTGGCCACCGCCACTGAACGTCCGTGGCAAAGCCGTTTGCCAACGGTCGGCACCCTCACCGCGCTGCAAGGGGTCGACCTGAGTCTGGAGATCGCCGGCACCGTCAAGGAAGTGCAGTTCGAGTCCGGGCAGAAGGTCAAGGCCGGTCAACCGATCCTGCAACTCGAGACCTCCGTTGAAACTGCCCTGCTGGCAACCGCTCAAGCAGACCTGGGACTGGCGCAACTGGATTATGGTCGCGGCAGCCAATTGGTGGGCAGCCAGGCCATTTCCAAAGGCGAGTTCGACCGACTCTCGGCGGTGTTGCAAAAGAGCCGGGCCACGGTCAATCAGCTCAAGGCGGCCCTGGAGAGAAGGCGCATCCTCGCCCCGTTCAGCGGGACCATCGGCATTCGACAGGTAGACGTCGGCGACTACGTGGCCAGCGGCACGATGATCGCCACCCTGCAAGACATCAGCAGCCTCTACGTCGACTTCTTTGTGCCCGAACAGTCGGTGCCGAAAATCGCCCTCGGCCAACCGGTACAAGTCATTGTCTCGGCCTACCCGACGGAGAGTTTCCCCGGGACCATCAGTGCGATCAACCCGAAGGTCGAGAGCAGCACCCGCAACGTGCTGGTGCGCGCAACCCTGGCCAACCCCGATGACAAACTGCTGCCGGGGATGTTCGCCAGCCTGCAGGTGATATTGCCTGATCCGCAGCCACGCATCGTCGTGCCGGAAAGCGCGATCACCTACACCCTTTATGGCAACTCGCTGTACGTCGTCGCACAGAAAAAGGCCGAGGACGGCAGTCTCGAAAAAGACGACAAGGGCCAACCGATCCTGATCGCCGAGCGGCGCTTCATCGAAACCGGCGAGCGTCGCGACGGAATGGTCATGATCACCAAAGGCGTGCAGAACGGCGAAAAAGTGGTCACGGGGGGTCAGATCAAACTGGACCACGGCGCGCACATTGCCATCAGCGACGACAAGACCCTAGCCGAGAAGAGCAGTCAGCCGCGCGCTGACTGATCAAGGAATCCCCATGGCTTTTACCGACCCGTTCATCCGCCGCCCGGTGCTCGCCACCGTGGTCAGCCTGTTGATTGTGCTGCTGGGCTTCCAGGCCTGGAGCAAGTTGCCGCTGCGCCAATACCCGCAAATGGAAAACGCCCTGATCACGGTGACCACCGCTTACCCCGGGGCCAACGCCGAAACCATCCAGGGTTACATCACCCAACCGATGCAGCAGAGCCTGGCCAGTGCCGAAGGCATCGACTACATGACCTCGGTCAGTCGCCAGAACTTCTCGGTGATCTCGATCTACGCGCGCATCGGCTCCAACAGCGACCGCCTGTTCACCGAGCTGTTGGCCAAGGCCAACGAGGTCAAGAACCAGCTGCCCCAGGACGCCGAAGACCCGGTGCTGAGCAAGGAAGCCGCCGACGCCTCGGCGCTGATGTACATCAGTTTCTTCAGCAAGGAGCTGAGCAATCCGCAGATTACCGACTACCTGTCGCGGGTCATCCAGCCGAAACTGGCGACCTTGCCGGGCATGGCCGAAGCCGAGATTCTCGGCAATCAGGTATTCGCCATGCGCCTATGGCTGGACCCGGTGAAACTCGCCGGTTTCGGCCTGAGCGCCAGCGACGTGACCAACGCCGTGCGCCAGTACAACTTCCTCTCCGCCGCCGGCGAAGTGAAAGGCGAGTACGTGGTCACCAGCATCAACGCCAACACCGAACTCAAATCCGCCGAAGCCTTTGGCGCGATCCCGCTCAAGGTCGAGGGCGACAGTCGCGTACTGCTGCGGGACGTGGCGCGGGTCGAGATGGGCGCGGAGAACTACAACTCTGTCAGTTCCTTCGGCGGCACGCCCTCGGTGTACATCGGCATCAAGGCCACGCCAGGCGCCAACCCGTTGGACGTGATCAGGGAAGTGCGCAAGATCATGCCGGAGCTGGAAGCTCAGCTGCCGCCGAACCTGAAAGGTGAAATCGCCTACGACGCCACGCTGTTCATCCAGGCCTCCATCGACGAAGTGGTGAAAACCCTGTTCGAAGCGGTGCTGATCGTGATCGTGGTGGTGTTCCTGTTCCTCGGCGCATTGCGCTCGGTGGTGATCCCGGTGGTCACCATTCCGCTGTCGATGATCGGCGTGATGTTCTTCATGCAGATGATGGGCTACTCGATCAACCTGCTGACCTTGCTGGCGATGGTATTGGCCATCGGGCTGGTGGTGGACGACGCCATCGTGGTGGTGGAAAACATCCATCGGCACATTGAAGAAGGCAAGACACCGCTGGATGCCGCGCTTGAAGGCGCTGCGGAAATCGCCATGCCGGTGGTGTCGATGACCATTACCCTGGCGGCGGTCTATGCGCCGATCGGCTTCCTGACCGGCCTGACGGGGGCACTGTTCAAGGAATTCGCCCTGACCCTGGCCGGGGCGGTGGTGATTTCCGGCGTTGTTGCCCTGACACTGTCGCCGATGATGTGTGCCCTGCTGCTGCGCCATGATGAAAACCCTACCGGCCTGGCCCATCGCCTGGACGTGATCTTCGAAGGCCTCAAGCGCCGTTACCAGAGTGTGCTTCATGGCACCCTCAACACCCGGCCGGTGGTGCTGGTGTTCGCGGTAATCGTGCTCTGCCTGATTCCTGTGCTGCTCAAATTCACCCAGTCGGAACTGGCGCCGGACGAAGACCAGGGCGTCATCTTCATGATGGCCAATGCCCCTCAACCGGCCAACCTCGACTACCTGAACACCTACACCGACGAGTTCCTCGCGATTTTCAAGGAGTTCCCCGAGTACTACTCCTCGTTCCAGATCAATGGCTTCAACGGCGTACAATCGGGGATCGGCGGCTTCCTGCTCAAACCCTGGAACGAACGCGAGCGGACCCAAATGCAGATCCTGCCCGAGGTCCAGGGCAAACTGGCAAGCATTCCGGGCTTGCAGATTTTCGGCTTCAACCTGCCTTCCCTGCCAGGCACCGGCGAAGGCTTGCCGTTTCAATTCGTGATCAACTCGGCCAACAGCTATGAGTCATTGTTGGAAGTGACGGACCGGGTGAAAAAAAGAGCGATGGAATCCGGCAAGTTTGCCTTTGTCGACGTCGACCTTGCCTTCGACAAACCCGAAGTCGTGGTGGATATCGATCGCGCCAAGGCTGCACAGATGGGTGTGTCGATGCAGGACCTGGGTGGCACCCTCGCGACGTTGCTGGGTGAGGCGGAGATTAACCGCTTCACCATCGAAGGTCGCAGCTACAAAGTCATTGCGCAGGTGGAACGCCCCTTCCGGGATAATCCCGACTGGCTGAACCATTATTACGTCAAGAACACCAAGGGCGAGTTGCTGCCCCTGTCGACCCTGATCACCGTGACCGACCGGGCGCGCCCGCGCCAGTTGAACCAGTTCCAGCAACTCAATTCGGCCATTCTTTCCGGGGTCCCGCTGGTCAGCATGGGTGAAGCCATCGACACCGTGCGCCAGATCGCCCGGGAAGAAGCGCCGGCGGGATTCGCCGTCGACTATGCCGGTGCGTCACGGCAATACGTTCAGGAAGGCAGCGCGCTGTGGGTCACCTTTGCCCTGGCGTTGGCGATTATCTTCCTGGTGCTGGCGGCCCAGTTCGAAAGTTTCCGCGATCCGCTGGTGATTCTGGTCACCGTGCCGCTGTCGATCTGTGGCGCGTTGATCCCGTTGTTCCTTGGCTGGTCAAGCATGAACATCTATACCCAAGTGGGATTGGTGACGTTGATCGGGTTGATCAGCAAGCACGGGATCCTGATCGTCGAATTCGCCAACCAGTTACGCAAGGAGAAGGGCCTGTCGCCTCGTGAAGCAGTGGAAGAAGCGGCGGCCATTCGCCTGCGTCCGGTATTGATGACCACGGCGGCAATGGTATTCGGCATGGTGCCGTTGATCATCGCCACGGGTGCGGGTGCCGTCAGTCGGTTCGACATTGGCACGGTGATCGCGACGGGGATGTCGATCGGGACGCTGTTTACGTTGTTCGTGTTGCCGTGCATCTACACGTTGCTGGCCAAGCCCGACAAGCCCTGAAGAGCACAACATATCCCTGTGGGAGTCTGCTCGCGATAGCGGTATATCAGGCACCTCAATGCTGACTGGGCCACCGCTATCGCGAGCAGGCTCGCTCCCACAATGGATCGCGCAAGACTTGAGCCATCGGACACAAAAAAGGCCTCGCATCTGCGAGGCCTTTTATTTGGGCTTCAATTTGTTCAACTCTGTGGCCTCAGTCCCTGAGAAAGTCCGAACATGAACAGTAACAAGTCATGATCGGGTTGAGTGGCCACGGGTGCTTTGGCAACCCGGGGCAACGGACAATGCGCGTCACCGTGCACGGAGCTGAGGACTTGAGTGCGGGGCTGCTCCCAGGCCGCCACCGCCAATGAAGCAACTGCCAAGGCTCCGGCTAAAAACAAACCTCGTGCAATTTCGAGTTTCATTGTTATAAGCCTTTGATAGCGCTGCCAAACGCCGTTTTATAAAAGTAGACGACTTTTTTCCAGTCTGTATCGCTGAACGACGAGTGGCGAGGAAAGTCGGTTTTTTTTATCCATTCATCGCTCAGGTTCCAGAAGGAGTCGAAATGATCCTGGGGAGCGACTTCGGTTTCTGCTGCACCTTGCACTGCCATCCCATTACCTCTTCTTGCGTAACACGTAGACTCGCCACATGGAGTAAAGCGGTAAAAAATCCAGTTGCTTCTGGATACGGAAACCCGCCTGCTCAAACTCCTTTTCAACCGTGGCAGCCGGTAACACAAATCGATTCTGGTAACCTTCCTGCCCACGCCTTTTCTCGGCGCGCTTGCGTTTCCAGGCCTTGAAATTGCCGTCCACCCACAACGAAACAATCACGCTGTCGCGGGTGACGCGCTCGAATTCGCGCAGGATGGCCAGTCGATGCTCGGCTTCACCGATGTGATGGAGCAAACGCATGCAGAAAATGCTGTCGACGGCGTTATCGGGCAAGGCAATGTCGAATGCAGAAGCGTGCAAGGGTTGTACCCGTTTTACCACGTCGGCGGGTTGCGCCTGCATGGCAGTTTTCAACATCGACTGCGAGTTGTCGGCGCCGATGATGACACGGTTGTGTTTTTCCGCCAGCAGCGGCCAGAAACGCCCCGCGCCGCAGGGCAAATCGAGGACTAGCCCAGGCTCACCCGCCAGCGTCAGCGCTTTTCGCGCCAGTTGCTCGCCACGCCAATGGGATAGGCGACGGCCGAGACCTTCCTGATGCTTGCGCAGAGATTTCCGGGCGTGTTGATCGTCTTGATCGTCGTATTTCTCGGAAAAATCGAGCTTGATCGGGTCGGCCATCGCTGCAATCTCCTGAACATCTGATGACCACTACCTTAGGTAGCGCAGTGTCAGCGTCAGGTCGTGCCGTTGTGAAAAATTTGTCATGCAACCCCCGGAATTACTTCAGGGTTTTACAAGGCCGAATTCAGGATCACAGCCTTCGGCAGCGCCCACAGGCGCGTAGGAGCTGCCGAAGGCTGCGATCTTTTCGTTTTTTGGTTCGGTCAGATCAAATCCGGGACGGACTCAACACCACCTGAAAACGGCAGCCGTTGGGTTCCATGTTCGTCAGGCTGACGCTCCAGCCCTGGTTCTCGCAGATCCGCTGCACCAGCGACAGCCCCAGCCCCAGCCCTTCACCGCGTTTTTCGTTGCCACGCACGAAAGGCTCGAACATCGCCTCGCGTTTTTCCTCGGGAATGCCCACACCACTGTCGTCGACCACGAACCCCGTATCCGTCAGGGCCAAACGGATAAATCCACGCTCGGTGTAATGCAGCGCATTACGCAACAGGTTGCCCATCACCGCATGCAGAAGGGTCGCGTTATAGCGGGTGTCCGGCGGATTGCCCGGCTCAAAGTTCAGCGTCAGGCCTTTGGCTTCGATTGGCTCGCGCCATTGGCTGAGCAGCCCGTCGGCTACCTGGCTCAGGGTCTGCTGGGGAGCCATGCTGGCGTCTTCATGTTGAGCACGCGCCAGCATCAGGAAAGTTTGCACCAGCTCGCGCATCTCGGCACACGCACGGGCAATTCGCTCGACCTGGGCACGACCGCGCTGATCGATACCAGGGTTTTCCAGCAATAGCTCACAGGAACTGGCCAACACCATCAACGGCGTGCGCAGCTCATGGCTGACGTCACTGGTGAACAATCGCTCGCGGGTCAACGCCTGACGCAAGCGCCCGAGGGTGGCGTCGAACGCCACAGCCAGTTCGCCTACTTCATCAGCAGCATAATCCGGCGCCAGTGGCGGTGCCAGGCCCAACAATTGATCCCGATGACGCACCTGACGGGCCAAACGCACCACTGGCGCCATCACCTTGCGCGCCAGCACCCAGCCGAGAAACACCGCCAGTGCCAGACTCAGCACGAAGCCCACCAGCACCACAGCAAACAGCACCCGTTCACGCTCTTCAAAATCGCTCTGGTCTTGCAACAGCACGTAACGCCGACCGTCAACGATTTCGACCATCGCGTGATACGACAGCTGCTCGCGAAAGACTTCATGAAAGCCCGAGTCCAGGTGCCGCAAATCCTTGGGCAAGTCAAAGTCGCCCGGCCCGCCGCTGAAATAGAACAACTGGTCCGGCTCGGGGCGGTGGCTCCAGTCCGAGACACTGTCCATCAGCAGCAGACGTTGCAAATCACCGCCCAGACCTGCCGAGATCAGTTTCTCTTCCACCAGGTGCACGGTCGCGATAATGCCGATGGCGAAGGCCCCCGCCACCAGTGCGCTCATCAACGCAAAGGCGATGATGATCCGTTGAGCAAGGCTCTGCTTAAACTCCATCACGGCCCTCGGCCAAGCGATAACCGACACCATGCACCGTATGCAGCAAGGGCTTGGCAAACGGTTTGTCGATCACTTGGCGCAGTTGATGGACGTGGCTGCGCAGGCTGTCGCTGTCCGGGCAGTCATCCCCCCACAAGGCCTCTTCGAGCACCTCACGGCGTAACACATGGGGGCTTTTCTGCATCAACACGGCCAGCAACTTCAGGCCCACAGGGTTGAGTTTCAGCAGACGCCCTTCGCGCGTCACTTCCAGCGTATCGAGGTCGTAGCTCAGATCACCAACTTGCAAGGATCGGCGACCGCCTCCCTGGGTTCGGCGCATGACTGCTTCGATACGCGCTGCCAGTTCGGACAAGGCAAAGGGCTTGATCAGGTAGTCGTCGGCACCAGACTTGAAGCCTTGCAAACGGTCGTCCAGTTGATCGCGGGCGGTGAGCATGATCACTGGTGTGTCGCGGCGGGCGTCTTCGCGCAGGCGTTTGCACAGGGTATAGCCGTCGATGCCGGGCAGCATGATGTCGAGCACGATCAAGTCGTAATGCTCGGTGGCGGCCAGGTGCAGGCCCGACAAACCGTCCTGCGCGCAATCCACGGTGTAACCCTTGAGCCCCAGATAATCGGCCAGATTGGCCAGGATATCGCGGTTATCTTCAACCAATAGAATTCGCATCGGCACCTCCTTCGTACACAACGGCTGTCTTGGCGCGCAGCTTAAGGCCAAGTGTGGCTCAGGGATAGGGTGGCGGGCCTTAGAATCAACTCGTTCAACCAAACTATGGGGATAACAAGTTTTTCACTATCGATTCACAAGCTGACTACAGTGATCGGGGGAGAATCTCGCGCAATTGATAGTAGGGAATGTAATCCAATGGACTTCTTCAAGACTGCGCCAATGCGCTTTCTGCTGCTCGTGACCAGCGTCTGGCTGGTGATTTTCTTCCTGACCCGAACGGTTCTGTTGCTCACTCACCTGGATGAAGCCGGTAGCGGATTCTTGTCAGTGTTCGGCGTCGGCCTGCTTTACGACCTGGGCTTTATTGCCTATGCAGCGCTGCCGATGGGCCTCTACTTGCTGCTCTGCCCGCCGGCCTTGTGGCGCCGCCGTGGCCACCGCTGGGTTCTTCAGGGACTGCTGACCGTCAGCCTGTTCGCCATGTTGTTCACTTCCGTGGCCGAATGGCTGTTTTGGGATGAATTCGGTGTGCGCTTTAACTTCATCGCCGTCGATTACCTCGTGTACTCCGACGAAGTGCTGAACAACCTGCTGGAGTCCTACCCGATCGGTACACTGCTGAGCATCCTCGCAGTGTTGGCCATCGCCCTGAGTTTTGCGTTGCGCAAACCTTTCAATGCCGCGCTGGACGCTCCATTGGCACCACTGCGCGGGCGCCTGTTGAATGCACTGGGTCTGTTGATCGTCGCGGGGCTGAGCCTGCAACTGCTCAGTCAGGATTCACCGCGCGCCCAAGGCGGTAACGCCTATCAGAACGAACTGGCGAGCAATGGGCCGTATCAGTTCTTTGCTGCATTCCGCAACAATGAACTGGATTACCCACAGTTCTACAGCAGCCTGCCGCCGGCAGTCGTAGCACGGCAGATTCGCGCTGAATTAAGCGAACCCAACGCACGCTTCATCGGCGAAGATCCGCAGGACATTCGCCGGATGATCGACAACCCGGGAACTGTGCGTAAACCCAACATTGTGCTGGTGACCATTGAAAGCTTCAGCGCCAAGTACTTGGGCAGCAACGGCAACGACCGTAACCTGACACCCAACCTTGATGCCTTGCGCAAGCAGAGCCTGTACTTCAATAACTTCTACGCCACCGGCACCCGCACCGATCGCGGTCTTGAGGCGATTACCCTGGCGATCCCGCCAACCCCTGGGCGTTCGATCGTCAAGCGTGTGGGTCGCGAAAGCGGTTTCGCCAGCCTCGGCCAGCAACTCAGCGCCGAGGGTTACGACAGTGTATTCGTCTATGGCGGACGCGGTTACTTCGACAACATGAACGCGTTCTTCAGTGGCAACGGCTATCGTGTCGTCGATCAGAGCAGCGTCGATGAGTCAGAGATTCACTTCAAGAACGCCTGGGGCATGGCTGACGAAGACCTCTATAACCAGACCCTGAAACTGGCTGACGCCGACTACGCCAGACAACAGCCGTTTCTGCTGCAACTGATGACCACCTCCAACCATCGTCCTTATACCTACCCGGACAACCGGATCGATATCAAATCCGGCAACGGTCGCGACGGCGCGGTGAAGTACACCGACTACGCCATTGGTCAGTTCCTCGATCAGGCGCGCAAAAAGCCGTGGTTCGACAATACAATCTTCGTCTTCGTCGCCGACCACACGGCCGGTAGCGCTGGCAAGGAAGACTTGCCGATCAGCAACTACCAGATTCCGTTGTTCATCTATGCACCGAAACTCATCGACGCTCGGGAAACCGCACAACTGGCCAGCCAGATTGACTTGGCGCCGACCTTGTTGGGTCTGCTGAACCTGGACTATCAATCGACCTTCTTCGGCCGCAACTTGCTGCAGGACAATCCACTGCCGCCCCGCGTGGTCGTTGGCAATTACCAGCATCTGGGCTTGTTCGACGGCAAGAATTTGGCGATTCTGAGTCCTCGCCAAGGGCTGCGCCTGCATGATGAAGCTCTGACCGAGAGTCGCGAGTCCCGGGCCACCGTCAGCGATCCGTTGATTGCCCGCGCCATCACCTATTACCAAACCGCCAGTTATGGCTTCAAGCAACAGCTGCTTGGCTGGAAAGCGCCCAAGGAGGGTGCCGAGCAAATCAGCGTACGTTAACCGAATAGCCCCGGGCTGATGCCCCGGGGCTTTTTCCTTCGTTCAGGATCCACCATGTCATCAACTGCTGTCCGTCCCGAGTCTCGCCCGCTCAACTTTTGGCTATGCCTGGGAGTGCCCGCCATTGCGGCGATCACCCTGCTGTTGCTCGAACTGACGTCCCTGGACATGGACCTTGCCAGGCTGTTCTACGACCCGGTTGCCGGGGCGTTCATCGGCCGGCACAGTTACTTCCTGGAAGACATCCTGCATGACCGGGCCAAGCAACTGGTCATCGCCTTTTCGGTGTTCGCCATCCTGGGCTTCATTGGCTCCTTTTTCATGGACCGGCTCAAACCGTTCAAGCGTGAACTGGGTTGCCTGGTGTTGTCTCTGGCGCTGGCGACGTCGTTCGTCACTCCGGTCAAAGCCGTGACCGCAGTGCAATGCCCATGGAGTCTGGAGCAATTCGGCGGGCACGAAACCTACAGCGAACTGCTCAGCCCTCGCCCGCACACCGACAAGCCGGGCCGCTGCTGGCCCGGTGGTCATGCGGCGACTGGCTTCACATTGTTTGCGCTGTTTTTCGTGTTGCGCGACCGTCGTCCGCGTCTGGCGCGCAAGGCGTTTGTCTTCGCCTTCGCGTTGGGCTCGGTGTTCTCCATCAGCCGGATGATGCAGGGCGCGCATTTCTTTTCGCACAACGTGTGGACGGCGATTTTCTGCTGGCTGATTTGTCTGGGGGCGTATTACTTCATCCTCTATCGACCGGCCTCCAAGGCTGAGCGAGTAGCCAACGCGGAACCTGTCAGCGTCTGAGCTGACGCCTTCGCGGGCAAGCCTCGCTCCTACAGGTTTAACGCAATCCACTGTGGGAGCGTGGCTTGCCCGCGATGGGCGCGACTCGGTCTCCAGACCTACCAAAATGAAGACAATAAAAAACCCCGCCTGCTTAGCGCAGACGGGGTTTTTATGTACGGGGTGAGGCTGGCTTACATCATGCCGCCCATGCCGCCCATACCGCCCATGTCTGGCATGCCGCCGCCAGCTGGACCGTCTTCCTTGATCTCGGCGATCATGGCTTCGGTGGTGATCATCAGGCTGGCAATCGACGACGCCGCTTGCAGAGCCGAACGAGTCACTTTGGCCGGGTCCAGGATACCCATTTCGATCATGTCGCCGTATTCGCCGGTAGCAGCGTTGTAACCGTAGTTACCCGAACCCTGCTTGACCTTGTCGACTACTACGCTTGGCTCGTCGCCGGAGTTGGCAACGATCTGACGCAGCGGCGCTTCAACAGCGCGACGCAGCAACTGGATGCCAACGTTCTGGTCATCGTTGTCGCCTTTCAGCTCGGAGATAGCCTGCAGAGCGCGAACCAGTGCCACGCCGCCGCCAGGTACCACGCCTTCTTCAACGGCTGCACGGGTAGCGTGCAGGGCGTCTTCAACGCGGGCTTTCTTCTCTTTCATTTCAACTTCGGAACCGGCGCCAACCTTGATCACTGCAACGCCGCCGGACAGCTTGGCCAGACGCTCTTGCAGTTTTTCACGGTCGTAGTCGGACGAAGTGTCAGCCACTTGCTGACGGATCTGCAGAACGCGAGCCTGGATGTCAGCCTCAACGCCGGCACCGTCGATCACGGTGGTGTTCTCTTTGGACAGGATCACGCGCTTGGCATTACCCAGGTGTTCCAGGGTAGTGCTTTCCAGGCTCAGGCCGATCTCTTCGGAGATAACGGTACCGCCAGTCAGAACAGCGATGTCCTGCAGCATGGCCTTGCGACGGTCGCCGAAGCCTGGAGCCTTGACGGCTGCGACTTTAACGATACCGCGCATGTTGTTCACAACCAGAGTCGCCAGGGCTTCGCCTTCAACGTCTTCGGCAACGATCAGCAATGGACGGCCGGCTTTGGCAACGGCTTCCAGTACTGGCAGCATTTCGCGGATGTTCGAGATCTTTTTGTCTACCAGCAGGATCAGCGGACCGTCGAGTTCGGCGGTCATGGTTTCCGGCTTGTTGACGAAGTACGGGGACAGGTAGCCACGGTCGAACTGCATGCCTTCAACAACCGACAGTTCGTTTTCCAGGCCCGAGCCTTCCTCAACGGTGATCACGCCTTCTTTACCGACTTTTTCCATGGCTTCGGCAATGATGTCGCCGATGGAGCTGTCGGAGTTGGCCGAGATGGTGCCAACCTGAGCGATGGCCTTGGTGTCAGCGCAAGGCTTGGACAGGGCTTTCAGCTCTTTGACGATTGCGATGGTCGCTTTGTCGATACCGCGCTTCAGGTCCATCGGGTTCATGCCGGCAGCGACGGCTTTCAGGCCTTCGTTGACGATCGATTGAGCCAGAACGGTAGCGGTGGTGGTGCCGTCGCCTGCGTCATCGTTGGCACGGGAGGCAACGTCTTTGACCAGCTGCGCGCCCATGTTTTCGAAGCGATCTTTCAGCTCGATTTCTTTGGCAACGGAAACGCCGTCCTTGGTGATGGTCGGAGCGCCGAAGCTCTTCTCGATGATCACGTTACGGCCTTTAGGGCCCAGGGTCGCTTTTACTGCGTCAGCCAGGACGTTGACACCGGCGAGCATTTTCTTGCGGGCGGAATCGCCGAATTTAACTTCTTTAGCAGCCATGATCGATATTCCTTAAATACTTTGTAGTAGCGGGAAAATGAGCGGGGAATCAGCCTTCGATAACGGCGAGGATTTCGTTCTCGCTCATTACCAGCAGGTCTTCGCCGTCGACTTTCACAGTGTTGCTGCCGGAGTAAGGACCGAACACAACCTTGTCGCCAACCTTGACGGCCAGTGCACGCACTTCACCGCTATCCAGCACTTTGCCGGTACCGACAGCGAGGATCTCGCCGCTGTTGGCTTTTTCAGCAGCCGAACCTGGCAGGACGATACCGCCAGCGGTTTTCTTTTCTTCTTCGCTGCGACGGATGACGACGCGGTCATGCAGAGGACGAAGCTTCATTGTCGATCTCTCCTAATTGTGGTTTTCATCGGCCGGTGTATTCCCGGCGGGTTTAACAAATCCGGCGGTGCCGGGTGCGGTTCGTCAAGCGAACCGCGGAAGTCTGTCTGGCATGATTGCCAGAAACCTTGCGGTGACCGTTACATAAGGGCGCATAAGCTTATTACAAGGGCCGGGATCGAAATTTTTTACATCGATGACCCGAAATGAACACGGCACCCGAAGGTGCCGTGTAGGTGAAACGATTTACTTGGAGTCGCGGTGTTCGAACTCGCCTTCGATCACGTTGGGCTCTCGGCCCAGTGGCTGCCGCGGCGCAGGACCGCCACGTGGCTGAAGGTCGTCGGCGAACGCACGCTGACGGATCGCCGCTTCTTCGGCGCGCTGGCGCATTTTATTGGCCAGCAAACGACGAGAGATCGGCAGCAGCATGATCAAGCCCAGCACGTCAGTGACGAAGCCCGGCAGGATCAACAGACCGCCAGCCAGGGCCAGCATCAGGCCTTCGAGCATGGTCTGAGCCGGCAGCTCGCCGCGGTTCAGGCTTTCACGGGCGCGCAGTGCAGTTGCCAGACCGGCGATACGCAGCACGAACACGCCGAGCATCGAGCCGAGAATGATCAGCAGCAGGGCCGGGAAAAACCCGATCGCCCCGCTAACCTTGACGAATACGAACAGCTCCAACACCGGGAACAGTACAAAGAGCAATAAAAAAGGGCGCATCAAATGGTTCCTCAACGCAAGAATGCCTTGCCAGTCTTCCCTAGATGACGTCGCCGTTTCGTGAATTCAAGCGTCGGCCACTTCATTTTTCGGCCAATGCTCGGCGTGAGCCAGGAAAACCAAGGCTTCCCGGACTTGTGTCGGCGTATTACAGGGCGTTTGAAACGGCAGCCAGTAGAGCCCCTGACCGATGCGCAAGTGCATGCCTTCGGTGTCGATGCCGGCCAATTGCGCGGGGGCGGTTTTCGGCAGACCCGCCAGGTCCACGTAATGGGCGATGGCTTTGGCGTGATCGGCATTCATGTGCTCGACCATGCTGACTTCGGCCTTGCCGGCGAACGGGTTGGCGAGGGTCAACTGATCGAGCCAGTGAATCGCGCCGAAGCCGCCGATGTAGCGGTGACGTACCGGTTTGAGCACCCAGAAATCGAAATCATGGGCCTTGTGATAGTTCTGCGAATCGGGGAAATAACGGTAGTAACGCTCGGCGGCCGCTTCGATGGCTGCGGGGTCTTGAAGCTTTTCTGCCTCGGCGAGGTAGGTCAGGCGACCAACGGCTTGTACGTCTTCGGCTTCACGCTCACCCACCAACAGCGAACATTTCGGATCTTTCTGCAGGTTGTGAGTGTGCTGAGCGATGCGGCTGATAAGGATCAGCGGCCGGCCCTGCTCATCCAGGCAGTAGGGAACCACGGAGCCAAACGGAAAACCGGGCATCGCTTTGGAGTGCGTCGAGAGTACTCCACGGTATTCCTTGAGAAGCAATTCTCGGGCATGCTTAGCCACTACAACGCTCAATTTATGACTCCTTATATAGAATCCGTCAAAAAAACGGACAGGCGTCTGGGTAAAAGTTCCAGCACGCCATAGGGGCAGTTCTCATGTGCAGCCAAGCCATATCAGGCTCAGATCGAGAGGCCCTCTAGAATAGAAGGAAAACCACTCCGATCTGCTATGGGGCTATGAGAATGCAACTCACTGACAAAGTAATCATTATCACCGGCGGTTGCCAGGGTTTAGGCCGTTCCATGGCCGAGTATCTCGCAGGCAAAGGCGCGAAGCTGGCGCTGGTGGACCTGAACCAGGAAAAACTCGACGCCGCCGTCGCCGCTTGCAAGGCCAAAGGTGTCGAGGCCCGCGCCTACCTGTGCAACGTCGCCGATGAAGAGCAAGTGACCCACATGGTCACCCAGGTGGCCGACGATTTCGGCGCGATCCATGGCCTGATCAACAACGCCGGCATTCTGCGCGACGGCCTGCTGCTGAAGGTCAAGGACGGCGAAATGACCAAGATGAGCCTGGCCCAATGGCAGGCGGTGATCGACGTCAATCTGACCGGCGTATTCCTGTGCACCCGTGAAGTCGCGGCAAAAATGGTCGAGCTGAACAACAGCGGCGCGATCATCAATATCTCGTCGATTTCGCGCGCCGGCAACATTGGCCAGACCAACTACTCCGCCGCCAAGGCCGGTGTCGCTGCGGCGACCGTGACCTGGGCCAAGGAACTGGCACGTTATGGCATTCGCGTGGCGGGCATTGCGCCGGGCTTCATCGAAACCGAGATGACCCTGAGCATGAAGCCCGAAGCGCTGGAGAAAATGACGTCGGGAATTCCGCTCAAGCGCATGGGTAAACCTGAAGAGATCGCCCAGTCGGCGGCCTACATTTTCGAGAACGACTACTACACCGGTCGGATTCTGGAATTGGATGGCGGGTTGCGGATTTAAGGTTGGCACCGAACCTGTGGCAAGCATGCTCTCTGTGGCGAGGGAGCTTGCTCCCGCTCGGCTGCGCAGCAGTCGTAAAAACCGTCAACCGAGTTTCACCTGATAAACCACGGTTGCTGATTTTAGGGCGGCTTCGCCACCCAGCGGGAGCAAGCTCCCTCGCCACAAAAGCGAAGCTTGCCCCTTGCCCAATCAATCGTCGCTGACGGTGATGTTCGGCATCGCCGGCGTTGCCGCTTCCTGCAACACAATCCGCGCGCCGACATGGCGGGCCAGCTCCTGGTAAACCATCGCAATCTGGCTGTCGGGCTCGGCGATCACCGTTGGCTTGCCGCCATCGGCCTGTTCGCGAATAAGCATCGACAGTGGCAACGAAGCCAACAGTTCGACACCGTACTGGTTGGCCAGCTTCACACCGCCACCCTCACCGAACAGATGCTCGGCATGCCCGCAGTTGGAGCAGATGTGCACGGCCATGTTTTCCACCACGCCCAGCACCGGGATGTTGACCTTGCGGAACATCTCCACGCCCTTGCGCGCGTCCAACAATGCCAGATCCTGCGGGGTAGTCACGATTACCGCACCGGCCACCGGGACTTTCTGCGCCAGGGTCAACTGGATATCGCCGGTACCTGGCGGCATGTCGATAACCAGATAATCCAGATCGCCCCAGGCCGTTTGCGTGACCAGTTGCAACAGGGCGCCGGACACCATCGGCCCGCGCCAGACCATCGGCGTGTTGTCGTCGGTCAGGAAGGCCATGGACATTACTTCGACGCCATGGGATTCAATCGGAATGAACCACTTCTGATCCTTGACCTTTGGTCGGGTGCCTTCAGGGATGCCGAACATGATGCCTTGGCTCGGGCCATAGATATCCGCGTCGAGAATCCCGACTTTGGCGCCTTCACGGGCCAGCGCCAACGCGAGGTTGGCAGCGGTGGTGGATTTGCCCACGCCACCCTTGCCGGATGCCACGGCCACGACGTTCTTGACGTTGGCCAACCCTGGAATCTGGGCCTGAGCCTTGTGCGCGGCGATCACGCTGGTGATCTCGACGCGCGCGGTGACGACGCCGTCCAGGCCTTCGATGGCCAGTTGCAGCAATTGCGCCCAGCCGCTCTTGAACAAACCGGCGGCATAACCCAGCTCCAGCTGGACGCTGACGCGATCACCCTGGATGTCGATGCTGCGCACGCATCCGGCGCTGACCGGGTCCTGGTTCAGGTAAGGGTCGGTGTACTGGCGAAGGACGGCTTCCACCGCTGCGCGATTGACGGCGCTCATGGGCAACTCCGATAGCAAGACTGGAAAATCAGGCGGGTATCCTAACCGTTCTACATCATAGACGGCATGCCCCACGATGATTTGTGACAAACACATCCCTGTGGCGAGGGAGCTTGCTCCCGCTCGGCTGCGCAGCAGCCGCAATCACGTTGATGCGTTCCTTCTGTCGGAACCGGGTTGCAGAGGTTGGGGCGGCTTCGCCACCCAGCGGGAGCAAGCTCCCTCGCCACAAAAGCCCTCTTGCACCCAGCAAACTCATCACCACTTTTTTCAGGGTCGATGCATCCGGAAACAGGCCCGAAGGGTGAAAAATATGCGCCAGCGCTTTATAGTGGCCGACCTCCGTTTCATCAAGTAGCCGAGCCCCATGTCCGAGCCACGCAAGATCCTCGTCACCAGCGCCCTGCCCTATGCCAATGGTTCGATCCACCTCGGCCATATGCTGGAATACATCCAGACCGATATGTGGGTGCGCTTCCAGAAGCATCGCGGTAACCAATGCATTTATGTCTGCGCCGACGACGCCCACGGTTCGGCCATCATGCTGCGCGCGGAAAAGGAAGGCATCACCCCGGAACAACTGATCGCCAACGTCCAGGCTGAACACAGCGCCGACTTTGCCGAGTTCCTGGTGGACTTCGACAACTTCCACTCCACTCACGCTGAAGAAAACCGTGAGCTGTCGAGCCAGATCTACCTGAAGCTGCGCGACGCCGGGCACATCGCCCAGCGTTCGATCACCCAGTACTTCGACCCGGAAAAGAAAATGTTCTTGGCCGACCGCTTCATCAAGGGCACCTGCCCGAAATGCGGTACCGAAGACCAGTACGGCGACAACTGCGAGAAATGCGGTGCGACCTACGCGCCGACCGACCTCAAAGATCCGAAGTCGGCAATCTCCGGCGCCACGCCGGTGCTCAAGGATTCCCAGCACTTTTTCTTCAAGCTGCCGGACTTCCAGGAAATGCTGCAAGCCTGGACCCGCAGCGGCACGTTGCAAGAAGCCGTGGCCAACAAGATCGCCGAATGGCTGGATGCCGGCCTGCAACAGTGGGACATTTCCCGCGATGCGCCGTACTTCGGTTTCGAGATTCCCGACGAGCCAGGCAAATATTTCTACGTGTGGCTGGATGCGCCAATCGGCTACATGGCCAGCTTCAAGAACCTCTGCGCCCGCCGTCCGGAACTGGACTTCGACGCGTTCTGGGGCAAGGATTCCACCGCCGAGTTGTACCATTTCATCGGCAAGGACATCGTCAACTTCCACGCCCTGTTCTGGCCAGCCATGCTTGAAGGCGCCGGTTTCCGCAAACCGACCGGCATCAACGTACACGGCTACCTGACCGTCAACGGCCAGAAGATGTCCAAGTCCCGCGGCACTTTCGTCAAGGCACGGACTTACCTGGATCACCTGTCGCCGGAATACCTGCGCTACTACTACGCCGCCAAGCTGAGCCGTGGCGTCGATGACCTGGACCTGAACCTCGAAGACTTCGTGCAGAAGGTCAACTCCGACCTGGTCGGCAAAGTCGTCAACATCGCCAGCCGTTGCGCCGGATTCATCCATAAAGGCAACGCCGGTGTACTGGTAGCCGGTAACGCCGCGCCGGAACTGACCGATGCCTTCCTGGCCGCAACGCCAAGCATTGCCGAAGCCTATGAAGCTCGCGACTTTGCCCGCGCCATGCGCGAAATCATGGGCCTGGCCGACCGCGCCAACGCCTGGATCGCCGACAAGGCGCCGTGGTCGCTGAACAAACAGGAAGGCAAGCAGGATGAAGTCCAGGCCATTTGCGCCTTGGGTATCAACCTGTTCCGCCAGTTGGTCATTTTCCTCAAACCAGTGCTGCCGCTGCTGGCCGCCGATGCCGAGGCGTTCCTGAATGTCGCACCGCTGACCTGGAACGACCACGCCACCTTGCTCAGCAACCATCAGCTGAACGAATTCAAACCGCTGATGACCCGCATCGACCCGGTAAAAGTGCAAGCCATGACCGACGCCTCGAAAGAAGACCTGACCGCCAGCGCAACCGACACCGGCCAAGCGGCACCCGTCGGCAATGGTGAACTGGCCAAGGATCCGCTGTCGCCAGAGATCGAGTTCGACACCTTCGCCGCTGTAGACCTGCGCGTGGCGCTGATCATCAAGGCCGAAGCCGTGGAAGGCGCCGACAAGCTGCTGCGCCTGACCCTGGACATCGGTGATGAGCAACGCAACGTGTTCTCCGGGATCAAGAGCGCTTACCCGGACCCGTCCAAGCTCAATGGTCGCCTGACCATGATGATCGCCAACCTCAAGCCCCGCAAAATGAAATTCGGGATCTCCGAAGGCATGGTGATGGCGGCAGGTCCTGGCGGGGAAGAAATCTACCTGCTGAGCCCCGACAGCGGCGCCAAGCCGGGTCAGCGCATCAAGTAAAACCCTGCGGTAAACCGATCCCACAGTCGTGCCCGGCGCGACTGTGGGATTTTCATGTCTGGCCCACCCTCCTTCCTTGCCGGATAATGCCTAACCTTGTTAGACAGGCCTCCTTTTGCCGGCACGATCATGACCGAACTGCTTCTTACGCTTATCAGCGCTGCCCTGATCAACAACCTCGTGTTGCACTGGCCGCTGGGCGTCGATCCGGTGCTGGGCAGCGAGCGGCCACAGGTCCACGCACTGGGCATCGCGACGACGTGTCTGATGCTGATCGTCGGCACGATTGGCTATGCGTTCTATCATTGGCTACTGGTGCCGTTGGGGCTGACGTCGCTGCGTCTGTTCGTGTTCCTGCCGTTGAGCGTTCTGCTGATCGGCCCGCTGCTTAAGCTGCTTTCACGTTTATTGGCGAAGCATTCATTCGATGGCCTCTGGCCCCTGCTGCTGGGGAATGCCGGGGTGCTTGGGCTGACGTTGCTCAACGCTCAAGACGACAAGGGAATTTTCCACGCCATAGCCCTGAGCCTTGGCGCCGGGCTGGGTTTCTGGCTGGTGCTGAGTCTGTTCAGCGACTTGCGCCAGCGCACACTCGACAACGATATCCCCCTGCCCTTTCGCGGCCTGCCGATCGAATTGATCGGCGCCGGATTGATCGCGGTGGTTTTTCTCGGATTCAGCGGGCTGATCAAAACATGAGTCTGATTCAACGCATCGACGCCCTCTTGCCGCAGACCCAATGCGGCAAGTGTGGCCACCCCGGATGCAAACCCTACGCCGAAGGCATCGCCAGCGGCGAGCCGATCAACAAGTGCCCACCGGGCGGCAGCGAAACCATCGCGGCCCTGGCCGACTTGCTGAAAGTGCCGGTGCTGGAACTGGACGTCAGTCGCGGTTCGGCACCGGCGCAGATCGCTTATATCCGTGAAGCCGAATGCATCGGTTGCACCAAGTGCATTCAGGCCTGTCCGGTCGACGCCATTGTCGGAGCGGCGAAATTCATGCACACGGTCATCGTCGACGAATGCACCGGTTGCGACCTTTGCGTGGCGCCCTGCCCGGTGGATTGCATCGAGATGCATCCGTTACCGCTGGCCACGGTGCTGCCGATTGTCGGCGGGCTGGCGTTCAGCCCGGAGGAACAACAGGCCCGGGCCGCCAAGCGCAATCACGCGCGACGCCGTTTCGAACAGCGCAATGCCCGACTGCATCGCGAAGAGCAACAGAAACTCGCCGAACGCCAGGCCCGTGCCCAACGTGCTGTGCAGCCCAGCGAAGTGACGCTCGACCCGGTTCAGGCCGCACTCGAGCGCGTCCGCGCACAGAAGGCCGCCAATGCCGATGCGGCACTGAAAAAGGCCAAGGTCGATCTGGCAATGAGTCGGGCGCAATTGAACAAATCGCTGAAGGCTTTCGGGCATCCGCCAACCTTCGAACAGCAATCGCAGCTGATCGTGCTGCAACAGCAGTTCGAAGCCGCCGAACAGGCGCTGGCGCAACTGGAGAGCAGCGCACCGCCGGTTTCTGCACCACCTGCCCCGGCAAAAGATGCCGAGCTGAAACGGGCGAAGATCCAGCTGGCCATGCGCCGCGCCGAACTCAAGAAAGCTCAAACAAGCGAGGCGCCGGCCGAACAGATCGAAGCATTGCAACATGCGCTCAGCGAAGCCGAGCGTCAGGTGGATGCCTATGTCACCCCTTGAATCGGTGGACGATCGCCTTCAGCAGGCCATGAAGCTGGTCTTGCTGGCCACTGTGCCGGGGATGCTGATGTTGTTTTGGCTGTACGGCTGGGGCGTATTGATCAACCTGATTCTGACGGTGGCTACTGCACTGGCCGTGGAAGCGGCGGTGTTGCAGCTGCGCAAGCAACCGGTAAAACCGACGTTGAGCGATGGCAGCGCCCTTGTCAGTGCAACTCTGTTGGCACTGGCCTTGCCGCCTTATTGCCCGTGGTGGCTGACAGTCAGTGCTGCGGCGTTCGGACTGTTTTTCGGCAAGCACTTGTATGGCGGCGTCGGCAAGAATCCGTTCAATCCGGCGATGCTCGGTTTCGCGCTGGTCCTGGTGATGTTTCCCCAGCAAATGACCCATTGGCCGGCGTCCCATGGCATGGATTTGTTCGGTGGGTTGCAACAGGTGTTCGGCTTCAGCTTCGGTCAGACACCCGATGCGTGGGCTCAGGCCACGGCGCTGGACAGTCTGCGCATCAACAAAAGCCTGACCATGGAAGAACTGTTCGCCGGCAATCCGGCATTCGGCCGTTTTGGCGGCCGAGGTGTGGAATGGGTCAACCTGGCGTTTCTGGCTGGCGGTGCGTTTCTGCTGCAGCGGCGGGTATTCAGTTGGCATGCACCGGTCGGCATGCTCGCCAGCCTGTTCATCATCAGCCTGTTATGCTGGAACGGAACGGGCTCCGACTCTCATGGCTCGCCACTGTTTCATCTGCTCACCGGCGCGAGCATGCTGGGTGCCTTCTTCATCGTGACAGAACCAATATCCGGTGCGAAAAGCCCCACTGCCCGATTACTGTTCGGCGCAGGCGTGGGGTTACTGACTTATCTGATTCGGACATGGGGCGGGTATCCGGACGGCGTGGCCTTTGCGGTTCTGCTGATGAACCTCTGTGTACCGGCGCTGGAGCGGTTTGCCGCCTCCAGACAGGAACAGGTTGCCCCATGAACCGAGCGACGAGCGTTGTGATTCTGGTAGTGCTGGCAGGCCTGGGGATGGGCGCGACTTACCTCGTGCAGCACACCAGCGCCGCGCGCATCGCCGCCGAGCAACGCCTGATCGACAGCCGTCAGTTATTGGATCTGCTACCACCCGACAGTTACGACAATCAGCCATTGGAACACCCCCTCAGCCTCGAAAGCACTCGCATGGCCAACAGCACACTGCTGGGGGGCTACCTGGTCTCCAAGGCCGGCCAACCGAGCGCTGTGTTGCTGCGCAGCCAGACACTGGGCTACGCCGGCGCCATCGATTTGCTGATCGCCATCGACCCCCAGGGCAAGTTAGTGGGGGTCAAAACCCTCAAGCAATCGGAAACCCCGGGGCTGGGAGGCAAGCTCGCCGACTGGCCCAATGCCTGGCTTCAGGTGTTTACCGGCAAGTCGCTAACCGACCCCGATGACAATGGCTGGGCCTTGAAAAAGGACCAAGGGCAATTCGATCAGATCGCGGGCGCGACCATCACCTCAAGAGCGGTGATCAATGCCACCCATGACGCGCTGCGCTACTTCGACGAACACCGGCAACCGCTGATCGGGAGCAGCGCTCATGAATAAGTCATCGCCCCTGCAGAACTCGCTGATGCTTACGCCGTTGATCGGCGTCACTGATTCATTGGTAACGGCCCTGGGACTGTGGCTGATGTTCGCCCTGGTGCTGAGTGCTTACGGTGTGAGCATGGGCGCGTTGCGCTCGCGACTGATTCCGGCAATGCATTTGCTGGCCTGCCTGCTGCTGGCTGCCACGCTGACCAGTTGCGCGGAACTTGCCATGCAAGCCTGGTCGCTTCAATGGCACCAGCATCTGGGTTTCTACACAGGATTGATCGCCTTGCAATGCGTCGTGCTGGAACACAACGGTTTTTTCCTGAGGCCACCGAGTGATCGCCTGCGTCAGTGTGGCCTGTTCGGCGCCCTGATGATGAGCTTGGGCCTGCTTCGCGAGTTCATCGGCAACGGGACACTCGCTAGCCATCTGTCCTGGATGGCCGGTGCCGTGCAACCAGACTGGCAAGGCTGGACACTGATCGCCGACGGTGGCCTGCATCTGGCCACGCTGGCCCCTGGCGGGTTTATTCTGCTGGGACTGTTGATCGCCGCACATCAAGCCTGGACCCGCTGCCCGGCTGCCCCACATTGACCGCCTTCGAGGAAACGCATCGCCCATGAATGCCGCAAAACGTCTTGAAATTTTCCGCAGGTTTCACGAAGACAACCCTGAACCGAAGACCGAACTGGCCTATTCCTCGGCGTTCGAATTGCTGATCGCCGTGATTCTCTCGGCGCAGTCGACCGATGTCGGCGTGAACAAGGCCACCGCCAAACTGTTCCCGGTGGCCAATACGCCAGCGGCGATCCATGCTTTGGGCGTCGAAGGGCTGTCGGAGTACATCAAGACCATCGGCCTGTTCAACAGCAAAGCGAAAAACGTGATCGAAACCTGTCGCTTGCTGGTGGAGCGCCATGGAGGCGAAGTGCCGCAGACCCGCGAGGCACTGGAGGCATTGCCCGGCGTCGGTCGCAAGACCGCCAACGTGGTGCTCAATACCGCCTTTCGTCAGCTGACCATGGCCGTGGACACTCACATTTTCCGGGTCAGTAACCGTACCGGCATTGCTCCGGGCAAGAACGTGGTTGAGGTGGAGCAAAAACTGATGAAATTCGTGCCGAAGGAATATCTGCTCGACGCTCATCACTGGCTGATTCTTCATGGGCGTTACGTTTGCCTGGCCCGCAAGCCGCGGTGTGGCAGCTGCCGGATCGAGGATTTGTGCGAATACAAGCAAAAGACCTCGGACGATTGAGGCGCTATTAGTTTTTTTGATTGATCGATTGAAAAAATCTTTTTTACCCGCCGGGAAATTGTCGATATAAGGAGCGCCAAAGGGCAGCCTTAGCCTGGAGTTAACCTTATGAGCACTGGCAAAGAGCAATTGGACGTAGAAGACGACTTCACCCCCGTTGAGGCCGATGACGCAGAACCGGTAGTGGAAGTGGCGAAGACCAACCTGAGCAAACGCCGCACCATCGACAATCTGCTGGAGGAGCGCCGACTGCAGAAGCAATTGGCCGATTACGATTTTGACCTGTGACACTTAAAAGCCTCCCGAAACGGAGGCTTTTTACTAAGTGCCGACCCCTGATAAATGCCCGTTCATCGCGCCTCGTCAAACGCTGGCAGCGTCATACCAGGCCATTGCGTTGGGCCAATTCGATCAGGTCGACCAGTGAGCGAGCATTGAGCTTTAATAGAAGACGTGTCTTGTAAGTACTGACGGTTTTATTGCTGAGAAACATTCCATCGGCGATCTCCTTGTTTGTCTTTCCTCGAGCCAACTGTTGCAAGACCATCATTTCCCGCCCGGACAAACGATCCACCATATCAGCTTCACTGACGTTCCCAAGACTGGAGCGCACGGTATGCAGAGCCTGATTAGGAAAGTAACTGTAACCTGACAGCACCGCTTTTATTGCACTGAGCAACTCAGTGAGATCCTGTTGTTTGCAGACATATCCGGCGGCACCCGATTGCATGCAACGCATGGAAAAGTGCCCTGGCGCCTGGGACGTCAATATCAGTACTTTAAGAGGCATCGCCGTCGACGTCAGGCGCGCGATAACCTCTAACCCATCCAGCTTTGGTATCCCAATATCCAATATAACAATATCCGGCATAAGATCACGGGCAAGTTGCAATGCGTCCACACCATTATCTGTTTCTGCAATGACTTCGTAGCCATGACGTTCCATTAGCATACGTACCGCAAGACGAATGACGGGGTGATCATCCACGATCAGCACTTTATTCATGGGCAAGTCCAATTTTCGCTGTTCGAATTTTTAGAGCCCGCACCATAGCCTAGTCGTTTCACCCATGGCATGCCGTCACCTCCGGCCACTCGCAGCGAGAGACATGGCCTACAAACAACGCGGATTTCTCCTACAAAAATTCATTGCCACACGAAGAGCCAGAGACTTTACTGGCCCAATGTCGCTCAACGCTTCGACATTTTTTTGTATCGCTTTACAACAAAAAAAACACAAAAACAGGGTTTGATGCCGATAATCCAACACACATCGACTATTGAGCTACCCTTAAAAGTAACGGGCATTTTCCAATACTCTTCGCGACCCGACTCAAATAACAAAGAAGAAACTCACACACCGTAACATTTCACTAATAACACACCCCTACAAACCTAAAAAAACAAGTAGCCACACACGCCCCTTCACAACAACACAGTTACTATAACAGCCTCCATTATTGGAGCAAAAAAAAGAGTTCACCATAACAGCAGAAAAACCTAATATATTAGTTATTATCAATCCCACAAACCCATCGAGAAAACACATACTTCATGAGCAGAAAACATGATAAAACTCAGAAAAAAAATCACCAACCCGATGACAATCATTGCAATCTTTGCAGCATTATCTGAAACTTCGGCCGCTGTATCTCTCCCCTTTCTTGATAACGAGGAGAGAGCGCTCTATGTCTGGTTTCTGATTAGTTTCCCCTTTTATTTACTTTTTCTTTTCTTTGCCACACTCAACTTCAACTATCGGTCGCTTTACGCGCCCTCCGATTTCGAGAAGGAAGAACATTTCATAAAAGTCATGGACAACGCTGATCACTCGGAAAACAACCCATCCGGGGTAACGCACGAACGCTCGGCGCCACACCATGTGCGCCTGCCTGTTCCCCTAAAGGATCTGCACATCGTTGATGCGCGGTGGATACACAAAAAAATGGCGTTAATCGCCTTGGTGGAAAGTATTCAGCATCCTCCGGATAATCCTGCACAAGTGATTGTATTTCTCACGTGTACCGACTCGGATAAATTACTGAAGGACAATACACTCAAACACTGGAAACAAATAAAGAAACAGAACAGCTCAACATTCTGTATTTCCTACAACTTGAGTTCACAGGGCGTGACGGTTGTGGGCTAGGTATTGAATGGCCACACATCAGAAGACAGTCCTTGAAGCTAGATCAAGGACAGGAAGCAGAAGGAACGGTTAGCAGAAACAAGAAGAAAGCGAATACGCATTATGCAGCAGCCCCCCTTTCAGATTTGTGGCCTTGTCATCAACAAGGCCACAAATCCATTACCGCCTCAAAAGTCTCAGAAAAGCTTGCGACCTTTGTTCGCCGCGATGCGCATGCGCAAGGCGTTGAGCTTGATGAAGCCCGCCGCGTCGGCCTGGTTGTAGGCGCCGCCATCTTCCTCGAAGGTCGCGATGTTGGCGTCGAACAACGACTCGTCGGACTTGCGACCAGTGACGATCACATTGCCCTTGTACAGCTTCAGGCGCACTACGCCGTTCACATGAGCCTGGGAAGCGTCGATCATCTGTTGCAGCATCAGACGCTCTGGGCTCCACCAGTAACCGGTGTAGATCAAGCTGGCGTATTTAGGCATCAGCTCGTCTTTGAGGTGAGCCACTTCGCGGTCCAGGGTGATCGATTCGATCGCACGGTGAGCGCGCAGCATGATGGTGCCGCCAGGGGTTTCGTAACAGCCACGGGACTTCATGCCCACGTAACGGTTCTCGACGATGTCGAGACGGCCGATACCGTGTTCGCCACCGATACGGTTCAAGGTCGCCAGCACGGTGGCCGGGGTCATTTCGACGCCGTCCAGTGCGACGATATCGCCGTTGCGGTAGGTCAGTTCCAGGTACTGCGGTTTGTCAGGAGCGTTCTCCGGGGAGACGGTCCATTTCCACATGTCTTCTTCGTGCTCGGTCCAGGTGTCTTCCAGCACGCCGCCTTCATAGGAGATGTGCAGCAGGTTGGCATCCATCGAGTACGGGGATTTTTTCTTGCCGTGACGCTCGATCGGGATCGCGTGCTTCTCGGCGTAATCCATCAGCTTCTCGCGGGACAACAGGTCCCATTCGCGCCACGGAGCGATCACTTTTACGCCTGGCTTCAATGCGTAGGCGCCCAGTTCGAAACGAACCTGGTCGTTGCCCTTGCCGGTCGCGCCGTGGGAAATGGCGTCAGCGCCGGTTTCATTGGCGATTTCGATCAAGCGCTTGGCGATCAACGGACGAGCGATGGAAGTACCCAGCAGGTACTCGCCTTCGTAAACGGTGTTGGCGCGGAACATCGGGAACACGAAATCGCGCACGAATTCTTCGCGCAGATCGTCGATGTAGATTTCTTTTACGCCCATGGCCTGTGCCTTGGCGCGGGCCGGTTCGACCTCTTCGCCCTGACCCAGGTCAGCGGTGAAGGTCACTACTTCACAGTTATAAGTATCCTGCAGCCACTTGAGGATCACCGAAGTGTCCAGGCCGCCGGAATACGCCAGAACGACCTTGTTTACGTCCGCCATGCCATCACTCCACGGGGTTCTACGGAAAGCCGTCAAGTCTACCGCTCATGCAGGACAATTTACAGAGGCGCGACAGCTTATGACGACGAAGCGACAGATTATGTCGAGCGAGCGACGATTTCAGCAGGTTCAGGAGGTCTTCGGGCTGCCCACGGAAGCAGTGGCTTGAGGCGCCGGTTTCTCGGTCGGCGCTACCCGTTCAAGGCGTACGGCTACCCGGCGGTTCTTCGCCCGGTTGGCGGCATTGTTGTTCGGCGCCAAAGGATAGCGCTCACCGTGAAAACGCAAGGTGATCTGCGATTCCTGAATACCATTGGCCTTGAAGAAATCCATCACGGCCAGCGCCCTGCGTCGTGACAGTTCACGGTTGGTCAGGCGATTGCCGCTGTTGTCGGAATGGCCGTCGAGCTCAATGTGGTTGACCGTCGGATCGGCTTTCATGAATTCCAGCATGACCTGCAAATGAGCCTTGGCTTGAGCGTCGAGATCGATGCCCTCCCCTGGAAAGCCGACTTCGGACTGCTTCACCTGCTCGAAATTCTGCGGCAGCAACTTGGCCACGCAACCCTGATAGTCACTGTAGGCCTTGCTGAACTTGACCGGCAGCAGACGGACTTCAGATACCCGACCGTCGCCCGAGGAGTGTCGAACCACCGGGCTGCGACCATCCATCAAACCGCTTATCAGGCGCCCGGCCTGAACTTGCGTGCTGTTGAACAGTACGCTGCCACTGCCGATTCGCACCGAGCCCAGGTTGATGTCACCACGTCCCGGTTGCCAGGGCGCAGCGGCCGCAAGCAGTGTTGCCGAACCGCCACCGATCATCGAGTTGTAGGCCTTCAAGCGAAATGTCGCCTGTTCGCCGGCGCGACGTACGAACTCACCCGAGCCGAAATCAGTGATCGGTTGAGCCAGGCGGCATTCGAACTTGTCACCTTCGACCGTCCACTCGATGCTCTCCAGACGGGTCTGGAAAGTGAGCGCCATCGCAGGAAGGCTGGCAAACACACTGAGCAAGGCTAAATAACGCTGGCGCACGGGAGGCTCCACTGGCTTCTGCAACAAAAAGACCAACACACATATTTACGGCATACGTGTTGGATATCGGAAGCTTGCCGTAAAACTTGATAGCGAGTGCCTGGAAGAGTCTTTTCCGGTAGCATTCCCCTGAGTTTGACCCGCCTGGAATCCCCTCATGTCCGACCGCCTGACCCTGCTGCGTCCCGACGACTGGCATATTCATCTTCGCGATGGTGCTGTATTGACCAATACCGTCGCGGATGTCGCGCGCACCTTTGGTCGCGCCATTATCATGCCCAACCTGGTGCCTCCGGTGCGCAACGCTGCTGAAGCCAATGGCTATCGCCAGCGAATTCTCGCTGCACGCCCGGCCGGCAGCCGTTTCGAACCGCTGATGGTTCTGTACCTGACCGACCGCACCCAGCCCGAAGAAATACGTGAAGCCAAGGCCAGCGGTTTCGTTCACGCCGCCAAGTTGTACCCGGCCGGCGCGACTACCAACTCGGACTCTGGCGTTACCAGCATCGACAAGATTTTCCCTGCACTGGAGGCCATGGCCGAAGTCGGGATGCCTTTGTTGGTTCACGGTGAAGTCACTCGTGGCGATGTCGACGTTTTCGATCGCGAAAAAATCTTCATCGACGAGCACATGCGTCGAGTGGTCGAGCGCTTCCCGACCCTTAAAGTGGTGTTCGAACACATCACTACCGCCGACGCCGTGCAGTTCGTCAACGAGGCTTCGGCCAACGTCGGCGCAACCATCACCGCGCACCACCTGCTGTACAACCGCAACCACATGCTGGTGGGCGGGATTCGGCCGCATTTCTACTGCCTGCCGATCCTCAAGCGCAATACCCACCAGGAAGCCCTGCTCGACGCCGCCACCAGTGGCAGCGACAAGTTCTTCCTCGGCACCGACTCGGCGCCCCATGCCCAGCACGCCAAGGAAGCGGCTTGCGGCTGTGCCGGTTGCTACACCGCTTATGCCGCGATCGAGATGTATGCCGAAGCTTTTGAACAGCGCAATGCGCTGGACAAGCTCGAAGCCTTCGCCAGCCTCAATGGCCCGCGTTTTTACGGCCTGCCGGCGAACACCGATCGCATCACCCTGGTCCGCGATGAGTGGACCGCCCCAACCAGCCTGCCGTTTGGCGAGCTGACCGTAATCCCGCTGCGCGCCGGTGAAAAACTGCGCTGGCGCCTGCTGGAGGAACACGCGTGAGTGAAGACCATTACGACGACGAACAGGACGGTAATGGCGGCGGAGGCGGTTCCCGTCATCCAATGGCAGCCAGGTTCCGTGGTTACCTGCCAGTCGTCGTCGACGTAGAAACCGGAGGCTTCAACTCGGCCACCGATGCCCTGCTGGAAATCGCCGCCACCGTGATCGGCATGGATGAAAAAGGCTTCGTGTACCCTGAGCACACCTACTTCTTCCGGGTCGAACCGTTTGAAGGTGCGAACATTGAAGCGGCAGCCCTGGAATTTACCGGGATCAAGCTCGATCACCCGTTGCGCATGGCCGTGAGTGAAGAAGCGGCCCTGACCGATATCTTCCGCGGTGTGCGTAAGGCTCTAAAGGCCAATGGTTGCAAACGGGCGATTCTGGTCGGGCACAACAGCAGTTTCGATCTGGGCTTTCTCAACGCCGCTGTCGCGCGCCTGGACATGAAACGCAACCCGTTTCACCCGTTCTCCAGCTTCGACACAGCAACCCTCGCCGGTCTGGCCTACGGTCAAACTGTATTGGCCAAGGCCTGCCAGGCAGCGGATATCGACTTCGACGGTCGCGAGGCCCACTCGGCCCGCTACGACACCGAGAAGACGGCTGACCTGTTCTGCGGCATCGTCAATCGCTGGAAACAAATGGGCGGCTGGGAAGACTACAACGACTGATGCCAGTCGCCGCTTTATCCCGCCCATAAAAAAACCGGCCTTATCAGCCGGTTTTTTTATGCCTCGAACGTGCCTTACAGCGCAGCAGCGTTCTCGGTCAGGTAAGCCGCAACACCTTCGGTGGAAGCGGTCATGCCTTTGTCGCCTTTTTTCCAGTTGGCAGGGCAAACTTCGCCGTGCTCTTCGTGGAATTGCAGAGCGTCGACCAGACGGATCAGCTCTTCGATGTTACGGCCCAGCGGCAGGTCGTTGATGATCTGCGAGCGGACAACGCCTTTGTCGTCGATCAGGAATGCGCCACGGAAAGCCACACCGCCTTCGGACTCAACGTCGTAGGCCTTGGCGATTTCGTGCTTCAGGTCGGCTGCCATGGTGTAGCGAACTTCGCCGATGCCACCATTGTTGACCGGGGTGTTGCGCCAGGCGTTGTGGGTGAAGTGCGAGTCGATCGAAACGGCTACCACTTCCACGTTGCGTGCCTTGAAGTCAGACATGCGGTTGTCCAGAGCGATCAGCTCGGACGGGCAAACGAAGGTGAAGTCCAGCGGGTAGAAGAACACCAGGCCGTATTTGCCTTTGATGGCCGAGGACAGGGTGAAGCTGTCTACGATTTCGCCATTGCCGAGTACGGCCGGTACGGTGAAGTCAGGGGCTTGTTTGCCTACGAGTACGCTCATTGGATATCTCCTGGTGTAATAACGGTGAAGTACAGGGTTCGCATCAGCCTGCCACCCTCAGGCGACAGCCCTGTGACACGATCCCCCTTCGCAAAGGCCGACCATCATACACCGCGTTTTTGGCCTGTCCTCAACGGTTTTTTCTGCCAGATGAAAGGCCGCTGTTATATTTTCTTCAGGAAAGGTCTTAGAAGACGCCGTTCGTCAGTCGCACGCCTTTATGAGGAAAAGCTTTCAGAAACCACTTTGACAATCATTCTCGTTAACATTAAGATCCATCGCAATTGAGTCACAACCAGCGACGGTTCTCACTTATGTATGTCTGCCTCTGCACTGGCGTCACCGACGGTCAAATCCGCGATGCAATCTATGAAGGTTGCTGCAGCTATCGGGAAGTACGTCAGGCCACCGGCGTTGCCAGCCAATGCGGTAAATGCGCCTGCCTTGCCAAGGAAGTGGTCCGTGAAACCCTGGGCAAACTGCAATCGGCCCAGGCGGCGATCCCCTTCCCCGCAGAATTTACCGCCGCATAACTACCGTATTTCAAAGAACCGGACTTGATGTCCGGTTTTTTTATGTCTGCAAATCAATCGCTTAGATGCCAGACGCGGAACAAAAACATTCTTATTCCGATTAATTTTCATTTAAGTTTCAATAACTTAGGTTTGACACCCTTAATTACGCGGCTCAAACTCTGCCTCATAGACAGCCAATACAGGGCAGGACCCCATCATGAAAGGCGACACCACAGTCATCCAGCATCTCAACAAGATCCTTGCCAATGAACTGGTCGCGATCAATCAATACTTTTTGCATGCGCGCATGTATGAAGATTGGGGCCTGAACAAGCTCGGCAAGCACGAGTACCACGAATCCATCGACGAGATGAAGCACGCGGACAAGCTGATCAAGCGCATCCTGTTCCTTGAAGGTCTGCCGAACGTCCAGGACCTGGGCAAACTGCACATCGGCGAACACACCAAGGAAATGCTTGAGTGCGACCTGAAGATCGAACGCGACGGCCATGCCGATCTGAAAGTCGCTATCGCTCACTGCGAAACTGTCGGTGACTTCGGTAGCCGTGAACTGCTCGAAGACATTCTTGAATCCGAAGAAGAACATATCGATTGGCTGGAAACCCAACTGGGCCTGATCGATAAAGTCGGTCTTGAGAACTATCTGCAATCGCAGATGGGCGAAGAGTAAATGCTACGCCGCTAATCGCGATGCAATAAAAAGCCCCGCTCTCTTTTAAAGAGGCGGGGCTTTTTTATGTTTGCTCTTGTACCGGATCAGGCTTCGGTCTTGCCAGCTGCGGCTTTTTCGACAGCAGCTTTGATCGTCGCTTGCAACGAACCGTCAGCAGACATTTCGGTCATGATGTCGCTACCGCCGACCAGCTCACCACCGACCCACAATTGCGGAAAGGTTGGCCAGTTGGCGTACTTTGGCAGGTTGGCGCGGATTTCCGGGTTCTGCAGGATGTCCACATAGGCAAACTTTTCGCCACAAGCCATAACAGCCTGAGCGGCTTTCGCGGAGAACCCACACTGTGGTGCATTCGGCGAGCCTTTCATGTAAAGCAGAATGGTGTTGTTGGCAATCTGCTCTTTAATCGTTTCGATGATATCCATGGAGCACCTCGGCTGAACTTTCCGACTCAGTGGTCGGCACGGTGGCGCATTGTAACGGAAACCCGAGCGCCATGCTCGGCCTCCCCGACAGTCATGTTCACGCCGCCGCCACGGTCACCGGCACGCCATTCAACGCCGCATTGCCCGACAACTCATCGAGCTGACATTCGTCAGTCAGGTCATTGGCGCTGGAGCCGGGTTGACCGCTGGCAATCGTCATCTGCACACCCGGTCGCGCATGACCCCAACCGTGAGGAAGGCTGACCACACCTTTCATCATATCCAGGCTGGCGATCACTTCAACCTCGATCACGCCGACCCGCGAACTGACGCGCACCCGCTGCCCATCGCTGAGCCCCCGACTGGCCAAATCGTCCGGGTGCATCAACAGTTGATGGCGCGGCTTACCCTTCACCAGACGGTGATAGTTGTGCATCCATGAGTTGTTGCTGCGCACATGACGGCGGCCGATCATCAGCAACTCATCGGCGGCCGGTGCTTGTAGCGCCGCGAAGCGCGCCAGGTCGGCGAGGATCTCGACAGGCGCTGCCTGGACTCGCTGATTGGCCGTTTTCAGGCGTGGTGCCAGATTGGGCTTGAGCGCGCCGAGATCGATACCGTGAGGATGATCGAACAAGGTCGCCAGCGACAACTTGTGTTCCGAAGCGTCACCATACAGGCCCATCCGCAGCCCTCGGTCGATCATCTGCGCCGGTGCGATAGTCGGTTTCAGCTCCTTGCCGGTCTGGGTCGCAAAGGCTTTGGCCAGCCCCACGAAGATTTCCCAGTCATGCCGCGCGCCTTCAGGCTTGGCGAGGATCGCCCGGTTGAAGCGGGTGACGTTGCGCACCGCGAACATGTTGAACGTGGTGTCGTAATGATCGTTTTCCAGCGCCGAAGTCGACGGCAGGATCAGGTCGGCGTAACGCGTGGTTTCATTGATGTACAGGTCGACGCTGACCATGAACTCCAATCCATCCAGTGCCTGCTCCAGTTGTCGGCCATTGGGCGTGGACAGCACCGGATTACCCGCCACGGTGATCAGCGCGCGGACCTGCCCTTCCCCTTCGGTGAGCATCTCTTCGGCCAGCGCCGATACCGGCAGTTCTCCAGCGTATTCCGGACGCCCGGACACCCGGCTCTGCCACCGGTTGAAATGCCCGCCCGAGGTCGATGCCACCAGATCCACCGCAGGCTCGGTGCACAACGCACCGCCCACCCGGTCGAGGTTACCGGTTACCAGATTGATCAATTGCACCAGCCAATGGCACAGGGTGCCGAAAGCCTGGGTCGAAACACCCATGCGGCCGTAGCAGACCGCTGTCGGCGCTGCCGCGAAGTCCCGTGCCAGTTGACGGATCTGCTCGGCAGGCACTGCGCACAGCGGGCTCATGGTCTCGGCGGTGAAACCGGCGATCGCCTCACGCACTTCATCCAGGCCGTCGACCGGCAAATGACTGTCGCGGGTCAAGCCTTCGGTGAACAAGGTATTGAGCAGCCCGAACAACAGCGCCGCATCGCCACCGGGGCGCACGAACAGATGCTGATCGGCAATCGCCGCCGTTTCGCTGCGACGCGGATCGACCACCACCACTTTGCCGCCCCGGGCCTGAATCGCCTTGAGGCGCTTCTCTACATCCGGCACGGTCATGATGCTGCCGTTGGAGGCCAGCGGATTGCCGCCCAGGATCAGCATGAAATCGGTGTGATCGATGTCCGGGATCGGCAACAGCAAGCCGTGGCCGTACATCAAGTGACTGGTCAGGTGATGGGGCAACTGATCGACCGACGTCGCGGAAAACCGATTGCGGGTTTTCAGCAGGCCGAGGAAGTAATTGCTATGGGTCATCAACCCGTAGTTGTGCACGCTGGGGTTGCCCTGATAGACCGCCACCGCGTTCTGCCCGTGACGTTCCTGAATCGCCGCCAGGCGTTCGGCCACAAGACTGAAGGCATCTTCCCACTCGATAGGCTGCCATTCGCTGCCTACTCGCAGCATCGGCTGACGCAGGCGATCCGGATCGTTCTGGATGTCTTGCAGGGCAACCGCTTTGGGACAGATATGCCCGCGGCTGAAGGTGTCTTGGGGGTCACCTTTGATCGAGGTGATCTGTACGCCGCTGCCTTCGACCTCGGTGGTCTCGATGGTCAGGCCGCAGATGGCTTCACACAGGTGGCACGCACGGTGATGGAGAGTCTTGGTCATGGCCAGTCTCTGTTTTGTTCTGGGCGGGCAATATCGGCCGCGGGAACAAAACTATGGCGCGCGACTCGCCCCTTTGCCAGCGACGTTCGTCTTGTGAATCGGCGACCATCAGGCCAGCCAATGGCAGCAAGGGATCAGTTCGATGGCAGACTCGGCGGCGCCTGTAACTGGATCTCCTCGATGGTTTCGATCTGCTCGTGGGCAACATGCACGCCGGTGAGTTCGCCGATCAGTCGCCAATGCTCATCGAGCCCGGCGCTGATGGTGGCCATGCGGTCGATCATGCGCCGGCCGGCCACCTTCGTGACTTCGTCTTCACTACGCATCAATTCGAAAGACATCGAGGTCATGGAAGCAGTGAGGTGGGTCAGGGAGCGTGCCGTAAGGCCGAGTAGCTCCATCAACAGCTGTTCTTTCGATTCCATTCCAAAGGCTTCCTGCGTCGCTCGTGCTCTAGTTATAACCCAGCACTTTGCTTTAGCAAATGTTTCGGACAACACACATTGCCCGCCAAAGGCTCGAATGACAGGTCAAAAACCGACCGCCAGCGTGTCGCCCGCGCCCTGTTTGATTGCCAAGCCCGGCGAACGCGGTGTACAAATGGTTAGCTGCTGTCAGGAAACAGGCTTCAAAAGCGCTACTGCGGTCTCCCCGTAGCCCCTCTGAAATCCCCTAAACACCGTAGCCTATTGGCGTAACGCGACATTTAATGTCAATATCGCGCCCACCCCTATTTCGTCGCCCCGTGCGGCTTACGCCGCAGGTCTCGCCCGTTTTTCAGTTAAACAAGGCTTTGAGTATCTGCGGTCTGTTGCAAAAAGGTAGTCAATGATGAGCGCAAGGCACTTTCTCTCCCTGATGGATTGCACGCCCGAAGAGCTGGTCAGCGTGATCCGTCGAGGCGTTGAGCTCAAGGACCTGCGTAACCGCGGCGTACTGTTCGAGCCTTTGAAGAACCGCGTCCTGGGGATGATCTTCGAGAAATCCTCGACCCGCACCCGTATCTCGTTTGAAGCCGGCATGATCCAGCTCGGTGGCCAGGCGATCTTCCTGTCGCCACGCGATACCCAATTGGGTCGCGGCGAGCCGATCGGCGACGGCGCCATCGTCATGTCGAGCATGCTCGATGCAGTGATGATCCGTACCTTTGCCCACAGCACCCTGACCGAATTCGCCGCCAACTCCCGCGTGCCCGTAATCAACGGCCTGTCCGATGACCTGCACCCGTGCCAGTTGCTGGCCGACATGCAAACCTTCCTCGAACACCGGGGTTCGATTCAAGGCAAGACCGTGGCCTGGATCGGCGATGGCAACAACATGTGCAATAGCTATATAGAAGCGGCGATCCAGTTCGACTTCCAGTTGCGCATAGCCTGCCCGGAAGGTTACGAGCCCAACCCTGAGTTCGTGGCTAAAGCCGGCGATCGGGTGACCATCGTCCGCGATCCGCAGGAAGCCGTGCGCGGCGCGCACCTGGTGAGCACCGACGTCTGGACCTCCATGGGCCAGGAAGAGGAAACCGCCAAGCGCCTGAAGTTGTTCGCACCGTTCCAGGTCAACCGTGCCCTGCTCGATCTGGCCGCGCCGGACGTGCTGTTCATGCATTGCCTGCCGGCCCACCGTGGCGAGGAAATCAGCCTCGACCTGCTCGACGACTCGCGTTCGGTGGCCTGGGATCAAGCCGAAAACCGTCTTCACGCACAAAAGGCCTTGCTCGAATTCCTCGTCCCGCCTTCGTACCACCACGCATGAGCCAGCCATTACTGCTGAATCTGCGCAACCTGGCCTGCGGTTACCAAAACCAGCGGGTTGTGCAGAACCTCAACCTGCATTTGAATGCCGGCGATATCGGTTGCCTGCTGGGGTCTTCGGGCTGCGGCAAAACCACTACCCTGCGGGCGATTGCCGGTTTCGAACCGGTGCACGAAGGTGAAATCCAGTTGGCGGGCGAGACCATCTCCAGCGCCGGTTTCACCCTCGCCCCGGAGAAGCGCCGGATTGGCATGGTGTTCCAGGATTACGCACTGTTTCCGCATTTGAGCGTGGCCGAGAACATCGCTTTCGGGATCCGCAAGCACCCGCAAAAGGATCGCATCACCGAAGAGCTGCTCGAACTGGTCAACCTGAAAAACCTCGGCAAGCGCTTCCCTCATGAGTTGTCCGGTGGCCAGCAGCAACGTGTCGCACTCGCCCGCGCCCTGGCGCCGGAACCGCAGTTGCTGTTGCTCGACGAACCGTTCTCCAACCTCGACGGCGAATTGCGACGCAAGCTCAGCCATGAAGTACGCGCCATTCTCAAGGCTCGCGGCACCAGTGCAATCCTGGTGACCCACGATCAGGAAGAAGCCTTCGCGGTCAGCGATCACGTGGGCGTTTTCAAGGAAGGTCGCCTGGAGCAGTGGGACACGCCCTACAACCTCTATCACGAACCCCTGACGCCATTCGTGGCCAGTTTCATTGGCCAGGGTTACTTCATTCGCGGTCAGTTGAGCAGCCCGGAGTCGGTGCAGACCGAGCTGGGTGAGTTGCGCGGCAATCGTGCCTATACCTGGCCAATCGGTTGTGCCGTGGACGTGTTGCTGCGTCCGGACGATATCGTCTATGCGCCGGACAGCCCACTGAGGGCACAGATTATCGGCAAGAGCTTCCAGGGTGCATCAACCTTGTATCGCTTGCAGTTGCCTACGGGCGCGCAGCTGGAGTCGATTTTCCCGAGTCATGCCGATCATCTGGTCGGTGCTGAAGTAGGCATTCGGGTAGCGGCTGAACACCTGGTGCTGTTCCAGGCGTCCGGCAGCACGGCGGCGCAGATTCCGGTGATCGAATCCGGTGTCCGGCGGTACAGCACCGCTAGCTGAACAACGCGAACAACGCGAACAATGTGGGAGCGGCGGTGCGGCGATCCGACTTGCTCGCGAAAGCGGTATAACAGTCAACAATGATGTTGAATGTTTGGCCCCTTCGCGAGCAAGCCCACTCCCACATTGGACTTTGGTTAACCCAACATCAGTGTTCCGCTTGCGACCAGCGTTGCATTCCCGCCAATACTCACCCGATCCCCTTCCAGCAGGCAAAACAACTCCCCGCCCCGCGCCGAACACTGATAAGCCGTCAGACTCGACTTGCTCAAGCGTTGCGACCAATACGGAATCAGGCTGCAATGGGTCGACCCGGTCACCGGGTCTTCGTTGATGCCGATTGCCGGCGCAAAGTAGCGCGACACAAAATCATGCTTGTTGCCCTGGGCCGTCACAATGGCACCCGGCCACGGTAGTTTTGCCAGCGCAACCATGTCCGGCTGACAATCGAGCACCGCTTGCTCGGACTCCAGCACCACGAACAACTCTTTCGAACCCAACACGTCGACTGTTTTCACACCCAAGGCGCGCTCGACATCCAGGGTCACGCCCACTTCTGTCGGCACGACGGCCGGGAAATCCAGCCACAAGCGCTTGCCCTCACGGCTGACACTCAGCGGGCCAGACTTGCAGATGAAGTCCAGCCGTTCGACCGGTTCCTTATAGATTTCAAACAGAACATAGGCGCTGGCCAGGGTCGCATGGCCGCATAGCGGGACTTCGGTGGTCGGGGTAAACCAGCGGATGTGCCAGACGGCCCCCTCACGAACCAGAAATGCGGTTTCGGCGAGGTTGTGTTCGGCAGCGATTTTTTGCATCAACTCATCGTCGAGCCAGGAATCGAGCCGGTACACCATCGCCGGGTTGCCACTGAACGGCCGATCACTGAACGCGTCGACCTGATGAAACTCTAGCTGCATGCCACTTCTCCCTTTTTAGGTCGACGAGCATGCAGCCACGAAGAGCCCTCCACCAGTGACAGAACCAATCAATTTCCACCATACAGGGCCGGGCTGAACGCCCGAGACCCTCTGCTCAGGCGCGACCGATATCGGCGAACTTCGCCTGGGTGTGTTCGGCCAACACAGCGGACGCCAGTTCAACTTCCAGGCCGCGTCGTCCGGCGCTGACGAAGATGCTGGAAAAAGGCTGAGCTGAACTGTCAATAAAGGTACGCAGGCGCTTCTTCTGCCCGAGCGGGCTGATGCCGCCTAACAGATACCCCGTCGAACGCTGTGCAGCCGCGGGATCGGCCATTTCGACTTTTTTCACACCTGCAGCCTGCGCCAGCGCCTTCAAGTCCAGACTTCCGACGACCGGCACCACCGCCACCAACAATTCCCCCTTTTCGCTGGCCGCCAGCAATGTCTTGAACACCTGAGCCGGATCCAACCCCAGTTTCTCCGCGGCCTCCAGACCATAGGACGCTGCCTTCGGATCATGTTCGTAACTGTGCACGCGATGTTCGGCACGAACTTTTTTCAACAAATCCAATGCGGGGGTCATGACAGCTCCAAGCTTGGCGGCAGAAGAAAAATACTGCGCAGGATTCTAGGTCATTGATCGATAAAAGGCTCTATTACAACGCCATTTCAATAGCTTGGCCGGACTTCAGCACCGTTCGTCCACGGTCGTCCTGCCTGATGAACGATGCGGTCATTCACGTGACTAATAGTTTAAATGTGATCGACAGTTCACTTTCGACCTTTGACAGCAGCGTTTCTTGTCTATATTTTTTCGAATCTGAATACTGTACGAATGTCTCACCGCAGCACCCAGCAGTAAGCCGAGCACAGGATGGGGATCCTGCCTTGGTGAAAATCGCGCTTTGACCTTGATGAAAAAGCGCCAGACAACAACAAAAACGAGGTTTTTAATGACAACTGCTTTACAACAACCGTCGCTCTCGAGCCAATGCATGGCCGAGTTTCTGGGTACTGCGCTGCTAATCTTTTTCGGTACCGGCTGCGTTGCCGCGCTCAAGGTGGCGGGTGCCAGCTTCGGGCTGTGGGAAATCAGCATCATCTGGGGGGTTGGCGTCAGCATGGCGATCTATCTCACCGCCGGCGTTTCCGGCGCGCACCTCAATCCTGCCGTGAGTATCGCGCTGAGCATTTTCGCTGACTTTGAAAAGCGCAAACTGCCGTTCTATATCCTCTCCCAGGTGGCCGGCGCCTTCTGCGGGGCCTTGTTGGTTTACACGCTCTACAGCAACCTTTTCTTCGATTTCGAACAAACTCACCAAATGGTTCGTGGCACCCAGGCCAGCCTTGAATTGGCTTCGGTGTTCTCCACTTTCCCGAACCCTGCCCTGACCACAGCCCAGGCCTTTTTGGTTGAAGTGATCATCACCGCCATCCTGATGGGCGTGATCATGTCGCTGACCGACGACAACAATGGCCTGCCCAAAGGGCCACTGGCACCGCTGCTGATCGGCCTGCTGATTGCAGTGATCGGTAGCTCGATGGGCCCGTTGACCGGTTTCGCGATGAACCCGGCCCGCGACTTCGGTCCTAAACTAATGACTTTCTTCGCGGGCTGGGGTGAAATTTCCTTCACTGGCGGACGCGATATCCCGTACTTCCTGATCCCGATTTTTGCACCGATTGTCGGTGCCTGCCTCGGTGCTGCAGCTTATCGCGGGCTGATTGCCCGTCATCTGCCCAGCGCCATACCTGCTACAAAGGATGCAGCACCGGCCATTGACGGCAAACCAAGAACGTCTTGAAACCGTTGGCGCGTGATCCTGCCCATGTGGTCCCGCGCCTGACCTCACTTCCTAATTTTCGTCCAAGGCAATCGACATGACCGATATACAGAATAAGAACTACATCATTGCCCTCGATCAGGGTACGACCAGCTCCCGCGCGATCATTTTCGACCGTGACGCAAACGTGGTCTGCACCGCCCAGCGCGAATTCGCGCAGCATTACCCGCAAGCCGGCTGGGTCGAACATGACCCGATGGAAATCTTCGCCACCCAAAGCGCCGTGATGGTCGAGGCCCTGGCTCAAGCCGGCCTGCATCACGACCAGGTCGCGGCCATCGGCATCACCAACCAGCGCGAAACCACCGTGGTCTGGGACAAGACCACCGGCCGCCCGATCTACAACGCGATCGTCTGGCAGTGCCGCCGCAGCACCGAAATCTGCCAGCAGCTCAAGCGCGATGGCCACGAGCAATACATCAGCGACACCACTGGCCTGGTCACCGACCCGTACTTCTCCGGCACCAAACTCAAGTGGATCCTCGACAACGTCGAAGGCAGCCGTGAGCGTGCGCGCAAGGGTGAACTGCTGTTCGGCACCATCGATAGCTGGCTGATCTGGAAATTTACCGGCGGCAAAGTGCACGTCACCGACTACACCAACGCCTCGCGCACCATGCTCTTCAACATCCACACGCGGGAGTGGGACGCGAAGATGCTGGAAGTCCTCGACATCCCGCGCGAGATGCTGCCGGAAGTTAAGTCCTCATCCGAAATCTACGGCCACACCAAAAGTGGCATCGCCATTGGCGGTATTGCCGGCGACCAGCAGGCGGCCCTCTTCGGCCAGATGTGCGTCGAGCCAGGCCAGGCGAAAAACACCTACGGCACCGGTTGCTTCCTGCTGATGAACACCGGCGACAAAGCCGTGAAATCCAAACACGGCATGCTCACCACCATCGCTTGTGGCCCGCGCGGCGAAGTGGCCTACGCCCTGGAAGGCGCGGTGTTCAACGGTGGCTCCACCGTGCAGTGGCTGCGTGATGAGTTGAAAATCATCAACGACGCCCACGACACCGAATACTTCGCCAACAAGGTCAAGGACAGCAACGGCGTGTACCTGGTGCCGGCCTTCACCGGCCTGGGCGCTCCGTACTGGGACCCGTATGCCCGTGGCGCGCTGTTCGGTCTGACTCGCGGCGTACGCGTGGATCACATCATTCGTGCCGCGCTGGAGTCGATTGCCTACCAGACCCGCGACGTCCTGGACGCCATGCAGCAGGACTCCGGCGAACGCCTCAAGTCCCTGCGTGTGGACGGCGGCGCAGTTGCGAACAACTTCCTGATGCAATTCCAGGCCGACATCCTCGGCACTCAGGTCGAGCGTCCGCAAATGCGCGAAACCACAGCACTGGGCGCGGCTTACCTGGCGGGTTTGGCGTGCGGCTTCTGGGGCAGCCTGGACGAGCTACGCGGCAAGGCGGTGATCGAGCGCGAGTTCCAACCGACGCTGGACGAAACCGCGAAGGAAAAACTCTACGCCGGCTGGAAAAAAGCCGTCAGCCGCACTCGCGATTGGGAACCGCACGAGGGTGCTGAATAAGCCAAGGACCGGACCCAAACAGGGTTCGTCCAAACATCGTGAAAACGTAGCGAGCGAAGGAAAGACAAGGCAAAAACAGGCGAGGATGCGGAGTTTACGAGTTTGTAAATGAGCAGTCCGAGCCTGTTTTCAACGCAGTATTTTCGAGCGCAGTAGTTTTCACGTTGTTTGGAAACTGGTAGGGAGCGGATTCCTGCGTCATCATGGGCGAATTTTGCACGGCAGCCAAAGGAAGCCCCATGAATCTGCCTCCCCGTCAGCAGCAAATCCTCGAACTGGTCCGCGAACGCGGCTATGTCAGCATCGAGGAAATGGCCCAGCTGTTCGTCGTTACACCGCAAACCATCCGCCGCGATATCAATCAACTGGCGGAAGTGAATCTGTTGCGTCGCTACCACGGCGGCGCAGCCTACGACTCCAGCGTCGAAAACACCGCCTACGCCATGCGCGCCGATCAGATGCGCGATGAAAAGCAGCGCATCGGCGAAGCCATTGCCGCTCAGATTCCCGATCACGCCTCGCTGTTTATCAATATCGGTACCACTACCGAATCCATCGCTCGGGCGCTGCTCAACCACAACCACCTGAAGATCATCACCAACAACCTGCATGTGGCCTCGATGCTCAGCGCCAAGGACGATTTCGACGTACTGCTGACCGGTGGCAACGTGCGGCGGGACGGTGGTGTGGTCGGTCAGGCGAGTGTCGACTTCATTAACCAGTTCAAGGTCGACTTCGCCCTGGTCGGCATCAGCGGCATCGATGAAGACGGCAGTTTGCTGGACTTCGATTATCAGGAAGTGCGGGTGTCTCAGGCGATCATCGCCAACGCCCGACAGGTGATTCTGGCGGCTGACTCCAGCAAATTCGGGCGCAATGCCATGATTCGTCTGGGACCGATCAGCCTGATCGATTGCCTGGTTACTGATCAGCAACCCTCGCCAGCCTTGGCGCAGTTGTTGAGCCAGCACAAGATTCGGCTCGAAGTGGTTTAACCCCCCTCGAAAACAGCGCACTCCCTTGTGGCGAGGGAGCTTGCTCCCGCTCGGCTGCGCAGCAGACGCAAATCAGACAATTTGTTCTTCCTGAAAAACCGCGTTCGCCGGTTTTAGGGCTGCTTCGCAGCCCAGCGGGAGCAAGCTCCCTCGCCACAAAAGCACTCCCACGCTCATTCAATGTTCGTAAATTTTCCTTTAACCGCCCTTCGATCAGTATTTTCAATCGAAGTTGACTGGCTGTGGGCGTCTTTATGGGCTAGTATTTTCGCAAATGAACATTAATGTTCGAATTCCAATATAGAAAATCAAAAGCCCGAGGCCAGCCGATGCCCACTTCTACCTTGCCTACGCCTCCTCTCGCCGAGGTCTACGATATCGCCGTCATCGGTGGTGGGATCAATGGCGTGGGGATCGCAGCGGATGCCGCCGGTCGCGGTCTTTCGGTATTCCTTTGCGAAAAGGATGACTTGGCTAGCCACACCTCGTCTGCCAGCAGCAAGCTGATCCACGGCGGCCTGCGCTACCTCGAACATTACGAATTCCGCCTGGTGCGCGAAGCCCTCGCCGAGCGCGAAGTGCTGCTGGCCAAGGCGCCGCACATCGTTAAACAGATGCGTTTCGTGCTGCCGCACCGCCCGCACCTGCGTCCAGCCTGGATGATCCGCGCTGGCCTGTTCCTTTATGATCACCTCGGCAAACGGGAAAAGCTCGAAGGCTCGAAAAGCCTGAAGTTCGGCCCGGACAGCGCACTGAAAAGCGAAATCACCAAAGGCTTCGAATATTCCGATTGCTGGGTCGATGACGCACGTCTGGTTGTGCTCAACGCCATGGCCGCCCGCGAGAAAGGCGCTCACGTCCATACCCAAACCCGTTGCGTCAGTGCCCGTCGTACCAAGGGCCTGTGGAACCTGAATCTGGAGCGCGCCGATGGCAGCCTGTTTTCGATCCGCGCCAAGGCGCTGGTGAACGCAGCCGGCCCATGGGTCGCCAAGTTCATCCGTGACGACCTGAAGATGGAATCGCCGTACGGCATCCGTTTGATCCAGGGCAGCCACCTGATCGTGCCGAAGCTGTATGAAGGCGAACACGCGCACATTCTGCAGAACGAAGATCAGCGCATCGTGTTCACCATTCCGTACCTGAACCACTTCACCCTGATCGGCACCACCGACCGCGAGTACACCGGCGACCCGGCTAAAGTGGCGATCACCGAAGGCGAAACCGATTATCTGCTCAAAGTGGTCAACGCCCACTTCAAGAAGCAAATCAGCCGCGACAACATCCTGCACAGCTATTCCGGCGTTCGTCCGCTGTGCAACGATGAGTCCGACAACCCGTCAGCCGTCACCCGCGACTACACCCTGGCATTGTCGGGCAGTGGCGAAGAGGCACCGTTGTTGTCAGTGTTCGGCGGCAAACTGACGACTTACCGCAAACTCGCCGAGTCGGCGCTGGCGCAACTGGCCCCGTACTTCACGCACATCAAGCCAAGCTGGACCGCCAGCGCCACCCTCCCCGGCGGTGAAGACATGACCACTCCGCAGGCCTTGAGCTCGCGGATCCGCGACAAATTCGACTGGGTGCCCACCGAGATCGCTCGACGTTGGGCCACCACTTACGGCAGCCGCACCTGGCGCATGCTCGAAGGTGTGGAAAGCCTCAGTGATCTGGGCGAACACATCGGCGGCGGCCTCTACACCCGCGAAGTCGATTACCTGTGCAGCGAAGAATGGGCGACCACCGCCCACGACATTCTGTGGCGTCGCAGCAAGCTTGGGCTGTTCACCACACCGGACGAGCAGCAGAAGCTCAAGGATTACCTGAACAAGGTCGAACAGAACCGCAGCAAGATCGAAGCGGCCTGACCGGCAATCCGGTTGAACGAAAGCCCCTGAATCTCACGATTCAGGGGCTTTTTTGTATTCCGAACACATCTCGATCCCCTGTGGGAGCCGGGCTTGCCCGCGATGACGCCAGCACAGTCAATAATAATGTCGACTGATACACCGCTATCGCGGGCAAGCCCGCTCCCACAGGGTTTGAGTAAAACCCAAGATTGTATTCGGTTTTCCGAACGCGACCTGTCGGTCGATTCGGATAACCGGATTACTGATCGTGAAAAAATCACGCCATAAATATTTAATAGCCTTATAAATCAACAACTTGATCTATATCGCCTGGCCTGGCACGAGTCATGCTCTACACTCTTGGACGAATGTCCGCTGCGCCAACCCTTCAGGAGCCGGCAAGCATTCGAAGCACAAAAAAGGGCCGATGAACTGGCTCCATATATAAAAACAATGTCGAGGAAAATTTGATGCGCATCGTTCCCCATATCCTGGGCGCAGCCATTGCTGCCGCTCTGATTAGCACTCCAGTTTTCGCTGCCGAACTCACCGGCACACTGAAGAAGATCAAAGAGTCTGGCACCATCACCCTCGGGCATCGTGACGCCTCCATTCCGTTTTCCTACATCGCAGACGCTTCCGGCAAACCGGTTGGCTACTCCCACGATATCCAGCTGAAAATCGTTGAAGCCATCAAGAAAGACCTGGACATGCCCAACCTCCAGGTCAAATACAACCTGGTGACCTCGCAAACCCGTATCCCGCTGGTGCAGAACGGCACCGTGGACGTCGAGTGCGGCTCCACCACCAACAACGTCGAACGTCAGCAGCAAGTTGACTTCTCCGTCGGCATCTTCGAAATCGGCACCAAGCTGCTGGCCAAGAAAGATTCCCCATACAAAGACTTCGCCGACCTGAAAGGCAAGAACGTCGTGACCACCGCGGGCACCACGTCCGAGCGCATCCTCAAGTCGATGAACGCCGACAAGCAGATGGGCATGAACGTGATCTCCGCCAAAGACCATGGCGAATCCTTCCAGATGCTGGAAACCGGCCGTGCCGTGGCTTTCATGATGGACGACGCCTTGCTGGCCGGTGAAATGGCCAAGGCCAAGAAGCCGACCGACTGGGCCGTGACCGGGACTGCACAGTCCAACGAAATTTACGGCTGCATGGTTCGCAAAGGCGACGCGCCGTTCAAGAAAGCTGTAGACGACGCCATCATCGCGACCTACAAATCCGGCGAGATCAACAAGATCTACGAAAAATGGTTCATGCAGCCAATTCCGCCAAAAGGCCTGAACCTGATGTTCCCGATGAGCGAAGAGCTCAAGGCCCTGATCGCCAATCCGACCGACAAAGCGGCTGACGAAAAGAAATCCTGATTTCTGACTAACCTTATTCCCTGAGAGGGCCTGCGCCCTTTCAGGGATTTGTCACTCCCTGCTGGCATTTCTGGAAACACTCGAACCGGTGGCTGTCGAGCCGCTCGTGTGTGCCTGAACTTCAAGGTTCGGGCGGGAACGGAGCTTCCCCAGGCGGGCATTTGCACATCGAACGAATCCGAGGGGAGACCCTAATGAATTACAACTGGGACTGGGGCGTGTTCTTCAAGTCCACCGGCGTGGGCAGCGAGATTTATTTCGACTGGTACCTCTCCGGTTTGGGCTGGACCATCGCCATTGCCGTTGCAGCCTGGATCATCGCGCTGCTGCTGGGCTCGATTCTGGGCGTCATGCGCACGGTACCGAATCGCATCGTATCGGGCATTGCGACCTGCTACGTCGAACTCTTCCGTAACGTGCCGCTGCTGGTTCAGCTGTTCATCTGGTACTTCCTGGTGCCCGACCTGCTGCCTGCGGACATCCAGGAGTGGTACAAGCAGGATCTCAACCCGACCACTTCGGCCTTCCTCAGCGTCGTCGTGTGCCTGGGTCTGTTCACTACTGCCCGGGTTTGCGAACAAGTACGTACCGGTATCCAGGCGTTGCCTCGCGGCCAGGAATCTGCTGCCCGTGCCATGGGTTTCAAGCTGCCGCAGATCTACTGGAACGTGCTGCTGCCCCAGGCTTATCGCATCATCATTCCGCCGCTTACCTCGGAATTTTTGAACGTGTTCAAGAACTCGTCCGTGGCCTCGCTGATCGGCCTGATGGAGCTGCTTGCGCAGACCAAACAGACTGCCGAGTTCTCCGCCAACCTGTTCGAAGCCTTCACCTTGGCCACGCTGATCTACTTCACGCTGAACATGGGCCTGATGCTGCTGATGCGCGCGGTCGAGAAGAAAGTCGCCGTACCGGGCCTGATTTCCGTAGGAGGTAAATGATGGAATTCGACTTCACGGGCATCATTCCGTCCCTGCCGGGTTTGTGGAACGGCATGGTCATGACCCTCAAACTGATGGCTCTGGGCGTGAGCGGCGGGATCATCCTCGGCACGATCCTGGCACTGATGCGCCTGTCCCACAACAAACTGCTGTCGAACCTTGCCGGCGCCTACGTTAACTACTTCCGCTCGATCCCGCTGCTGCTGGTCATCACCTGGTTCTACCTGGCGGTGCCGTTCGTGCTGCGCTGGATCACTGGCGAGGACACTCCGATCGGCGCGTTCGCCTCGTGCATCGTGGCGTTCATGATGTTCGAAGCGGCGTACTTCTGCGAAATCGTCCGGGCCGGCGTGCAGTCGATTCCCAAGGGCCAGATGGCGGCTGCCCAGGCCATGGGCATGACTTACAGCCAGATGATGCGGTTGATCATCCTGCCGCAAGCGTTCCGCAAGATGACCCCGCTGCTGCTGCAACAGAGCATCATCCTGTTTCAGGACACCTCGCTGGTTTACGCGGTGGGTCTGGTGGATTTCCTCAATGCCTCGCGCGCCAGTGGCGACATCATCGGTCGCTCCAATGAGTTCCTGATCTTCGCAGGTCTCACGTACTTCACAATCAGCTTTGCCGCCTCGCTGCTGGTCAAGCGTCTGCAAAAAAGGTTTGCCGTATGATCTCTATCAAGAATGTCAACAAGTGGTATGGCGACTTCCAGGTACTGACTGACTGCAGCACCGAAGTCAAAAAAGGCGAAGTGATCGTGGTGTGCGGGCCATCCGGCTCCGGCAAATCCACCCTGATCAAATGCGTCAACGCGCTGGAACCGTTCCAGAAAGGCGACGTGATTGTCGATGGCACGTCCATCGCCGACCCGAAAACCAACCTGCCAAAACTGCGTTCGCGCGTCGGCATGGTGTTCCAGCATTTCGAACTGTTCCCGCACCTGAGCATCATCGATAACCTGACCATCGCGCAAATCAAGGTGCTGGGCCGCAGCAAGGAAGAAGCCAGCAAAAAAGCCCTGCAACTGCTTGAACGCGTCGGCCTCTCTGCCCACGCCAAAAAGCACCCGGGCCAGCTTTCTGGTGGTCAGCAACAGCGTGTGGCGATTGCCCGTGCGCTGGCGATGGATCCGATTGTCATGCTGTTCGACGAACCGACCTCGGCGCTGGACCCGGAAATGGTCAACGAAGTACTCGACGTGATGGTGCAACTGGCCCATGAAGGCATGACCATGATGTGCGTGACCCACGAAATGGGCTTCGCCCGTAAAGTGGCGGACCGGGTGATCTTCATGGACCAGGGCAAGATCATCGAAGACTGCAAGAAAGAGGAGTTCTTCGGCGACATCAATGCCCGTGCCGAGCGTACGCAGCATTTCCTCGCCAAGATTCTGCAGCACTAAGAAAGCACCACACCACTCCCAATGTGGGAGCGGACTTATGTGGCGAGGGGGCTTGTCGGAACGCCGCATCGCCCCGTTGGGTCGCGAAGCGGCCCCGGCATTTAGAAGTCAAACCGCATGCAACGGGTTTACGACTGCTTCGCAGCCGAACGGGGGCAAGCCCCCTCGCCACACAAGCTCGCTCCCACAGGGGGCCTGTTGGGTATATGGATATTTGTGTTGTGGTTGACCCAAGGCATCTGTGATGAAATGCGACTCCATCCTCTATCGCGCCGCGCCGCCATCACTCGCCGTGAAACCCCGTTTGATTCGCCATCTGTTCCTGCCGCCGCTGATCATCGCCTTGATGATCGGATTGGGTTATATCGGCTTCTGGGTCAGTGAACACTACGGCATTCGGGGCCTCAGCGAGAACGGCCAGCGCCAGCTGGAACTGCACGCCCGCGCCGTCGAGAGCGAGATCAGCAAGTACACCTACCTGCCCAGCCTGCTGGAACTCGAATCCAGTGTTTCCAGACTGCTGGCCGACCCGTCTCCGGAACTGCGGCAGACGGTCAACGAATACCTTGAAGGCCTGAACCGGCGTAGCCGCAGTCGGGCCATTTATGTGATGGACACCACCGGTCGCGTACTGGCCACCAGCAACTGGCGCGATGTCGACAGTTATCTGGGTGAAGACCTGTCCTTCCGTGCCTATTTCAAGAATGCCGTGCGCGGTCAGCCGGGGCGTTTCTACGGCATCGGCAGCACCAGCGGCGAACCTGGCTATTACCTGGCGCACGGCCTGGAAGAGCATGGCAAGATTACCGGCGTCGCGGTGGTCAAGGTTCGCCTCGAAGCCATGGAAGAACGCTGGCAGCGTGCGCGCCTGGAAGCCTTCGTCAGCGACGAGAACGGCATCATCATTCTCTCCAGCGATCCAGCGCGGCGGCTCAAATCAGTGGTGCCGTTGAGCGATGAAACGAAGGAACGCCTGGCCCGCAGCCTCCAGTATTACTGGTATCCGCTGAACGAACTGCAACCGCTGGCGCGCGAGCCTTTGGCTGAAGGTGAGGAGAAACTGACCTTCCCCGCCAACAGCGAACTGGTGTCCGATGAAGAGAACATCAGCTACCTCTCGCAAACCCGTCCTTTAAGCGATACACCCTGGAATTTCACCCTGCTCACGCCCCTGCAAGACCTGCGGCGTGAAGCGATCAATCAGGGGATTCTGGTGGCGGTGGCGTTTGCCCTGGTGGCCTTTCTGCTGATCGCCTGGAATGAGCGGCGCAAGGTCATCGCCACCCGCCTCGCGGCGCGGGAGGCCTTGCAGGAAGCCAACAATCAACTGGAGCGTCGGATTACCGAACGCACCACCGACCTGCGCGCCAGCAACGAACGGCTCAAGGGCCAGATCCGTGAACGCCGGCAGGCCGAAGAGACCTTGCGCCGGGCCCAGGATGAACTGGTCCAGGCCGGCAAACTGGCCGCTATCGGCCAGATGTCCACCAGCATCGCCCACGAATTGAACCAGCCGCTGGCAGCCTTGCGGACCTTGTCCGGCAATACCGTGCGCTTTCTGGAACGCGGTCAGCTTGATGTGGCCAGCACCAATCTCAAGACGATTAACGAACTGATCGACCGCATGGGCCGGATCACCGCCAGCCTGCGTTCCTTCGCCCGGCGCGGCGATGACAAGGGCCAGGCCAGCCTCGGCAAAGCCGTGGACGCCGCCCTGCAATTGCTGGGCAGTCGCGTGGAAAATGCGCATCTGCAACTGCACCGTGACTTCGCCGATGTGCAGGTGCAGATCGACCAGACGCGCCTGGAGCAGATCCTGGTCAACCTGATCGGCAACGCCCTCGACGCCATGCAGGCACAGCCGCTGCCAGAGCTTTGGCTGGAAGGCGAACAGTTTGATGGCAAATATCGTCTGCGAGTACGCGACAATGGCCACGGCATCGATGCCGAAGCGCGCAAGCATCTGTTCGAACCGTTCTTCACCACCAAACCCGGCGAACAAGGCCTGGGCCTCGGCCTGACCCTGTCGGCAAGCCTGGCCGCTGCCACCGGCGGGCATCTGGGTGTCGAACACCCGGCCAGCGGTGGTACCACCTTCGTCCTCAGTTTACCGTTGGTAAGCCCCACTCCCGCCGAGCCAGTATGAACAACGACCTTAGTGTGCTGATCGTCGAAGACGACCCTCATGTCCTGCTCGGCTGCCAACAGGCGCTGACCCTGGAAGACATTCCCTGCGTGGGTGTCGGCAGCGCCGAAGAAGCGCTGGAGCGAGTCGGCGATAACTTCGCCGGCATCGTCATCAGCGACATCCGCCTGCCGGGTATCGATGGCCTGGAGCTGTTGACCCGGCTCAAGGCCCGCGATCGCAGCCTGCCGGTGGTGCTGATTACCGGCCACGGCGACATTTCCATGGCCGTCGGCGCGATGCAGAAAGGCGCCTACGACTTCATGGAGAAACCCTTCTCCCCCGAACGCCTGGTAGACGTCGCCCGCCGCGCACTGGAGCAACGCAGCCTGGCGCGGGAAGTGTCGTCGTTACGTCGACAACTGTTCGAGCGCGATTCCCTCGAAGGCCGGATCATCGGACGCTCGCCCGCCATGCAAAACCTGCGGGAACTGATCGCCAACGTCGCCGACACCTCGGCCAACGTGCTGATCGAAGGCGAGACCGGTACCGGTAAAGAGTTGGTTGCACGCTGCCTGCACGACTTCAGCCGTCGGCACACCAAACAGTTCGTCGCGCTGAACTGCGGTGGCCTGCCGGAGAACCTGTTCGAAAGCGAAATTTTCGGCCACGAGGCCAACGCCTTCACCGGTGCGGGCAAGCGGCGGATCGGCAAAATCGAACACGCCGACGGCGGCACGCTGTTCCTCGACGAAGTGGAAAGCATGCCGCTGCCGCTGCAGATCAAACTGCTGCGGGTGTTGCAGGAACGCACCCTCGAACGCCTCGGCTCGAACCAGAGCGTGGCGGTGGATTGTCGAGTGATCGCCGCGACCAAGTCCGATCTGGATCAATCGAGCAAGGCCGGCGAGTTTCGCAGCGACCTGTATTACCGCCTGAACGTGGTGACTCTGGAACTGCCGCCGCTGCGCGAACGCCGTGAAGACATCCTGCAACTGTTCGAACACTTCCTGCAGCAGTCATCCCTGCGCTTCGACCGCGCTGTGCCGGAGCTGGACAATCAGACTGTGTCGACCCTGATGAGCCACGACTGGCCGGGCAACGTGCGCGAATTGCGCAACGTCGCCGAACGCTTTGCCCTCGGCCTGCCGGCCTTCAAAAAAACCGGTGCCAGCGGCAGTAATCAGGGCCTGGCCTTCGCCGAAGCGGTGGAGGCCTTCGAACGCAACCTGCTCAGCGACGCGTTGCAGCGCAGCGGCGGCAACCTGACCCAGGCCAGTCTGGAACTGGGGATGGCCAAGACCACGCTGTTCGACAAAGTGAAGAAATACGGGCTGAGCCACTGATGGACCTGATTTTCAAAGCCACCCTGGGCGCGGCGGTGGTGGTGATTCTCGCCATGCTGGCCAAGACCAAAAACTATTACATCGCCGGCCTGGTGCCGCTGTTTCCGACTTTTGCGCTGATCGCTCATTACATCGTCGGCAAGGGGCGTTCGCTGGATGATCTGAAAACCACCATCGTGTTTGGCATGTGGTCGATCATTCCGTACTTCGTCTACCTGGCGACGTTGTATGTGATGGTCGACCGGATGCGGCTGGAGGCTTCGCTGGCGGTGGCCGCGGTGGCGTGGTTGATGGCGGCGACGGTGTTGGTCAGCGTGTGGGTGCGCCTGCACGGCTGACCATCCACCCTTGTATTCTGTGACTTGTGACTTGTGACTTGTGAACTGTGAACTGTGGCGAGGGAGCTTGCTCCCGCTCGGCTGCGCAGCAGCCGCAAAACCGGTGTGCTCGGTGTGCCTGACGGAAGCAGTTCGTTGTTATTGGGGCTGCTGCGCAGCCCAGCGGGAGCAAGCTCCCTCGCCACAAATCAGCTCACCGTCCCGCCCTTGGCTTCACTCATGATCTGGCGAATCGCGCCAACAAACGTCTCCACCGGCTGCCCGCCACTGACGGCGTACTGCCCGTTGAACACCACCGTCGGCACCGAACTCACCCCGCGCGACAACCACAACTGTTCTTCTTCGCGAACCTCTTTGGCGAATTCATCGGACGCCAGAATCGCCTCGGCCCGCTGCCGGTCCAGCCCCACGCTTTCAGCGATCTGCGCCAATTGCCCGTGATCGGAGGGATTGCCTCCCTCGGTGAAATACGCCTTGAACAGTGCGTCTTTCAGGTTGAACTGCAACCCTTGCAACCCCGCCCAATGCAGCAAGCGGTGAGCATCGAAAGTGTTGTAGATACGGCTGTTGCCGTCCGTGCGAAAGGCAAAACCCACCTCGGCGCCACGCGCGCGGATCATTTCGCGATTCTTTTGCGATTGCTCAGGCGTCGAGCCGTACTTTTCGCTGATGTGCTCGGTGATGTTCTGGCCTTCGGGGCTCATCTTCGGGTTCAGTTCGAACGGCTGGAAACGGATCTCGGCCAGGACTTCGTCGCCGAGCAAATCCAGGGCACGGGTCAGGCTATACAGACCGACGGCGCACCAGGGGCAGGACACGTCGCTGACGAAATCGATTTTCAGGGGGGGACTCATCACACACCTCGCAGGCTTGGGTAGCGCCGGAAAGTTTGAACGATACACCCGAAGGCTGAGCCCGTGTGGCAGCCGTTCCACTATCCCTGTGGGAGCCGGGCTTGCCCGTGATGACGGTGCTCAAGACGACATCTGCGGTGACTGACACGCCGCCATCGCGGGCAAGTCGAATCGTCGCACCGCCGCTCCCACAGGTTTTGGGGTGTTTGGGAGAGCGTGTTTAGTTCTGTTTAGCGTTACTTCCTGAAAGCTACAGCGCCTTGCGTCATCGCCTACAACCACGTCAGAATCCGCCGGCTTGTGCGCCTGGAGGCCTGTCGGTAACTTGGTTCGTATCACTGATTCCCAGTGATCGGGTTTAGTAGCCCGGCTAAGTTTATCCACGGTTGCACAAGTGTCATCCAGTCAGGTTTCGACCTGCGCTTGATGGTAGCTGTGCGCATGGCGCCCTCGGGCGCGCCGGGTTTTTGGGTGATCTTACCGGTCTACTAACTTGCGCACAGCTGCCACCCTTCCGTTTAGTAGCGAGACGGGTTGCAGCTCTACTATTAGGAAGAATACCCACGTTTAAGATTACGCCGAACCCACCGGAAACCGACGACGTTTCCCCCTACGAAACCCCAAACTCCAAAAAGCTCAACGAAGCCGCCGACCGCGCCCTCGATTACTACCTCAAACCGGTCATTCCCAAAGACACCCCACGCAAACCCAGCACCCTTTACTCCGTCGCCCCCGACGCCGATAACGAAACCCTGCTGGTCAACGCCTGCGAATCGCTGGCGGCGGCGAGCGTGATGTTGAGTGATTTCGCGGGGATGCTGAACGGCCCGCAGCGCAACACCGTGCTCGGCATCCAGAACTCCGTCATGTTGGGTGAACTGGCGGTGAACCGGATGCTTGATAACTTCGTTCCAACGTAAACCAGCCACCACTGTAATTGAGGCGCTTTTGTGGCGAGGGGGCTTGCCCCCGTTCGGCTGCGCAGCAGTCGTAAACAGGTCAATGCGGATTACCTGAGACTCAGCAGCCTGTGCAGGATTGGGGCTGCTTCGCAGCCCAGCGGGAGCAAGCTCCCTCGCCACAAGAGCCCGCTCACACAATTGGATTGGGGTGTTACAGAAGATTGTGTTCGGCCACTGGATCGATTTGTGCCCAGTGTGAGGTGTCTTCGCGGTGGGCCTGCAAATACGGCAACACCGCCGCCAACAACGGCGCCTTGAACGCCTCTTGAAAACGATGAGCCAACCCCGGAATCAGCTTCAATTGGCTGCCACGAATGTGCGCCGCCAAATGCACACCATGCATTACCGGCAGCAACGGATCGGCAGTGCCGTGCACCACCAGCGTCGGCACCCGCAATTGATTGAGCAGCGCCACCCGGCTCCGCTCGGCGAGGATCGCCATGATCTGACGCTTCACGCCCTCCGGGTTGAATGCCCGGTCATAGGATTGCGCCGCCTGTAGTAACAACGCCTGCCGGTCATCACTCACCGCCGGGCTACCCAGCGCCGCCAGCAAATCGGCCTGTTGCTCCAGCGCCATCTCGCGATTCGGCGCGCCACGTCGCGCGAGTAACTGCACCAGCGCCGCACTCGGCGCCGGCAAACCTTCGGCACCCGAGCTGGTCATCAGCAACGTCAGGCTCTCGACCCGTTGCGGAGCCATGGCCGCCATATGCTGGGCGATCATCCCGCCCATGCTCGCGCCCAGTACGTGGAATTGCTCGACGTGCAAGGCATCCATCAGTCCAAAAGCATCGTCCGCCATGTCGGTCAGCGTATAAGGCGCGGACACTGGCAAACCGAGCTTGTAACGCAGCACTTCGAAGGTCAGGTTGGCGTCGACAGGTGTCTGCCGCCAAGTCGAGAGACCCACATCGCGATTGTCATAGCGAATCACCCGAAAACCCTGCTGACACAACGCGACCACCACCTCGTCCGGCCAGTGAATCAACTGCCCGCCCAGGCCCATCACCAACAACAACGCCGGGTCCGAGGCACGGCCAATGCTCTGGTACGCCAGGCTCACCTGCTCCAGATCGACCCGTTCGGTCGGAACATTGACATCACACCGAGATGCCGCGAGAGACGGAAAATTGAACAACACAGCGGCCAGAAAGACCGCTGTGGATAAAAATCGTGCACGCATGAAAAACACCGAAACGCAGAACTCCAGTAGAGCGCGAGTCTGATGAAGTTTGTTCAAGCGCGCTGCCACAGTTACGTGACAGTTTGATGAAGAGTGCTGAACGGTAATGTCCGAGACCGAGTCGCCTGCATCGCGAGCAAGCTCGCTCCCACAGGATTGATGCCGTACACAAAATCTGTGTTAGGCCCCTACCCTGTGGGAGCGGGCTTGCCCGCGAAGGCGCCAGATCAGGCGCCGCAGAATTAAGCCAACTGACTGCGCAACTGCCGCGCCGCAGCAACCATGTTCACCAGCGCCGCCTCAGTCTCCGGCCATGCGCGAGTCTTCAACCCACAATCGGGATTGACCCACAAGCGCTCGGCCGGAATCCGCTTCACCGCTTTACTCATCAACTTCACCATCTCGGCCGTGTCCGGCACCCGTGGCGAGTGGATGTCGTAGACGCCCGGGCCAATATCATTCGGGTAGTCGAACGCTTCGAAGGCCTCCAGCAATTCCATGTCCGAACGTGAGGTTTCGATGGTGATCACGTCGGCGTCCATGGCGGCGATGGACTGGATCACGTCATTGAATTCGCTGTAGCACATGTGGGTGTGAATCTGGGTTTCGTCGCGCACGCCCGATGCACTCAGGCGGAAGGCTTCCACCGCCCAATCGAGGTATTCCTGCCATTGCGCCCGGCGTAGCGGCAGCCCTTCGCGGAAGGCGGCTTCGTCGATCTGGACGATTTTGATGCCGGCGTTTTCCAGGTCCACCACTTCATCGCGCAAGGCCAGGGCCAGTTGCTGCGCCTGAATTTTGCGCGAGACGTCTTCGCGCGGGAACGACCACATCAGCATGGTCACGGGACCGGTGAGCATGCCCTTCATAACCTTGTCGGTCAGGCTCTGGGCATAGGTGATCCAGTCGACCGTCATCGGCTTCGGACGGCTCAGGTCGCCATAAATGATCGCCGGTTTGACGCAGCGCGAACCGTAGCTCTGGACCCAGCCAAACCGGGTGAACAGGTAACCGTCCAGTTGCTCGGCGAAGTACTCGACCATGTCGTTGCGCTCGGCTTCACCGTGCACCAGTACGTCCAACCCCAGGCGTTCCTGGATTTGCACGGCGTGGCGGATTTCACTGTGCATGGCATCGGTGTAGTCGTTGGCCGACAGTTTGCCTTGCTTGAAGGCCTGCCGCGCCAGACGGATTGCTCCGGTCTGCGGGAACGAGCCGATGGTGGTGGTGGGGAACGCCGGCAGTTTCAGCCGTGCCTGTTGTTGTTCGATACGTTTGGCAAAGGGTGAATGACGTTGGCTGTCCGCCGCGCCGATGGCGTTGATTCGGGCTTGAACGTCCGCTTTGTGAATACGCGGCGACTGGGCGCGACTGGCCGCAATGGCGCGGCTTTCAGCCAGGGCGGCTTGCACTTTTGGCGCTTGCGGGTCGTTGAGGGCATCACGCAGCACGGCGATTTCACCACACTTCTGCACGGCAAACGCCAGCCAGCTTTTCAGTTCCGGGTCGAGTTTGTCTTCACGGTCCAGGTCCACCGGGCTGTGCAGCAGCGAGCAGGAACTGCTGACCCACAAGTTATCGCCAAAACGCTCCTGGGCCGGCTGCAGTTGCGCGAGAACTTGCTCCAGCTCGCAGCGCCAGACGTTGCGGCCGTTAACCAGGCCCACCGAAAGAATCTTGTAGGTCGGCAGACGATCCAAAATCTGGCCAAGCTGATCCGGTGCGCGCACCGCGTCGATGTGCAAGCCTTGCACCGGCAGGCCGACCGCCAGGCCGAGGTTGTCTTCCAGGCCACTGAAGTAAGTCGCCACGAGTTTTTTCAGCGGCGAATATTGGAGGATGTGATAAGCGCGCTCGAAGGCATTTTTCCAGGCTTGTGGCAGGTCGAGGGTGAGGATCGGTTCATCGATCTGCACCCACTCCACGCCTTGGGCAGCGAGGCGACCGAGGATTTCGCCGTAGATCGGCAGCAGGCGCTCCAGCAGATCCAGCCTGTCGAAATCGTTGCCTTTGGTCTTGCCCAGCCACAGATAAGTCAACGGGCCGATGATCACTGGTTTGACGTTATGGCCCAGGGCTTTGGCTTCATCGACTTCATCGAACAGCTGTTCCCAGCTCAATTTGAACTGTTGATCAGCGCTGAATTCCGGGACCAGGTAGTGGTAGTTGGTGTCGAACCACTTGGTCAGTTCCTGAGCGTATTGCGCTTTGGTGTGTTCACCGCCGCAGCAAGCCGCGGTAGCACCACGGGCCATGGCGAACAGGGTGTCGAGTGTCGGCAGGCCACGGGAATCCTTGGCACTGTCGAAACGCTCGGGGATGACACCGAAGGTCAGAGAATGAGTCAGTACCTGGTCGTACCAGGCGAAGTCGCCCACCGGCAGCAGGTCGATGCCGGCGTCTTTCTGCAATTGCCAGTGAGTGGCGCGCAATTGGCGGCCGACGCTTTTCAATGCGTCCTGGTCAAGATCGCCCTTCCAGTAGGATTCGAGGGCTTTTTTCAGTTCGCGGTCGGCGCCGATGCGCGGAAAACCAAGCGTGTGGGCCAAGGCCATGGTGAGATTCCTCCCTGTATAAGATGCTGCTATTGTCGACAGCCCACCCAACATGAGACAAACTCAACCTTTTCGTGTTGATCACAAGTTTTCCTCATGGAGCCCCCGGTGCTTGAAATCCGTCACCTGAAAACCCTGCACGCCTTGCGCGAAGCCGACAGCCTGGTGGATGCGGCCGACCGCCTGCACCTGACCCAGTCGGCGCTGTCCCACCAGTTCAAGGAACTGGAAGAACGCATGGGCATGCCACTGTTCGTGCGCAAGACCAAACCGGTGCGCTTCACCAGTGCCGGCTTGCGCCTGCTGCAACTGGCCGACGCCACCCTGCCGCTACTGCGCGGCGCCGAGCGTGACATTGCGCGGCTGGCCGGCGGTACTGCGGGGCGTTTGCACATGGCGATCGAGTGCCACAGTTGCTTTCAGTGGCTGATGCCAACCATCGACCAATTCCGCGATGCCTGGCCGGAAGTCGAGCTGGACCTGGCCTCGGGTTTCTCCTTCGCCCCGCTGCCCGCGCTGGCCCGAGGCGACCTGGACCTGGTGGTGACCTCCGACCCACTGGAACTGGTCGGGATCACTTACGTGCCGTTGTTCACCTATGAGGCCATGCTCGCAGTGGCTAATCAGCACCGCTTGGCGAGCAAGCCATACATCGTGCCCGAAGATCTGCTCACGGAAACCTTGATCACCTACCCGGTGGAGCGTGATCGGCTGGACATTTTCACGCGTTTCCTCGAGCCGGCAGACATCGAACCGGCGCAGGTGCGCACGTCGGAACTGACGGTGATGATGATGCAACTGGTGGCCAGCGGTCGCGGCGTCTGTGGCATGCCCCACTGGGCGCTGCATGAGTACAGCTCACGGGGTTACGTGAAGGCCAAGCGGCTTGGCGAGAAAGGTTTATTTGCGACGCTATATGCCGGGATTCGCGCCGATATGCTCGATGCGCCGTACATGCGCGATTTTTTGCTGACGGCCAAGGACACGTCGTTTTCGACGCTGGATGGGGTTAGTGCAGTTCGCTGAAAACCTGTCGACTCTGATCAAAGTTGAAGGGTGATTGTTCAGGCCTCATCGCGGGCAAACCTGCTCCCACAAATATCTACTTTGACCAGAAAACTTGTGAACGACATCGATTACTGTGGGGTTCACAAAAAATGGGATCACTGCAGATCCCCTGTGTAGGAGCGAGCAGCGACAGGTCTTGGTATTCAGTAGTACTCGAAATTGTGGCGAGGGAGCTTGCTCCCGTTCGGCTGCGAAGCAGTCGTAAAACCGGTGTATGCAGAGTGTCTGAAACATGCGATTGCAGGTTTTGGGGCCGCTTCGCAGCCCAGCGGGAGCAAGCTCCCTCGCCACAACAGCCCTTATGCCAAAGATTCAGCGGTGAGCTCGCGCCACATATGGATCTTGTCGAAGTAGTCTTCGCCGACCCGCACCGCCAATGGTTCCAGGCCGAACTGCACGAAGCCGCAACGCTGATACAGCTTGAAGGCAGCTTCATTGCCGGCGGTGACAGTCAACTGGATCAGCCGCAGCCCCTGATGGGTCTGCGCTTCAGCCAACGCGGCCTGAACCAGTTGATAACCGAGCCCGCGCTGCCGAACCGCCCCTGAAACGTACATGCCAAACAACGTCGCCTTGTGTCGAGCCTTTTCCCGAGGTTCGAACGCCAGGCCGACGATGCCTGCCAGTTCACCCTTCTCGAATGCCCCGAACACTACGTCCAGCTTGCTGGTCAGGCGCGACTCCCACCAATTCAGCGGCATCACGGCGCGCTCGCGCACGCTGGAAGTGAATGCCTGGGGATGCAAGTCATAGGCCTCAAGCATCAACGCCCGGTAATCCAGGGCATGGCTGGCATCAAGCCGTTGAATCCACATCTTCAGGCCGCTCGCCGCTGCTCAAGCATCAAGCGCACCGCCAGCCCGGATAGCACGAAGCCCATGAAGTAACGCTGCATCGCCAGCCAGTTCGGATTGTTGACGAACCAGGACGCGATGCCCGCGGCGAACAGCGCGATCAGCAAGTTGACGCTGAAGCTCACGCTGATCTGGGTCAGGCCAAGGATGATGCTCTGGGTGAACACCGAACCGTGCTCAGGGGTAATGAACTGTGGAAACACCGACAGATAAAACACCGCAATTTTCGGGTTCAGGGCGCTGGTGAGAAAGCCCATGGTGATCAACTTGCGCGACGAATCCGCCGGCAACTGCTGCGCCTCGAACGGCGAACGCGCACCGGGCTTGACTGCCTGCCAGGCCAGCCATAACAGGTACAGCGCACCGGCCCACTTCAATACTTCATAGGCCACCGGCACGGCCAGGAATACCGCGGTCAAACCCGCGGCGGCCGCGAACAGGTGCACTAAAAACCCCGCGACCACGCCGAGCAACGAAGTCACTCCGGCCTTGCGCCCCTGGCAGATAGAACGAGAGATCAGGTAGATCATGTTCGGCCCGGGCGTGAGCACCATCAGCAACGCCGCGGCGGCAAAAATCAGCAAATCTTGAAGTGGGATCATGGGCATCCTCCGTCCTTGGACGATCAGGCAGTTTCAATCAGTGAGGCTCGATAAAACGGCAAGATCAGGTCCCGTGTCAATGGCGCCAGCGTGATTTCGCCGTCAGTGGCCGGATCGATCCAGCGCACCTCTTCAATCTCCGCCGCCGGGCAAACGTGTGAATCGATGGTCAGCTGAAAGAGTTCGGCCTGTACGACATAACCCGGCTCATTGGCGGCCGGTGCCGAGAATTGCCCCAGGTAGGCGGCATGCGCCGGATCGATGACCAGCCCCAGTTCCTCTTCCAGCTCACGGGCGAGGGCATGGACCGGTTGCTCATGGGCCTCGATCTTGCCCCCCGGCTGCATGAACGCCTGGGTCCCGCGCTTGCGCACCAGCAGGGTTCGGCCGTCGGGGCCGATCAGCAGGGCAGCGGCAATGCGGATGAGGCGGGGCGAAGCGGCGGATGAAAGCGTCATGGATCGTGATAGGCCTTGGGTAAAAGCCGCAAGGATCACATGAGCGCCGGTTCTTCGTCACGCCGAAAAAAGCATTCACCGAGAACCCTGTGGGAGCGGGCTTGCCCGCGAAGAATGCGCCGCAGTTTTTCAGGTATTACGCGTCATCGTTCTTCGCGGGGAAGCCACGCTCCCACAGGTTATGCGTCTTGACTTACCGGGCATCACACAGCCTCCAGCCGTTGATCAGTGCAAAGTCTGGAAAACTCAACTCGTCTCGAGAAGCGCGCCCTCCACTTCCTCTGGCACTTTCACAAAAATGCTGTACTTGGCACTTTCCATCGCCTCGAAAGCGATCAACTTCTCCACCAGTGGCCCATTCAACACCTTGCCGGCATTGAGCAACAACATGCCGTTGTCGGCATTGAGATTGCGCGCCAGGATCATGCCCGCCACCAAATCCCGGGTGGCCAGCACCTTGACCGTCGGATCGGCCAGCGTCACGTCACTCAGATAAGTGGCGCAGACCTGAATGAAATCCTCCACCAATTCCGGGTCGTAGAGGCGACCGGCGTATTGGCGGATATAGACAAGGGCTTCGTCACTGTTCATCTGCCGTTCGAGGATCAGCCCGCGCTGCAACTCAATGAAATCCACCGCCAGTTTCAGCAACCGTGAACCGAACGGAATCGTTTCGCCCTTGAGCCGATCTGGAAAACCGCTGCCGTCCCAACGTTCCTGGTGATGCAGGATCAGCCGAGCGGCATCCTTCATTGGGTCGAGCGTCATCAGCAGCGACTCACTCTGCTTCGGATAACCCCGATAGCGCTCGCGGTCATTGTGATGCAGCAGGTCCGAGGGCGTGCCCATCATGCTGTCGGTCCAGCTCAACTTGCCGATGTTGTAGAGCGCCGCTGCCATGGTCAGGTCACGACTGGTGCCTTCGTCCAGGCCATGGAGTTTGCAGTACACCCGCACCAGTTCAATGATCTGCCGGTTGGTCTGTTTGGTGGGCGGCAGGCGCAGGTTGGCCAGCAACGAAAACACTTCGGTGCCGGTGACATAGCTGCGTTTGAGCTCTTCGTAGGCCAGGTCCAGCATGTCGGCGGTCTGTTGCAGCTCGCTGGTGCGGGCCGCGACGTGCTTTTCCAGGGTGGCGTTGAGCTGCTTCAGTTTCTCGTTCTGATCCCACGTCTCTTGCACCAGACGCAAGCGCTCACGCTCGGAATGCTGATAGGCAAGTGATTGTCGCAGCATCAGCAGCATTTCCTCATCGTGCCAGGGTTTGCTGATGTAACGATGAATCTGCCCTTCATTGATGGCTTTGATAATGGCCGACGGATCGGCATAACCGGTCAGCATGATCCGGGTGGTGTCGGGATAGCGCTGGTGGACGTGAGCCAGCAGCGTGGCGCCGTCCATATTAGGCATGCGCGCATCAGTCATCACCAGATCGATCGGCTGCTGGGCCATGATCTCCAAGGCCTGGGCACCGCTGGTGGCCAGCAGTACCTCGTAAGGCTGACCGCGCAGCAGGCGGCGCAGACTGTTGAGAATCGACTCCTCATCGTCGACCAGCAATAACTTGGGTTTATCGGTCACAGTCGTGGGGAGTTGCTCTTCCATGGCATTACCTCAAGTCAAACGGGTGTCTTTGCCGCGCGTGTGGGGGCCAACATCCTGACGTTCCCCTCGCCTGACCTACAGGCTAGATGATTTTCAGCCCGACCCAGGAAATGATTCGTTTCAGTCAACCGGGCGAAGTGCCGGCCGGGCGACTATGCTCAGGTCACTCGGATCCAGAACGATACTCGCGCCATCCAGCGATCAGGGAAGGGATACCCTCTATGAGCTCATTGCACCAACCTGCTGTCGGTACAGGCGCATGTCAGTGAATACGCTGCTTGCGCGCATTAATCGTCGGATTCTCATCGTCGATGACACGGCGTCGATCCATGAGGATTTCGCCAAGATTCTCAGCCCGCCATCGATCGAAGACGACAGCCTGATCAGCGCCGAAAACGCCCTGTTCGGTACCCCTGCGTCGGTATCGTTGCAAAGTTTCGTCATTGATTCCGCATTTCAGGGCCGCGAAGCGCTGGACAAGGTCGAGACCGCGCTGGCGAATGACTCGCCCTACGCGATGGCCTTCATCGATATGCGCATGCCACCGGGCTGGGACGGTCTGGAAACCATCGAACGCTTGTGGCAAGTCGATCCCAAGCTGCAGGTGGCGCTCTGCACCGCGTATTCCGACTATTCCTGGGAAGACATCGCCGAGCGTCTGGAGCTGGGCGATCGCCTGCTTATCCTGAAAAAGCCTTTCGATGCCATCGAAATTCGCCAGATGGCCAGCGCATTGACCGCCAAGTGGCAAATGACCGAAGACGCGGCGCTGAAAATGTCCTTGCTGGAGCTCGCGGTCGAAGAGCGCACCCGGGAGCTGTCCGACGCTAACATCATCGTGCAGAACAGCCCGACCATTCTGTATCGGCTGCGAGGCGAACCGTCGTTTCCGTTGATGTACATCTCCCACAACATCACCAAATACGGCCACGTTGCGGCGGCCCTGGTAGCGTCCTCCAACTGGGCGCAGGAGCTGATCCATCCCGACGATCAATCAAAAGTCGATACGGCCATGGCCCGGGTGCTGGACCGCCATGCGGCAGGTGCTTCCATCGAATTCCGGATGCGCACCGGCGACGGCGACTGGCGCTGGGTCGAAAACCGCTATATCCCGGTGCGTGACGATGAAGGCCGCTTGCTGGAAGTCGAAGGCATCATCATCGATGTCACCGAACGCAAACTGGCCGAGGAAAAAATCGCCCTGTTGGCCCGCACCGACGGGCTGACCGGGCTGGCCAACCGCGCGACGCTGATCGAACGGCTGCACCAGGCATTCGCCGCCGCCCGGCGCGGGGCCACACCCTTCGCCATGTTTTACCTGGACCTGGATCACTTCAAACGCATCAACGACACCCTGGGCCACCCGGTGGGCGACCTGTTGTTGCAGGAGGTCGCCAGGCGCATCAAAAACTGCGTGCGCGAAAACGATGTGGTTGCCCGCCTGGGTGGCGACGAGTTCGCGATACTGCAACTGGATGTCGGCGATCCGACCCAATCAGCGGCCCTGGCCGCCAAGGTCCGCGATGCACTGGTGCTGCCCTACTCCCTGGCCGGCAATGATGTCCGGGTCTCGGTCAGCATCGGCATCAGCAGCTACGCGCCGGTCAGCTTCAGCGCCGACAGCCTGTTGACCCAAGCCGACATGGCGCTGTATCGCTCCAAGGAAAAGGGCCGCAACCAGTACCACTTCCACTCCGATGAGATCAATCAGGAAGTGGTTGAGCGCATGACCATCGCCAACGACTTGAAAACCGCCATCGAACACGACGAACTCGAACTGCGTTATTGGCCGGAAGTAGACCTGAGCACTGGCAAGATCCTCGGCATGGAAGCGCAGGTCAGCTGGAACCACCCTCAGCGCGGGTTGCTGGAAGCCCAGGCGTTTCTGCCCGCGGCGGAAAAGACCGGCACCATCATCGCCCTCGGTCACTGGGTGCTGGAGCGTGCCTGTCGGCAAATGCGCCAGTGGCGTGACGAAGGCATGGCGCCCCCGGTGGTGGCGATAAAACTATCCCTGGCTCAGCTCAAGAGCGGTCCCGAGCTGATCTATGACGTGTTGCGCACCACCGCGCGCTGGGAATTGTGCCCGTGGGACCTGCGCTTCGATGTCACCGAAGCGACCCTGGCCCAGACCAAGTGGACGCACAACGACGTACTGCCGCGCCTGCGTGAGCTGGGGGTAAAAATCGCCATCGACGACTTCGGCACCGAATACTCCTCGTTCGATTACCTCAAGACTTATCAGGTCAATCACCTGAAACTCGCCCAGACCTTCATCGACATGGCCGCACGCGACCCGGCCAGTGCAACCACCTTGCGCGCCATCATCAACTTCGCCCGGGAAGTAGGGATCGGCATTATCGCCGAGGGCGTCGAAACCCAGGAGCAACGCACTTCGCTGATGGCCACCGGCTCACCGATGAACGCCCAGGGTCACTACTTCAGCCAAGCGGTCAGCAGCCAACAGGCCGCCGAGTTGCTGAAGGCCGGGAGCATCGTGCATGCCAGCCACGGAACCGGAGCGACGCCCGACGACCCGCGGCGAGCCATGGAGGACAAGGAATGAAAACTCCGTTCGCCCAGGCTAACCGGCGCATTCTGATCATCGACGACACGCCTTCGATCCATCAGGACTTTCGCAAGATTCTCGGACCGGATACCAACGACGAACAAACCCTCGCCGGCACAGAAGCAGCGCTGTTCGGCAGCCAGCAATCTACTCGGCTGATATTCCAGCTCGACTCGGCCTATCAGGGCCAGGAAGCGCTCGAACTGGTCAAGCATGCCCAGGCTCAAGGTCGCCCTTACGCCATGGCGTTCACCGACATGCGCATGCCCCCCGGCTGGGACGGTCTGGAAACCATCGAACAGCTCTGGAAGGCTGATCCTCACCTGCAAATCGCGCTGTGCACGGCCTTCTCCGATTACACCTGGGAAGCCATGGCCGAACGACTGGAATTCGGCGATCAGTTGCTGGTGCTGAAAAAACCTTTCGACAGCCTGGAAATCCGCCAGATGGCCAGCGCCCTGACCTGGAAGTGGCAGATGGCGCAGGACGCGGCCATGAAAGTGCTGACCCTGGAGCAAACCATCGAGGCCCGGGTCCACGAGCTGCTCAAGGTATCGCACTTGTTGCAGTACGACGTATTGACCGAGTTGCCCAACAGCACCTTGCTGGGCGACCGGCTGAACCAGTCACTGGCCCTGTCACGACGCCATGACAAACAACTGGCCGTGATGTTTCTGGGGCTCGATCGTTTCAAACGTATCAACAATGCCTTGGGTCACCCGACCGGTGACGAGATGCTCAAACGTGTCGGGCACAACCTGGTGGCCTGCGTGCGCGCGTCCGACTCGGTGTTTCGTTATGGCTCCGATGAGTTTGTGGTGATCCTGGCTGACATCCACCACCCCCAACAGACCAAGGGCATCGCCGAAAAGCTCCTGAACGCCATACGCACACCTCAACACATCGGCGGCCATGACCTGAGCGTGACGGCCAGCCTGGGCATCAGCATCTACCCTGAGGACGGTTTCGATGCCATCGCACTGATCAAAAAAGCCGAGACCGCCATGCGCAACGTCAAGGACAGCGGCCCGAACGATTTCAGCTTTTTCATCGATGAGATGAACCAGCGCGCCCGGGAACAGCAGAGTATCGAGTCGGGTATTCGCCTGGCGCTGGAACGCAATGAATTTGTCCTGCACTACCAGCCCAAACTTGACCTGGGCAGCGGCAAGGTGGTCGGCGCCGAGGCATTGATCCGCTGGCAAAAGCCGGGACAAGGCTGGGTTTACCCGACTGATTTCATCGGTGTGGCCGAGGACAGCGGCTTGATCGTACCGTTGAGCAAATGGGTGCTGGCCCAGGCCTGTCAACAAGCCCGCGCCTGGCAGGCGAAAGGCCTGCCGAAACTCTGCATGTCGGTGAACGTGTCGGCCATCGATTTCCGCCAGCGGGACTTTGTCGAAGGTGTAGAGCAGATACTCAAGCAAACCGGTATGGACCCCACCTTGCTGGAGCTGGAAATTACCGAAGGCGTATTGATGCAGAATATCGATGCCACGATGGTCGCGCTGAATCGACTCAAGGCATTGGGCGTACGGCTGGCCATCGATGACTTTGGCACCGGTTATTCCAGCCTGAGTTACCTGCAACGGTTTCCCATCGATGTGTTGAAAATCGACCAGTCATTCATTCGTGGCCTGAGCCGTGACAGCAATGACGCAGCCCTGGTCAGCGCCATCATCAGCCTGGGCAAGAGCCTCAAACTGACCGTCATTGCCGAAGGGGTGGAAACCCTTGAGCAACTGAATTTTCTCAAGGCCCTCCAGTGCGAGGAAGGCCAGGGTTATTACTTCAGCAAAGCTGTGGAACCGGATGCCTTCGTGCAATACCTGACGTCTGTGCAGTCCGCTCCATCCGCTGCGCCATGAACAATGTGCAACGACACCCAGGGCCCTGCGCCAAGGAGTAATAAGATGTCGCGCTCCTTCTACTACCTGCTTCTTGCGCCTCTACTCGGATGTTGCCTGATAGCCAACGGCGCACCTCTGGACGAGCCACTCAAACCCTTGCCCGCAGTGCCCCAACAGAATCCCTTGCAAGTTGAACTCGGTCGCCGGTTGTTCAACGAGCCACGCCTGTCGGTCAACAACAGCCTGTCCTGCGCCAGTTGCCATCGCCTGGAAATCGGAGGCGCCGACGACAAAGCATTGTCTATCGGCTTCAAAGGCGATCCTCTGACGATCAACACTCCCAGCGTCTTCAACTCAAGTCTGAATTTCCGGCAATTCTGGAACGGCCGCGCCGATACCCTGGAAACGCAAGCCCACGAAGTGGTGCAGAGCCCCAGCGAAATGGGCAGTCATTGGGAGCATGTCGTTCAGACACTGACCGCCGACCCGGCTTACAAAAGCGCTTTCGCCAAGGCCTACCCGGACGGCGTGACGATGAGCAATGTGCAAAATGCCCTGGCCACCTATGAGCGCACGCTGATCAGCGCCAACTCGCGTTTCGACCAATACCTGCTGGGCAATACCGAGATTCTGACGATCGACGAGAAGTACGGTTACCAACGCTTCAAGGACTACGGCTGCATCGCTTGCCATCAAGGGGTAAACATCGGCGGCAACATGTTCCAGAAGTTCGGGGTCATGGGCGATTACTTCCAGGTGCGGGGCAACCCCACCGAAGCCGATCTGGGCCGCTATCTGGTCACCAAGGCTGAAGAGGACCGCAACGTGTTCAAGGTTCCGAGCCTGCGCAATGTCGCCGTGACCGCGCCGTACTTTCACGACGGCTCGGCCAAGACGCTCGAAGAAGCGGTAGACGTGATGTTCAAGTTCCAGCTGGGGCGCGTGCCTTCCGACCAGGACAAGACCTTGATCATCAAATTCCTCAAGACCCTGACCGGTGAGTGGGGAGGCAAATCCTTATGAAAACGTACCACCGTCGCAACCTGATGTTGCTCAGTGGCGTGGCCTTGTTGTTGGCCTCGACACTGCTGTTTCTGTACCTCAAGTCAAGCTCCGACCAGACCTCGACTTACGCCGAGTCCCGGGATCTGATCGGCCGGATCAAACAGTTCAACGCACAGTGGGAAACCGAGATTCTCAAGTCCCGAATCGCCATCAGCCACAATTACGATCCGCTGGTGGCACCGCTGACCGAGATAACACACCTGTGGGAGCGGTTCGAGACCATGGAGTCCAATCATGGCCGCAATGACTCGCCGACCTGGCGTGCCAGCCATGATGCTTACCACGCCGCCATCCAGGAAAAAACCCGGCTGGTGGAGCAGTTCAAATCCCACAATGCGGTGCTGCGCAACTCACTGGCGTTTTTGCCCACCGCCGAAGACGACATCCAGGAACCGCTTACCCGGCTGCTCGACGAAGACAAACTGCAACTACAGAACATTGCCACCGACACCTACGACTTGCTGCTCAGCAGTCTGGAGTTCGCCCAGGTCACCTCCGACGACAGAGCGGCCGACATCCTGGTCGGGCTGAACAAACTGGGGGTGAACAAGGAGCGATTACCGGAGCAGTTTCATAGCCCGATCGATGTTCTGAGCAATCACATCGCGCTGATCCTGCGCGAACAACCCGTGGTCAACCGGCTGCTGGAAAACATCGAAGCCGTTCCTGTGGCCGAACGGCTGGACGACATCACCAGTCTGCTGAACCAGGATCAACAGCAAACCGATGAAGCCAACCGGCGCTACCACTTCTACATGCTGGTGTTTTCGACGCTGCTGGTATTGGTGCTGGTGTACCTGGCAATCCGCTTGATGCGCAGCTTCGGGGAGACCAACCGGGTCAACAAGGAACTGCAAACCGCCAACGACGTCCTCGAACAACGCGTCGAAGAGCGCACCCGCGAACTCAAGGATACCCAGAGCGAACTGCTCGACACCGCGCGTCAGGCCGGCATGGCTGAAATCGCCACTAACGTACTGCACAACGTTGGCAACGTGCTCAACAGCGTGAACATCTCGGCCGACCTGGTCACCCGCAAGCTGCGTGGCAGCAAGGCCCAGGGATTGGGCAAGGCGATGCAACTGATCAACGCGCATCAAGACGACCTGGGTGCCTTCCTGACCCAGGATGAGAAGGGAAAACTGCTGCCCGGTTACCTGAACCAACTGGTGGATGCCATTGCCCTTGAACAACAAGGCATGACGGACGAACTCGCGCAACTGAGCAAAAGCGTCGACCACATCAAAGACATCGTTGCCACTCAGCAGTCCTACGCAGGCGCCAACAGCCTGATGGAACCGCTGCACATCAGCGAATTGCTGGAAGACGCCTTGCGGATGAACGCCGGCGCCCTGACCCGCCATCACGTCACGGTGGTCAAGGAGTATGGCGATGTACCGCAAATCATGGGCGACAAACACCGGTTGTTGCTGATCCTGATCAACCTGATCAGCAACGCCAAGTACGCCATGACCGACCTCAGCAATCGCCCGCGGCAAATGATCCTCGGGGTAAAAGTCGTCGAGGACACGATCCTGCAAATCAGCGTCAAGGATGACGGCGAAGGCATCGAGCCAGAGAACATGACGCGGATCTTTGCCCACGGTTTTACCACCCGCAAGGAAGGCCACGGCTTCGGCCTGCACAGCTGTGCCCTGGCCGCCATCGAGATGAACGGCCATCTCACCGCCCACAGCGATGGACCGGGCAAAGGTGCACTGTTCACGTTGCAGATCCCGTTGAAACCGGTCATGGAGGAAGCATGAGCGAACTTTCGAACCGACGCATTCTGCTGATCGACGACACGCCGTCCATCCATGAAGACTTTCGCAAAATCCTCACCCCGACATCGGCGCAGCATGTAGAGCTGGACGAAATGGAGGCCGCGCTGTTCGGCAGCGAAGTGAAGTCCGCCAGCGCCTTGTTCGAACTGGACTCTGCCTATGGTGGTCAGGAGGGTCTGGGCAAACTCATCCAGGCATTACAGGAAAACCGCCCCTACGCGCTGGCCTTCGTCGACATGCGCATGCCCGAGGGCTGGGACGGTGCGCAAACTATCGAACACCTGTGGCAGCAAGACCCGCAGCTGCAAGTTGTAGTGTGTACCGCCTATTCCGACTATTCCTGGGATGAACTGCTGGAACGCTTGCACGCCCACGACCGCCTGCTGATTCTGAAAAAGCCGTTCGACAACATTGAAGTCCAGCAGATGGCCAATACCCTGCTCACCAAATGGGAAATGACCGAGCGGGCGTCTATTCAGATGAGCCATCTGGAGCATCTGGTGGATCAGCGCACGGACCAGTTCAAGCAGGCCAGCGAGGCGTTGCAGCGGGAAATCGACGAGCGCAAACAACTGGAAAGCCAACTGGTGCAGTCGGAAAAACTCGCCTCGCTGGGGCAACTGGCGGCGGGCGTCGCCCATGAAATCAATAATCCCATCGGCTTCATTTCCTCCAACCTCGGCGCCCTCGATGGCTACTTCAAGCAACTGCAGGAAATGCTTGATGCCTATCGGGAGGCGGAAAAAGCCATTGGCTCAAGCGAAGTCATTGACCGTCTCGGTCAATTACGTGAACGGGTGGAGCTGGACTTTCTGCGCGAAGATATTCCGCTGCTGATCAAGGAGTCCAAGGAGGGCATCGGCCGCGTCGGGCAGATCGTCAAAGACCTGAAGGACTTCTCCCGCGTGGACTCCAATCAGGAATGGCAGTGGACTAATCTGCAACAAGGCATCGAGTCGACCCTGAACATCGTCGCCAATGAACTCAAGTACAAGGCTGATGTGGTGAAGGAGTTTCAACAGCTGCCCGACATTGAATGCCTGCCGTCGCAAATCAATCAGGTGATCATGAACCTGATCGTCAACGCATCTCAGGCGATGGGGCCGGAACGGGGCACCATCACGCTACGCACCGGGCTTGAAGGTGAAACGGTATCGATCGAGGTCGCGGACACGGGAATCGGCATCGAACCGGACAACCTGCAGAAAATATTCGACCCGTTCTACACCACCAAACCGGTGGGCCAGGGGACGGGGCTCGGGTTGTCCCTGTCCTATGGCATCGTGAAAAAACACCAGGGCGATATTTCGGTGCGTAGCGAAGTCGGGGTGGGCAGCACCTTTCGGGTTGAGTTGCCGGTACGGCAATCGAAAATGGCTGTCTGAGCAGACGAGCAAGGGATTAATCTCAATCCGGGTTGTTTTCGATTTTTCTCCAGGCGCAGAATGCCTGCCGCGTAACCATTGTTTGAACGTCAACCTCATCGGGAGGTGGGTTTAACACCAAGGAAGGACACCTTGCTTAAAGTAATCGCTCAAGATTTCATCAAACCCGAATACATTGAAACCGTTCGCCCGTGGTACGCCGAACTGGTCGAGAAGACTCGACTGGAACCTGATTGCATTGCTTACGACCTGTTCATCGATCAAAAAGACCCCGGGCACTTTATCTTCGTTGAACAATGGCCGAATAAGGCGGCGCTGGATGCTCATTGCCAGTCTGAGCATTTTCGGCGTCTGGTGCCGCAGATCAACGGTTACCAGGCGAGGGATTGTATTGTTGTGCTGATGGATGCGTTCTGACGTCAACCTCAAGGGGGGTTGGTGCTGCGTCGAGAATGAATAGACGAGCTTCGCTGTCCCCTTCCTTTAGCGTCAGCACTTGTCTCCACTGCTTGGGAAATAATGCGTCATGTTCAGGACGCGCGTAGCCCGTTACCCACCAGATCCTCCTGGCATTCAGTTTCAAGGTTGAAAAATCGTCGAAGAGAATCGAACGCAAATGACGGGGAATGAGTGCCCAACCACCGTATTCGGCGGTTCCCCAAAGGGTGCCTGTCGGTGGTTTGAACACATATAACCTCGGCTGAATACCGGTCGAGTTGTAGTACATGAACGGCAAGTACCAATACAGGTTATCCACGATGATTTCGTCACCCGGACGGGCTTCGCGACCAAGACCTTCGACCACGGCGTCCAGCCTTGCGTCTTTGCGAATGCTTGTCCCGTTCATCTCATCCGTTTGTGCATAGACCGCTGAAAGCCCGTGTACTTCTGCCAATAAAACCAACGCCATGGCGACAGCGGCAAGAACGACGTGGCGTTGGCTCCATGTGTCCAGTGCGAGCGCAACGATAAGGGGTAACGCGGCGGCAGCAAACACCAGGTATCTGGCGTTGAATACCGGAACGATCAGCGACACCAGAAAAACGATGAGCACCGGCACAAAAAAATAGCTCACCAGCAAGACGCTGAAAGGTCGCTCATGGCGTGCCTTGAGCAGCACCGCAGCGGCGCAAACGACGATAAACACCGAGGGCAACACACGCCATAAAGATGAATAACTGGTCGAATCCCCCATCATCACCAGCTGCCAAACGAAGGTCAGCACGGCTCCCCAGGTGAGCGGCGGTATCCACTCGAGCCCGTCCATTCGCAGCAATTGATCGATGAAAAAAGGCATCCACGGCAGGTACAACACAACGATTGCGCTGTTGGCCACCACCCAGGCACGAATCGGTATTGCCGTGGACCGACCGCCATCTCGCACTTGCCACCAACAAAGCCAATGCACCAAAACGCACAGCGCGGCGAAGTAATGCGTGTAGAAAGCAGCCGTCATCAACAGCACGTAAAAAACAGGATAACGCTTTTGATCCGGTGCCTTGATCCAGCACACCAGCGCCACGGTCGCGCCCATCAGCCAGAAGCCGAGCAAGGTGTACATTCGCACTTCCTGGCTGTAACGCACCGATATCGGTAGCAATGCCAACAACACTGCCGCTATCCAGGTCGCCTTTCGCGCTGTCATCAGACTCATCAATTTAATGCACAGCAACAGCGTGCCGACATCGGCCAGTGCGCTCAGCGACCGTGCAGCCAAAGCACCATTACCGAACAGCAACATCCAGAAATGCAGCAAGACATAGTAAAGCGGCGGATGAACATCCCGCGCCGTTGTAGCCCAGATATACGCAGGCGCGCCCTCGGCCAGCAGCAGGCTGTAGGCCTCGTCGTACCAGATGACCGGCACGGTGATGGAGTGAATCCTTGCGAACAACGCGAGGACGATCACCGCCACCAGACCTGCCCTGTCGGCCATCCGGGATGGAAAACTTTCGGGAGGGATCGAAGAGGTAATCACCAGGCTCACCACTGCAGCGTGGTGACCGGGGTCGGCTCTTTCATGACGATAAAACCGTAATCGCCCAGCAGATAGATGCGATAGAACTTGCTCTCCACCAACGGCGGATAACCCTGGTAACCCATCAGGGTCGCGTTACGCCGTTCCCTCTCCACCTCCACGTTGGTGATGCCCGCCTTCGGCAGGTTTTCAGCCAGCATGAAGAAGTTGATGTTCAGCAGATAATGCAAGACCGGCATCTGCTTGAACGAGCCCGCGGCCGCCACCAGCCAGTGATCGGAATAATTCACCGACAGGTAAATGCGCTTGGCCTCGTGGAGTTGCCGATGGGCCGCAATGTCATGCCCCAGGGAAAACAACGCGCTGGATGCAAAGGTGTTCTGCACCGTCAGCACGCGGCCATAGGCGTAAGACAACGAAAGCATGGCCAGCAGAGGCACCGCCAACAGCAGCGTCAGCCGCTCATGAATCGACGCCAGTGTCAGATGGCTCAAATAGAACAACAGCACCAACAAGACCGCAAAACCCATCAAGGTTCTGGCGCCTTCATTGAAGTCGCGGAAAAACAGCGCAGCACCCGACACCAATAAAGTCACGACCGGCACTGTCAGCACACACACCAGGCCCATCACGATTTTTCTCAGCCCGGTGTCATGGCGTTCCATCACGCTACGGGCTAACTGTGCGCCACCCACAAGGGCACACAACAGCAGCACGGCGAACACCCAAGTGAATCCACCGTGAAACAGCAGCGCGACTTTTTCCAGCACGCGGCCGATGTTGATTTCAACTTGCAACAAAGGCTCCGCTGCCCAGTTCAGCAACAAGGCGCGATCGTGATGCATGTACGGATAAGCCGTGACGCTGTAGATCAACCCGCCGAGCCCTGCCTGCGCGATTTTCCAGCCGATCAATTCGTACCACTGCGGCCAGGTCCACTTGTCATTCGCGCCCCTGAGCAATTCCAGGCAACACAGGCCCAGAAACACATTCAGGCTCACCTGATAGAGCCCCAGCGCCAGCGCAATCAAAAAGGCCGGCACCAGCCATTGCAGAATGCGCGAGGGATGACGAAAAGTGATCGCGTAGATCACTGCCACCAGACTCAAGGCATTGGCCGGCCCGTCGTATTGATAAGACAAATTCTGCAAAAAAAACGGGTTGTACCAGAGCGGCAACAGCACCAGGCAGCAGGATATCGTCGGCTGCGGGTAGTAATGGAATGTCAGGCTGGTCAACGCCGAGGCCATGGCCAGCGTGGCAATCAACAGCGGCAACGGAAAGATGTTCGGCGCGGCATCGCTGAACGTCAGCAGGTTGTAGAACAGCTCGGTGAACAACCGCCCCTGCCCCGCCCAGGCGGTACCCGCCGACAGCGAGCGCCAGTTGTCATCGATGTAGGGATAGTCCGCGAGGATCAGCGGAATGACATAAATCAGGGTCGCGATCAGGAAAAACCGCCAGACCCTACGACGCCCGAGTTCTTTGCCGAAAAAGTCGTCCAGTCTGCCCATGCTAAAGCCCGAGCCGGTCTGTGCCGCCGATGACGTCCTTAACCACATAACGGGGCCGGTGCTTGGCCTCGATGTAGATGCGGCCGACGTACTCACCGAGGATGCCGATGCCAATCAATTGGACGCCGCCGAGAAACAGAATGGCCGTCATCAGCGAGGGGTAACCGGGGACGTTGTTGCCGAAGAAAATCTTGTCCAGCACCATGTACACCGCGTACAGCACCGCGAAGATCGAAATGCCGCCACCGATGTAAGTCCACAACCGCAACGGTACGGTGCTGAACGAGGTAATGCCTTCCAGCGCCAGGTTCCACAGCTTCCAGCCATTGAACTTGCTGCGTCCTGCCACTCGCCGGGCCCGTTCGTATTCCACCACCGCCGTGGTGAACCCGGCCCAGGACAGAACGCCCTTCATGAACAACTGATGCTCGGGAAGCGCGCGAATCACATTGACCACCTTGCGGTCCATGAGCCGGAAATCCCCGACGTTTTCTTCGATCCGGGTGTAGGAAATTCTGTTCAACAAATGATAGAAGAGCGATGCGCTGTGACGTTTCAAATAACTGTCACTGTCACGATTCCGGCGTTTGGCGAGCACCACATCGGCGCCCTTTTGCCACTCGGTAATCAACCGCGGGATGACGCTGATCGGATCCTGAAGGTCCACGTCCATGGGAATCACCGCATCGCCGGTGGCGTATTCCAGCCCGGCAAACAGCGCCGGCTCCTTGCCGAAGTTGCGCGAGAAGTTGATCAGCAATACCTGTTCATCGACCTGCGCCAGCGCCTTGGCTTGCTCAGCCGTCCGATCGGTACTGCCATCGTTGATGAACACGATCTCGACCTCACACGGGTCAAGTTTCAATTCGCGACGCACTGCCTGATGGAACAGACTGATCGCCTGCTCTTCATTGAATACCGGGACAATCAGCGAAACTTTCACGTTTCACACTCCTGAGAAATGAAGTGTAGATGTTCGACGGACGCTCATCGGGGGTCGTTCTGGTGCGCGAACTGCCCGGCAGACCGACGGACATGGCTTGAATTCGTTCGCTATAGGCAGCTGAGACATTCGGTAATATCCAGCCTTTTGCAATTACCCGCGAATCACGCCACCCTGCGCGCCGCCCCCGCTCACGAGCCCGCTGTCATGACGTTTGAACGCGATCACCGAATCGACTTTTTTCGCGGCCTGGCGCTGATCTTCATCTTCTGGGATCACGTGCCGCAAAACCCGCTCGCGCAGTTCACGGTGCGCAATTTCGGTTTCAGCGATGCAGCGGAGATTTTCGTGTTCCTGGCCGGGTACGCAGCCGTGCTGGCCTACGGCAAAATCGCCCGGCGCGACGGTTTCATGGTCGCCACGGTGAAAATCCTGCGACGCGCCTGGGTGCTTTATGTGGTGCATATCTTTTTGCTGGCGCTGCTGATGGGCATCGTATTTTTCGCCAACAGCCACGTGGAAACCCGTGATCTGGTGCAGGAAATGGGCTTGCAGTATTTCCTCAGCAATCCGCAGCAGGCGTTGATGGATGAGTTGTTGCTGCGCTTCAAGCCGAACCTGATGGACCCGTTGCCGCTGTATATTTTTTTGCTGCTCGGCCTGCCGCTGCTGCTACCGATGCTGCTGCGCAAGGCTGAATACGTGGTGGGGTTGTCGGTGGTTTTGTACCTGCTGGCGCCATGGCTCCAGTGGAACCTGGCGGGCACCGACGGTGGCGTGTGGTTTTTCAATCCGATGGCCTGGCAGCTGCTGTTTATTCTCGGTGGCGCAGTGGCGATTCACGGGCAAAGGCCTCGGGTGCCGCAACCTCGACCGCTGATTCGGCAGCCGGTTTTTATCGTCGCGTTGACCTATCTGATGGTGACCGGGCTGATCGCAGTGTCGTGGAAGTGGCCGAGCGTGCATGACGCCTTCATGCCCCAACGGCTCGGCGAATGGCTCTATCCGATCAGCAAGACCAACCTCTCGCCGGCGCGCCTGCTGCACTTCCTCGCCCTCGCCTACGTCACCGCCAGGTTGTTGCCGGGCACGGGCTGGACGCAACACTGGCTGGCGCAACAAAGCTGTCGCATGGGCCGTTATTCGTTGGAAGTGTTCTGTTTTGGCGTGTTGCTGGCGCCGTTGGCAGACATGCTCAATGCCTTGGGCGGGAACACACTGGCAATGCAGATTTTCAGTGCGCTGCTGGGAGTCGGGTTGATGGCGTTGTTGGGAGCCTGGCTGGATTTCAACAAGCGGTTGAATCGGCCGGCCCAAATCGCCGTTGTCTGATATTGAGACAAGCAAACCTTTGTGCTGGGGAGCTTTTGTGGTGATGGGCTTTTGTGGCGAGGGGGCTTGCCCCCTCGCCACAAAAGCCCATCACCACAGGAGATCGCAACCAATAAAAAAGCCCCGATCATCTCGACCGGGGCTTTTGTATTTCCGACGTTGCGACTTACGAAGCCGAACGCACCGCACCTTGCGACACATTGGTCGGTTGCAGCTTGAACACATAGAACAACACCGTCAGCAGCACCAGGAAAGCCGGGCCTACATACAGTGCCACGCGAGTGTCCGGGAAGTACGCCATCAGGCCGACCACCAGCACCAAAAATACCAGTGCCAGGTAAGAACTGACCGGGTACAGCCACATGCGGTATTTCAGGCCGGCACGTTCGCTGGCGCTCAGGCCTTTGCGGAACTTGAGCTGGGCCAGCAGGATCATCACCCAGGTCCAGATCGCGCCGAAGGTGGCAATCGCGGTGACCCAGACGAAGACTTTCTCAGGCACCAGATAGTTGAGCAGCACGCCCAGCAGCAAGGCAGCGATCGACAGCAGCAGCGCACGACGCGGCACGCCGTTGTTCGAGGTCTTGGCGAAACCGGCCGGGGCCTGGCCGTTCTGCGCCAGGCTGTAAAGCATGCGCCCGGTGCTGAAGATGCCGCCGTTGCAGGACGACAGCGCAGCGGTGATCACCACGAAGTTGATGATGCCGGCGGCGGTCTTGATGCCCAGACGCTCGAAGGTCATCACAAACGGGCTGCCCTGAGTGCCGATTTCGTTCCACGGGTAGATCGACAGGATCACGAACAAGGCACCGACGTAGAACAGCAGAATCCGCCAGAACACCGAGCCGATCGCATTGGGAATGGTCTTCTGCGGGTTCTTCGCTTCACCGGCAGTCAGGCCGATCATCTCGACGCCGAGGTAGGCGAACATCACCATTTGCAGGGACATCAACACGCCTTGCACGCCGTTGGGCATGAAGCCGCCATGGGCCCAGAGATTGGAAATCCCCAAGGCGACGCCGTCGTTACCGAAGCCAAAAGCGATCACGCCAATGCCGCCGACCACCATCGCAATGATGGTGACGATCTTGATCAGGGCGAACCAGAACTCGAACTCACCGAAGGCTTTCACTGCGATCAAGTTGATCGAGCCCATGCTGATCAACGCCGCCAATGCCCAGATCCAGCGCGGCACGTCGGGGAACCAGACGCCCATGTACACCGCCACCGCGGTGATTTCCGCGACGCAGGTCACCAGCCACAGGAACCAGTAGTTCCAGCCGGTCAGAAAGCCTGCCAGCGGGCCGAGGTAGTCTTGTGCATAACGGCTGAACGAACCGGCGACCGGGTTGTGCACGGCCATCTCGCCGAGGGCGCGCATGATCACCAGGATCGCCAGACCGCCAATGATGTAGGAGAGCATGATGGCCGGGCCGGCCATTTCGATGGCCTTGGCCGAACCCAGGAACAGGCCGACGCCGATACAGGCACCGAGCGCCATCAAGCGAATATGCCGTTCGCCGAGTTCGCGTTTAAGCGGGCCGCCCTGAGCGGTCTCGCCGTGAGGCAGGTGATTGCCGACTGGCATAGGTACAACCTCGTCTTGTTATTGGATGTGACCACCGAGTGTCGAAGCACCGACCGATAAGCCAGCGCTCCTGCGAAACCGGGCCTGCTTCATGGGCAGACACGTCTTGCAGGACCAAAACCTGCAAGATCAGCGGGCATGCAGTATAAAAAGCTTCCAGCAGGGGTTTTCACTCTATAAACCACAACATTCAGCCATAACTCTCGGCAAAAGCGGGGTTTTCGGAGGGGCATTACCTGACTTATGTAGGATTATTCGCCACTGAAACGGTGCCGAGTATTGCACAGCAATGGTGCATCGTCATGCCCCTACCTAGGCAGCATTTACCTCTTTGATGCGTCTAGCTCGGCCATTTCAGACAACACAACACCTGTGGCGAGGGAGCTTGCTCCCGCTCGGCTGCGAAGCAGTCGCAGAACCGGCGGATGGTATTTATCAGACAAACCGCAATGGTAAGGATTGGGGCCGCTTCGCAGCCCAGCGGGAGCAAGCTCCCTCGCCACAAAAGCGCCTGGATCCTTCATGGATCTAGGAAATTTCAGTCAGAAGTTGCAGCTTCAGCTATGTAAAGAGGGAGCTAAGGTCAAATGAGGATCACTACAAAAGGACGCAAGGAATGCATCCACATCCCAATTCCCATTTGCTACGCCATGGACGCTGTTCAGAACAGGGTCGGGCTATCTCATCACTGCGGTTGTGCATCAACGCCGTCGAATATTCACTGATTGGCGGTTGGGGCGCCTGTTAGTCGCCGAGTTCAAGCGAGCCCACGACCAAAAGTGGGTCAACTCAATAGCTTGGGTCGTCATGCCAGATCACTTCCATTGGTTGGTACAACTCGAACAACACTCCTTGGCGCAACTCATGCAAGCCATCAAATCCCGCAGCACCCTCACCATCAACCGAGCGTCGAACAATGAAGGGGCTTTCTGGCAGACCGGCTACCACGACAGAGCAATCCGCGATGGCGAAGAGCTTCTGCCTTTTGCTCGTTACATTGTTGCCAATCCATTACGGGCAGGATTGGTGGAAAAAATTGGTGATTACCCGCTGTGGGATGCTTGCTGGCTTTGAACTGCGACACAACCTTTGTGGCGAGGGAGCTTGCTCCCGTTCGACTGCGAAGCAGTCGCAGAACCGGCGAATGGTATTTATCAGACAAACCTCGATGGTAAGGATTGGGGCCGCTTCGCAGCCCAGCGGGAGCAAGCTCCCTCGCCACAGGTCACAGGTCACAGGTCACAGGTCACACAGGCCACAAGGAATAGTGCGTACCCGATATTTGGTTATTCACAATTTTTTCACCAACGCCAACCACCGTCTAAGCTTCAAACAAGTCCGATCAATCTGCGTGAATGGATCAGTCGACTATGGGCGCTTTGTGGCAAACCGATTCGAGTAAAACTGTGGTTCCGACTGAACGTGTGGATGAAGCGCCTTTACCTGAGAAACCCCGTCGTTCCCGACACGGCTGGGGGGCGTTCTGGTTGTTGCTGCTGATTATCCTGATTGTCCTGGGCCTCGCCGCGGCCAAGGAAATGCGCACCTCCAAGTTTCAGGCCCGGGAAATCAGCAAATATGCCGGCTCGCTGAAATACGAGCTGCAACCCGGCCCCAGCGATGCGATTCGCTATCCTGGCGCAGGCCCGTTCGATCAGCGTTTGGGTTACAGCGCCCTGGATGAATTTCTGCCACGCCTGCTCAAGCGCAACTACGTGGTGTCGGCACAAACCCGCTTTTCCCCGGCGCTGATGAAGTACAGCGACAAGGGCTTTTTCGTGCCCTATGCAGAGAAAATCCAGGCCGGGCTGTCGATCACCGATTGCCGCGCGGCACCGCTGTACCAGTACAAATATCCCCAACAACTCTATTCAAGCTTTGCGGCGATCCCTGCGGTAGTGGTCAGCAGCTTGCTGTTCATCGAAAACCGCTTTTTGCTCGATCCCCGTCAACCTTTGGCCAACCCTGCCGTGGACTGGCCACGGTTCGGCATGGCGGCGTGGTCCCAGGTGGCCAAGTTGTTGCGTCTGCCCGGTCAGTCGGCGGGCGGCAGTACGCTGGCAACGCAGTTGGAGAAATATCGACACTCGCCTGATGGCTTGACGATGTCGGGCGCGGAAAAGATCCGGCAAATGATTTCCGCCAGCGTGCGGGCCTACCAGGCGGGGCCGGAGACCCTCCAGGCCCGGCAAAATGTAGTTCGTGATTACCTCAATAGTGTTCCGCTGTCGGCGGTGCCGGGCCACGGTGAAGTGCATGGCATGGCCGAAGGTTTGCGGGTCTGGTATGGCGCCGATTTCAACAAGGCCAATGAACGTCTGGCCAACACCCACACCGATCCGAAGACTCTGTCGGAAAAAGGCCTGGCCTTGCGTGAGATGCTGTCACTGATGATTGCTCAGCGTCGCCCTTCCCATTACTTGACCAAGGGCCGTGATGAATTGGCCAGTCTCACCGACAGCCATATTCGCCTGCTGGCTCAGAATAGCGTGATCGATGCACCACTCGCGGCGGCGGCATTGGCCAGTAAAGTGACTTACCGCGACTGGGCCACCCAGCCCACCATTCAGCCAATCGAAACCAACAAGGGCATCAGCGTGGCGCGCAGCCGTCTGGCCGGTTTGCTCAACCGTCCGCTGTATGACCTCGACCGCCTCGACCTGTCCGCCACCAGCACGCTGCAAGGCGAGCTGCAAACCCAGGCCACCGCGTACCTCAAACATCTGGCCGACCCAACCTATGCAGCGGAAATCGGCCTGATTGGCGAACGTCTGCTCACCCCCACCAGCACCACACAGGTGCGCTACAGCTTCACTCTGTTTGAACTGACCCCGGACGGCTCGCGAGTACGGGTGCAGACCGACAGCACTGACCAGCCGTTCGACATCAATGAAGGCAGTAAGCTCGAACTGGGCTCCACCGCAAAAATGCGCGTGCTCACCACTTACCTGCAGATCATCGCCGAGCTGCACGATAAATACGCGACGATGACCATCCCTGAACTGAAAAAAGTCGACATCCCGGACCAGGACCGTCTGAGCCGTTGGGCCGTCGATTACCTGATTCAGAACACCGACCACAACCTGCCGACAATGCTCGGCGCCGCGCTGGATCGCAAATACTCCGCCAGCCCCGGCGAGGCCTTTTTCACCGGCGGCGGGCTGCACACGTTCGTTAACTTCCGCAAGGAAGACAACGGCCGCCTGCCGACCCTGCGCGATGCCATTCGTGAGTCGATCAACCTGCCGTTCATTCGGCTGATGCGTGACCTGGTGCGCTACACCACCTATTCCGGCCCAAACAGCAGCGCCGAATTGCTCAAGGACGATCGCGACCCTCGGCGCCAGGAATACCTGGCCTCATTCGCCGACAAAGAAGGCACCTCGTTTCTGCTGAAGTTCTGGAAGAAATACCGCAACAAAGACACCCAGGCGCGGCTCGAAACCTTTCTCGACGGCATGCGTCCGACCCCGATTCGCATGGCTGCCGTGCATCGTTATCTATTCCCCCAGGCCGACCAGGCAAGCTTCAACACCTTCGTACGCTCGCACCTCAAAGGCGCCAAGCTCAATGAAAAACTGACCGACGAACGCCTCGAACGCCTCTACCTGAGCTACGGCCCCGGCAGCTACGATCTGCCGGACCAAGGCTTCATCGCCAAGGTCCACCCGCTGGATCTGTGGTTGATCGGCTACCTGCTGAATAACCCCGACGCCAAGTTCAGCCAGATCGTCAAAGCCAGCCAGTACGAGCGTCAGGAAGTTTATAGCTGGCTGTTCAAGAGCCGCCACAAGGGCGCCCGCGACAGCCGCATCCGCACCATGCTCGAGATCGAGGCGTTCCTCGACATTCACCAGCGCTGGCAGAAAGTCGGCTATCCGTTCGATCACCTGGTGCCCTCACTGGCCACCGCCATCGGCAGTTCCGGCGACCGTCCGGCGGCATTGGCGGAACTGATCGGCACCATCCTCAACGACGGTGTGCGCATGCCGACGCTGCGTATCGACAGCTTGCACTTCGCGGCCAACACACCGTATGAAACCAAATTGATCAACGACCCGGACGTCGGCAAACGGGTCATGCCATCCGAAGTCGCCACGGCCATGCGCGAAGCCTTGTCGCAAGTGGTGGATGCCGGTACGGCGAAACGGGTGTCCGGCAGTTTTGTAACCCCGGATGGCAAACCGTTGGCCATGGGCGGCAAAACGGGGACTGGGGACAACCGCATTGAAGCCATCGGTTCAGGCGGGCGGATTCTGAGCTCCAAATCCATTAACCGGACGGCGACGTTTGTCTTCTACATCGGCGATTCACACTTCGGCACCTTGACCGCATTCGTGCCCGGGCGCACGGCCGAAGCCTTCAAGTTCACTTCGGCGTTGCCGGTGCAGGTGCTCAAAGGCATGGCACCGATTCTCATGCCGTACCTGCAACCCGGCAGCAAAACAGGTTGCTTGCCGACTGAAGTCGCGCGGCGCTAATAGAACTATTACGTTGCACAGGTAGTAATTAATTATTTTCGGCATGGATAATTCCAATGCATTAGCGGTGCAGGCGCTGATCAAGCAACAGAAATTGCGGCTTTTACTTTGGGCCTTGGGCGTTAGGCTGATGACTCCCATTAGTGCTCAAGGTTTAATCAAAACATGCCTGACTTACATGGACGTATGTCTGAACGAGCGGCCACCGACAATAAAGGTCGCCACTACGAATTGATCAAAAGCCGGGTCCACCCGGTTTTCCAAAACGCTTCATTGCGAAATATCCGGGAACTGGGCCGCGCCGAAAAAGCGCCCGCGCCCTGGATCAAGACAGCCTCCGCACTCGATCAATCCCGATTACAAAACGCCAGCCTCGAACTCTGGTCTTCCCGCAACAAGGTGGATCGGTTTCTCGACGAGTTGCAAAACGTTTATGAATTTGCCGAGCCCCTACTCACCGATGCGCTGAAGAAACTGGATATTGATGTCGACGTTAAAAAAACGTATTTGCATCTTTATCTACCCAAAGAACTTCCCTGGTATGTCATCGATACGTCCGGGGGTGTCGTCACCCGCACTGTTTCGCTGATCGACGCCGCACTGCACAACTTCGCGCTGGGCGAAACCTGCGGACCGGACTCGGATTACATCAGTCAACCCGATTACCGTGGTCAGTTCGTTGTCTTGCCTATCAAACACAAGCTCTCCATCGCAAGGTTTCAGGCGTTGTGCCGCGAGTTGGACATCGGCGCCCGCTACACCCGATACCTGGAAGAACAGTTACTGCCCCGTGATGGCGTCGCAAAGTATTGGCTCCAAAGCCGTATCGTTGAAAGCGAGAAAGCCGCTTTCAGAGCTGCCGTGGAACAGGCGACGATGGCCGGCGATATCAACGCCGATGCCCGCGACAGGGTCATTGAAATGCTGGAGGGCCAGCGCAACACCACCTGGAAAGGCAGGCCTGTGCAATTCGCCGACCTGTCCATTCTCGACATCCCCTTGACTGGCATCGTGCTGATCACTGCGGACCTGGAGCAATCACACGAGGTGATGCCAGTGATCGTTTATGTGCCGCAGGATCCACAACACCCACTCAAGCAATACCCCTCGACCGTCGCGTTCATGAACGAATTGACGCGCCAGCTGCGCGATGACGCGCTTATCGCTTCCACCGGGATGACGTACCGCCAGTTCTTCAGCCGGTTCATCGACCATTCGCAGCGCGGGCATTTCTTCGGCGGGCTGCAACAACGTCTGTTCGAGGTCAAATGGCATCGAAAGGAAACGTTCGATCCGGGCCCAAGCTGGCGGGATGTGCCGATCGATAACCCGCGATTGAGTTTCGACATCAAGCCGATCACGGGCGAACTCTGGGTACATCTTTATCAAAACAAACTGAACAAGATTCTCAATGACGCTCGGGACATCGCCGTGTCGACCGCCGATACCGATCGCAAGGCCCGGTGGGCCTGGTGGGACAACTTCAAAAAAATAGTCTCCGACATTTTCAATGTGGCTCTGTTGATTGCCACGCCGTTCGTTCCGGGGCTGGGCGAACTCATGCTGGCCTATACCGCGTATCAACTGACCAGTGATGTCATTGAAGGCGCTGTGGACTTGGCCGAGGGACTATGGGCAGAAGCAGCGGATCACATTGCGGGGGTCGTGACGGACGTGGTTCAACTGGCCGCGTTTGCCGCCGGGGCGAGCATCGCCGACGCGTTCCGGCTCAAGGTTTCTACATGGGTCGAGGGCCTGCAACCGGTGAGCTTGCCCACCGGTGAAACCCGCTTGTGGCACCCGGATATCGAGCCCTACGCCCATCCAGATCTGTCGCTGCCAACAGATTCCAGGCCCGACCGGCTGGGCCTGCATCGCCATCAAGGCCGGGACATTCTTCCTTTGGAGGGTCGCCACTACGTGACCCGCAAAGATCCGCAAACCGCACAGTATCGGCTTGAACACCCTACCCGCCCCGAAGCCTATGCACCGAAACTGACCCATAACGGTCGCGGCGCCTGGCGTCATGAAGGAGAAAACCCGTTGACCTGGGACGGCCCGAAGCTGATGCAACGGCTGGGGCACATGACCGATGGCTTGAGCTCACGACAACTGGAAAACATCCGCTTGATCAGCGGCACTGAAGAAGACGCACTGCGGCGCATGCACGTCGAAAACGCCGAGCCGCCGCTATTGCTGGAAGACACGGTAAACCGCTTCAAGGCGATGGAAGATGTCGCCGCCACGACCACGCAGATTCGTTCGGGAAGCCCGATAGACCCGTCATCGCACTGGTTCGAGCAACTGATCACCGAACTGCCGGGCTGGCCGTCCGACCATGCCGTGAGGGTGTATGAACGGTCCGACCTGCTCGGCGCCTCCCGCCTGTACGGCAACGCCAATGCCCGGCCGGAACGGACGTTGAACATCGGGCTGGCGGACGTGATGGCCGGCAGGTTGCCGGAGCGGGTTGTCAGGTTTCTCGATGAGCAACAGCTGGAAGCGCTGGTCGGACCGGGATTGTCCAGGCCGGCAAAAGTTCAGAGCCTGCGTGATCGCCTGGCCGAGCAGGTCGAAGGGCGCAAGACCGACATCGCGGATTACGTTTATCGCTTTCGCGAACGCAGTACCGATCGACGCATTCAAGTCTTGCAGCGGCAATACCCTGAACTGCCGACAATCATCACCGAACGCCTGGTGGCCCATGCCAGGCAAGATGACCTGCGCATCGTTGTCGCGCAGCAGCGCCTGCCGCTGGACCTCAAGAGCCGCGCCCGTGAATGTGCCTTTGAAACCCGTTCGACACGCGCCACTGAAGGCTTCTATCAGAACGACCGATTGACCGCCGACACCGAGCGCCTGGCGCTCAACGCGCTGCGGCTCAATAGCGATGCCTTGCACGATCTGCGCATGGAAATACGTGACGGCACCGCCGATGGTCCGTTGCGTTGCAGCGTCGGTCCCGATGATGCCACTCAAGTACGCCTGCTGTTACGGGTGGGAGACGGTCGTTATGAAGTTGTCGACGGTCAACATCGCCCGCTTTCCGACGCTGTCGATTTTTATGAAGCACTCCTTCGCGCCATGCCCGAGCAGGCTCGCCGGTCCTTGGGCTATGGACTCGGCCAGGGGCAAGCGTTCAAGCAATGGATAATGGTCAAGTCCCGGTCCCCGGCCGAACGCCGCACGCTTTTGCTGGAACCCTCCATTCGTCCGGTGGCGGAGCTGGAAACGGGCCTGCTGTTGCGCGGCCCTACTTTCTCCAGACAGCCAGTCACCCTTGAGCAACAGGTGCAAAATCTGCATCCGCACCTGCGTGAACATGAAATCGACAACTTCATTCGTTCCATGCCTCCCGGCGCCGATCCTGTTCAGTTGCTGAACAACCTGAAGCAAGAACTCAGAGAACTGGAAAACATCCTTGACGCGTGGAAGACAAAGAACACGCCTTTCGAGCCCGACAATACGCTCCCTGCTCCCAGGGAAATCACGTTCATCGCTGATCGCCTGATGGAATGCTTCCAGCGAAAACCTTTGGTATTTGGTGAGCGCAGCACGCACTTCGACAAGGGTTATGCACTGGACTTATCCACTGAACTCCTGAGTTTCAACCTGGAGCCCTGGTGGAAAAAGCTGCCGGACATCCGACCGTATCTTGAGCAGATCAGCACTTTGAGTCTGGATGGGGCGGAGTTCTCGCCGGACGCCACGGGGCTTTTGAAAGACTTTGCCCGACTACGCCACCTCAGCGCACGTCGCTGTCACCTGACCCGTTTGCCGGAAAACGTGGCCAGCATGCACCTGCTCGAAACCTTGCGTCTGAGCGACAACCAGATTGTGCTGGATAACGTGGCGGTTGAGCGATTGAAGCATCTGACACGCCTGCAAACCCTGCGGCTCGATAACAACCCGCTGCGCCGGCCGCCCAATGTCGAACGCATGCCTCGCCTGAAAGTGCTCAACCTTTCAAACACCGGGATCGATGCCTGGCCAGGCGGGTTGCTGAGCAAACAGCGTCCAAAGGGGTTTTTTCTTGACCTGCGGGAAAATCCGATCAAGACCGTACCCAATGTCGTCAATGGGTCAAGGCAAGCATTAGTAGTGGCGCGCGCACGGCTGGACATCGAATCCCTGGACGATATTCAACGCCAGATCCTGTTCCAATACCGCGATTCAGTGGGTTTGCCGCGCCAGAACACCTACGCCCCCATGGCCAAAAATGCGCGCGACGAATGGCCGGTCGATGATGACTCCTCGCTTTGGGGTGCGAACTCGCCTGGCCTGGGGACTTACAGAGCGGAGGCCTGGGACAATCTCATGAACGAACCAAACAGCGAAGGCTTCTTCACAATCATCGACAGCCTGACCCGTTCGGCCGATTTCAGAGCCGGTGGCGCTACCCGCGAAGCCTTGTCCCGTCGCGTCTGGGGACTGATCGACGCGGTAGATCTGGATACGCCACTGCGCGAAAAACTGTTTCAGACCGCCGAGCAACCCACCACCTGTGCCGATGCCGGCTCCGAAGTTTTCAACATCATGGGCGTGCAGGCGCTTGCGTCCCAGGCGTATGCCTATTCGACCAATGCCGCCGAACTGGAAACCCGGCTGGTGAGCCTGAGCAAGGGCGCCGCGCGCTTGCAACGAGTCAATGACATTGCCCGGGCCGACGCACTATCACGCCCGAGCAGGGCCGAAGAAGTGGAAATTTACCTGGCGTATCAGACCCGTCTGGCATCGCGCCTTGGCTTGCCCTGGCAATCGGAGGACATGCTTTACCAGAACATCGCCGCCGTGAGCGACAAGGCCATCGATCAGGCGTACACCACCGTGCTGTCGCTGGAGGAAGGGGACGGCTTGCTTGACGCCATGCTCGAACAGCCGTTCTGGGACCGCTACCTGCGCGAGACCTATGATCAGAATTTCCAGTCGAATGATCGGGCGCTCGATGAGAAGTTGCGACTTCTCGAGCAGCGCAGGGAGGCCGGCGAAATCAATGAACAGGCCTACTCGGACAGCCTCAACACGCTGGCCGATGAAAAACTGCAACTGGGACGACGGTTGACCCGGATGCTATTGGATAAACACGGGCTTTAAACGAGCAAACGGCTCCTGAAATCCAGACGTTCGTCCGGCCTTCAGGAGCCTTGTTGCAAGGGTACCGGCGCTTCACGCATCCGAGTCCCAAATGACGGTGATATCACCACTCAACGTCTCGTTCATCCCGGGCTGCAGCAATTGTTCGATGTATTCGCGAGTAATCCAGAAACGCAGCCTGCCCTCTTTGTTATCCACGTAATGCCCAGGCTCAAACGGGCCTAACCAGTAATTGTTAAAGAGCTCTTGATTGCTAACAGGATGGCCGTTACGGGTGATCCCTGCGGGAAACGTGATCATGGGTTGTATCTGTGTAACGTATCCACTCTTACTGCGCAGATAGCATCGCCGCGGACCCGGCGAATCGCACAGCATCATGACTTTGAAACGCGAAGATGCGGAGATATAAAACTTCTGATCACGGACAATGCTGCCTGGTATTTGTCCGCTCTCGATCCAGCGACTCCAGCCGTCCCTTGGTTCCAGCACCACCCTGTTTCCGCCGGCTGGCAAACGGACCTTGAGCGTGTGCTGAACATCCAGCACGAAATCGAGACTCAGCAAACTGTCGTCCGGCGCCATCATCGGCCCCATATCGAAATCTGCGCCTGGCCCGACGGAATACACCATCGATCCGGTGTAAAGCCCGGATGACATACCCAAGGGATTGGGCGTACGCAGCTCGTAGGCAAAATCCATATTCTCGAACGACATGCTCGGGATGGTGTAGGCGGGCAACTTGGTACAGGCCGCTTGCACTGGCGTCTTCCAGAAAAAACGATAAGTCGCAGGGGTGTAGCTTCCTACACCGCTATACAGACAAGGCGGGGCTGCGTAAACCCAACCGCCGTCGTTCCAGAGCTTTTGGTGGCCTTCGAGGATGTCGGTCACCCCCACCAGATTGGCGGCTGTGTCGCTCAATAAATATCTTGAACCCATACCCGTGATGCGTATTTCGACGGTTTCCGTTTCCTGGGTATCGCGATTAGTGACGGTCAGCTGCCGCCAGTTGGCGGGCGCTTTCACCCCCACGCCGCCGCTGCCTGGCCCAAGAGGGCGAGTGGAATTGAAGCGAATCGGAACCTGGATGCTGAACATCCTGGTGGCGGCGCATTCGCCAGGATAGATCGCGCAATAACCGCTGTTGGGCGTCTTGTTGATGAACACGTTATTGTTCGGTTGCGCGGGATCCGGCGTAAACAACGCGCGGATCTCCTGATTCGCCGCCTCCGCCGCAGGCACGCACAGCGTCATCAGCAACGCCAGTTTGCCGGTCAATTTTTTCAAATAGCCCATTCGTGTCATTCCCGATAGATTCGATGCTGGATACTTCATTCTCCCGGCGCCCTGGCATTGAACAGCAACAGAACATTGCCGGCGTAATCACCCGCGCGATATCCACCGACCGGTTTTATGGGGTCGATTTCCAGCGCCACCCGCTTGCCCGCTGCGGCTTCTTGCCGAGACACGACCTGGCGCATGACAGAACTCAGTTCAACGCCGTTGAATCTGACCCGTAGCGCAATGTCGTCGGCCGGCCGGCCGTTCGACAGGTAGGGAGCGCTTTCCAGGCGCGCTTCGATAGCGCTGGTGTCATGGCGCACATCGAAATTCTTGCGCAGGCCGCTCAGGTTCGATGTGGGGTCCCAGACGAGCCGTTGCGGTTTGTGAATCCAGTCAGGCTCCGAAGGCATGATGTAAAACGCCCGGCTCGGGACGGTGAGTGACACCTCGAACGTGTGCTCTTCGCGTGCCGCCCAGCTCATGGCACTCATCAGCCCGGTGGTTGCCATCAGTACGACGACGGCGCATTGCTTGCTCATATTCATTACCTACCCCGCCAATGGAAGCAGCCGTTAGCGGCTTACTACTTTCAGGTCCTGTTTACGTTCGCCTTCGAGCAACTTGAAACGGTATTCACGGCCCTTTTCCTTGTCGAAGCCGAATGATTTGCCCGCCAGAACATGGTGTTTGGTGGTGGCTCCACAATCGCTCTCCTTGCTCAATGAACAGTTTTTGAATTCATCGATGACGAGCACCGAGTTGCCGTTGTTGCGCAGTTCGTAACGGCTGTCGGTTTCAGTGATGGCTGTCTCGAAACGGGTGTCTTTGGGCCGCACGAAGAAGATCGTGCCGAACCCGGTCATGACGTTGACGCCGGCGCTCAGGGTCTTTTTGTAGTCCTCGCGCTCTTCGCCGCTGACCACGAATTCGTCCTCCTTTTCCGGCACCACCGGCACGAAACGCACGCGGAAATAACGCTCGCGGTCACGGTCGCCCATGTACAGCAGACGAGTGCCCTGCATACCCTGAGCCGGCACGATCAGCCGCGCGGGGCTGGCCATCAGGCCATTGCGCGACGCCTTGTCAGCGGAGGTCTCGACCGGAATTTCCCGAGACGTGCCGTCAGCCTCATACACGATCTCCAATACGTTGACCTTGACGAACGCCGTGCTGTCACCGCTGTTGAAGACCCGCTTCAGGTAGGTACTTTTGTCGCCATCCAGGTAGTCATAAACAGTGCCGACATTAATTTGCGGCCCGGCGTTCGCCGCCATGCAAAACACACTGAACATCGACAGTAAAAACAGACGTGTCATGTTTTCAATCTCACAAAATTCGAAAATGGAGGGTTGCGGAGGTTCACACTTCCGAATCCCAGATGATGGTGATGTTGCCCTTGAGCGTTCCGCTGAAACCGGGCTGTATCAGAAAATCGACCGCGTCCCGCGGCATCTCGAAACGCAGAGAACCTGGTTTGCGATCCAGATAATGACCAGGCTGAAAAGGGCCCACCCAAACGTTATTCAACAACGGGGTCTGATTGACCGCCCCACCACTGGGGCCATTGATGCCCACGGGCAGACTGAGCAGTGTCTCGACCTGCGTGCTGTTGCCATTTTCACCGCGCAAATAACATCGAGTACCACCCAGCGAGTCGCACTGCATCATCACGCTGAAACGCGAGGACGCCGAAATGTAGAAGCGTTGATCGCGGTAAATTCGCGTCGGCTTGCGACCGCTTTCGATCCAGCGGTTCCAGCCGCCTTCTGGCTCCAGCGCCACTTTGTTTCCACCCGGTGGCAGGTCGACCTTCAGGGTGTGCTCCACATCCAGGTTGAAACTGAGCGTCAATACCGAGTCGTCGGGCTGCATGATGTCCCCCATGTCGAAGTCCATTCCGGGCCCGACGGTGTAGGTCAGATCGCCGTAGTATTGGCCCGAAGACATTTTCAGCGGGTTGGGTGTACGCAGTTCGTAGCCAATCTGTACATGCTCATAGGTAAAGCCCGGGATGCGGTAATTGGCCCGAGCGGCGCACACGCTCGTTCCAGACGTCAGCCAGAAGAACGTTCTGGCGTCTGGCCACGCATACATGCCCCCGGTACTTCTGCACGGCGCCGGAGGTGCCCAGGTCCAGTCACCCAACAGGCGTGTGTGCCAACCGGGCCATGTCGTGGGCTCACCTTCGCCCACCAGGTTTTCCGCCGTATCGGAAAGAATGTAGCGGCCACCGATCGAGACGATCCGCACTTCCACCTCGGCCTCTTCCTGCGTGTCGGCATGCCGTACGCTCAGCCTTCGCCAGTCCCCCGGAACCCGAAACATCGGGCTCCTGCGCGGATCGTTATGCCCGGCCTCGATCGCACCGACAGACCGAAAGCCGATCGGTGTCAGCAGAGAAAACAGCCCTTTCTCCTTGCAGAATGCAGGTTGACTCGCGCAATGCCCGGTGACGGGAGTCATGTTGATAAATTCGTTGTGCATCGGGTTTGCCGGGACGGGACGAAACACCGCGCGGATATCCATGGTTGCGCCCGACGCCGATTCACCTGCCAGGCTCAACATCAGCAATACCGCCAGGCCCTCCAGTGAACGCATTGACCTTTTCATCGCTCAACCCGCCTTCTGCTCGGTGAAGGTGATATCGGCCAGGGTGTCCGGCGTACACCGCAGGTCACCAATCATCAACACGTTGTTTTCACTGCGATGGCGGTCGGCCTCGAGACGGAACTGGCACAGCAACTGGTTGCCCTGGCGCACTTCCAGCGTTGGCGAACCGGCATTCATTTCCATCGAGAAGAAACCATCGACCTCTGTCACGCCACGACTGGCGTGGTTGATCACGTGGTGGCCCTTGAGCGGCTGCCCTTGCGAATCGACCAGCCGGCCCAGCACGGTCAGGGTTTTCATCACCCGCACCTTGCGATACTCGACCCCACCCTTGTTCAGGTGATAACGGGTGCGGGCCGGTTCGATGGTGGCCGCCGGCACATGGTTGCCTTCGAAATCGAAACTCACCGAGCTGTTCTGGTACGCGGTGATCGGGATGAAGTTGCGTCCCGGCTTCAGCGCCGCGCTGCCGCCGCTGTAATCGTCGGCGCGCAGGGCAATGTCGTCGATGTCCGACTCCACATCGACAATCAGCCCGGCACCGCGCATCTCATGCTGGCTGGTCAACACCATCTGTTGGCCGCCGAGGACCAGGGTACTGTCCAGGTTGAGGCCGCCGGTAAAATTGCCGTTGAAGGACGAACGCTGAACGAAACCATCACCATTGATCGCGTCGGTACGAAAGTTGGCGAGGCTGGAAACGCCGACGCCGTAGGTATCGGTGAGCGCCGTCACCGAGACGTTTTGCAGCACGTGATCTTTCAGGTCTTTGCGCCAGCCAATGGAGGCATTGTTGTCGCGACCGCCGTCCCGGGCCGTGCGTGAACCGATGCTGCCGGTGATCTGCTGTCCAGGCGCACCGAGTGCCAGGTTGATGCTCAAGTCGACGCCGCGATTGCGGTCGTTACCACTGCTGAAACTGCCCGGCCGATCGAACAGCGACAGCCGCCAGTTGCCATCGCTGCCAAACAGGTTGGTGCGCTGGTTCCAGCCCAGATCGAGGCCGACGCCTTCGACGTTGCCCTCGCTGTGGGACACCCGGGCATTGATCGTGCTCTTGCTGCTGAGTCGATGATTGAGTGCCAGTGAGGAGTTGCTGGTCTCACCGACGAACACATTGCGTTGGCGTACCCGTGTGCCATCCGGCAGGGTTTCGTAAAGATTGGTGGTGTCCAGCCAACTGCGGTTGTGGCTGATCACCACGCTGCCGGCGCCATAGTTATAAAGACTTTGCAGATCCAGACCGGTGCCGTGGTCCTGCGTCTGATAGGCATTGGCGTACAGGCTGATGTGATTGGCCAGGGTCCAGTCGACGGAACTGCCGTATTGCAGTTTTTCGCGAACCTGGCGCGCCGACAGCCCCAGAATGACCCGTGGATGCGCCAGGTAGTTGACCGAGGCCCCGGCCGTGGCGCTACCGCTGGATTGCTGATCCCAGTTGCTCAACAGTTTGCTTTCTTCCCCGGCAAACAGGTTGTAGCGCCAGCGCTCGTCGAGGTTGCGCCAGTTGTTGGGCTTGTACACCAACTCTTGAGTGGACGAGGTGATCTGACCGTCTTCGATCAGACGCACTTCAACTTCATAAATGCCACCCGGCAGCGGTCGGGTGTCGAGGGTCTGCAAACCGGCGGGCACCGACTGGGTATTGATCAACAGACCGTCGCGGTAGATTTCCACCGAACCCTGGCGATTGGCCGTGACGTAGATCGGATAGACGCTGGGCATCGGACTGTTGATGGCCAGGCTGTCGGAGCTGCCATACATGACGCCGACAGCCGTATCTGGACTGGTGCCGAACGTGCGCGGCTGGCGGGTCAGTCCTTCGGAATTGGGGGTGAAATAGCCCCGGCGAAAGAAGCTGCCTTGCAATTCGCGTTGGGTGTAAAGCTCATGGACCGCGTGATAAAGCTTGTCATCCGGACCGCCAAGACGGGCCAGTTGCATGTTGAACGTCTGGCTCCAGTTGCCCAGGCTGGCGCTGGCTTCAAGACCGAAGCGTCCGCCCAGATCCTGTTGCTGGCCACCGTTGAGATTGAGCTGGTTGCGCACCATCAGACCGCTGCTGCCGCCATCAGGCTGCTCGTAATAACGCTTGGCCTCGACGTCGCGCTCAGCGTTTTCGGTGAGGATCGAGACGAGGGAGTTTTCCAGGTTGTAATGCACCGCCAGCACCTGATCCGGACACGAACCGGTGCACGTGCCCAGCGGCACGCCTGGCTTGAGATAACTTGCCCACTTTTCCCGCTCGGCGGGGCCGAAGCGGTTTTCGCTGGTATCGGTAAATTCAAGCAAGGTGATGCGATCATCGCGAGACAACACCACCATGGCTTCCCCCAGCGGTTGCTGATCGAGCTCCACCCGAACAGCCAGAGGCACATCAAAGAAATGCTCCTCGAAATCTGCCGGCAGGCCTTTGGCCTGAGCCAACAGACTTCGCGGTGTCGTACCGGCGGAAGAAACGGGAGCCGCCGCTGCACTGGCACAAAACAACAGCGCAAGCGCAGCCGCGATGGGTGTCATCGGGAACATGAACTCTTACTCTGGTTACGAACGGGTTGGAGTCCGGCGGACAGGCCGGTTGGGTTGTCCGCCGGGTAACGCCACTTGAGCAGTTAGCGTTTGTTGCCTTGAGGCTCTATCAAGGCGTAACGACCGGAACAACGGCGTCGAAGGTCATTGCGACCACACCGGTGTAGTCGCCCGGCTGGAAGTTAGTCCCCTTGGCAGAGATCTTCAGCGGTGCGCGGTAATTAGTATCAGATTCGGCTTCACCCACGACCAGTTGTGGAGTGAGGGTCAGCTCCTTGTTATTGAACTCGACTTTCAAATCAATCGACCGACCACCGGAGATCAATTTAGGTGCACTTTCCAGACTGGCGTGAACCGAGCCGTTATTGTTGCGCACGTCGAAGAAACCATTGACTTCTCCCATCTTGCCAGTGGCTGGCCGGTAGCTCATGTCCTGATCCTTGTTGACCAGATCAGGGTCGGTTGGCACCACATAGAAGCCGTTGGTTGGCACGTGAGCGATGAGATTGATCGAGTGAGCAGCCTCGCCCGCGGCGAAAGCCATGGAGGATTGGAGAGCCAGAACAGCCAGTGGGGCAGCGATTGCAAATTTCTTGAACATCATTCAGTACCTGTTTTCTTTTAAAGGATCGGTCCATTGAAAGTTCAGACAGCTCATAGCCGTTAAGGCCGGTGGCCGTGCGCTTTCAACGCCGGGGCATGATCGACTTATCGATCTGGAAAGTAAGCAGGCAACTTCCTATGAGTTCGTAGTTCAACAACCTCATGACCAGAAAGACAAAACCGCAAAAAATCAAAATATAAAACAATGACTGTAAGTTACGCCCTACATACAGTTTTATTGAAAAAACCAGACAGTAGTTCCAGCCGTTTAGCACAGGACTTTGAAGACTTTTAAAATATAAGACCCGAAAATTTTAGAGTAATAACTTCAAGATTCTTCACTGGCTGGGTATTCGAAGGAAAGAGAGGCAGGTGATCAATGCCAGTCAGTTAAGGTGCAAAACTTGTGAGAGCAAGCCTGCTCGCGATGACGGCGATACATTCAGCGTCAATGTTGGCTGATCCGCCGCTATCGCGAGCAGGCTCGCTCCCACAGGGGTTGCAGTATTCAAGTCCTTGACTGACCGGCATTGGGCAGGTGGTAGGGTTTTTCGATGGGTTCCGGTCATTCTGCTATCTCACCGCTCGTCGGCATACGGTCGCCTCGCATGAAAAGTGCCTTGATCCAGACTTAAGATATATCTTAAGTTATATCTAAACACGACGAGAGCAAGCAAAAATGAGAGACCATCATTCCCCTCACCGCGAACACGGCGATGGCCGCGACGGCTTCGAAAAACGCCCAGGACCCGGCCGCGAGCGCGGTGGACGCGGGCCACGGGTGTTCGCCCCCGGCGACCTGAAATTGCTGTTGCTGGCGCTGATCGCCGAACAGCCGTGCCATGGCTATGACCTGATCCGCCAGATCGAAAGCATGTTCGACGGCGCCTACAGCCCCAGTCCCGGCGTGATCTACCCGACGCTGACTTTCCTTGAAGAAAGCGAAATGATTCTGGGCGATGCCGAGGGCGGGAAAAAACGCTACAGCATCACCGACGCCGGACGTCTGTCTTTAAGTGAACAAGCGATTGCCCTGGACGGCGTGCGCATGCGTATCGACGTCAGCAAGCGCTCGTTGCGCGGCCATGACCGCCCCGCCGAAATTCACGAAGCGGTGCACAACCTGCGCCATGCCTTGCAAATGCACCATGGTCGCTGGAGCCCGGAAGAAATTCTGCGGGTACGTGATCTGCTCAACAATACGGCCAAAGCCATCGTCGACGGCCCCCCTTCTCAAACCGTCGCTCAACCCGTTCAGGAGAACGCCGAATGACCGACGTTATCGTGCCATCCCAATCCATTCACCGTGTCAGCCACGAGATCAAGCGCCGTCGTCTGGAAGTACTGCGAGTGGTCGACCTGACCCCGCGTATGCGCAGGATTACCCTGGGTGGCCCAGAGCTGGCTGGCTTCGTCAGCCTCGGAACGGACGACCACGTCAAACTGCTGTTCCCGCAAAACGCTGCGGAACACGCGGCGCTGGAAACCCTGGTACTCGGTGCCGGCAAGGACAACGGGCCGATGCCCGCGATGCGCGACTACACGCCGCGTCGTTATGACCTGGACACCCTGGAGCTGGACATCGACTTCGTGCTGCACGGCGATGGCCCTGCCTCGACCTGGGCCGAGCAGGCCAAACCTGGCCAGTTTCTGCATATCGGCGGGCCGCGGGGCTCGATGATCGTGCCGGACATCTTCGACAGTTATCTGCTGATCGGCGACGAAACCGCCCTGCCCGCCATCGCCCGCCGCCTCGAAAGCCTGGCTGCCAATCGGCGTGCGCTGGTGATCGTGGAAGTGGAAAACGGCGCCGAACAACAACGCCTGGAAAGTGCCGCACAGGTCGATGTGATCTGGGTACTGCGTGAAGGTGGCAGGAATAACCTGCTGACCACCGTGCAACAGATCGAGGTGCCCGATGGCAATCTGTATGCGTGGGTAGCGACTGAGTCCAAAGTGTCGCGGCAGATCCGCCGGGTATTGCTCGATGAGCACGGTCTGAACGAGCAGTTTGTGAAGGCTGTCGGCTACTGGCGACTGGATGACAGTGACGAGGAATGACCGCAACACTGTGATTGCATGCTTTTTGTGGTGAGGGAGCTTGCTCCCTCGCCACAGTCAGTGTTCACTGCCGATCCGCGCGCCACCGATCCAATCCAATCACCAGCAGCGCAATCAGCACAAACCCCGCCAACAATCCCCCTGCATTCACAAACACCTGTGGATAACCCAGTTTGTCCACATCAATAAACGGATAGGGATAAACCGCCAACAGATGCCCGCGCCATAACGCATAACCGAAGTACACCAGCGGATAGATCACCCACAGCGCAATGTGCCGCAACCGCAACGTGCCTTTGGGCACACAGCACCACCAATAAACCAGAAACAGCAGCGGCATGACGTCATGCATCAGCTCATCGGCCAGCCATTGCCAGCCTTCGGGATGCCACAAGTGGCGCAACAACAGGCTGTACGCCACACCGACCACGGCGATGCTCACTGCAATCCCGCCACTCACCCACGGCTGCAAAAACCAGCGCCGCGCCGCAGACTCGCGGGACGTCAGCTCACAGGTCAGCACCACCGCCACCAGCGTGTTGGTCAGCACGGTGAAAAAGCTGAAGAAACTCACCAGCCCACCCAGCAGACTGGCTGCAACACTCCAGCGTGAGTAGAGAATCAGGTACATCTGAATGCTCAAACCCACCCAGCCCAAAACCGCGGCCACGGCAACACAACGACGCCTCACGGCAGAACCTGGCGTCGAGGGTATGACCATGCTCAGACCGGTCGCTTGGTGCGCATCAGCTTTATGTACAGGCGTTCGACCTTCTCCCGCGCCCATGGGGTTTTGCGCAGGAATGTCAGGCTCGACTTGATGCTCGGGTCACTCTTGAAGCAGCGGATATCGATACGCTCGGCCAACCCCGACCATTCGTAGTGTTCAACCAGGGCGTTGAGGATCTGTTCCAGCGTCACGCCATGCAGCGGGTTGGTGTTCTGTTCGGTCATGCCGGGCCTTCGAGCGATGAAAGGATTGGAAGCCGCGCACCTTAGCGGAGCCCTTCGTGCAGTGGAAGGGCCTCGGACAAGGGCATTCGTCAGAGGCTGAATTAACTGTAGGCGAGTTGGACAGCCTCTGAGGAAAACGTCAGGCGATAGCGCCGTCGGCTCAGTAGTAACGTCGCGGGTCCGAATCGATCAGGCTGGCCAGCTTGGTCAGGGCAAATCTCAATTCGTCCTGACTGGTGGGCGACATCAATACCAAACGCACGCAGCGGGTCATTCCGCTACGTTCGGCCTGGAACTGGGTACCACTGAGGACCAACACGCCATTGGCACGGGCCAGCATGGTGAATTCGTCGCTGGTCCAGGGCTCGGGCAGCGTCAACCAGATGTGGTAGGAATACGGCTGGGTCTTGAGTTCGAAATTAGCGAATATTTCCTGAGCGATCGCTTGCCGCCCGGCGGCTTCGTTGCGCTGAATACGGATCAGCTTTTTGTCCAACCCCTGCGTGATCACGTTGCTGGCCAACTGGGCGGTCAACGGCGACGGCATCCAGACGCTGCTGCGCACCATCGAGGTCAGGCGCGACAACAGTTTCGGCGGGCTATAGAGATAGCCGATCCGCAAGGCCGGCATGATCGACTTCGACAGGCTGGTGAGGTACACCGAACGATCCGGCGCGAACGCCGACAGCGGTTTGATCGATGGGTCGGTGGCCAGAAAACCGTAGATGTCATCATCCAGGATGATGAAGTCGAACTCCTCGGCCAACGCCGCGATTTGCGCCCGACGCTTTTGCGACATGATCGCGGCCGTCGGGTTCTGGCAGGTCGCCACACAGACCAGCATCGCCGGTTTCTCACGTTGGCACAGTTCGCGCAACGCTTCGGGAATGATGCCTTCATCGTCCATTGGCACGCCACGCAGACGTCGTTCCAGACCATGGGCCAGGGAAATGATGCCGGGGTAACAAAGCGCCTCGCAGAGCACCAGATCACCGGCGTTGGTCAGCGCACTCATCGCGACCATCAAACCATGCTGCGCGCCTGCGGTGATCACCACTTGCTGCCATTGCGCATCGGGCAATGAATGGCGCAGCCACTGCGCACCCGCCTCGCGATGAGCCGGATGCCCGCCATCGGGGGCGTAATCGAGGGCACGGGCAAAATCCGTGCTCTTGGCCATGCCCACCAATGCGTCGCGCAACCAGTATTCCAGGGTTTCGCTGTAAGGCTTGATGATCGAAAGATCCAATAATTCGGACTGCCCCAGATTCAGCGGGGCGGCATTGTTGCTGGCCGGCAACTCCAGTTGCTTCTGGTTGAGCACATAAGTGCCACGCCCCACTTCCCCCTGCACCAAGCGCCGCCGTTGGGCTTCGCTATAGGCCCGGCTGATGGTACCCGGCGTGACATTCAGCGTGGTGGCCAGTTCCCGCAAGGTCGGCAGACGATCACCTTCGTTCAACACGCCATTGCTGATATCGCGCGCCAACGCGTCGGCAATCGACAAATACATCGGCTGGCCGAACTCGTTTAGCTGAGGAACCCACATGAATGATCGCTACCCATCGTAGAAATGATGAATATCCGAGCATATCACAGGGAAGTTAGGCAACTTATAAATCGACCCAATCGACGGATTGAGTCGATTGATGCGACGATTGGATCGAGCAGGCCTTTTCGTACAAAATTCCAAACGCGAATATTATTCTCTTAACAATCAAATAGTTAACTTAAAAAAAGCTGACAAATAAACACGACTAACAAAAAAACATCTCCTCTTAGCCCTTCGCGCTATTGAATCAACTCAATTCATTCAAATACACTCATCTCGAATCGAATCAATCGACTCAATCACACGCCTGAATCACCACGTGCCAGCCACGCCAAGTCGAGACATCATGGACACACTCAGAAAGGATCTATCCCTGTCAGCGATCATCGCAGGCTTCATCGCCGTGATCATTTCCTATGCCGGCCCGCTGATCATCGTGTTTCAGGCGGCTCGGGAAGCACACCTGCCCAATGATCAGGTGTCGTCCTGGATCTGGGCCATTTCCATCGGCAGCGGCGTGACCGGCCTGTTGTTGAGCTGGCGTCTGCGGGTTCCGGTGATTACGGCTTGGTCGACACCGGGGGCTGCGTTGCTGGTGTCGATGCTGCCCACGGTCTCCCTGCCCCAGGCCATCGGCGCCTATGTGGTGGCTTCGGTGATTATCGCGGTGGTCGGCCTGTCCGGCGCGTTCGATAAACTGATGAGCCGCCTGCCCAAAGCCATCGCCGCCGCCATGCTCGCCGGCATATTGTTTCGTTTCGGTGCCGAACTCTTCACCTCGATCAAGCTGCAGCCGGCGCTGGTGCTGTCGATGATCGCGGCGTACCTGATCTTCAAACGCTTTTCACCGCGCTACGCCATCCTGTCGGTATTGATTGTCGGCTGCGCCGTGGCGGCCTCGTTCGGCGAACTCAACAGCGGATCGATCAGCATCGATGTCGCCCACCCGATCTTCATCGCCCCGCAGTGGAGCTGGCACGCGATCATCAATATCGGCCTGCCGCTGGCCCTGGTCACCCTGACCGGGCAATACGTGCCGGGCATGGCGGTGATGCGCACCTCGGGCTACAACACCCCGGCGCGCTCGATTATTTCGGTCACGGCCATCGGTTCAATCTTGATGGCGCCATTCGGCTCCCATGGCTTCAATCTCGCGGCCATCACCGCCGCGATCTGCACCGGCCGCGAAGCCCATGAAGATCGCGACAAGCGTTACATCGCCGGAATTGCCTGCGGGGTGTTTTACATTCTGATGGGCACCTTCGGCGCGACCCTGGCTTCGGTGTTTTCTGCCTTGCCCAAAGAGCTGATTGCCTCCCTCGCCGGCCTGGCCCTGTTCGGGGCGATCAGCGCCGGGCTGACCGGTGCCATGGCTGACGAGAAGCAACGTGAAGCGGCGCTGATCACCTTCCTGGTCACCGCCTCGGGCATGAGTTTCCTGGGGCTGGCCGCTGCATTCTGGGGGCTGATCTTCGGACTCGTGGCGCATTTCGTACTGACCTGCACCAGGCAAAGCAAAGCCACCGCCGTCACCGAGGGCAGCCGACCATGACCGTTCGTTACGACTCCATTGTGGTCGGCGGCGGACTGTCACACGCATCACCGTATCTCGCGCCAGCCTCCGTGACCGAAGCACTTATCCAAGGAATGACTCCATGAGCCTGCACAATTTCGACCCTGTCATCGCCCGCCTGATCAGCCGTGAACGCAACCGTCAGGAAACCCATCTGGAGCTGATCGCTTCGGAAAACTACGTCAGCGAAGAAGTGCTGGAAGCCCAGGGTTCGGTTCTGACCAACAAGTACGCCGAAGGCTACCCGGGCAAGCGCTATTACGGTGGCTGTAAAGTGGTCGACGAAATTGAAAGCCTCGCCATCGAACGCGCCTGCAAATTGTTTGGATGCGACTACGCCAACGTCCAGCCGCACTCTGGCTCGCAAGCCAATCAGGCGGTGTTTCTTGCGGTGCTCAACCCCGGCGACACCCTCCTGGGCATGTCCCTGGCCCATGGCGGGCACCTGACCCATGGCGCCTCGGTAAACTTCTCCGGCAAGTTCTACACCGCGTACGCTTACGGTCTGGAAAAATCCAGCGAAACCCTCGACTACGCCCAGATGGAAGCCCTGGCCCGGGAACACCGACCGAAGATGATCATTGCGGGTGCCTCGGCGTATTCCAGGACCATCGACTTCCAGCGTTTTCGCAACATCTGCGATGAAATCGGGGCCTACCTGATGGTCGACATGGCGCACTACGCCGGGCTGGTCGCAGCCGGCCTGTACCCCTCGCCGGTTGGCATCGCCGACTTCGTCACGTCGACCACGCACAAAACCCTGCGCGGCCCACGGGGCGGCCTGATTTTGGCCAAACGCGAATACGCGGCGCTGCTCGACAAGACGATATTCCCGGTTTATCAGGGCGGGCCTCTGATGCACGTCATCGCCGCCAAGGCCGTGGCGTTCAACGAAGCCCTCGGTGATGAGTTCAAGCACTATCAGCAACGCGTCATCGACAACGCCAGGACCATGGCGGACATCCTTACGCGGCGAGGCCTGCGGGTGGTGTCAGGGGGCACCGACTGCCACATGTTCCTGCTCGATCTGCGCGCGAAGAACATCACCGGCAAAGAGGCCGAGGCGTTGCTTGAAAGTGCCCACATCACCTTGAACAAGAACACGATTCCCGAAGATCCGCAAAAACCTGCGATCACCAGCGGCATTCGCATTGGCACACCTGCCCTGACCACACGGGGCTTCGGTGAAGCCGAATGCGCCGAAGTGGCCAACCTGATTGCCGATCTGCTTGAGCAACCGACCAATGCGGTACTGCTGGAAAAAGTCCGCCGACGGGTGATGCATTTGTGTGAATGCTTCCCGGTCTATCTATTGACTTGACGGCACTGAAACAGGCGGGGCGGACGCTTTAGTCCGCCCTTTTTTTGCACGGCCAGATACTGCGGCGACAGGTCGCAGCCAACTGTTACCAAATCCGAAATGATCCATGTCAATAAAAGCCCTTTCTCTATGTGTTACAGGACATTATCCTTACGCCCGTCCTGCTGAAACGCTTCTCCCCCTGCTTCATCCCGCTGCGTTCAGTCCCCCCCTTTAGAAAAAAGACCAAGAATTTCTTCTCTATGCCTGATTTTCATACTTCGCGAGACAGCGCTGTCTTGCTCCCTGTGACCAGTCGAAAAGCCCTGAACCTGATCGGTGGGTTCACCGCATTGAGCCTCGCCACCTGTACCCAGGCTGCACCGGCATTCGATAGCGATTCGCCGTGGATGCTCGGCGACTGGAACGGCACTCGTACCGAACTTTCGGAAAAGGGCTACGACTTCAAGGTCGATTACACCGGTGAAATGGGCAGCAATCTGCACGGTGGCTACGATCACGACCGCACCGCGCGCTATAGCGATCAGTTCGGCTTTGGCACCCATCTGGACTTGCAGAAGATTCTTGGCTGGGACGACGCTGAATTTCAGCTGACCATCACCGAGCGCAATGGCAACAACATCAGCAACGACCGGATCAACGATCCGCGGGTCGGCGGTTTCACCTCGGCTCAGGAAGTCTGGGGCCGTGGCCAGACCTGGCGCCTGACGCAGATGTGGTATCAGCAGAAATTCTTCGATCAGAAGCTCGACATCAAAGTCGGTCGCTTCGGCGAGGGCGAAGACTTCAACAGCTTCCCCTGCGACTTCCAGAACCTGGCGTTCTGCGGCTCCCAGGTCGGCAACTGGGTCGGTGGCATCTGGTACAACTGGCCGGTCAGCCAGTGGGCGATGCGCGTTAAATATCACCTGACGCCGGAGCTGTACGCGCAAGTCGGCGTCTATGAACAAAACCCGTCCAACCTTGATCGCGACAACGGCTTCAAACTCAGCGGCAGCGGCACTCAGGGCGCAATTCTGCCAGTGGAATTGGTCTGGACTCCGAAATTCAACGGCCTGCCGGGTGAATACCGTGCCGGTTATTACTACAGCAATGCCAAGGCCACCGATGTCTATAAGGACAGCAACGGCCAGCCAGCCGCGCTGAGTGGCGAGGCTTATCGCAGCGCATCGAGCAAGCACGGCGTGTGGCTCGGTATCCAGCAGCAGTTGACCAGCCGCGCCAGTGACAACTCACGCGGGTTGAGCGTGTTCGCCAACGGCACGATGCACGACAAAAAGACCAACGCCATCGACAACTACGTCCAGGCCGGCGTCGTCTACAAAGGCTTGTTCGATGCCCGCGCCAGAGACGATATCGGTTTCGCCCTGGCCCGTGTCCACGTCAACCCGGCCTATCGCAAGAACGCCGAGGCCACCAATCAGGCCCGCGCCGTCTTCGACTACGACGACCCATCGTTCCTGCCGCCGCAAGACACCGAATACAGCGCCGAACTCTATTACGGCGTGCACGTCACGAACTGGCTGACCGTGCGCCCGAACCTGCAATACATCCGCCACCCCGGTGGCGTGGACAAGGTCGATGACGCGCTGATTGGCGGGATCAAGATCCAGTCGTCTTTCTAATTAAAACCACAAGACCTGTGGGAGCTGGCTTGCCTGCGATAGCGGTGGGTCAGCCGACACTTTTGCCAACTGACACACCGTCATCGCAGGCAAGCCAGCTCCCACAGGGATTGCATTAACCGCACACCTTTCTTAACTGAACCCTGCCCGCGCCAGATCGTCATCTACAGTGAACTTGCGCGGGACTACTTAAAATGTCACGGAGAACCACACTATGAGCGCTGATGGTGCTTTCAGTCGAAGCCGTCTGCTGCCGAGCCTGCTCGGTATCGTGCTTCTACTAATGGGCCTGGCCTTGCTGGCCGGGGGGATCAAGCTGAGCATGCTCGGCGGCTCGCTGTATTACCTGCTGGCCGGTATCGGCCTGATGCTGACCGGGGGGCTGCTGCTGGCCGACCGTTATGCAGCGCTGAGCCTGTACGCGGTGGTGCTGTTCGCCAGTACGGTCTGGGCACTGTGGGAAGTCGGTCTGGACTGGTGGCAACTGGTGCCACGTCTGGCGCTGCTCTTTACCCTCGGCATCGTCATGCTGCTGCCATGGTTTCGTCGCCCATTGCGTACCGGCGAGTTCAACCCGGTCGGCACCGGCGTGCTGAGCGCTGCCGTGGTCATCGCCGGTATCGCCGCGCTGGCCAGCCTGTTCACCAACCCGGGTGAAATCAAAGGCGAACTGGATCGCGACGCCGTGCCTGGCATGACCAACACCGCCCCGGCCATGCCCGATGGCGACTGGAACTCCTACGGCCGCAGCGCCCATGGCGATCGTTACTCGCCACTGGCGCAAATCACGCCACAGAACGTCAGCAAACTGGTGCCCGCCTGGACCTACCGCACCGGCGACCTGCCTGGCCCGAACGACCCGGGCGAAACCACCGCCGAAAACACCCCGCTCAAAGCCAACGGCATGCTCTATGTCTGCACGCCGCACAGCCAGGTGATCGCGCTGGACCCGGACACCGGCAAGGAACTCTGGCGTTTCGATCCGAAGCTCTCCACGCAGAACGCGGCGAACTTCAAGGGTTGGGCGCACATGACCTGCCGTGGCGTGACCTATCACGATGACGCCGCCTACGCCTCCGAGCAGAGCCCGACCGGCACTGCCAATGCGCCAGTGACCAGCGTCTGCCCGCGCCGGATCTTCCTGCCGACCGCCGACACCCGTCTGATCGCCCTGAATGCCGACACCGGCAAAATGTGCGAAGACTTCGGCAACGGTGGCCAGGTTGACCTGACAGCCAACATCGGCGGCTTCACCGCCGGCGGTTACTACTCCACTTCGCCACCGGCGGTCACCAAAGACCTGGTGGTGATTGGCGGCCACGTCACCGACAACGTTTCTACCGACGAACCAAGCGGCGTGATCCGTGCGTTCGACGTGCACACCGGCAAACTGGTGTGGAACTGGGACAGCGGCAACCCGGACGACACCACGCCGATTGCCGAAGGCAAAACCTACACCCGCAACTCGCCGAACATGTGGTCCATGTTCAGCGTCGACGAAAAACTCGGCATGCTCTACCTGCCGATGGGCAACCAGACCCCGGATCAGTTCGGTGGCGCGCGTACCCCTGAATCGGAACTGCACGCCGCCGGCCTGACCGCGCTGGACATCGCCACCGGCAAGGTGCGCTGGCACTTCCAGTTCACCCACCATGACCTGTGGGACATGGACGTGGGTGGCCAGCCAACCCTGATGGACCTGAAAACCGCAGACGGTGTGAAACCGGCGGTGCTCGCGTCCACCAAGCAAGGCAGCATCTACGTGCTGGACCGCAGCAATGGTCAGCCGATCGTGCCGATCAACGAAGTGCCGGTGCCACAAGGTGCTGTCGAAGGTGATCACACTTCGCCAACCCAGCCGAAATCCGACCTGAACCTGATGCCACCGCCGCTGAAAGAACGCGACATGTGGGGCGTCACCCCGTTCGACCAACTGATCTGCCGGATCGACTTCAAATCCATGCGCTACGACGGCCCGTTCACGCCGCCATCGCTGCAAGGTTCGATCGTGTATCCAGGCAACTTCGGCGTGTTCGACTGGGGCGGCATCTCGGTTGACCCGGTGCGTCAGATTGCTTTCATGAACCCGGACTACATGGCGTTCAAATCGAAAATGATCCCGGCCGCCGAAATCGCTGCCCAAGGCCCGCGCAAAAGCGAAACCGAAGGCGTACAGCCAAACAAAGGCGCGCCATACGGCGTCATCCTCGAACCCCTGCTCTCGCCACTGGGCCTGCCGTGCCAGGCACCGGCCTGGGGTTACGTGACAGCGGTCGACCTGACCACCAGCAAAATCATCTGGAAACACAAAAACGGCACCGTGCGCGACAGCTCGCCGGTTCCGATCCCGCTGAGCATGGGCGTGCCTAGCCTGGGCGGCACCTTCGTCACTGCTGGCGGCGTTGGTTTCCTGAGCGGCACCCTTGACCAGTACCTGCGCGCCTACGACGTGAAAAACGGCAAGCAACTGTGGGAAGGCCGCCTGCCAGCAGGCGCGCAAACCACACCGATGACCTACACCGGTAAAGACGGCAAGCAATACGTGCTCGTTGTTGCTGGCGGTCACGGATCGCTGGGCACCAAACAGGGTGACTATGTGATTGCGTACAAACTGTCGGAATAAGTTTTAGCGGCGGTTAAAGGAAAGGCGACTCCTGTGAGGGGGTCGCCTTTTTTATGGGTGCCATTTTTGTTGCCACACCACCGAACAAAATGTGGGAGCGAGCCTGCTCGCGATAGCGGTGTGCCAGTCAACATCAATGCTGGATGTTAAACAGCCTTCGCGAGCAAGCCCACTCCCGCATTGGATCGAGGTTGGCCTGGAGAATCCGAGCGTACGTCCTACAGATTTGGCTGTTCTGAAGGAGAATTCCGACAACCTCTATCGGTTGTCGCGTCAGAAGGCCGGGAGATAGGCTTCGCCCGTCGCTGCAAATTCAGCGACCGGGTTTGGTTGCCCAAGTTTAGAATGGCGCACTTTTCGTGCTTGCTTCATGGCGAGCTGTGCGTGGGAGGGCCTCGGCCCTGCCGGGTTCCATTCCCTGGTCGACCAACCTGCGTACGGTTTGCCACCCATCTGCTTGGTCGCAGTCGTGGCGAACTCCCTTTCTTCGAATGGAGCTTCACCATGATCAAAGAAACCCCGAATCCCCCCGAAACCGACGACGTTTCCCCCTACGAATCCGTCGATTCAAACAAACTCAGCGAAGCCGCCGAGCGCGCCCTCGACTTCCACTTCCCGTCGATTGCCGACATCAAAGCCACCCCGCACGCCCAGCACCCTGTTCACAGTGGACTCAGAGGCCACGACCGAAACCCTGGTGGTTTTTCTGGTCGAAACATTGGCCTCGGTCGATGTGATGGTCCATCACCTGGTGGACCATCTGGACGGTGGGTCGCGTAATGCCCTGCGGGGTATTTCAAACAACATCATGCTGGCGGAGATCACGGCAAACCGAGTGCTGGATAGCCTCGACGTGCCAAAACCCGCGCCACACCGCTAATCCCCTGTAGGAGCAAGCTCAGCGCCTACACGCAAACGGTCCAGCCGAATTCACAAAGACTCAATAACCAATCGATCTAAAAAACTGACAACAATGACAGTAGCTGTCCTCACCGCCCCTAGGGAAGATCGACAGTACGCGCACAACCGTTCGCGCCTGCTGATCTTTGGAGCCTGCCATGTCCCTCACCCCATTTGGCACTCACTGGATAGAGGCGTTGATCAAGGGTGAAATCGGCCTGCACCAGTTGCCTGCGACCCTGTCACGAAAGGAAGCATCCCTCGTGCGGCGTGAGGCTTTGCAACGTATCACTGGATCGCCGCTCGGCACGATCGGTGACTACACCTTCGATGCACAGCCCGCCAGGTGCGAGAACTTTATCGGTGCCATTCAGATTCCCGTGGGGGTCGCCGGCCCCTTACTGGTGAATGGTCAGGCCATCACCGCTCGAGAACCGGTTTATGCACCACTCGCCACCACCGAAGGCGCGTTGATCGCCAGTGTTTCCAGGGGATGCAGCGCGTTGCGTGCTGCCGGAGGTGCGGTGGTCCGGGTCGAGGATGTGGGGATTACTCGAGCACCGGTCTTTCGCTCCAGCGGCATCATCCAGACTCAGGCTTTCCTGGCGTGGGTACAAACCCACTACGACGAGATCAAACAATTGTGCGAGCAGGACAGCCACCACCTGACTTTGCAGGACATCGCACCCGCTACGGTTGGCTGCACGATCTATCTGCGTTTTCGCTTCAAAAGCGCCGATGCAATGGGCATGAATATGGCGAGCATCGCTTGCGACCGGGCCATCTCTCAACTGATTAGCCCCGCAACGGGCGTACCCTGCATCAGCATCTCGGGCAATTACTGCACCGACAAAAAACCAGCGATGGTTAACTTCCTCAACGGTCGGGGAAAACGCATTTATGCCGAAGCCCACCTGAGCGCCGATATCGTGCGCGACATCCTGAAAACCAATGCCATATCGCTGTGTGAGGTCCAGTACCGGAAAAACTTGCTCGGTTCGGCCATGGCGGGGGCCATCGGCTGTAACGCACATCACGCCAATATTCTCGCAGCCTTCTTCATCGCCACCGGACAAGACGTTGCCCAAGTGGCGGAAAGCGCCATGGGTATTACGTGCATCGAGGCACGGGAACACGGGGCCATCTATGCGTCGGTACTGCTACCCGACACACCGCTTGGGGTTATCGGCGGTGGCACCGGCCTGAGTACCCAACGAGAAGCACTGGCCTTGATGGGGATCGTGCCTGGCCATAAGGCACCCGGCGTGGACACCCTGCGCCTGGCGGAAGTACTTGGCGCGTTAGTGCTGGCGGGCGAACTGTCGATCATGGCCGCCCAGGCGTCTCATCACCTGGTCAAAGCCCATGTGCAACTGGGTCGCTGAACAATGACATCAGCGATCATCCAGGCGCGCGCTCCCGGCAAAATAATTCTGATGGGCGAGCACGCCGTGCTGCACGGTTGCCCTGCCATTGCCACTTCACTGGGCCTGTATTGCAACATTCAGGTGCGAGCGCGAGAGGACAAGCAGATAGCGTTGCAGCTGCCCGACCTTAACCTTCATCGGTATTACACGTTTCAAACCCTGCTCGCCTACGCGGGGTGCGCGCGCCAATCGGGCGCGCAGGCTTTTACTTACGCTGAAGGGGCCGATGCCGATCATCTGATCAAATGCGCCATCGGTGAACTCCTGCTCAGGCTCGCCCCTGAAGACTGGCGAGGTTTTTCTCTCAAGGTGGAATCGAGTATTCCCTCCAGGGCTGGCTTCGGCAGTTCGGGAGCATTGGCCATCAGCCTGGCGGCGGCGCTGCTGCGTTTCTTCAATCTGAAACCGCAACAGCACCCTTTGGAGCCCTTGGCAATGAATATTGAACGCTACCAGCACGGCCAACCGTCGGGGATTGATCACAACACCAGCCTGCTGGGTTCGACAGTGGAGCGGCGCCCCATGGAGGACGGCAGTTTCAAGCTGATTTCCTGGCCCAAAAGTGCGGCGTGGCTGCAATTGCGCGACGTTGAGATCTACGACACAGGTGCTGCTCGCGAGAGTACGGGACACATCATCGCCGCCACCCGTCACCGGCTCGAAGGCCCCGATAATCCGTTGCTGGAAAGCATGCGTCACAGTACTGAACGCTTTCGAACACTGTTGCAGCGACCCGTCCTGATGCCCGAAACGCTCAAGCAGTTGCTGCGCGACTATGAAGACGCGCTAGAGTGCCTTGGCGTGGTACCCAGGAAAATCGCCAAGGTCATTCGGGCGATCGAAAGGGCCGGTGGTGCCGCAAAAATCTGCGGCGCCGGTGCGCTCTCGGGAGACCAGGCTGGCGCGCTCTTGGTGATCGGCGCACCTGCGCGACCGGAACTGGCGCAATTTCGCAGAATCCACGCGCCACTGGCAGTCGATGGTTTGCAGGTCAGCGAAGGATGAATAAGGTAAGTGTCTCCTCACCCAGCAATATTGCGCTGATCAAATACTGGGGCATGAGTGATGCGCAGCGGACACTACCCAACAATGCTTCACTCTCCATGACCCTGAACCAATGCGTCAGCTATTGCACGTTATCGCCGCAGACGAGCGGTACGTGCGATGAAGTACTGTGGAAAACTGCCAGCGGCTCACTGTTACCGGCACACGCTTCCATGCGCCTCGGGATCGAGCAGCATCTATTGCAATTGCGCCAGCACTTCGACGATTGGCAGCCATTGCGCATAGCAACCGTCAACAGCTTCCCGACCGGTGCGGGCATTGCCTCATCGGCATCCGGGTTCAGTGCGCTGGCACTGGCGTTCGCCTTGCGCTGTGGGCAATCGCTGAATAGCCCCGAACTCAGCCAACTGGCGCGTTTGTCCGGCTCCGGCTCGGCAGCGCGCTCAGTCATGGGAGGGTTCGTGCAGTGGCCAGGACGTCCTGGACAACCGGAAGGCCCTGCAGAACAGTTCGCACCCGCGCAACACTGGCCACTGCATGACTTGATCGCCGTCGTTGATGCCGAGCATAAAAACATCAGCTCCCGCCAGGGCCATCACCTCGCTGCCAGCAGCCCTTTTTACTCGACCCGTCTGAGCCTGTTGCCCGAACGGCTGGGCTCCCTGCGCGAAGCCATCCTGAATCGTGACTTCAACACATTGGCCGATACCGTGGAGCGCGAAGCCGTGGAGATGCACATGATCGCCATGACCTCGCAGCCGCCGATTTTCTACTGGCAACCGGCGACGCTGCAGATTCTGGAGCGGGTTCGACAACTGCGGCGCGAAGGGTTACAGGTGTGCGCAACGGTAGATGCAGGCCCCAACGTGCATGTGCTGTGTACATCGCAAGATGCCTCAGCTGTTTTTACGGCGTTGCGCATACTGCCAGGGGTTGAACAATGGATCTTCGATCAGGCGGGCGATGGACCGAGACAGTTGGAGCATCATCTGTTTTGAACCAGCCTCACAGGCAATCTACGAACTGTACAAACCCTGAACAAACACCCAGAAATATCCCCCGTCATTGAAACCACCCCCCACCTGCCCCATCTAAGACCCATACCCTATTGCGCAGGTGCCCCATGACCGACCAGCAAGAATTCCCCGAAGACCCGAGCGAATACGCCGAAACAGATAACGCCGAACACCACTCCACCGGCAAAGGCCTCGCCCTGCCTGGCCAGAACCTGCCGGACAAGGTCTACATCATCCCGATCCACAACCGGCCCTTCTTCCCGGCGCAAGTACTGCCGGTGATCGTCAACGAAGAGCCGTGGGCCGAAACCCTCGAACTGGTCAGCCAATCCGATCACCACTCCCTGGCCCTGTTCTTCATGGACGCTCCCCAGGAAGATCCGCGCCACTTCGACACCAAAGCCCTGCCGGAATACGGCACCCTGGTCAAAGTGCACCACGCCAGTCGCGAAAACGGCAAACTGCAATTCGTCGCCCAAGGCCTGACCCGGGTGCGCATCAAAACCTGGCTCAAACACCATCGCCCGCCGTACCTGGTGGAAGTCGAATACCCGCATCAGCCCACCGAGCCAACCGACGAGGTCAAGGCCTACGGCATGGCGCTGATCAATGCGATCAAAGAACTGCTGCCGCTCAACCCCCTGTACAGCGAAGAGCTGAAGAACTACCTCAACCGCTTCAGCCCCAATGATCCATCACCGCTGACCGACTTCGCCGCCGCGCTGACCTCGGCCACGGGCAGCGAGCTGCAAGAAGTGCTCGACTGCGTGCCGATGCTCAAGCGCATGGAAAAAGTCCTGCCGATGCTGCGCAAGGAAGTCGAAGTCGCGCGCCTGCAGAAAGAAATCTCCGCCGAAGTCAACCGCAAGATCGGCGAGCATCAGCGCGAGTTCTTCCTCAAGGAACAACTCAAGGTCATCCAGCAAGAGCTGGGTCTGACCAAAGACGACCGCAGCGCCGACATCGAGCAGTTCGAGCAACGTCTGACGGGCAAGGTGTTGCCGCCCCAGGCGCAGAAACGCATCGAAGAGGAAATGAATAAACTGTCGGTCCTCGAGACCGGTTCACCGGAATACGCGGTGACCCGCAACTACCTCGACTGGGCGACCTCGGTGCCATGGGGCGTGTACGGCGAGGACAAACTCGACCTCAAACATGCGCGCAAGGTGCTGGACAAACACCACGCCGGCCTCGATGACATCAAGGACCGCATCCTCGAATTCCTCGCTGTCGGTGCCTATAAAGGCGAGATCAGCGGCTCCATCGTGTTGCTGGTGGGCCCACCGGGCGTGGGCAAGACCAGCGTCGGCAAGTCCATCGCCGAATCCCTCGGCCGGCCGTTCTATCGCTTCAGCGTCGGCGGCATGCGCGACGAAGCCGAGATCAAGGGCCACCGCCGCACCTACATCGGCGCGCAACCGGGCAAACTCGTCCACGCGTTGAAAGACGTCGAAGTGATGAACCCGGTGATCATGCTCGACGAGATCGACAAAATGGGCCAGAGCTACCAGGGCGACCCCGCCTCGGCGCTGCTGGAAACACTCGATCCGGAACAGAACGTCGAATTCCTCGACCACTACCTCGATTTGCGTCTGGACCTGTCGAAAGTACTGTTCGTCTGCACCGCCAATACCCTGGACTCGATTCCCGGCCCGTTGCTGGACCGGATGGAAGTGATTCGCCTGTCGGGTTACATCACCGAAGAGAAAGTCGCGATCGCCAAGCGTCACCTGTGGCCGAAACAGCTTGAGAAAGCCGGCGTATCCAAGGGTAGCCTGAGCATCAGCGACAACGCATTGAAAGCCTTGATCGACGGCTACGCCCGAGAAGCCGGGGTGCGGCAGCTGGAAAAAAACCTCGGCAAACTGGTGCGCAAGGCCGTGATGAAGCTGCTCGACGAGCCGAAAGCAGTGATCAAACTCGGCCCGAAAGACCTGGAAGCCTCCCTCGGCCGACCAGTATTCCGCAACGAGCAAGTGCTGTCCGGCATTGGCGTGATCACCGGGCTGGCATGGACCAGCATGGGCGGCGCGACCTTGCCGATTGAAGCCACGCGCATTCACACCCTCAACCGAGGCTTCAAACTCACCGGGCAATTGGGGGAGGTGATGAAAGAATCGGCAGAAATTGCCTACAGCTACGTCAGCTCCAATCTGAAGCTATTTGGCGGCGATCCGACGTTCTTCGACGAAGCCTTCGTCCACCTTCACGTACCGGAAGGTGCCACGCCGAAAGACGGCCCGAGCGCCGGCGTGACCATGGCCAGCGCCCTGCTCTCGCTCGCCCGCAACCAGTCGCCGAAAAAAGGCGTGGCCATGACCGGTGAACTGACGCTGACCGGACATGTACTGCCGATTGGCGGCGTGCGAGAGAAGGTGATTGCAGCGCGGCGGCAGAAGATTTTCGAGTTGATCCTGCCGGAACCAAACCGTGGAAGCTTTGAAGAGTTGCCGGATTATCTGAAGGAAGGGATTACCGTGCACTTTGCCAAGCGCTTTGCGGATGTGGCGAAGATATTGTTCTGATAGTTATGTAGTGCCTGCACCGCCGCCATCGCGGGCAAGCCCGCTTCCACAGGTTTATCGCAATCCCTGTGGGAGCGGGCTTGCCCGCGATGACGTCGGCACTGACTACACCATCCCTCACGGCCATCCCGGTCTGGCTGTCACACTTTGTCTCATCTTCAGTTATGCTCGCCGTTCGTCGTGAATGCCGGAGCCACTGATCTTATGTCCCCCACCCGCCTGTTTATCCCCCTCGCCCTCGCCCTGCTGAGCGCTTGCGCCACGCAATCGAAACAGAACGTGACCGTGGAAAAACAAAGCGAATGCCCGGTGCAACTGAACAACGGGCAAAACCTGATCCTGACCCTGCCAAGCAACCCGACCACGGGTTATCGCTGGGCGATCCAGGATTCGGCCGGTGGCGTGTTGCGTGCGCTCAGCCCCGAGGTCTATAGCAACCCGGAAGATGCCGGGATTGTCGGCAGCGCCGGCATTTCAACCTGGCGCTTCCAGGCCTTTGCCACCGGCACTGGCCGCTTGCGGCTGACTTATTCACAGCCGTGGGCCCCCGAAGTACCGGCGGTAAAAACCTTCGACTGCGCCATCGCGGTTAACTGATCGTGGGTTGGCTGATTCTGGCGCTGATGGGCGCGGTGACCTTTCTGTATGGCCTGAGCGTGCACGCCGCGTTGCTGTGCCTGCTGGTCAAACCGATGCCAGTGTTGGCGCTGCTCGGCTGGTTGCACGATGCACCGCCCAGTGACTATCGGCGCTGGATCAGCCTGGGTTTGATTTTCTCCCTGGTCGGCGACGTGTTGCTGGCATGGCCGGGGGATTTGTTCGTGTTTGGCCTTGGGGCATTTTTGGTCGCGCATTTGGCGTATCTGAAGGCTTATTTAAGCGATTGCCGGCGTCTGGCACTGTTGCCGTTGATCCTCGCGTTGAGCGTGGGCGCGGTGCTGCTGGGGATTCTGATTGCCAATGGCTTGGGACCGCTGCTGATCCCGGTGATCGTCTATGGGCTGGCCATCAGCGCCATGCTCTGGCGCGCCCTGGCCCGACTCGGCACCGACGTGCCCAAACGCTCGGCGTTGCTGGCGGCGGCGGGCGCAGTGGCGTTTGTGTTTTCTGACAGTGTGATTGGCATTAACCGGTTTGTGATGCCATTCCACGCCGCGCCTTACGTGATCATCCTCAGCTACTGGCTGGGGCAATGGGGGATTGCGGCGTCGGCGTTCACCCCAAAATCGCGCTGAATCCTGTGGCGAGGGAGCTTGCTCCCGCTGGGCTGCGAAGCGGCCCCAAACCCATTCAACGAGTTTTATCAGACCCGCCCGATCAGCCGGTATGACGACTGCTACGCAGCCGAGCGGGAGCAAGCTCCCTCGCCACAACGGTGTTTCTCCCCTTTGGCCGAGGTCACTCCAGCGCTTTATCAGACAACCCGCGCATCCCCCCGTCAATTTGGCTAAAATGCCGGCCTTTTCCACCTACGCCGCTGGAACCGCCGTGAGCAAAGAATCCGATCGCCTTTTCGCCCAGCCTTTGACCCAGGTGCCTGACTTCGCCTTTAACGAGGACGTGGTTCGGGTGTTCCCGGACATGATCAAGCGCTCGGTGCCAGGTTATCCGACCATCGTGGAAAACCTCGGCGTGCTCGCCGCGCAGTTCGCCCAGCCCAACAGCGTGCTCTACGACCTGGGCTCGTCCCTCGGCGCGGTGACTCAGGCCCTGCGCCGTCACGTGCGCACCGACGGCTGCCGGGTGATCGCTGTGGATAACTCCGCAGCCATGGTCGAGCGTTGCCGCGAATACCTCAACGGCCAGGACTCGATGTTCCAGGAGTTGTTGCCGGTGGAAGTGATCGAAGGCGACATCCTTGCCCTGGAATTCCAGCCGGCCTCGGTGGTGGCGCTGAACTTCACCCTGCAATTCATCGCCCCGGACCAGCGCACCGTGCTGCTCGCGCGCATCCGCCAATCGTTGTTGCCCGGTGGCGCGCTGATCCTCTCGGAGAAGCTGCGCTTCAATGACCCCGAAGAACACGCGCTGCTCACCGACCTGCACGTAGCCTTCAAACGCGCCAACGGCTACAGCGAACTGGAAATCGCCCAGAAGCGCAGCGCCATCGAAAACGTCATGAAGCCCGACAGCCTCGAAGAACACCGCGAGCGCCTGTTGGCCGCCGGGTTCTCGAAAGTCGTGCCGTGGTTCCAGTGTCTTAACTTTGCCTCGTTGATTGCCTTGCCATGATTGATCTGTCTCCCCTCGCCCGCCGTCTGGCCGGTACTCCGCTGGCCGAATGGGCCAACACCCTGCAAGCGCAACTCGACAAGAAAATGGAAAAAGGTCACGGCGACCTGGAACGCTGGCAGAGCGCGCTGGACGCGTTGCCGAAGATTCAGCCAAGCGAAGTCGACTTGTTGAATGGTCTGACACTGGACACCGATTGCAACGACGACACCCGGGCCCAAATGCGCACCGCACTGATGGGTTTGTCGCCTTGGCGCAAAGGCCCGTTCGACCTGTTCGGCGTGCATGTCGACACTGAATGGCGTTCGGACTGGAAGTGGTCCCGGGTAGCTCCGCACCTGGACCTGAAAGGCAAACGCATTCTCGATGTCGGCTGCGGCAACGGTTATTACATGTGGCGCATGCTCGGCGCCGGTGCCGACAGTGTGATCGGCGTCGACCCCAACTGGCTGTTCTTCTGCCAGTTCCAGGCCGTGCAGCGGTACCTGTCCGAGCCCAATGCCTGGCACTTGCCGTTTCCCTTTGAGGATCTCCCTCCCAATCTGGAAGGCTTCGACACCGTGTTTTCCATGGGCGTGTTCTATCACCGTCGCTCGCCGATCGAGCATTTGCTGGCGCTGAAGGATTGCCTGGTCAAGGGCGGTGAACTGGTGCTGGAGACGCTGGTGATCGAAGGCGATCAGCAGCAGGTATTGGTACCGGAAGACCGTTACGCGCAGATGCGTAACGTGTGGTTCCTGCCATCAGTGCCCGCGCTGGAACTGTGGCTGCGCCGCGCCGGGTTCAGCGATGTGCGTTGCGTGGATGTGAGCGTGACCACGGTCGAGGAACAGCGTGGGACGGAGTGGATGAAGTATCAGTCGTTGAGCGACTTCCTTGACCCGGAAGATCACAGCAAAACGATTGAAGGGCTGCCGGCGCCGATGCGTGCGGTCATCGTCGCCCGCAAGTAAAACCCCGATCTCCCAAACACCAGATAAACCTGTGGGAGCGGGCTTGCCCGCGATGGCGGTGGTTCAGTCAACATCAATGTTTGATGTGCCGACGCCATCGCGGGCAAGCCCGCTCCCACAGGTATCGGTGTTTACTCTGAAGGTTTTGCTCGGCGTGCCTTGAAAAACTCAGTCAACACCGCGCTGCATTCCTCCGCCAACACCCCACCCTCATACAACACCCGGTGATTCAAAAAGCCCTGGGTAAAAAACTGCCCCTGGCTCTGCACAATCCCGGCCTTGGGCTCCAGCGCGCCATACACCACCCGCGCAATCCGCGAGTGCACGATCAGCCCGGCGCACATGCTGCACGGCTCCAGGGTCACGTAAAGCGTGCTGCCCGGCAGTCGATAGTTGCTGGCGGCCTGAGCCGCAGCGCGGATCGCGACCATCTCGGCGTGAGCACTCGGGTCGTTGCCGCTGATCGGGCAGTTGAAACCCCGACCGATGATTTCACCGTCCTGCACCAGCACCGCGCCCACCGGCACTTCACCCAGCGCCGCGCCTTGAGCGGCCAGGGCCAGGGCTTCGCGCATGAAATCACGATCATGGCTACGATCAATAATTGCCGCGGGGCGAATCTGACGCATCACGCCACCTCGATGGCGGCCATCAGGCCGGTTTCCATGTGGTCGATCACATGGCAATGAAACATCCACACCCCAGGGTTATCCGCCACCAGCGCCACTTGCGCACGCTCGTTCTTGCCCAACAGATACGTGTCGGTGAAGTACGGGATGACCTTGTGCCGGTTCGAGGCAATGACCTTGAAGCTCATGCCATGCAGGTGGATCGGGTGTTGATACTGAGTCATGTTCTTCAATTCGAAAATATAGCTTTTGCCCTTTTCGAGCTTGGCAATCGGTCGATCGGCGCAGGTCTTGTCGGTGATGTCCCAGGCCTTGCCGTTGATCTGCCACAGGCTTGGCGGCTTGCCGTTTTCGACATTGACCGACACCGAGCCTACCCATTCAAAATTGAAGTTGAGTTTCTCGGCATTGGCCAGGTCCGGCTCGGCCACCGGGTTGGCGGGCAGCGCCGGCGGCCACTCGGTCGGCGCATCGGTGTTGGCCACTGAGCGGAAGGTGCCCAGGCGTACCGGACCGTTGCGCAAGGACAACTCTTCGCCGGCCGGTGGTGCCTTGATCGCCAGGCAAATGCGCATGCCAGGACCCAGCCAGTATTCCTTGCCCAGTGGACGCGGTTCAATCGGATTGCCGTCCAGCGCGTAGATCTGCGCTTCGACGCCAGGAATGTTGAGGCGGTACGTCAGCGTATTGTCGAGGTTGAGCAACCGTACACGAGTGATCTGCCCGGCGGGCAAGTCGATCACCGCTTGCGAGACGCCATTGATGGTCGACAAGCCCCCCGCCGTACCGCCACGGGCCGCTTCACGAGGAATGCTGAACGCTACGAAAGCGCCCTCCTCATCGACATGCCAGCTCTTGAGGCTCAAGGTCTTTTCGTATTTGAAACCGGTGGGCTCGCGCTCTTCGATGATCAGCGGGCCGACCAACCCACGACCCAGCTCTTCGCTGCTGTTCACGTGCGGGTGATACCAGTAGCTGCCGGCATCAGGCACGCGGAATTTATAGTCGAAGTACTCGCCCGGCAGCACCGGCAATTGCGAGACGTACGGCACGCCGTCCATTTCCAGCGGCAGGCGGATGCCGTGCCAGTGAATGGTGGTCGCCACCGGCAGATGGTTGATGAAGCGCACCCGCAGCCATTCGCCCTGACGCACGCGCAATTCAGTGCCCGGCGCCGACGGGCCAAAGGCCCAGGCGGGAGTCTTGTGCCCGGCTACCAGTTCGACGTCCAGCGGGGCGGCGATCAGTTCATAGTCGTGGCCGGCGTCAGCGTCGGCCATTTTGCCCAGCCAGTAACGCGACGCGCCACCGGCTCCGACACCAACGACAACAAGACCGGCCAGGCCACCGAGAATTTGGCGACGGGTAAAGGACATGAACTCAACTACCTCACGTATCAGCCACAGGCGGGGAGCCTGCAAAAGGCGAATACGATACACCTGCGGTTGAGAAACAGTAAGGGCAGAGTGGCGGATGGTCACAGCCAAAGCTCGGCTGGCAATGCACCTGTGGCGAGGGGGCTTGTCGGAACGACGCATCGCCCCGTTCGGCTGCGAAGCAGTCGTAAAACCATCCAGCGCGATGTATCAGATGCAATACGATTGCAGGGTTTAGGGTCGCTTCGCTGAACGTTATTTAGTCGCTGTTAATCAGCGAATCGCCCTACATCCATTTCCACCTTTCCCGACTTCTTTCCTGATCGATCCCCCGCAAAGTCCCCGCGCCTAATTTTCTGCCTACAGGATTGAAGTCTTCCCATATTTGGCGGTCAGCCTCGATTCCTTAGGCGCGAGGCTTGCCCGCGATGGCGGTCTCACAGGCAGCGAAATTTCTGGGCAAGGTCGTCGGAAGTTTCCTTCAACTCGTAGCGGTTTCCATGAACTGGTGTGAAATGTGTTCCATCGATAGTCTTTGGCTGTCACTGCGAATGCAGTGGCAGGGTGTAGGAGCCCTCTCTCATGGTGCAACAGCTTTGTCGTTTGATTGCGGCGCTTAATTCGTGTCCGTAAGATCGTTCGCGGCGGCTGTGCGCGGGACACGCTTCGGCGTGGCCGAGGTCCATGAGTGCTCGGTACTCCTACTCCTGCGCATGGCTGCCACCCAAACCTGTAGGAGGGTGCGTTGGCAGCTCATATTCATACTCATGGAAATTACAAATGACGACGCTAACGCCAGACCCACCCTACGAAAAACCAATGCCCCACCCCAAAAGCCGTTTCATGGCGCTCACCAGCAATTGCACCGACATGCCCACCCTGTTCGTCGATACCCACGCGCCGCTCGATGTTTTGACCGACGCTGCCAGCTATCGAATTCGTGCCGTAACCCAGGTGCTTGAGAACATATCCATGCGCGGCTCAGTCGAGTGCGATTCGATGATTCTCAGTGACTTCGCCCTGCTCTGCGCCATTCCATTGCGCGATGGGTGTGATGTGCTGGATGTGATTGGGCGGCGGTTGCGGGCGCGGCCTTCGGAGTAGTGCTGAGCAGCTTTGGCGAGGGAAGTTAAGAAGTTTGAGCGACGAAAATCCTGTGGGAGCGTGGCTTGCCCGCGAAGAATGCACCGCGGTTTTTCAGGTATTACGCGTCATCGTTCTTCGCGGGCA